>CAZWPE010000011.1:0-1582 GCA_964635635.1 uncultured Myxococcaceae bacterium | reverse complement strand
ATGACACATACTGACGGCCCCTAATGTTTGTTTGTTTAAGGGCTTAAATCTCTTCAGTTGAGTGTTGCAACTTAATTGAGGGGATTTTTTTATGACCTGCAACGAATTTGGCTATATTTGGGGGCCAACCCAAAACTCAGTGTGGCGACTCACACTCCAAAGGTTATAAAATTTAACCGACCGCAGGACAGAATATCTACTCAAGGACAATGCTCCTTTTCAGCTATTTTGCGAGTTGGGTATTGTGGGGGCCTGGCATGCGCCAGATTGATCAGGCTTGGACGTTCTTAGAATTTAAAATATATTTTAGCAGATCAGATTTGGCCTGATTTATATATCCAAAGCTTCTATACGTCATTCGGCGTTTCCGCGGTAAAACGCAACTTCTAGTCACCCCCCGAGGCGGGGAAGAACAGAATTATGGAAAAATTTAACGAAAAAGTGAATTGTTTCGTTATAGTGCCCACCTTTTTTTACCAAAGAATCTTCGGCCGCTTGCATGTTAAATTTTACGCCTTCTAAAAAACTAAAGTACGCCATCAATTTTGCCGACTAACTTTGTAGGAGGTGCCCGTAAAAATTTAGGAGGCAACAAACTTGAAGCACGCCATATTCGATGAATTACCACTGAGAATCTTACTGGCATTCGCGCTCATCATTCAGCCGGGGTGTACCCAGAAATCTCGCACAGCAGACAAGGCGATGCCCGCCAAAAACGAGCAAGCTCAGTCCAAATCAGCTGCGGATGAACAGGGTCAGCCAACCGACAAAGACGCGCTCAAGACGTCTAATGACTCGATCACCATAACGCTTAAGCACAATTCCAGTAACGCAACCATTCTCAGCATCGATTCTCCAGCTTCCACTGCAGCATCTTTTTCCCTACGCAATAAAAGAAAAATAACCAAAGCGACTGATACTGTCGATAGCCAACCTGCGTCACCAATCGCTGAGTCAAATGAATCAAAATCCTCAATTCCATCGAAGCCCGAAGCGCCGAAAGATTCCGAACCCACCTTGTCCATATTCGTGTCTTCTGATCAAACGTTCAAAGAGGTAAGCAACTTCTTAGAAGAGCAAAGGACAAAAGGTTTTTCATTGGAAAGCGTGGTGATTGAATTTAGCACGGATATACCTGCGGCTTTAATGGCTGCCTGCCTCGTCAAATTGAAGGAAAGCGGAACGATCAACTTGGGTCTGCGCATCCAGCCTGATGAGAAAAATGAACCTGCAAAAATTCCCGTGATCACCCAGTTTCTGGAAAATATTCTTCCTCAATTAAAAACATTGAGCCTCGAAAATATCGAGGTAGATGCCGCCTTTTTAGAACTCTTAGCTCAGAAATCCGCCGGTCTGGAAGCCCTCAGGTTGGCAAACGCGGGCTTGAAAGCAATTAAGACCCAAGTGATTTCGGCCAAGATCAATAGGCTGAAGAATCTAAAACTATTTTCAATTCCAGAAAATAAACTTTCCCTCGGCGCCATATCAAAAATAAGCGAACAGGTAGGTGATATTGATTTTTTGGCAATTGCTGAATGGCGCGAGGTTTGACCCACCCAATGGCGCGATGCTGACCCACCCA
>CAZWPE010000010.1:0-1794 GCA_964635635.1 uncultured Myxococcaceae bacterium | reverse complement strand
TATTCATACCCCTTAATTCTTCATGTTTCTGCCGGCTGGAAAGCATTTTCTTGTAGGCTTCTAAGATTTTGGCTTTCAACAATGGCCGATCCTGAAGAAACTTAGGGTTATAAAAATCTTTTTTGATCTGAATGAACTTATTGATCTCCAGTTGAATCATGTTCACCGAACCCATTTGGCTCAACCATTCATCCATCACGTCCATGTGCTCACCTGGGTTGTCTTCATAGGGACTCAAGCCCGGATCCACCGTTTCTCGATATTGTCCTGAGTTGTAATCCACTCTTGAGGGAACCCAACTTTTCATTTCGCGATAAAAAGCGCTTTCTCCGTTGGTCTCCGCCTGTGTTTCGGCCTGTTGCGTTTGCTGGTCTGGACCCACAGGCATTTGACCTGGATTCGCAAAAACCTGGAACGTCTCTCCAAGGAAGAGGTTTTTTTGCAGATCACGGTAATGGCTATTGAATCCGTGGATTAGCATACCTTTGGGGTAAGTGATGCTGCTCCTGATGGGAGCGAGAGGAGGGAGTAGCTCAGAGCTTTACTTGGCTGAACCAAGCGCTGAGCGGACTCTCGCCTCACAATCACCAGCCTCGAAGGCGGATTGCGACGGTAGGAGGGTGAGATTAACATCTTTTTTTGTTTTTGTAAAGTTTTCATTATTTTAGAGCTGGCCTTCCAGAGTATTGGCCCGTTGAACGCTCGGTTGATGAGCAGCTGCTGTTGCAGAAGTTCGAGCCTTCCCAATGGCCGCTGATGCTGCTGTTCGCAACGTGGGCACTTGAGGGTCATTGGGATTCGCTGTACGTGCTGTGGTATAAGCATCGACAGCTCCTTCCGCATCCACCAGGTCACTCAAAGCCTGCAAGGTTTGTACACTTTGCGCTTCATCAGCTGGAACGGTGTTGCGGGCGGTTGCAATTGCCGTACGTGCCGTTGTTCGCTCTGTATCTCGTGCGGCCAAATCAACACCTGCTGGTGTTGCCAAACTTGCAACCGCCTGAACAGCTGGTGTTACTGACGCATGCAGTGTGGGTGCAACTGGTGGTGGCGGTACGGTTTGTGCAGGAGGAGTAGCCGTGAGAGCATCCACTTGCTGGGCTCGCTCTTGAATATTTCGATAAATGCTGGCCTCTTCAATACCTAGATCGTTTGCAGTACGTTCCAAAATGCGTTTGAGTGGTTCAATACTGCCTGTATTTTGGGAATACTGACTCTGAAGACTGCGGACTTCCTCAAGCAGAGCTGCTTTATCAGAAGCATTCGATTTTTCATTGATGGTGTTGTACAAATAATTCGCAATTTGACTGGCATCGGAATAGAGCAAAGTTCTTCCACCGCTCGGAGTCTCATGGGCTTTAGCCAAAGTATCTTGGATATTGAGGGCATTGGTTTTGGGGTCACGTGTGCCGCCACCTGCTTTATTTCCAAGCAGTGCCTTGGCAATGGGGTTATTCTTGGCCAATTCTTGCATGCTTTTCTCGGCGGCAGAGCCATATTCAATTTGTCTGAGACCAGAGTCGGCCAAGCCTCTGAGAGCAGCCAAAGAAGTATATTGATTTTCTCCGTTTTTAACACCAACTGGCACGGTAGGGAACAGCGTAGGAGCTTTGAAGGCTGCATCTCGAACCCGTTCTCCGAAGCCTTTAATCGCATCGGTGGCAAAACTGGCGTACGTGTCGCTTGCGGCGGCAAATACTCCGGTCCATACAATCACAATGCTGGCGAGGGCAATGATGAATTGCGGCAAGTCGTTGATTCCAGATATCAAAAATTCGGTTGAAATCACTTCAT
>CAZWPE010000009.1:0-5013 GCA_964635635.1 uncultured Myxococcaceae bacterium | reverse complement strand
TAGGAGTCTGGGCCGTGTCTCAGTCCCAGTGTGGCTGGTCGTCCTCTCAGACCAGTTACCCGTCGTAGCCTTGGTGGGCCATTACCCCGCCAACAAGCTGATGGGACGCGGACCGTTCAGTCGGTGCGAGTTGCCCCGCTTTCTTCACAGGAAGCGAACTTCCCGTGAACTTATCCAGTATTAGCCAGCGTTTCCGCCGGTTATCCTGAGCCAATAGGTACGTTATCCACGCGTTTCTCACCCGTGCGCCACTTTCATTAAAGAGCAAGCCCTTTAAATCTCGTTCGACTTGCATGTGTTAGGCATGCCGCCAGCGTTCGTTCTGAGCCAGGATCAAACTCTCCACTTAAAACTGGCTTAAACTTTTTTACTTTCAGAAATTAACGTTTCATGTTTTTTTGATTCGGTTTCTTATTTGGTTTTCAGAGAGCTTTTAGAACTTTTACTTCGCGAGGAACTTGTCCGACTGACAGTTCGTCGTTTGCGAAGTGAGGGGGATAATACTCGCTTCGCTGAGAAGATCAAGCACTAAATCCAAAAACTTTTATTTTTTTTACAAAAGCCAGGAATTTCGGGCATTTGAGAGTGGTTCGTTTTGTTTAAGAGATCGCTCCAGCGATCGCCACCTGCGATCGTCCGACTGATCGCTGAACCATTAAAACCCGATAGCACCTGGCTGCCCAGCTCGTTTAGGCGATCACTGTTGCCCGAGATAATCTGCATCCACAGATCTCAAGAACCCGCTAACCCGTTGTTTTGACTGAGAAAATTGTTGCCATCGCTGATTCTTTGGTGCTTAAATATTAATTTGATATAGTTTAATTGTGAATAAATTTAATTGGATTAAATATGTCTCGTTTGTCCTGTTTTCCTCTTGCGGCACTGATGGCGGCTCAGCGAAAACCTGCGTTTGGGCTGACTCTACTTGTGTTACCAGGAACCTATCCATCGCGGATGGAAGCACAGGCAGCAACTTGGAGCTTTCTTACCAAAACATAGACCCAAATGCTCCACTACGCCTTTCCGGCGAAGTTGCGATCACTGCTATGACTGCAATCTTAAACCTAGCTCCAGATAGTACTCCAAAACCTTTCCAATTCAGATGGACCGCCAAGCAAGTAAGAAGTCGGCTAGATCTCTGCATCTCCCTGAGAAATGCAACCGTTCAAGTTTGCATGGTTCTACCAGTCACTCCGGCCAGCGATCATGGTCTCGCTTCATTGCTCATCTCTAATAATGGCACCCTTGCACCGAGCAGCACTCAAAACCAAATCAAACATCAAATGGAGGGCGACTCTTCTACCAACGATCTATCAACAGTAGGGGCCGGGGTTCCCGGTGAAGCAGGTGGTCGTACCGGTGTTTCTCCAACGGACTCCAAACCCGAACTTGAAACGACAGAAAATCCCCCTGATGACGATTCAGATGTTGTTGTCACTGTGGCAGCCGAAGTCGTATCTGAGCGCGAAGCAATCGAAAAAATTGACCCATCTTTGAGTACGAAATTGCATTCGGCCCTAGATCAAGCCTACAACAGAACAAACCAGAGCCTTCATGCTTTAGGAGATATTACGGGAGGCGCTCTTGCGGTCTCAGCGGCTGTTGGCCAAAGAACTGGAAGCACCGAACAGAAGAGTTCTGCGGTTTCAGGTTTTCTATCGATCTGCCAAAGAGCAATGAACGATCCCATCATTTCTGCTACACCAGAATCTACTAAGGCAGCCATTAAAACGATCGCCTCAGTTCTTCCAGAGACCCTCAAAGGCCTCATACCTAGCATTGGTCTTAAGAGTGCCTTAACAAAGCTAGATGATGCAGGTACAATCATTATCAATCAGATCTTGGCCAAACAGACCCCAGTCCCCAGCGCAATTGTATCAATACTAACACCCCCTTCCGGCGGAGCTGGCGGCGGTGGCTCTTCAAACACCCCTTGGGGAACTACTGGTATCGTCAAAAATGCTGTCTCAAGTGGTGATGACTATGGCAATGCTGTTGCAATCCAATCTGATGGGAAAGTAGTCATCGCAGGTTCTTCTAATGGAGACATACTCGTGATTCGCTACAATGCTAATGGTTCCTTAGACACAACATTTGACGGCGATGGCATGGTCACCAAGGACATCAGCAGCGGAGATGATTCTGCTAATGCCATAGCGATTCAGAGTGATGGCAAGATCCTGGTGGCAGGGTCAGCCTATCATGGTTCAAACCAGCACTTAGTCATAGTTCGGTACAACACCAATGGTTCTTTAGATACAAGCTTCGCAACAGCTGGCATCTATGATTATTCCTTAACGGGAGACAACCAATTGAATGGCATATTGCTCCAAACAGACGGGAAAATAGTCGTCGGAGGAACTGTTGGTGGTAAATTTTTTCTAGCTCGTTTGGCCAGCACAGGTTCTTTAGATAGCTCATTTGGCACGAGTGGTGTTGTCAATGCTGCGCTGGGCAGCAGCACCGCCGACGACCTAAAAGCGTTCGCCCTCCAGAGTGATGGGAAGTTTGTTGCTGTAGGCTCCACCACGGTTAGCAGCCAGTTCGATAGCGCAATCGTGAGGTACACCAGCGCTGGAGCATTAGATACCTCATTTGACACAGATGGCATTGTTACAGTCGATGCCTCAGGCGCCTCAGAGGAGGATGCCATCGTATCTGTAGCTTTGAACAGTGACAACACCCGAATTCTTGTAGGTGGCTACAAGAAGCCCAGCGACAAAGATGCTATCCTACTCTTATATGACAGCAGTGGTTCTGCCGTATCTGGGTTTGGGACTTCTGGCAAAGTAACTTTTGGAACTTCCGGGACAAGTAATGATGACCAGGTCTATGCGGTTAAATTTACAAGTGACGGCTATATTTTAGCAGCTGGCCAAGTCTATAACAGTACAGATACGAGCTCTGACTCTTTTGTTAGGAAATATGACACCTCTGGTTCTTTGGTCACATCCTTCGGAACCAGCGGCATTACTATAACCAATGTTGATTCAAAAGATAACTACAGCATAGGCATGGCTTTGCAATCTGACGGAAAGATTGTTCTAGCGGGAATCGTTGGGACTGGCTCCAACAACAATGATGTCGTTACGATACGTCTTAAATCTAATGGCACTCTAGATGCTCAATAGGTATAGTTATTACCATGCCCATTACACTAGCTATAGACATTGGCGGAACTGGCATCAAAATGATGCCTATTGATTCGAGCGATAAACCAGTTTCAGAGCGCATCAAAGAAGCCACCCCAAGACCTGCAACACCCACTGCGGTCATCAAATGCATCAAAGAAATGCTTTCAAAAGAAAAGAAATTCGACCGCGTTTCTGTAGGTTTTCCAGGGGTTGTCAAAAATGGCACTGTCATGACTGCACCCAATCTGGATGGAAAATGGTCCGGATTTAAACTCCAAAAATCGCTGGAGAAGATCTCTAAGAAACCTGTCAGAGTGGCAAATGACGCAGATATTCAGGGGTATGGTCTTGTCAAAGGCAAGGGCACCGAAATGGTCATCACGTTAGGCACCGGCATGGGCGCAGCCATGTTTATAGATGGGATCTTAGTCCCAAATCTTGAGTTGGGACACCACCCATTCAAATCTGGCAAGACCTACGAAGACTTGCTCGGGAAAAGAGGCCTCGAAAAACACGGCAAGAAAAAATGGAACAAGCACTTACTCGAAGCTATCGATCTCATCCGCAGGATTTTTAACTTTGACAAGCTCTATATCGGCGGTGGAAACACGAGCAAGATAAGTTTCAAGCCCCCGAAAGATGTTGTGGTTGCAGAAAACATTGCAGGACTTTTAGGGGGCCTTAGATTGTGGCATTAAAAACGCCATGAAAACGACGCCACTTACCCAAAGACACATTGAATTAGGTGCTCAGATGACCGAGTTCGCTGGTTACTCCATGCCAGTTCGTTACACCAGCGATCGAGCCGAGCATATGGCCGTGCGCGAAAAAGCAGGCATTTTTGATGTCAGCCATATGGGTGAAATCTGGGTCACGGGCTCTAACGCCGAAGCTGCCATCTCAAAACTTTTAAACCAAGATGCCAGCAGGCACCCGCCCGGTCGGGCTTTTTATGGATTGATCCTGAATAATGAATTGGGCGTAGTGGATGATGTGATCACCTACAAATTTTCGCCCGAAAAGTTTTTAATCTGCGTGAATGCTTCTAACCGTGAGAAAGACTACGCATGGATTAAAGCGCACTGCGATGCAGAAGTTCGGGATGCCAGTGATGAATGGGCGCAGATTGCATTGCAGGGGCCAGAGGCCCTCACCCGCTTCGCTTCGCTCAGCACCCTCTCCACCCTGTGGAGAGGGCGTGTGCCAAATACAGGCGATAATCCACCGCGAGCCAAAAACTTCGAGTTGCACTCCCCCTCTCCAGAGGCTGGAGAGGGGTTAGGGGTGAGGCGCTACCACTTTACCCAAATGGGTGAGTATATTGTTGCCCGTACAGGCTATACGGGCGAAGATGGCTATGAGATCTTCTGCCCACCCGAAAAGGCCGCGGCTCTCTGGGATGAACTATTACAGTATGCAACACCTTGCGGGCTAGCTGCACGCGACACGCTTAGAGTCGAAGCTGGGATGCCTTTGTATGGGCATGAATTAAATGACCAAATCACCCCTTGGGATGCTGGGTTAGGCAATTTCGTCAATCTGCCTCCCAGAGAGCCTAAACAAAAATTGGTTGGGCTTGAAATGTTGGGCAATGCAATTGCTCGAGCAGATTATGAAGTCTGTAGTGAAAGTGGTGAGCGTATTGGCATCATCACTTCTGGGACTAAAACGCCTTTTCTGAATAAAGCAATTGCTATGGCTTATATCCATCCCAGACATCAAGGCGATATTTTCGTCCGTGTTCGAGGAAAATTAGAGCCCGCAAAACTCGTACCGTTGCCATTTTACCGCAAGGCCAATAAGAAGCCTTCATGAAATACTTCACCCGTGATCATGAATGGGCCACCATCCAAGGCGATATGGCGACTGTTGGGATTTC
>CAZWPE010000008.1:181-40150 GCA_964635635.1 uncultured Myxococcaceae bacterium | reverse complement strand
GCTGCTGTTTGGCCAGCCTCTTCATAAGCTTGGCCATGCGTTATTAACATTTTATAGAGTTTTAGTTTCTCTTGTGGATTGAGCTTATCAGTGACCCCGAGAGCCGCTTTAAAACCCTGGTTGCGTCCAAATAATGCCTCAAAAACATCAAGCGCTGCCTCGCGAAGATTTTTATCTTCTGCGATTGCCTTGGCTGCTGCTGAAATAGCCTCTTCATAAGCTTGGCCATGCGTTGCCAACATTTTATAGAGTTTCAATCTGTCTTGTGGGTTGAGCTTGTTAATGTTCTCGAGAGCCTCCTCAAAGCCCTGGTTGCGTCTAAATAATGCATCAAAAAGTTCTACGGAAACTCCTCTGTGAAGAACCCCATTTATAATGGCATTTGTGAGAACTGTAACAGAGCGTCCATGTTCGGCAGCAAAATCAAGTATTGTTTCTGGTGTAATACTCTCAAATGTTATATCGCACGCGAATCGGAATTCTTCTAAGAGTGATCGAATTGATTCTGGACTCACTTCAAACGAAAATTCTAAACCTTGGGCATTGGAACGGATTGGAGAAGTCAACTTTGCATATCCAGAAGCATCTAAAGTTTCGGGGAGAAAGTGAATTCGTTCCCAACGTTGACGGGCTTCACCCAGAAAACATACTTTTAATTCACTTCTGTTTAAATTTCGATCATGAATGAGTTCAAGACTGGCGGCATGATTTCGGAGAGGAACTCGGTACTGAATAGAAATTGAATCTTCGGTGATTTTACTCCCAATACGCACTGGACTAAACTCATTCGACGCTCCAACGCTCAATCTCTCAACGGATTCCATGATCGCTGCCACAGGCTTAAGCTCGCCTTGATTTAAAACCTCAAGCGAATTTGCTTTGGCGTTCGTATGTCCAATCACAGCCAATAGATTTTGATGCGCCAAAGTAAAATAATCTTCTAGAGTTTGTGGCTGATGCCGTTCAAATGCTGCAGCTGCACTGGCACTACCTAGTTTCGCAGCTGCAACACTGAAATCTCTAGATGGAGTTAAGTCTGCAACGACTCCTGTTTTTGTCTCAAAATTCTGTTTAAACCACATTAAATAACGATCCAATTCCCAGCGAGCACCCTCAGGAACCAATTCAGAAGCCACCAAATTCCTAGCCCAATCTTCCATCATCTCTGTGTAGGGCCCAAGCATCTGCTTGAACTTTTCAGCCTTTTCTTGGTCAGAGTATTGCTGGCTAATTTTCATTGATTTGATTGCATGGTCATATAGATCGACAAACTCATCCATCAAGCGAAGTCGGATGCTATTTAAGACGACACCGCCTCTGATTCCCAGAGTTGCAGCACTCATAGAATCCTTCATGGCCTCAAGGCGCTTGAAGGTTGCTTCGAATTTCGCTGGCTCCCCAAAATCTGCCAATTGCGTTCGAAGCTGTCTCGTTTGTTCGAGTTTCCCAATCATTGCTCGAGCGATTGATTTGTCTGCTTCAGGAAAATGGCTTGCAAATTCTGCGAGTGCTTTGACAGCATCTTGGTCGGTGTAGCCTTTTCTGAAAAACAGCGTCATCCAGGTAGCCATCTCGCCACTGGATTTCATATCAGATATCATTTCTTTGAAGTCAGCTGTCTGCTGAGTTGGTAGAGATTCAATCTTGGTTAGAAATTCTTTCCAAAGTGGATACACAGAGGAGTCAGGTGTTCGTTGCCCTTCGAGTAAAATATCTGCAAATTGAGCTTCGTGATTTAAGCCTGCTTGGTAGTTAGCTATTTCACTGCCTGCTTCTAAAGCCGCCTCAATATTGGCCACAGAAAACTGATTAATTGCTTCAGTTTGGCGTTCAAACAGCAAGCTACCCAAAGCCTTTGTCTGGAATAGTGCTCTCAGGCGACCTCGTTGTCCTTTTAAGGCAAGCTCAACTTCGTCAAAGGTTTTATCAAGTTCAGTTTCAAGTTGTTTGGCTGCATTTAATATTTTAAGCGCTTCTTTAGGCTTGGTTCTCGTCTTAGAAACACGTTTTTCTAACTCTAAACGTCTTTGCCTAAACCCTTGGTTCCAGCTGCTCATACGCAGGTCTTGAAGATGCTTGAGTGCTTCTTCGGTGGTTGGAGCCATATTAACTGACATCAATAAGTCTTCGAGTTCTTTGGAAACTCCTTGAGTTCGGGTGAGAGAAACAGTCAACGCTTCAGGCAGATCGAAAGATTTAGTGATTTGAGCGGGATGCGCCACGAAACCATTCGAAGTTAAAGATTTCACACCGTCTTTCTCGGTCAAGTAAAGAGCTCCTGACTGAGGGCACACGGCCATGGACTTATCACCTAGCTGATTTAACCAAGATCGTAACTGTTCTTGGCGGTCTGTTGGCACAGCCAAGCAGGTCATTCCCATGGAGCTGAAATTCACCACAGGATGCGAGTTGGCGGGTTCTTTCTGAGAAACAATAACGACGAGATGCTGGCCTTTGATGAACGCTTTTTCAGCCGCTTCAAGAGTGTCTGCAATTAACACCTGGTCTGGATGAGTGATTTCAACAACGGAGCCCTTTCCGGGTACAAAGGCATTTGCTCGCATAGCCTGAAGTTGAGCATCTTGGATTTTTCTTAAATCTACATAACTGGGTAATAAAGCGGGTCGATTCACAGGCCTTGCTTGAACTGGATAAACGGTATCGCCTCGAACCACGATTTCCATGTCAGTGGGTCCACCAAAATAGGACTCACCGATAATACCCCACTGAAATAATCTTGAAATTTCACGTTCACTAAAAACACGTTGTTTTCTCAGTTCTGCTGGGTTTTGAATCTGTTGAAGTTTTACTTTGCTTTCAGCATCTCTTACGGGTGCTAAGCGTGTTGGCTTGTCTTGATTGTCGTAAATAATGTGAAGCTCATCAGGATTACTCAGCGAGTGAAGGACTAAAATTGTATCACCGGCAATGCCTTGGTTGCCCACCACGCCCTCGCCGTGCCCATAGGTTGCACTCAAACGCATGACTCTAAATTCTTCGTCACCTACCCAAATCGGTTCATTGGTAAATAATACCAATGACTTGGGGATATGATTTGAATCCCGAGCACCACCTACTTCTTCGCCAATGAGCTCTTGCATGGTCACAGCAAGTTTCAGCTCTTCGGTGAAGGGATTTCTGCCAGCATTGATGCGATTTTGAAGAGACCCAGCTCCAAAGTAGGAGCGCACCACGTTTCCAAGAGACTTGCTAACAGAGTTTTCGTCAGGTGACACATAAGCTTCACTTAGGTTACCCCCTGCGTTTGCACTCTCTTTCGTATCTTCAGAGCCTGTGCTGCGAACCATCAAATAGCCTTTTTTACTCTGGATACCATCGAGCCAAGCACGCATTTGTGGTGTTGCGTTTAAACCTGTAAAGGCATCTTTGGAAAAAGCTTTTTCAATGCCAGCATCAATTTCACCGAGCAGCCTTTTAGCGTGCTCGGTCTGTAAAAAAGGTGTGCTGCCAGTATAGGCTTGGTAAGCCTCTCCAAGTTCTGACCACATTTTAAATACTTCTGGGGCCTTTGAGCGAAGCAAATCATGTACTTGCTGTGTACGTACCCCTTCTGGCATTGGCACGTTGACACCTAGTTCGGCACCACCACGTTCTAAGGCTTCAATTAAACGAGCTTGTTTAACAAGATTGGCATGTTTATTGCCAAAGTCAGCCAGTTCTTCCCCGGAAACAGTCTGATATTCTTGTAAAGCAGGCCGGGCTAGCTTGATTTGATGGGCAACATCTCGATTAAGATTTTCTAGATCAAAGCAAACATCTCTTGGGCCATTTAAATCAAGAGCAGTACTCAAATCTTCTAGGACTTCACGAAGGGATTCTGACGCTAATCCTAAAGCACCTTTTGGTTGGGGTACCGCAGCAGCAGCCGCTGCTGATATTGGTTGTTTGGAAATCGCACGTTGCTCTTCAACGGCCGACCTAAGTTTCTCAAGTTTGCTTGTAGGTGTCTTTTTATTTTCTGTACCTGTAGCTCCAGAAGCTCCAAGAGCACTCGTTGCCGTAGCACTTGTAGGGCTTGGATTGGGTCCTGTAATTTTCTCCAAATCTTTTGTAGATACAAGATCTCCTGAAGATTCTTCTTCCTTTCGTCTCCCAAACACAGACATCAAGCCCACTGTTGCTGCGGTTGCTAGTGCTCCAATTTTTAAAACTTTTTTTGTTTTTGTCCAAAAACTTTCTGAAACTGGTGGTTCAGCAAAAGAAGTACTATCTAAAGATTCAAAGCCTTTAGCTGGGGATGTTCGCTCCAATTTTTGTTCTGATCCGCTTTCTGCAACTCGAAAATTTAAATTGCCTGATCTCTCAGAATTTAATGGCATATATAAGCAATATATCATAAACCGTATTGTTTATATTAATATGCCGTGAACACTAATGGGCCTCTGTCTAACTGTTTGGTTTTATTTGATGTTTGAAATGTGCAAGACTGGCGCTCTTATTCTGCGAAAGTCCTGCCGATATCTCTTCTAGCCATTGAAATCCTATTTAAGCCAAAATCATCATTTGGGGAAAATAACCATGAATGATTGTCTGTCTTTGCATGGGTTGCTCCGATCGTGAAATCCGCGAATGCATTGCTCGTGGGGCAAAGTGCTTAGAGTCTATTGAGACCGCATGTGGTGCTGGAGGCGGTTGTCAGACTTGCCACGAAGATATTTTATCCTTGCTTGCTGAGCAGAGTGGTTGTGCTAAGGTCGCCGCGCAAGGAGCTGTAAGTGAAGAAAGAGAACTCTGCTATTATCGAAGTACTGAACGAAGTATTGACCGCTGAACTAACCGCTATAAATCAATATTTTCTGCATGCTGAATTGTGTGAACATTGGGGCTACACGAAGCTCTACCAGTTTCAAAGAAAGCAATCGATTGATGAAATGAAACACGCTGAGCAATTGATGTCTCGCGTTTTGTTTTTGGATGGATTTCCCAATGTTCAACGGTTGGGAAAAATCAATATCGGCGAGACGGTTCCAGAACAATTTAAATCAGACTTAGCGCTTGAAACTGAAGCCATTGCGCGTCTTAAAAAAGGCATTGCTTTGTGCAGAACTGAAAACGACCCTGCGACTGCTATGTTGTTGGAGCAGATTCTAGTTTCAGAAGAAGCTCACCAAGACTTCTTGGGTAAGCAGCTTGAGATTATCGAAAAGATTGGTGAAGCCAATTACTTGGCTCAGCAACTTGAGATGAAGTAATACGCTCCCACCAAGGTTCTTTTTTGAACCAGGTGCGTTGTCTTTTAGCATATTGCCGATGTCGTCTGAACAAACGTTCGATGGCTTCGGCTTTTGTAATTTCACCTTTTGAATACCCGATGGCTTCAGTGTAGCCCGGTGTCTCCGGCGGATTTGATTTGAGTGCTAAAGCTTCGTTCACCAATCCAGCTTCAAACATATCAACCACACGTTTGTGTAATCGCTTATCAAGTTCATCTGTTGGCAGATCGATTAAATACCAAGATGCTTGGACTCGAGGTGGCCGGTTCCAATCAGTCGTTCGAAGTTCACTTGCGGGTTGTCCAGTCAATTCGAAGATTTCAAGTGCACGCTTGATGCGAACAGTGTCAGCGGGTTTAATGATTTTGGTGCTTTCAGGGTCGACTTCCAAAAGCCGTGCATAAAGCGCTTCAGGGTTTTCTGCCTCGAGCTTTGCTCGAATCGCTGCATCGGCCGGTAAGACATCGTCTAATCCAAAACGCCAGGCGCGCAAGTAAAGCCCAGTGCCACCAACTAAAATTGGAACTTTGCCGCGGCTTTGGATTTCTGCAACATAGGCGTCTGTGTCTCGTATAAAGTCACCTGCGCTATAAATCTGACCGATTTCAAGCCGCTCATACCCATGGTGCGGGATCCGCGCATAATCTTCAGCGGTTGGGCAGGCTGCCATGATCGGCATGTGCTTGTAAATCTGCCGGCTATCGGCACACACAATCTCACCGCCAATTTTTTCGGCGATTTCAAGAGCTAAAGCACTTTTACCTGAGCCAGTAGGGCCTGCAAGAACGATCAAATTGACATTTCGGTAATTTATGGTCATAATGTGACTATATGGTGTCTGTGAATGTTGCAAAGTTAAAAGCTGAGCTCAGTAAGTATATCAAGATTGCTGAAAGCGGGGAAGAGGTCATTATCACAGATCACAGAATTCCTAAGGTTAAGTTGGTGGTGGTTGAGGAAGGACCTAAGCCTAAGCTTCAGATTATCAAAGCGACTCGTCCGGTAAGTGATTTAAAAAATCTTAAACTACCGACTCCAATCCTGGATGTTGATATTGTTGCTCTTCTAAGAGAGGATCGAGATTCCAGATGAAAGCATTCTATCTTGATTCTTCTGTTGCGCTGAGATTTTTGTTTCGTATGCCAGATGCACTGGATTTTCAGAGTGATATTCAGTTGATTTCTAGTGCCTTGCTACGCGTTGAATGTTTCAGGGCAATGGACAGAGTGCAGCAACTGAAACAGAGCAATTTGGAAGATATTTTGTTTGCTCGCACATCATTTTACGGGTTAATGAAAACCATTGAGCTTGTAGAATTGAATCAAATTGCTCTTGAGAGGGCATCGCAATCGTTTGGTCTTCCGATTAAAACGCTGGATGCAATTCATTTAAGTACGGCCATGCTATACCGCGAAGAGCTGGAAGTCCCTTTAACGATTCTAACGCATGATTTTCAGTTTGGGCGTGTGGCACGCTCGATGAATTTTGAAGTACTGGGTTGTTAAGTCCTATGAAACCATCCGCCGATTTCAGTAAATGGAACTGCTCGTACCACAGGTCTGCCATGCGGGCAGTGAGCTTTGTAGTCAACAACATCTAGCTGCTCAAGCAGAGCTTTGATTTCTGGAAGGTCCATTTTCTGGCCCGCGCGTACTGAACTGTGGCATGCGATTTGGGCGCAGATATGATCTTGAAACGCTTGCAGACTGTCGGGTCGGTCTGCGTCTCGCAGGTCAGAAAGGGTATCGCGAACGATTTCTTCTAAAGCATCTGTTCGAAGGCCGGTGGGGGTTGCTTTAACCAAAGCTTGAGTATCGCCGAAGGGCTCAATTTCAAAACCGTAGGGTGCAAACAAAGCTTTCTTTTCAATGAGCGTAGCCATGTCCATGGGTGAGATGTTGATAGACATTGGGAACAGGAGTGCCTGCGAAGGGACGCCGTTTAGCTTAGCTGCTGCGCAAACTTTCTCGAATACCACACGCTCATGGGCAGCATGTTGGTCAATCACAATCATCGCTTTGCTGCCTTCAAGGATTAAATAAGTTTGATCGACTTGACCAATGATGCGCAGGTCTCGGTACCGTTCGGTAGTGCCAAGTGTATGTAGCTGTTGAGCGGGTGGAGTAACTCGGCCAAAGCTTGGTTCAAGTTTTGGAGCAGCGCTCCACATGGGCTCACTTCTTGGGCTATCAAATCTAAAAGTCGAGGGTGTCGAAACAGTTGGTAAACTCGTTTGGAAGCTTGGTGCTGAAACCGGAATCTCTGTGTGCAACCAAGGTGTCGTTGCCAAAAAATCACTGAGTAGTCGAATCAAATGCCCTTGGACGCGCGAGGGTTCTGAAAATCTCACCTCGAGTTTCTGCGGGTGAACGTTTACATCAACAAACTCTGGGTTGATTTGGATATTCAAAGCTCCAATCGGGTGTCTGCCTACTTCGAGGAGACTTCTATACGCAACGCGGATTGCCTGAATGAGTTGCTTGTCTTTGACAAAGCGCCCATTCACATAAACAAACAAGCCAAGACTGTCTTTGCGTGTTGCGAGCGGCGCTGCGACATAGCCTGTGAGTTTCACCAGATCTGTTTGAGCGTCAAAGGGAAACAAGTGATTTCGGGTATCTTCGCCCAAGCATTGAACCGCGCGTTCGAATTGCTGATTTTGATTGGCGGCTTTGTGAATGTTAAGCTTAACTTGCCCATCAATCTGCAGTCTAAAGCCCACTTCAGGCTGTGAGAGAGCAGCTTGTCGTACGATTGATTCGATGGCGCTGGATTCAGAGCGTGGGCTTTTGAGAAATTTGAGACGAGCAGGGGTGTTGAAAAACAAGGACTCGACTTCGATGCGCGTTCCTACGGGGGCGCCAGCATCACCGACTTCAATGATTTTACCCCCATGAATTAGAATCTGTGTGCCAAGCGCTGCCGAAGCCTGGCGAGTGGTCAGTTTAATCTTGCTGACTGAAGCGATGGAAGCCAAAGCTTCGCCTCTAAAACCAAATGAGTGCAGGGATTCAAGATCCGAAAGTGATTTAAGCTTGCTGGTTGCATAGCGTGAAAAACAAAGAACGGCGTCATCAGATGACATACCACAACCATTATCGGTGATAATAAGTCGTGAGATGCCACCTTCTTCTACGTGAATGTCAATTTGGGTGGCGCCCGCATCGAGGGAGTTTTCAATGAGCTCCTTCACCATGGAAGCAGGACGCTCAATCACTTCACCAGCTGCAATTTGATTCGATACTATTTCATCTAATATTTTGATTTGGCCCATTAGGCCTGCACTATAGCATCTATTCCTAAGCGCGCCACAGCCATGATGGTGTGCTGTGGATTTACACCAATATTCGTTGGGAAAATACTGCTGTCGAGCACGTAAACACCTGGCATGTCATGGACCCCAAAATCTAGCCCAACAACGCTTTGAGACGGGTCAGAACCCATGCGAGTGGTACCAAATAAATGTGAGGCCATTAAACTATAGTCTCTCGGGTCTAGCGAGCAGGTGTCCCAAAGTTTTAAATCATCTGCCGAGCGTAAAATGGGCATGCCGTGAATGCATGGCCAGACTTCTCGAGCACCCACAGCAAACATCATTTCGGAAAGTTTTTTGTAGCCATCACGCATGGCTTTCATGTCTTGGGGCAATGGCGTGTAAGAAATCCAATCTTTGCCCCAAAATCTCTTGACGGATCCTTGGGCTTTAGCTTTGACAACCAAGGCCCAGTTTAAAATCTTTTGGTAATCTGCCATGGCTTCACGCAGCTGTGTTCCCAGATAGGGGATTCGCATTGCAATAAGCTCCGGTGGCAATGAAAGGGCTTCAAGCTTAAAGCCATGCGTTGGCACAAAGTGTGTGCTGTTATACCCTTGGGTGGCCCCACTTTGCATCGCAATATCACGGTCAAAGACACCAACAATTGAAGTTCCAGGATGCATTTGAAAATGCTTGCCCAGTACTTTGTTCTTAAGGCCGCTTTGTTTCAAAATGCCTGGTGTTTGAATGGCGCTTGCTGCAAGTATCACGCCACGTTTGGCATGCATTTCACCAATGGGTGTGACAACTGTGCGTGGAGATTTAATTTTTAGGGCAGGGGTGTTGGTATAAATCTTAGCGCCGCGGCGCAAAGATGCTGGTATAAACGCCACATTCATGGCCTGTTTTTTACCGCTTCGACAGCCTGTTAAACAGCTGGCACTGGCTTCACAACCGTTGTCATATCGCCGAATACGTTGTGAGGGAAAGCCGAGCTTGTCAGCTGCTTGCCCAAACAAGCTGTTATGATTTCCAAGCGCATCGTCTTCGACGGGTTTGACTGTCAGTGCTTTGTCCAAAAAATCAAAATGGGGTTCTAGATTTTTGAAACGTATAGTGTCTCCAAGACCGAACTCACGTTCCCATTGTTCAAACACATATTCGGGAGCACGCCAAGCAATGGCAGAGTTGACTGTAGTACTGCCCCCAACACAGCGGCCTTGAAGGACTGGAAAAATAGCTCGCCCTTGAGAGACTTGTGTGCCTCCATCACGAAACAGAGCCCCCATACCAGGGTAGACATCCACGGCAAAATCTTTGGTTTGGACCCAGGGGCCTTCTTCCAAGATAATAACCGAAAAGCCTTCTGAAGTGAGGTATTGCGCAGCAGTAGCGCCGGCGGCTCCTGACCCAATGACCACGTAATCGGCTTCATCTTTAATCTTTTTAAAAACATGAGAGCCATCAATAACCGAGCCAGTGCGGAAATGTCTGAGATCGTCAGCGAACATGTTTGTCCCTTGGGGGAATTATTTTGGTGGTTGCTGCATGCAAATTAGCACCGTGGAGCTTCATCAACATTGTAAGCTGCCGAACTAGATAGGTCTTGCTTTTGTAAAGATCACTCAGCAAGTTTGTCCGCATATCTTCACCCAATTGGTCTATGGTTTTAAAAGCTTTGAACTTCCAGATAGGCGCAAGTGCCAAGAGCCAAATGGCCGCGCGCATCCCAAAAGCGCTAAAGCTCGGAAGGTCCGTGTAAACTTGACGCACAAAATTCTGCGATTCCACAGCAGATGCATCTCGCCACACGAGCGACTCCATGATTACTTGGCCCCAACGGGTTTCGAAATCAAACAGCTTTTTTTTTTGACGCACAAAGTCCAAGACTTGGCGCTGGCGTTTGAAAATCAGCCATGGAATTTGAATCGCGGCTGTAAGATCACCAAGCTGGGCTTTGGCTAAGCATTCACCTAGTTTGGTTGCAATACTATTAAGCGGGAACCACCAAGCATCTGGGCTTTTTTTGCGATCGATAACTACAGTGAACGGCCTTGTATAGTGCGCCAGTGAGAACTCGCTATTGGCAATGCCGTAGCCTGTGTGCTTCACGCCTGTCCAGGGTGCAGCAGGGATTGCTCCTGTGAACGAATGATTGTTCACATAGGCTGTACCGACGTGGAACTGCTTAGCCAGTTGAGTGGCGCGGGTGATATCTTTGGACCATACGGATCCACATAAACCATAATCACTGTCGTTCACGAACGCGATGGCATCTTCGCCTGATTTGACGCGCATGATGGGTAAAAGTGGCCCAAAAGTGGGTTCACGCATGATGCGCATGGCGTGGTTGCAGTGGTCCAAGACCCCACCCCTAACCCCTCCCCACTCTGTGGAGAGGGGAAGTGCAGCGCCTTTGTCTAGTGCATCGGTGATGAGAGCTTGTAAAAATTGCGGATGATGTGGCGGAACCACCGGGCCAATCATGCCATCTAATTTGGAAGCAGCAGCAGCCAAGCGTTCGACAAATTGATCAGCAATCGCTTCTTCAACATAAACCCGATCAATGGCTCCACAAGACTGACCTGCATTATGAAACGCCCAATGCAAAATGCCTGCAACGGTTCGGTCCAAATCACAATCTGCTAGCACAAGTGCTGCATCTTTGCCGCCCAACTCAAAGCTACAGGGGATCATGCGTTCGGCTGCCAACTTAGCGACCTTTTGGCCAGTCGCATAGGAGCCCGTGAAAGTCACGGCATCGATGCCAGATAAAATGAGTTCAGCACCCGCTTCACCCGCTCCGTGATGGAGTTGCAAAACCCCAGCTGGCAAATAACGGTTCATGATTTCTACAAACCAGTCTGCCGTTTTAGGGGTGTATTCGCTGGGTTTGATAATCACACTGTTGCCGGACAGAAGCGCTGCAAAAACTGGTTTGAAAAAGTTGCCGAATGGGTAGTTGAAAGGCGTAATAATGCCCACAACCCCGCGCGCAACTTGGGTACGGGTCGCCTTTTTGCCCGGAAACGCCATGGCCGGGATTGGGACGCGCTGTGGTTTTAAAAACGGCTTCGCAACCTTAATCCAATCTTTAATGTATTGAAGAGGCCCAATGGCTTCAGAGAGTAATATTTCTGGGTAGATTTTGTGAGCTTCGAGCTCAAGCAGCGCTGCGACTTCTCTATAGCGCTGGAGCATTTCTTTGCCGGCCTTTTTGAGAAGACTGGCTCTGGCCTTGAAACCTAAAGCTTCAAAGCCAGGTTGAGCCGCGCGGGCTTCAGACAGCTTGTGCTGCAGTGTCATTGGCGGCTGCTACTGGAGCTGATGTTTCAGTAACTTCTGGAACAACAACGACATTAATAGTGCCTTTCACATCGGCTTCCAAACGGACTTCGATGCTATGGAGACCAACGGTTTTGAGTGGATGCTCAAGCTTGATATCTCGGTGTGAGATTGAGTAACCAGCACCAGTTAGTGCCTTTTCAATATCACGCGTACCGATTGAGCCGAACAGCTTACCGTGATCGCCTGCTTTAGCGTGAATGGTGATCTGGGTGTTTGCCAAAGAGTTAGCCAATACCTCGGATTCACCACGAAGCTTCTGCTTGCGGTGCTCAATCAAGCGCTTTTGATGCTCAACCTGAGCCAAACGAGCGCCAGTGATTGGCAAAGCCAAAAACTTAGGGAACAAATAATTGCGAGCAAACCCTGGTCTGACTCGAACAACTTCCCCGAGGTGGCCAAGGTGGCTCACATCACGGGACAAAATAACATGAACATGTGCGGCCATGGATTAAAACTCCTGCATTTCGTCAAAATTGCCTTCGAAACCGCCATCCATCATCATATTGTCATCAAAACGTGGATTATCGCGGCGCTCTCTCACCACAAGGATTTCGAGCTGATCTGCGAGTTCTTCGCGAGAAGCAGGATCCACATCTTTGGCAAGCAATACGCTGTGACGAAGGATCACAGACTCTTCAATGGCCAAGGTACGCTCATATTCAGCGACCAAGCCTGGATTTCCAAGATATTTGTGGTGAACGTAAATTCCGCGCTGATGCTTACCACGTTCCCAAGCCAGCTTTCTACGACCCCAGCAGTCGACCTTGATATTCTTACCACCTTCACGGGTGATCAGTTCTTTCATTTTGAGCATGAATTCCCGGGCACTGGCGTCAGTCGCTTCAGGACTTAGAACGTAAATGGTTTCATATTCGCGCATAAGATCATTGCTTAAAGCATACGCTTAGCAAACTAGCAAGTGGGGATGTACGCCATTTTGAATCAGTAAACTCTTTAATTGGGGACTTCCTGATTCCTGGTATTCTTGGACCCAGGCCATGATTTGCTCCGGGCTAGGTGGCCTGTCTGCCAGGCTTACTTGCCGCAGTAAGCAGACAAGCTCCTCAAAATCATCCGAAAGTTGGTGATACACAGCTTGCTTGGTACTGTTTGCCAGGCGCAAATAAGCGTCCCCACCCATACTAAAGTAGTAGTTACTGCTAACTCCAGTGGCCCTGGTCTTTTCACCAAAAAAACCTAATAGATATAATGTACTATCCCCGATTTGTTTGAAAATCCGGTTGGCTTCCCCCGGACTTGCTTCGAGCGCTCGTTCTAAAAGCAAAACGAGCACAGGCTCTTCGCCTCGGTTTACACCTGCGTACACTCTGTCTGAACGTGCAAAGTCAGCCAGAAGATACACTAGGTATGCCTGCACCTCATCGCTTAAATCCGAACGTGAACGCTCGATCACCTGTGATAGAGCCTGTTTGAAATACTCCTGCATATTCCCAGTGGCAATGAGCATAGTTCTATTATAACAGATACAAGCTATGGCCCATTCACTTTATGAGCTTTTGGCTAAAACTGTTTCTGAGGCAGCTAACCGTTCCGCAATTCGGACCAAAGATTCAGGTGTTTGGCGAGACCTGTCTTGGGCAGAGGTTTTAGAACGAGTCCACCAAGTTGGATCTAAATTGATTTCGATGGGTATTCAGCCTGGAGATCGCGTCGTTATATTGTCTAAAACCAGAGTTGAGTGGACTCTGGCTGATTTGGGGGTCATGGCTGCAGGTGGCTGCACGGTTCCTATTTATCAGTCCAATACAGCTGCAGATGTTAGCTATATTTACAAAAACTCAGAAGCTAAGCTGGCGATTGTTGAAGATGCCGAACAGGCTGCGAAATTGCCTGATGCCAATAAGATTCTGATCACTGAACTTGTATCCCGTCATCCCGGGGTGACAAACTTAGACGAGATTAAGCGACGAACAGAGGCTCTGAAACCTGATAGTTTGGCAAGTATTATCTACACATCTGGGACAACAGGCGAGCCTAAAGGGGCTTGTTTAACCCATGACAATTTTTTGTATGAGGCTCAAGCAATAGAAAAAGTAGGTCTACTAGGCAAAGACGATGTTCAATTGTTATTTTTACCACTCGCACATGTGTTTGCACGCGTGATGCAAATTGCCTGGATTCGCACGGGCCATGTCATGGCTTTTGCGGAGAGCATCGAAAAAGTGGTCGATAACATGAAAGAGATTCGGCCCACGTTTATGGCTGCGGTGCCTCGAATTTATGAAAAAGTGCACGGACGTGTTTTGGCTAAAGCTCGCAGTGGTAGTTGGCTGAAGAGGAATCTTTCCAATTGGGCCTTTGCGCAGCAGAAAAACCCGCACCCTCTTTTGTGGCCAATCGCCAAAGCATTGGTTTTCCAGAAAGTGGGGCAGGGCCTTCAAGAAACTTTTGGTGGGCGACTTAGATTTTTTGTCTCGGGTGGTGCACCATTAAATCCAGAAGTTGCAAAGTTTTTTGCGAGTGCTGGGGTGGTGATTTTAGAGGGTTATGGTCTTACGGAAACGACAGCCGCTACTTGTGTCAACTTGCCAGACAATAACCATATTGGAACCGTGGGCAGGCCTCTCCCGGGCATGGAACTCAAAATCGCAGAAGATGGTGAAATCTTAGTTCGCGGGCGAGGCGTGTTTAAAGAGTATTGGAAACGCCCGCAGCAGACGGCCGAAGTATTAGATGATGCAGGTTGGTTCAAAACTGGCGATATTGGTGTGATTGAAAAAGGCGGTTTTCTTAAAATCACGGATCGCAAGAAGGAT
The DNA here is from genome assembly GCA_964635635.1 of uncultured Myxococcaceae bacterium. Taxonomy (GTDB): domain Bacteria; phylum Myxococcota; class UBA727; order UBA727; family JABDBI01; genus CAZWPE01. The sequence goes on along the minus strand of CAZWPE010000008.1, from coordinate 25,535 downwards.
CTAATTGTAACTGCAGGGGGAAAGAAAGTTGCTCCCCAAAAGCTTGAAAATCTATTGAAGTCCAAGACTTCTTTGATCTCACAGGTGTTAGTTTGTGGCGAACAACGGCCTTACTTGGTTGCTTTGGTGACATTGGAAGAGCAGGCGCTCAAAGATTTTGCGAAACGCAAAAAGATTTCGGGTTCATTGACACAAAATCCGTTAGTGGTTCAGCGTGTAAACGAGGCTTTGAAAAGCATGAACCAGGGACTAGCTTCTTTTGAACAGATCAAGAAAGTGAAAATCTTGGACCATGACTTTACAGTTGGAGACCAGCTGACCCCCACATTGAAGGTCAAACGGGCTTACTGTAATCAGGTTTATCAAGCTGATATAAATGGTTTGTATGGTTCCGCCTAACTGTGGTCGATAAATTTCTGCGTTTTAGAGATAAACTCTGGGATCTCAGTTACTTCAAAATTAATAAGGCTAACGATATCCATGACACTGAAAGCATCTCGGGTTTCGATATGAAATCTGTGCGTGGATACTTTTGTCTCAACGCTGCATGTAATTGTCTCTTTGTCTGATCTCGAAACCTTTACATTGATTAAAGTTTCACTAGATTCTAGTTTGGAGTTGGAAAACTCGACCTGATGGTTTCCCTCATAAACTTCCCAGTTAGCAGCTAAAATATGGGTTGAAGCAAGCAGTGGCAATAATAAGTAAATAGGTTTCAAACGAGTACCTCCTAGAAGGTCCAACTCGTGACGCAAGTTGCTTATTTCAAAGCCTCATAAACCTTCTTGCCGCGCTCAGTGTGAAGCTTCATGTCAAAATAGGCGGGTGTCTTTTCGAATTCAGCAAGCGGAACTCTGAAGCCAAGTTTGGTTCTTGGGTATTCTAAATCCGTAGGCAACTCAACATCTTCACACTTATTATTCAGGTTCATGGCATTGCAGTAGCGCTTGGTGGGCTCTTCACAACTTCCTGCGTAGGGGTTGATCATATTTGAAACCCAGCCGCGTTCAATGATGTGTGTGAGTACAGAACCTGATGCCTTCATGGTTGGCCAGACAGCATCACGCAGAAAAAGTTCATCGTCTCCATAATTAAAACGATAAGGAAAATATGAGATCGATTCTTTAAGGTGTTCAAAGGGACCCTTGCCCACATGACTTCCTCCCCACCAGCTTGCAGTGAGTGGTCCTAAACAAAGAGGTTGGAGGTGCGCGCGATGGAATTGTAGTCCTGAAGCGATCCATTCACCGATTGCATAGGCTTCCGGAGCGGTCATGATCCAATCTGCATCTCGCAATAGGTAGCGGATTTTTTGGCCTTCGGGCATTGGCTCTGCGGCGATCATGAAACGCCAAAAAGTTCCATCTTTTGCAGCCTTTTCTAGGTGGTTATCCACATAGGCGATTTCACACCCTGCATCGAGCAATGCTTTGATTTGATATGCTTCAAGCTCGCCTTGCTGAGGTTTGCCGTCTTGGCGTTTTGGGATATAAACTCTTGGAGTGAACGTTTCAAAGCCCCACACAGGATCTTTGAGTTGATTCACACGTTTGAGCGTTTCGAAACTCTTTAAGAATTCAAGCAGCCCTTTGTAGTAGATTGGATTTTTGCCAAAAAGTGAAAAAGCAATGATGCGCGCTTCTGAAGGGTGTTTCCAGTAGGCTTTTTGAGTTGAGATTGGTTCGGGTGAAATTCGGCCTTTATATTCATACTGCCAAATATCTACTTGTGGACAGTTCGGCTGACAGTCACCGCCGGCTCTTTGATCATAATAGAGAGTATGGTTGTAAGCCCCGCTCATCCTACTGGGCATGACGGGTTTGAGCACGCTCACCAAGTGATTGTGCCGACCTTTGTGGCCCACATCGCCGTCTCCACTGACGGACACGCAAGACAGTATCAGCCCAGCTATTGCAATAGATAAAATCCGATACATTGACATAATGGCTAGGGTTTTCGGCTCCATGGGTCAATGGGGGCTTGAATTTTGTGGGTAACCCCCTATACCAACAGTCAGATGTCACGTGAAGACCAGATAGAAGTAGATGGAATTATTAAAGAAGTCCTCCAAGGGGGAATGTTTCGAGTCACATTAGAGAATGGCCACGAGGTTTTGGCCTACACTTCTGGAAAGATGCGTAAACATTTTATTAAAATTGTGCTAGGAGACAAAGTGCGTGTGGCGCTGTCGCCGTACGACCTTACGAAAGGACGGGTGATCTTCCGCTCCAAGTAGTTTGGGGACATAAGGAGGATTCTAGCCGTGACTGAAAGACGCCAAATTTTGCTTCAAAACGCCCTAGCCCTTTTGTGTGAAGCTCAACGTAGAGCAAACACGCTTAAAGACGAGACCAGTGAAGACATCAAGGATTTGATGCATAAGGTGAGCCACCAAGCCAAAGAAGGTGCTGGCCAGCTTTTGACTTACTGGAATGCCAACAAAAAAAATCTTCCTAAAAAAATGACCAGCGAAGTAGATCGTGTGCTGAACCGATTCGGTGTTGCTGAAATGGTCACCAAGAAAAAGGCTCCGGCCAAGAAAACGACTGCTAAAACTGCTGCTCCTAAGAAAGCACCGGCCAAGAAGGCAGCCCCAAAGAAAGCGGCACCTAAAAAGGCAGCTGCTCCCAAAACAACTCCGACAGCCGAATAGTTTTTCCTCTCCCCTTGTGGGAGAGGGCAGGGTGAGGGGTATACCATGCAAACGTTTGAAATACAGTCTTTTGGCCTAGACGGTTTGAAGCCTGCCACCCGCGCGGAACCAAGTTCACCTGCGCGAGGAGAGGTTTTAGTTCGTATTAAGGCCTGTTCGCTTAACTACCGTGATCTCATGATGCTGCGTGGTGAGTACAATCCGCGCCAGCCCTTGCCCCTGATCCCGTTGTCTGATGGTGTCGGTGAAGTTGTTGCGATCGGGGAACATGTGACCCGTTTTTCGGTGGGCGACCGGGTGTGTGGGACAGTTTGCCAAGACTGGATTGCGGGTACGATTAGCAAAGAAATTTCACGCAGTACTCTTGGGAGCCCTTTGGATGGCATGCTCTGTGAACAGCGCTTATTTCCTGAACACGGCTTGGTGAAAGTGCCGGCTTATCTGACCGATGAAGAGGCATCGACTTTGCCGTGTGCCGCGCTCACAGCCTGGCGTGCGATTTTTGGTGTGTATAAGCTGGAGCCTGGGGAGACAGTTTTGCTCCAAGGTACCGGCGGTGTTTCACTGTTTGCGCTCCAATTTGCCAAAACTTGCGGTGCAAGGGTGGTGATTATTTCGAGTTCAGATGAGAAGCTTGAGAAGGCCAAAGCCATGGGAGCTGACGTTTGCATTAATTACAAGACAAACCCAGAGTGGTCTAAAGGCTTGCAAGTAGACTTGGTGCTTGAGTTGGGCGGTGCAGCAACGATTGAGCAATCGATCAAAGCTGTCCGGCCTGCTGGACAAATCAATTTGATTGGTAGATTGAGTGGCGGCAAAACAGAGATTGATTTGGTGCCAATTTTTATGCGTGATGTTCGGGTTCAAGGTCTTTTTGTGGGCCCCCGCGAAAGTTTTGAAGCGATGAATCATGCGCTGGAGCAGCATCGGATTAAGCCTGTCATTGATAGGGTGTTTGATTTTGAACGTGCGCCAGATGCCTTCAAGTATTTGGAATCCGCTCAGCATATGGGCAAGATTGTGGTGAAACTATGAAACAAGTGATTCAAACCAGCGAAGCTCCAGCAGCCATAGGCCCCTATTCACAAGCTGTCAGAGCTGGTGATTTTCTTTTCATGTCAGGCCAAATTCCGCTGGACCCTGTAAGCATGACCATTGTGGGTGAAACTGCTGCAGAGCAAGCCGTGCAGGTTTTAAAAAACATGCAAGGCGTATTGAAAGCAGCGGGTTCTGGCATAGAACATGTCGTCAAAACGACGATATTCTTAAAAAACATGGCCGATTTTGCTGCGGTCAATGAAATGTATGCCGGTGTGTTTAGAGAAAAACCGCCAGCACGCTCAACTGTTGAAGTTTCTCGCTTGCCCAAAGATGTGCTGGTTGAAATTGAGGCGGTGGTGTGGTTGGGGTGACAGCTTAAAGCAAATGAGCGATGCTCTATTTTCGTTGATCCGCCAAGAAGGGTCGGTCAATCTGTTCCGCTAAATTTTCAATGTCATTTGAAGTGACACCACAATCTTCAAAATGTTTCTTCCAGCTAGAAACGATTTTGCTGATTTGAGAGACTTCTTGTTTGGCTTGCTTTTGAGAGAGACCAAATTGTGTTGCCATCGAAAGCGCGTTCTCTATTGTGGAGTCGGCTTGGTAGACTCCAACACGCATCTGTTGATATCCCAGTGCTTGACCTGAGGGTAAAACATCAAATGCAGGCGCTAATGTGTACAACTGGGAGTCAGAGACTGTAAGAACGTGATTTTTTTCATGGTCGTCTGTGTTGTCTATAAGTATGTTAAAAATCATACGCCGGAAGAGTTCAACTTGGTCTTCGGCTGTTCCACGTCTTCGCAACAGCTGTGCCAACTCGGGGTATCCATAGAGCTCTCCCGCTGCTTTCAAGGCGACATGGGCTGATAAACAATGAAGCCGCTTATGACCGACTCTGTCAAAACGTTTTACGGCGACTGCATGACCCATGGTGGTTCTGATGATGCGTGTTTGAGCGGCATGTATTCCGGCTTTTTTCGCGAGAGTCATGGTGGCATGTTCAACCAAAGGAGTATCTACAGGCTCTCCAGCTGAAAACTTAACAATCCAGGATTCACCTTCTATTGAAAGCAATGCTTTAGGCCTTGCGCCTCCCATGCTTACTCCAGGAGACAAAAGTCTTCGATATTCTGCAGGGATTGGTTCATGTGCCAAAACTCGTTCAACCATCTCTTCAATTGCGTTAATTTCATTCAACAAAGGCAAAGAAGAGCCTGGGCAGGGTATGTATTGATCTTTTGACAGCGAAACACCTAGGGCTCCGAAACGCTCATCACCCGCAAAATACAAATATTCCATCAATGACAGTCGAGGTGGTTTATTAAGGATACGGATAACCTGTTCACCCCATCTGTCTGGCCGTGCATCATCTACAGCGCCTGCGGCACTATCTTTTTCGGCAGGCAGGAACTCATCAGAGCTTTGATGTGGTAAGTCCTCACTGATCGAAAAACCCATTTTTGACCAAATTGGATCATATCGGAGTGAAGCGCCTCTGAGTTGTCGTACGTGGTTAAGTTCGCCCACCAGAACTGGATACAGGGGGTTGGCTAGATACCAGAGATACATCCGATCAGTTGGTTCGTACACGAGAACTCCTGTGTTTCAGTTTCTTTTCTTGAATCTTTCTAATATCGGCGGTTAATGCTCCTAAATCTTGCTGAGGATTGGCAAGGTCTGCCAACGCTTTTGTTCTACCCATCATCCATAAAGCTGTTGCATAAACACCCATTCCAACTCCAGGATCGCCGTTTTCCAATCGAATGAGCGTTGGGACTGATACGCCGACGCGTTGGGCCCACTGCCGTTGAGACTCTTTACGGCGCAAACGCGCAATACTTAAATCTTCACCCAGTTGTTTGAGTGCTTGCGAGACTTGTGGAGGTAATGATAGTTGAGCCTTTGATTGGACTGGCATGTAACATAGATATTATCAAAATATCTAATTTTGTCAAATCTTTATGCTCTAGATAGACCCCCGCTCTAGCCTGAGCTGTGCCAGGGTGCTCCAACCCCACCACCAGCTGGTGTACTCTGTGCTGTGGACATTTCTGGTGTTTGAGCGCCTCATGATGGTTTCGGATTTGGAGTTCCAATAAAAGAGAGGCGCAATATCGTATTTGGCGTTGCTTGCATTTTCATCGGGTTCAGGAACCAGCTCCAGTGCCTGGTATTTGATGGGCATTTGGCGGCTCAGAAATGCTTGATAAACTTCATCGGTTGATGCCACCAATGCTTCGTGCATGATCGCGCTATTTTGCGCATTCTCAGTATCAAAGAATCGGTGGTCTCCAAAAGCGACCCAGGAGTCACCACGGTTATTGTGAACATGCAAACCGTACTGATTTTCCTCAGCATGCATGTAACCACCCAGCAATGAACCAATGGCTGAAGGGTGTACATGTTCTGCCAACTGGGTGCGTGGAACCCTGAGATGTCCTGAAGCAAATCGGTCAGTTAAAAAGTGAGCTGCAAAGGCGTCTAATGCATAGGCAAGTTCTAAATTTCCCTGAATGGCAGCTTCAAGAGCTGCGGTGTGTCCTGCATTGTAGGAAGTCAGCGCATCAGCTCCAAAGTGGTCATAGTCTTGTTTTGCAAGTTCTAAATAACGTCCAGGGCTTAACCACCATAAAGAGCCAGAACAAGCTCCACCTGTTAGACAGTTGTATTCCATGTGTTGGTCATCATTTGATTTGAGTGGTGGAAGTTTTTGAACCAGTCGGTCTCGTTGTGCATGAATAATGGCAAGAATCTTAGAGGCTTCTTTCAAAGATTCTTGTGAGTCGGCGAGGCTGGCAAAGGCTTTTAAAAAGCGCGCCTTTTGTTGGGCTGCTGCTTTGCCTTGTGAAATGGGTTTCCCAACAATGCCATAAAAATCTGGCATCGAAACCAAATCACCAAAACTCAGCTCCAAGCCATTCGAAAGTTTTAGTGTGTTTTTTTTAAGTCCCTTGAGGGTGATTTCATCTCCAATCACAACGTGTTCTGGAGATTCAAAAAATGGTTTCAAATTCTCCTGCGGTTCAACTGCTAGAACAGATAAAAATAAGGTTGTTAAAATAAGCATCTCTATTGGGTAACACAGAGTTTGAGTTAGATTCCAATAAGTCCTTGCTCTAAAGTCACAGGTGTCCTAGCAAATGGTATGCACTCCTTCTTAACCACCTTTTTGGTGGCCGCACTGGGTTACTTCGTTGATATCTATGATTTGCTGCTTTTTGGTGTCGTCCGGGTTGAGAGTTTGAAAGCTATCGGAACGCCAGCTAACCAACTCTTAGATGCCGGCATGTGGCTAATTAATTGTCAAATGGCAGGGATGCTTTTGGGTGGTATTTTTTGGGGAGTCCTGGGTGATAAGAAAGGCCGAACTACGGTGATGATGGCTTCTATTTTGCTCTACTCGATTGCCAATATTGCCAATGGTTTCGTGTCGAGCCTAGAAGTTTATGCCGTGCTGCGTTTTATCGCGGGCTTTGGTTTGTCGGGCGAAGTTGGCGCAGCTGTGACTTTGGTGAGTGAAGCTGCAGACCCCAAACGCCGAACTTTGTGGACAACATTGTTGACGGCCTTTGGACTTTTAGGGGCTGTCACAGCCAGCTTGGTGGGTGATTTGTTTAATTGGCAAATGGCTTACTGGGTTGGCGGAGGCATGGGTTTATTGCTCATGTTCTTACGCTTTCAGGTGCTTGAGTCATCTATTTTTGAAGCCTCACCCAATGTGGGTCGTGGGCAGATTAATCTATTTTTTAAATCGCCCGAGCGCTTCTTGAGATACGTAGCCTGCGTTTTGATTGGGGTTCCAATCTGGTATTCAGTGGGGATTTTGATGACCTTCTCACCCGAGTTAACCAAGGCGCTTGGGTCTCATGAATTAATTTCAGGGGGTAGAGCAATTATGTTTTGCTATATGGGTCTTGCCTGTGGAGACGTGATTAGTGGTTTATTGAGTCACTGGGCAAAGACGCGCCGGGGGGTGATGGGTGTTTTCATGGTCCTGCATGCCGGACTGGTGGCTATTTATCTAAACTCACATTATTTGAGCTCTGCTGAGTTTTATACGCTGTGTTTCCTCATAGGAATCGCTGGGGGTTATTGGTCCGTCTATGTGACCACCATCGCAGAGAGTTTTGGAACCAATATTCGTGCCACCGCTGTGATTACGGTGACCAATTGTATGCGTGCCTCTGTTGTACTCATGACCTCTGGAGTGCAAGCTTTGCAGAGCAGCTGGACTTTGCACCAAAGCGCATTTATCATGGGCTCTTTTGTATTAATTGCAGGAGCATTATCTTTGGTGTATCTCAAAGAAACTTTCGGAAAAGAGTTAGATTATCAAGAGTGCTAGAAACTATTCATGATGAAATTGTTGTTACTTCAGTGATTCGCTATGGCGAGTCTGATGCGATTGCACGCGTTTTTTCTAAAGAACACGGTCGTTTAAGTTTGTTTTCGCGCGGCGGATTTAAACCATCGAAACGTCGCGGAAGCATGTTGCAGGCACCTGCACGGGCTAAGGCGGGTTTCAAGCTGAAAGAGCAGGGTCTTTCAGTGCTGAGCGAGTTAGATATTGGGGGATACACTGCTGATTTATCTCGAACACTTCGGGGTTTTGCTTTGGCTTCTTACGCTTGTGAAATCTGCGAAGTCTTTGTTGCAGAGCACGACCCAAGCCCACGTGTGTTTGAACTGTTGGATGCTTTTTTGCGTTTGGCTTCAAACCGCGATGTGGAAACCTACATGATACGGGAGTTTGAGTTTGGGCTTTTGGATTTGTGTGGACTCTTAGGGGAAGAAGAAGCCCTTGAAGAAGACCTCATGAAACGTGCCAATATATTTGCTAGACACTTGGGGGCGCACAAACAAAACCCGTTAAAGAGCCTAGCTTTTTTCAAGCAAATTGGTACAAGCGGAGCATGATTTTACTAAGCATTGCGCTGATTTCAGGCCTGCTGGTTGGGGCCTTGGTTTGGGCTGTCTTGAGCCCGGTTGCATCGATTGTTCCAGGGCTGCTAGTGGCTGTCTTGGTATATTTCTTCTCGGCGCGGCGTATCGCTATGAAGGCCCAAGCAGCTATGATGGAAGCTGTTTCTGAAATCCAAAAAGGTCGCATGGACCGTGGGATTGCTCTGCTGTTGGATGTCAAAAAGAACTATCAGTGGTGGCAATTCTTTACAGCCAGTTCTATTAATGGCCAAATCGGCAGTCTATATTTTATGCGCCAGGATTTTCAGCGGGCAAAACCGTTTCTGGAAAAGTCTTTCGCTAAGCATTGGAATGCACGTGCGATGTTAGGAATTTTGTCATTTAAGAAAAAAGATTACGCAAAGATGGACCAAATTTTTGAGACCGCTACTCGCTACAACTCTAAACAGGGTTTGCTTTGGAGCGTTTGGGCCTATTGTCATCACAAGAATGGTAACGATGCCAAAGCGATCGAAATACTTCGCTCTGGTGAAAAGAAGCTTGGCGATTTAGATAGACATTTGATTGCTAATTTGTCGAATTTGCAAAATAATAAAAAGATGAAAATGAATGGTTATGGGCAAGAGTGGTTGCAGTTCCATTTGGAACCGCTCCCCCAAATGAATCAAGTGCGGTATGTCAGAAGGTAAATCGATATGTAGTCATTGTCATTCTGAGTTAAATTCTGGGCGCTGTGAATACTGTGGCACCTGGGTGGATACGAATTTCCTTGGAAAAGCCAAAAAGAGCGTGGGGATTCACCCGGCCTTGGCAAAACGTTATGCTAGCAGCAAAGAACCTGGAGTGACTCAAACCAGGGCACCTTCGCAAGTATCTACTATTCATGATGGATTAATCCCTGACACAATAGAGCCAGCCATACCGGGGTATGAGCTTCTGGAGTCAATCGGTAAGGGAGCGATGGGTTCTGTGTACAGGGCCAAGCATTTAGCATCTGGTCGGTTTGCAGCTGTTAAGATTTTATCAACTGAAATGTCATCTAGGGCAGATTTGGTAGCCCGCTTTGAACGAGAATCAGCTGCTTTAAGTTCTTTGAGACACCCGAACGTGGTGGCGATTTATGATTTAGGCAGCGCTTCAAGAGTTCACTACTTCTGTATGGAATACATCGAAGGCACAACCCTTCGACGATACTTGAAAAATGGCCCTGTTCAGCTTGCGCAGGCTATTCAGTTTGCACGTCAGATCTTAAAAGGCCTTGGAGCTGCCCATGAGCGGGGCATCATCCACCGAGATTTGAAACCAGAAAACGTGTTGGTGGACAAGGGTGAGGACCGTTTGGTTCTGGTAGATTTTGGTTTGGCAGGCCTGATGAATGAGGCTGCAAATCCACACCCCAATTTAACACGCAGTCGTGTGACCATGGGAACTGTCAACTATATGGCACCAGAACAGCATTTGGATGCCAAACGTGTCGACCAGCGTTCAGACTTGTATTCTGTGGGTGTGATTTTCTATGAATGCGTCATGGGAGACTTGCCCCTGGGCAGATTTGCCCTTCCTTCAGAGCGAGGCTACAAGGCTCCAGATCTTCTGGATAAGATTCTTTCCAGGGCGCTTGCACGGGACCCTGAGACACGTTTCCAGACGACCGTTCAGTTTGATGGTGCGTTAAATGAGCTTGAAGAAGCTTTGAAAGATTTTGATTTTACAACGCCAGCGGCAGGAGAGCGCATAAGCTATGCACCGCAGCCAAGGCAGAGTGAGTACCCCACGCAATGGGCGACCGTTCCACCGTGGGTGAAAAAGCCCGCATTCTCAATCGGAGCGACTGCCTTGGTGGCAGGCCTCGTGCTTGGGATTTTTATCTCCAAGAGGCATCCACGTGAGATTGTGGTGACACCGACTGGGGTGGAGTCAATCCATCACGGGATTGAGCTCGAAGCCCTGAAGAAAAATTGGAAGAGCGAGTCTCCGGTATGGGAAGGCTCTAAAGCAGGTATTTTGTATGCTGCCAAACAGGGAAGTTCTGGACACTTAAGAAGGGATATGTCGCTTCTGGTTGAGCAAGACAAGCTTAAAGACAACACTTGGGTTTCCAAGTTATCTCTTGAAAAATTGCGTTTACCCATGAGTGCCGGCAAGGTTCAGCATTTGGCTCGTGAAAGTTTAGGGGGAGACCCAGAGCCGGCTGCGGGTGGTGTGTTCTATGTTTCAACCAATGGGCATCGTGTGATTGGTGTGATGGCTTATCCAGATGGCAACTGCATGATGTCAGAGTTCAAGCGCCAAGATGGAATTCTCAAATCTGTTCAGCAAACCAGTGTCCCTTGCAAAATGAAAAATTTAGTCTTGCAAGCGCGCCTGAATCCAGAAAAAAACCGACTGGAGGCATTGGTTGATATGAAGCCGCAAGTATTCATGGAAGTCAAAAACTTGAAGAATGAAAAATGGCAACGCGCTTTGGGGTGCAGAAACGTGAACTGTAACTTTGAGCCGGCGTTGTGATGCGGAAACCTCACCCCGAACCCCTCTCCACTTGTAGAGAGGGGGCCTGCAACGCGAAGGTCATGGTTAGCTGCAGTGCGGCTTTAATGGCTTTGAGCCAACTCGCACCACTGGGTTTTTTGGCGTTGGTGGGTTACGTGCCTTTGATTGCTGCCACTCGCAATGAAAGCCCTGGGCGTGTTTTTAAGCTCGCTTGGGCGGCAACTACTTTGCAATACATGGCGACCCTTTATTGGCTTAATATCGCCATTACGATTTTTGGTGGCTTGAACTGGGCGATTAGTCTGACGGGCGTATTTTTGCTCAGTGCTATGATTGGTTGTTATTTGGGCGGCGCCTTAGCACTGGCACGCTATATTAGCATCAAACTTGGCTGGTCTTACTTGTGGCTATTTGCCCCAGCGTTGGCAGCTGTCGAGTATTGGCGAAATTATGGTTTTTTAGCGTCGTTTCCTTGGGGAATTTCGGCGAACTCTTTGGTCAGTGTTCCTGTTTTGTTGCAAGGGTTCTCGCTGATTGGTGCCTATGGCATGGTGGCTGTTATTGGCCTTGTGAATGCTGGAGTATTTAGTTTGTTTAGGCGAACGGGCTTGCCCGCCGAAGCTCAAGCGAAGGCGGGTGAGGGGCGGCTTGCCGCCTTGGCTTTTGTCACCTTGCTAGCGCTATGCTTGTACGGCACTTACCGAATCCAAACCCTTGACCTGCAGTCTATGCCCAAAATCAAAACAGCACTTTTGCAGGGCAATATTGAACAAGGCATCAAGAATCATGCGCCGCAGCATGGCGATGAAATTTTGACTCGATATAACCAGCTCCAGCGACAAGCAAAGTTTAAAGACGCTGAGCTGGTAATTTGGCCAGAGACAGCTTACCCGTACCGACTTTGGACTGAAGAACTTAAGTTTATGGGGTTAGATGCATTGGCACCTGTGAACGTCATTGGTGTTATGACGGTCGATAGCCAGCGTGAGTATTATAATTCAGCGTATGTATTGAACGGCGATGGTAGTGTGTTGGGTCATTTTGACAAGAACCATTTGGTGCCTTTTGGTGAATATGTTCCGTGGCCATTGGAGTCGATCGTTCAGAAATTGGTGCCGGGTACTGGTTCTTATGGACGTGGTCGTGAACTGAAGCCTTTGAACTTGGGCAGGTTGAGCATGGCTGTGACAGTTTGCTACGAAGGCGTATTCCCAGAAATTAGCCGGGCGTTTGTAGAGCAGGGAGCCAACTTATTGGTGAATGTCACCAACGATGCTTGGTATGGATTTTCAGCAGGCCCTTACCAGCACTTAGCCATGTACCAAATGCGCAGTGTCGAAACGGGTCGAAGCTATGCGCGTGCTACGAATACAGGTGTTTCTGCTTGGGTAGACCCCTTGGGTTATTTACACGACGCAACGCCGCTTTATGAAGAAGCGTTGGTTGTCAGCGATATTCCATTGGCGCATGAAACGACTTGGTATGTTCGAATAGGTGACATTGTTCCACAGCTGTGTGTTCTGCTCATGTTGGTGGCTTGGGTGATGGCTCGCAGACCTAAAACTCGGGGTGACTGGCTTAGGCTCATATTAGGCGTGGCAATTATATTAGCTGCCCGCGGGCATTATGGGCCACAGGAAGCAGTGATGATTGAATCTGCCTGGACCAAAGAAACCCTCTTTTGGATGCTGGGACTCGTGATAGGACTAAGGCTCGTATGAATATTTCCAATCTAGTAGAGCGCATGAAATCCCTGGAAACAGCGATTGGTCTTGCGGCCAAGCAACAGCGGATTGCAGAGCTTGAACAGCTAGTCGAAGATCCAGCATTTTGGAATGACCAGAAACAGGCAGCTTTGACCCAAAAAGAAAAAGTGGGTTTGGAGCGCGAGGTTAATCGATTTCTCGAAACACGCCAAGCTGTCAATGATTGTGCCGAGCTCATAGAACTTGCTGCTGGCAATGATGATGAGCTTAAAGAACTTGAAACGGAGATGGCTCGTCTAGAATCAGAGGTTCACCGGTTTGAAGTAGAACGCATGCTTTCTGGTCCAAACGATGTAAACAACGCGATTTTGAGTGTGAATGCGGGTCAAGGTGGTGTGGATTCTCAAGATTTTGCTGAAATGCTTTTGCGCATGTACACGCGCTATGCAGAACGTCGTGGTTACCAAGTTGAGCTTTTGGATATTGCGCCGGGCGAAGAAGCTGGTGTGAAGAGCGCGACGATTATGATTACGGGTGAGCATGCCTATGGTTACTTGAAGGCTGAGGTCGGTGTTCACAGACTTGTGCGTATTTCACCGTTTGATTCGAATGCGAGACGCCATACATCATTTGCAGCGGTTTGGGTAATCCCCGAGGTCGATGATTCGTTTGAAATTGATATCAGGCCTGAAGATTTGCGTGTGGATACATACCGAGCGGGTGGGGCTGGTGGTCAGCATGTGAATAAGACGGAAAGTGCCATTCGAATCACGCATATCCCAACCAATACGGTGGTGGCATGTCAGGCAGAACGTAGCCAGATAAAAAACCGCTCAACAGCCATGAAACTTTTGAGATCAAGACTTTATGATCTTGAAATAAAAAAGCGTTTGGCTGAGAAAGATAAAGCTGAGGCTGAAAAGCTAGAAGCTTCATTTGGTTCACAGATTCGAAACTATGTTCTGGCACCGTACAGACTGGCTAAAGATTTGCGTACGAATTTCGAAGTAGGCAACGTGGATGCTGTATTGGATGGTGAAATTCAGCCTTTTATTGAAAGCGTTTTGATGCAAACGAAATAGTTGCGTTTTGGTTCCAAAATGGTATTATAATGATATCACGGTGTCTATGTCGCTTAAGAATATACCTGAAGATCTGATGCAGGATTTGCGCCAGGCTGCCGCTCAAGACTGCCGTAGTTTAAACCAGGAAGTTCTGTACCTGCTTAGGTCTGTTATGTCAGCCAAGGCTTCTAAGAATGAAGCGATCCATTATAAACAGGCTTATTTGCAACACCCTGAAAATCCAGCTGAATTGTCTGGCTTGACCGAACTTGCCAAGCAAAATCTTGCTGATTTGCCCTGGGACGATACATGAAACGGGGCGAAATCTGGTGGGCAAATACCGCGTTGATATTTGCCCTAGGGCTTTAATCGGGAATCTTTGTTAATCAAGCAGCGTTTTAAGCCTTATGCAGGCCTACGATTTTTATTTGCTCGCATTAATGCTCGGTGCGTTGGCGACCCTCAGCCCTGTGCTTGCGCTGTATTTGTATGCCATTTTTAATGGTCACTCTACGCGTGTTGAACGGAAGTTTTTTCAAATCACTCGCATGCCTATCGATGAGATGAATTGGAAACAATATGCATTTGCTGTCGTTGTGTGCCAAATAATGAGTTTTGTTGGCATGATGCTTGTGTTGACTTTCAATCATGCTCAGCCTTTAAGCTTCGAATTAATGCTCAATATTGCTGTGAGCTTTGTCACAAACACAAACTGGCAAGCATATTCGGGTGAAAGTACCCTTAGTTATACGTCACAAATGCTGGCCTTGACGGTTCAAAATTTTGTCAGTGCAGGTACTGGCATCGCTGTGATGCTTGCGTTGATTCGCGGTATTGTTGGCCGCGAAATCCAAACACTTGGTAATTACTGGAGTGATTTGTTTCGAAGCATATTTTTTGTTTTGTTACCTGGTTCGGTAATTTTAACTTTGATTTTGGTAAGCCAAGGGGCGATTCAAAACTTGATGGGTTATGTCGATGCAGTGGGCCTTGAGGGTGTGAAACAGATTCTGCCAATGGGCCCAGCGGCGTCTCAGACGGCAATCGCAGTGCTCGGGGGTAATGGGGGTGGATTTTTCGGAGTCAACTTGGCGCATCCATTTGTCAACCCAACGGCCTGGTCTAACTGGATATTAATTTTAGCAATTCTGATACTGCCGGCGAGCTTTGTGCATTACTACGGTCTACAGGTAGGTTCCAAAAAAGAAGGCTGGGTTTTGTTTGGGGTGATGGCCGGTTTATTTGGTGTGTTTTTGGGGGCCGCCATGTGGGCACAGGAATTATTTGGCAGTTTTGAGGGTTTGGAAACACGCTTTGGAACAGTGCCAAGTATTCTCATGAGTATTGCTTCAACAGCGACATCTAATGGTTCCATGAACGCAGCTCTGGAAAGTTTATCGCCTTTAAGTAGCGGGTTAATGATGCTGCAGATGATGCTCGGTGAAGTGATATTTGGCGGTGTTGGTTGTGGTTTGTATGGGATGTTACTGTTTGTTATTTTGACGGTGTTTATTGCTGGGCTGATGATTGGGCGTAGTCCAGAGTATTTAGGTAAAAAAATTGATGCGCCTGAAGTAGCCTGGGCTCTTGTTGCAATTTTATTGCCTTGTGGAGCGATTTTGCTTGGGGCAAGTTTCTCGGTTTTGGTGAAATCACCGGGTACATTGTCTGAAATTCTTTATGCATTTTCATCATCGGTAGCGAATAATGGCAGTGCATTTGGGGGGCTGAATACCGATACACCCTATTATAACTTGGCTCTTGCATTGGCGATGATGATTGGACGCTATGGCGTTTTGCTTCCGGTGTTGGTGATTGCGGGAATCTTTGCTCGCAAGAAGAGAATTCCTGCGAATCCTATGAGCTTTGAAACAGATACCGTATTGTTTGGAGCCTTGCTGGCATCAGTAATTATCTTAGTTGGAGCGCTTACGTTTACGCCAGCGCTATTTTTAGGTCCATTGTTTGACCACAGTGTCCAATATCAAGCGAGCCACACTGGCCTTTGATCCTGGTTCTAGTTCTTTTACGAGGCCATTGGAATTGTAAATAGAAACCTGATTGGTGTCTCCGCCGATGGCTGAGGCATGATTCGCGCAAATGAAGTCGCAATTTTTGCGTTTGCATTTATCAATTGCATTGGCTTCAAGATTATCTGTTTCGGCTGCGAATCCTACTAAGAATGGTCGGTCTGGTTGTGTGCCGAGAGTAGCTAAGATATCTGGGTTGAGTTCAAGCCAAATTCCCTCTCCACCTGGGAGAGGGTCATTTTTTTTGAGCTTCGTTTCAGAGTAGTGCACAGGTTTATAATCAGCGACCGCTGCACACAAAATTGCGACGTCTGATTGAGGGGCGTGTTCCAAACATTGGCCCAGCATGTCTCGTGCTGTTGTCACTGATATGCTGCGAATATTGGATAGTGCAGGGATCTCGACTTCTAACGGTCCGTGAACAAGCGTGACTTCTGCACCGCGATAGGCAAGTTCACGAACCAACTCGACACCCATTTTGCCCGAAGAGGCGTTGCTCAAATAACGTACTGGATCCAAATATTCACGCGTGGGACCTGCTGTGACCAATACTCGTTTGCCAGCGAAGTCTTTCGACGTAAGGGCTGCATGAAGCTCATGAACAATGCGCTCGAGTGAGGCCATGCGTCCTGTGCCAGAACGACCAGATGCTAATAGACCTGCTTCAGGCTCGATTATAATTACCCCGCGTTGCTTCAGGGTCGCGATATTAGATTGAGTGGCCGGATGTTCCCACATGTGAGTTTCCATCGCTGGGGCGATTAAAACCGGTCCTCTAAAAGATAGGTATGTTTCGAGCAGTAGATTATCTGCAAGGCCATGGGTCATTTTCGCCAGTGTGTTGGCTGTTGCAGGAGCGATAAGCAGGGCCTTGGCGTTGTAGGCTAACTCGATGTGCTGGATCCCTTTGATCTCTGCTTGCCCTGTGAGTGTTTGAAGTGAAAGGGGTGTGACAAAATTAAGCGCAGACTGGGTTGGAATCGCATGAACCTCGTGTCCATGAGCGCGAAGATTTCGAATTAGTTCAAGGGAACGATAGGCAGCAATGCTGCCGGTAATACCGAGCAAGATCATGTACGATTCATTTAGAGCGTTGCATACTTGCTGCCAAGTCCCGGTGCTGATATGAGGCATTGATGCACCGAAATCTACCTGTAAGCGCATTGATGGAAGAGGCTATTCGTCGCGGAGAAGGAATGCTCAGTGAACAAGGGGCTTTTGTTGTTCGGACCGGAAAATACACGGGCCGTTCTCCAACTGACAAGTTTACAGTCGAAACTCCAGAAACCAGTGAGAGTGTTTGGTGGGGCCATATTAATCAAAAAATGAGCCCCGAAAATGCGGCTAAACTTTATGAACGCATTTGGGGTTACTTAAAAGACAAAGATTATTTTGTTCAAGATGTTTATGCAGGCCAAAGCCGCGAGCATCGAGTGAAAGTACGCGTGATGAGCGAGCGTGCGTGGCACAGTGCTTTTGCGCGCAATATGTTTTTGACGCCATCGGCTTCAGAACTCGCAGACTTTACGCCTGAGTTTACCGTGTATCAGGCACCAGGATTTAAAGCAGATCCAGCTGTTGATGGAACACGTTCTGAAGTGGCAATAGTCCTCGATTTTGCAGCGAAGCGTATCTTGATTTGTGGCACTGAGTATGCCGGCGAAGCCAAGAAAAGTGTCTTCACACTTCTCAATTACTTGTTGCCAGCTAAAGGTGTGATGGGCATGCATTGCTCAGCCAATATGGCCAAAAATGGTGATGTGGCAGTTTTCTTTGGTCTGAGTGGTACGGGTAAAACGACCCTCTCAGCAGACCCAGAGCGAGATTTAATTGGTGATGATGAACACGGTTGGGATGATCAGGGCGTATTTAATTTTGAAGGCGGTTGCTACGCAAAAGTAATCAAACTCAGCGCCAAGGACGAACCTGAGATTTATGGGACTACTCAGCGCTTTGGGACTTTGCTCGAGAATGTGGTGATTAATCCAGAGACGCATCAAATAGATTTAAACAGTGATCAATACACAGAGAACACGCGTGCTAGTTATGATATCAGTCAAATACCGAATGCGCATATGGATGGACGCGGTGGGCACCCAAAACATATCGTGATGTTGACCTGCGATGCTTTTGGGGTTTTGCCGCCAATTGCAAAACTCACCAAAGAACAGGCGATGTATCATTTTATTAATGGTTATACGGCGCGTGTGGCTGGCACTGAGCGCGGCGTCAAAGAACCATCAGCTGTATTTTCAGCATGTTTCGGTGCGCCATTTATGGCGAGGCCGCCGAGTGTTTATGCGAAGCTTTTAGGTGAAAAAATCGAAAAACATAATGTCCAGTGTTGGCTGGTGAACACAGGTTGGTCTGGGGGACCTTATGGTGTTGGGTCTCGCATGAAAATTAGCTGGACTCGAGCACTTTTGCATGCGGCGCTTTCTGGAGAACTCCAGAAAGCTGAGTTTATCAAAGAGCCGTTTTTTGACTTGATGATTCCTAGGCAGTTGTCTGGGGTCCCAGCAGAAGTTTTGGACCCGAAACGCTCTTGGGTTGATCCGGCTGCCTATGATGCCAAGGCGAAAGAACTTCAGAAGTTATTTAAAGATAACTATGAAGGGAATGTGAACCTACGTTAATCTCTGCCCTCTCCACAGGGTGGAGAGGGGCTGGGGTGAGGGTTCCGGATTGCGCTGGGCCAACCAGCGTGCTAGGGTTTAGGCCCAATGTCAAAAGAGATTATTATTAACGCCGATATGGCGGAAGAGGTCCGAATAGCGATCATCCAAGGCGGAAGATTGCTGGATTTGGACATCGAGACACATGCCCGTGCTAAGCACAAGGGCAATATTTACAAAGGCATTATTTCCAACATTGAAGACAGTTTAGAAGCTGTGTTTGTGGACTTTGGCGAAGAGAAACAAGGTTTTTTGCCCATGTCCGAAGTAAGGCCTGAACTTTATCCTGAGTCGATGCGAAATGCTAAACGCCCCAAGCCTTCCGAGGTTCTGGTGCGTGGTCAGGAAATCATTGTTCAAGTCACTAAAGACGAAATTGGAAATAAAGGTGCTGCGGTTTCCACCTATCTTTCATTACCAGGACGCTATGTTGTCTTGATGCACTCCGATGAAGGCGGCGGTGGAATTTCTCGTAAAATTGATAGCGAACAAGCACGGGCAGCTGCTCGTGATATGCTGTCAAAGCTTAGTGTTCCAGAAGGCTTAGCGGTGATTATCCGAACCGCAGGGATGACTGCAACTCGCCAAGATCTTTATCGCGATTTCAAAAATCTATGCGATACTTGGGGGCAAATTGGCCGAGGTGCCCAACTGGGTCGTGCACCGACGCTTTTGTATCGTGAGCCTGATATTGTTGTTCGTACGGTGAGAGATTACTGCTCATCGGATGTGACTAAAATCGTGATTGATGATGAGGCTGAATACGAAGAAGCACTCCGATATTTTACTGAGTACAGCCCAGCGATTGTTCCACTTTTAGAACGTCACAAGAAGAAAGAACCCATATTTCACACCTATGGCGTAGAGAGAGCGATTGAAGAACTCTTTCATAGGCAAGTGAAGCTTCCGTCAGGTGGTTATATCATTATTGAGCAAACTGAAGCGCTTGTTTCAGTTGATGTGAATTCAGGTCGCTCAACCAAAGAAGAGGATCACGAGTCTACAGTTTACAAAACCAACATGGAAGCCGTGGTTGAGGTTGCAAGGCAGCTTCGCTTGCGTGACATGGGTGGGATTATCATCATCGATTTAATCGATATGGTTTCCGGCAAGCACAAGCGAGATGTGGAGCATGCGCTTAAAGAAGCCATGAAGAATGATAAGGCCAAAATTAAACTAGGTCGTATCAGTGAAAACGGCACTCTTGAATTGACGCGTCAACGTCTCAGGCAATCACATCAACTCATTAGCCATGTGACGTGTCCGCGTTGTGAAGGCACAGGGCGTGTTCGTGACACAGGTGGTTTGGCTGTTATTGCCTTGCGCCAAATATATTCATATGTTTCTAAGAAGAAGCAGCAATTGACGGCTTTAACAGTTCGAGTTCCTTTGGAAGTTTCCAATATTTTGAACAACCAAAAGCGCCGAGAGTTGCTTGATTTGGCAGAGAGTCATCAGATACAGTTATCAGTTTTTGGTGATTTGTCCCTGAGAGATGATCAAGTGAAATTCCAAGAAGAACGCCGTGGACAGGCAGGTCTTGAGATTTCTCCGCCAACACCCAAGACAGGCTATAAAGGTGGACGAACGCACGTTCAGCAGGGATTGCCACCGCCACATATTGGTCCAGCGCCAACCTTGATTGATTTTGATGAAAATGGGCCTGAAATGGAAGAGCCAATTGCCTCTAACGTTGAGCAGCCTAAGGAAGAGCATTTTGAGGATCCGTTGATGGAAGCCTTTTTTGGATCGGCTCCTGATGTTGATGTTTCTACTGAGGAAGCCCCAATGACGGAAGGCGAAGTGGACGAGACGCAGCCCCAGCCAGAGGGAGAAGGGGAACCTGCTAAAAAGCGTCGTCGTAGATTTCCACGCAGAGGGCGTGCTAAAAAGAATAAACCTGAGGAGCAGTCATCGTGATACTAGCAATTATTCTGTTTTTTAACGTGGCCATATTAGCGTTGATGGCGCTAGCAATTAAACGCCGGAATTCGGTTGGCGTGCAACCTGCCAAGCCAAATCAAGACAACAAACTTTCAGAACTTAGATCTGAGTTGTCGGCGCTTAAGCAAGATAACGCTCGTAAAGCCAAGCAAATAGAAGAGCTTCGTGAAAGCACAAAGCGCCGTATGCGCAAAGAGGAGACTGGCCCTGTGACAACTCAAACTGTAACTTCAGCACCCGCTGAACAGTCATTTGACTTAGCCTTAAAGACAGTTCAACAACAAGCAGAACAAAATTTTGGAGAGCAACTCGCTCAGGCAAAAGCTCGTTTTGATGAAAAAGTGGCAAAGCTTGAAGCCCAGCTTGGAGAACGTAAACAACGTATTGAAAAATCCAAGAAGAACCTACCGGAAGCCCTGATGGGTCTTGTTGATGGAATGCCTGAAGAAGTTGTTCTTGAAATGGGCAAGTTGATTAAGAAAGCTGACCATGCTGAAAAGCTATTCGCAGCGACCAGAGGCAAGTTGCAAATGTCGCAGGAGCGCTTTGCTGAAATGCAAAAACGTTACTTTGGAGTTTGCCGTGAGCTGGCTCTTGCAACAGGTCAAAATTTGACGCTTGGCGATGAAGAAGCTAGGGACAAGGCTGAAGATTTATTAGACGTTTCAGATAAGGGAGTACAAGCATGAAAAAAATAGTTGTTGCGTCCGTGTTGGCGCTATTTGTTGTGCAAGGCGCTATCGCTGGCAATACAGCCGTGAGTGATACTGTCAAGAAAGATAAAAATATGGCGGTGACCTGGGACCCATTGTCACTGATAGCTTTAACTTTGTCTGGATCTTATGGTGTTGGATTGACAGATAAGATTGCACTGATTGTTCCATTAGGTATTACCTATGTCGGTACAAGCATTAAGTACGATAATAGCAAATCAAGCTCGTATTTACTCGGAATCCATACTGGGTTGGGTGCAAGGTTTTATTTTTCTGGCGGAGCATTTAAAGATGGCTTCTATATTCAGCCTAACTTTTCTTTTGGTTGGTTGAAGTTTGGAGATAGCGGTGTAAATGCCATCAGCGTTGGTGGAAATGCGTTGCTCGGATACTCATGGGTGTGGGATTCTGGTTTCATTATGAATCTTGCTGGTGGTGTAGGGTATTCTCATTCATCAGTGGATACGGATGCCAGCGCAGGTGCGTTAAAAATTGAAGGTGTACTCCCCGCTTTAGAATTCGCGATTGGTTACGCTTGGTAATATTAATCAAAACAATGGACGATGAAGGCCGGGGGAGGGCCTTTTTTGATGGCCGCGATTACCGCGTTCGCGGAGCGTTCCCCGGCGATGAAATTGAGTTCAAACTCGAGCGCGTTTTTAAGGCCCATAACCTCTATGTGGGTAGAGTAGAGCGTTTTATTAAAGAGGGGCCTCATCATCGGCCTCGTACCTGCCCACACCCAGGCCCTTGTGCAGCATGTCCATTGCACGACATTGATCCTAAGCTCGAGCAAGAAGTAAAGCGTTCTCGCATTGTCGATGCTTTGAGGGATGCAGGGTTGGATTTTGAGGTTGAGCCTGTAGTGCCGCACCCAGAACGCTTTGGGTATCGCCAAAAAGTCAAGTTGATGGTTGCTGGTGAGCCGGGTAATTTAAGGCTTGGTGTTTATGTGCCATATTCGCACAGGTTCAAGGGTGCAAGTCTGTGTCCACATGTGAATCCAGCGATTAATATTGCGATTCAAAAATTGATGGACGTATTAAATGACCACCATGTTAGCACCCTTAAGACGGTCATATTGCGAGCAGGTATGGACGGCGTTGCTGGCATATTGGTTACCAGCGCGCCACTGCCTAAAGCGGTATTCGAAAACAATGGTTTGTTGAGCACGTGCGAGCGTATTCAAGAAAATGAAACCAATAGTTTGCTTGCGGGCACACCGGGTTATGCTGTTGGACCAGACAAAATTCGAAGTCTTGAAGATGGTCAACTGGTCGACCCAGATAGCTTTTGTCAAACCGACCCAGTTCAGGCAACGCGGTTGTATGATTTAGTCGCTGATTTTGTGTATCAAGGCCCTGGCAAATATATTGATGCGTATGCTGGTGTTGGTGGCTTTGGAAAAGCACTCTTGCGGAAAGGTCCGTGTGAAATTACGGCGATTGAGTCGAATCCAGCGTGTCATGAGTCTTTGCGTGCATTGGGATTTATTTGTACCCCTCACCCCGACCCTCTCCCTCCAGGGGAGAGGGAGATACTGGGCCTCATTCTTGACCCGCCTAAGAAAGGTTTGATGTCTGATGCCGAAACCTATGCAAAACTGGGTGCAAAGCGCGTGGCGCTTGTTTCCTGTGACCCAAAATCGATGGCACGTGATTTGAAAGTTTTGCTTGATCACGGGTACGTTGTACAGCGAATTGTCCCGGTAGACTTATTTGGTGCGACGCCGGCGATTGAGACAGTTGTTTTGTTGAACCGCTTGGCGTAAAAAGATTCGATGAGCCACGTCGATAACTTGGAAGCCCGTCAACGCAAGCATCTTTTCTACCCCTGGACGGCTCAAGACAAAGCACGCCCGATGCCGATTGCGCATGCTGAAGGTGTTTGGCTGACAACAACCGATGGCCGCAAGATTTTGGATTTCAATAGCTCTATTTTTAATGCCAATCTCGGTCATGGTCACAAGGGTATTCAAAAGGCCATGCAAAAAGCCTGTGAAAATCCAAAAGTTGGACACCCCAGTTTAATCGATGAAGAGAAGGCAAAGTTGGGTGAAAATCTTGCACGGATTGCGCCCGGTGACTTGAATAAGACTTTTCTAACGCTCGGTGGAGCCGAGGCTAACGAGAACGCTATTAAAATCGCTCGCATGGTGACAGGGCGTCATAAAGTTGTGACGCGCTATCGTTCATATCATGGTGCAACGCTGGCGATGATTGGTTATTCTGGTGACTACAGACGTATTCCGTTTGATGGCGTGATCAATGGCGTTGTGCGTTTTCCAGACCCATACCCCAGAGGCTCAGGGCAAGATATTGATACAGTTAGGTTACTTGAAGAGATTATTCAAATTGAAGGTCCAGAGACAATTTCATGTGTGTTGCTCGAAGGCATTACAGGAACCAACGGCGTGTTTATCCCCCCCAAAGATTACTGGAAGCGTATACGAGCTTTGTGTGACAAATATGGGATTTTGTTGATTGCAGATGAAGTGATGAGTGGTTTTGGTCGTACCGGTGAATGGTTTGGGATTAATCACTTTGACGTTGTTCCTGATATGATGACGATTGGTAAAGGTCTTACGGGTGGCTATGCGCCTCTTGGGGGCGTAATCGTGAGTGATAAAATATCGAAACATTTCGATGAAGATATGCTGTGGTGTGGACTCACTCATTATGCGCATCCATTTTGCTGTGCAGTTGCGAACGCAGCAATAGAGTCATATGAATCTGAAAATCTCATCGATCATGCTCGTCAAAAAGGGCTTAAGTTTCGAGAACTTCTTTCTGGTGTTAAGGATAAAAATAGACATATAGCAGAAGTTCGTTCTGTTGGGTTATTGGCAGCGATTGATTTGGACGCCGAGCCAAGCATTGCACCGAAAATTCAAGCTGCCATGTGGGATTTAGGCGTGTATGCGACAGCAAGATTTAATATGATCATCTGCGCGCCGCCATTGTGCATTTCAGAAGATGAACTAAAAACTGGAATTGAAAAAATAAAACAAGCAATCGAAAAAGTTTGTTGACATCAAATTGAATTTTGATAGAACACGCTGATTATGAATAAGAAGTATCTAACTTTTCTTTCAGCGATTTTAATTGCAACTATTTCAGCTTGCGGCGGTTCGCAGCCGGGCGATGCTCCTCGACAGCAAGATGATCCAAAGTCAAACCCAGATCCTGTTCCGGAGCCAGTTAGGCTAACAGTTGAAGAAGTGAACGTTAAGCTTCAAAAATTCAATCGTATTGAACCTCAAGAAGCTTACCCTAAAATTCGAAAAGATAAAGAGCTTTGGAGTGTCATTGAATTCTACTGTCAAAATGGTTTTGAACTAATAATGGATAATAAAACATACTTCTTGATGAAGAATCAATAATTCAATTTTTGGAGATATAAAATGAAAAACAGAATACTTGTTTTGGTAATTTCGACCATTTTCTCAGTTCAAGCATCCGCGGAGTGTTTAAGTGGAAAATTTGTTCTTGAAGATGGTGAGCATCGATTTGTGTGTGAAAAGATAGCAGAGGAGCCCTCATCCTGGGGCCAAGCTTGGACAAAAGCTTGTGAGTATGGTGAGTGGGTAAAGGCGGGCCTGTATTCTGCTGCGGAGCGTGTAACGAAACAGGATGTTGGGTCGGTCCTGGCAGGTGTTACAGCTGTTGCAGCTGTTGTGGGCTCTGCTATCCTTTATGAATACAGAGTTGCCGTCCAAGAGCCTGCTCAAGTTCGCGAGCCACCTGCGGTCCCCCTGCGCATGCCATCCCGTTCAATGTCTATCCCTGGCGTAAATTAATTTGGAGATTTTATGCGATTAATAAGTACTATTGTTTTTATTTTTTCTTTTGGTGCTGCCGCTATAACTCGGCAAGAAATAGAGGATTTTTTACGTCTTTGTAATTCGATTAAGGCGGCTGTCGGTGCTTTAGGCACTTCAGCCCCTACCGACGAGCTGTTAGAGTATTTAGAAACTCGTTTGGCGCGAGTGCGTATCTTAGAGCAATCGGCTCGTAGTTCTGAACATGAAGCGACAGCAAGGGCTCTTCTTCAACGTGCTGCTGGTCGTGTTGAAGCGGTTCGTCAGAGGGCGCTTGCTTCGGCGCAGCCTA
>CAZWPE010000008.1:0-81 GCA_964635635.1 uncultured Myxococcaceae bacterium | reverse complement strand
GCGCTGCCGCGGTTCGTCAGGGGGAACTTGCTTCGGCGCAGCCTAGCGCTGCCGCGGTTCGTCAGGGGGAACTTGCTTCGG
>CAZWPE010000007.1:0-53059 GCA_964635635.1 uncultured Myxococcaceae bacterium | reverse complement strand
TTACTGCCGTGAAAGGGCAATGTCCTAGGCCTCTAGACGACGGGGACACATTGGACGGCCCTACTTTAGGGGAATAAATCAGTTTGGCAAGAGGGTTTAGAGAGCTTTTCTAAGATTAGCCATAAAATTAGGATCTTGGCTTACCAAATCCCCGATTGCAGACTGTACTTTTGCAAGATTTTGTTCTGAAAGTCCGAGCTCTGCTCGCTTGCTGATGACCAAATTAACAAATTGGCGGCTGGCTTGTTCATCAGAGATCTTGCCTGATTTCAGATCCAGAGAAACTTGCTTAAGCTCAGATTGAAGATCTTTGAGGGGGCTTGCCTGCTTAGAACTCAGGACACTTTGAAAATCGGTTTTACTAGACCCTAACGATTTCGATTCGGATGATGGATAAAACTGAGATTGAACATTAGGGTTGATACGCATATTCATTCCTTCTAGGCCTTATCAAAAACATGCAAATCGTTTGCGCGCAAGAGCTCTTTGGCCAAAGTCGCCGCCGCTCCCTTTGGATCGATAGAAATAGATTTTTTAAGGGCCTCCGCGCCTTCTTCTTTCTTATTTTGCAATAAGAGCGCTTCGCCTAAGTAAGTCAGAGCAGCAGAACTCTTGGGTTCACGCTCCAACGCACGATGGAACTCCTTGATGGCCAGGTCAATTTTATTCTCTGAGAGGTATAAAACGCCCAACTCAACACAAGGCACGTCACTGTGCGGGAACAAGGCTGATGCGCCGATAAAGATGTCACGCGCTTCTTTTTTCTGTCCCATTTGCATGAGAAAATGTCCCGCCTCTAGAAGCAATTTTGCTTCCGAACGTGGGACATCGATGAGACCATGAACGATTTCGTTATCTAAAATTTTGGATGGCATTTTTTTCCGTGTCGTGTTTTGTTTTGAGAATATTTGAGGCGGCTGTGTATTGCTGACTCATCTGGTTAAACCCTTGTTGTAAGTTTAGCATATAAAGGTTCCCAGCCATCATATTCTGCTGCATTTCTTGCATCGATTGATGTAAACCGCCGCCTCCAGGAGCAGAAAGCCCTGTGCCCATACCCATCATTGGCGCACCTGCGCCGCTTGCAATACCATCGCTTGCGAGTGCTTGGGCTGTGTTCCCTAGCATGGCTGACATCACTGCTGCGCCCGGAACAAATGGGGCAATGGGAGCAATGCTTTGGTAGCTCATGCTCGCTCCAGCTGCCACACCCTGTTTAAGCTTGGTAGAAAACTCGGTGTTCGAGCTGGTTTTGCTGGTGCCACCAGAAAAAGTGTTTAAATTCAGTGAATTAATACTCGAAGGCATGCTTGCGGTGCTCATGGACTTAATTGTCGGTTAGCAATTCAGAAAGTTGCGGAAAATTATGGCCCGCCAGATGTCATTCCAGCGAAAGCTGGAATCCATGGACCCCAGCCTGCGCTGGGGTGACAATTTAGTGAATATTCTGGATGATCGACTGGGCCGTTTGGTGCTCAATGTTGACGATCGCAGAGATCATGGTGAGAAGCTGGCTTTGATTCTGCAGTCTTTGTTGTAGCTGGAGCATTTGCATTGGCGTTGGATTTCTCCCAAAGCCTGCAAGTGAAATATTGCCCATAGGGCCTTGGATGCTGTTCATATTACCTAAACCACCTCCGCCGCCTAGACTGCCCCCGCTACCCATGACTCCACCGAAGCCACCTCCGCCGCCCAGTCCCCCGAGACCTCCGCCACCTCCAAAAGGGCCGCCTCCCCCGGTGACACCGCTTAAACCTGAGGAAACTGCTGAAAGAACAGCACTGCCACCTGGTAGAATAGTAGATAAATTTCCGGCAATATCTCCAACAGCACTAGCGCCCTCTTCGAGTGCATCCGCAAATTTTTGGCCGCTACTAAGGTTGCTGCTCGTTTTTACGGATCCTTGGCTGGTGGTATCAAGACTAATCGAACCAATATTTGGGCGCATAGACCCCCCTTGGTTTGATTTTATTTAATATTTATTAAATGGTCTACTTTTTGCTTTTATTTTTTGATTGATCAGCCAGTTTTGCTCGAACTTTTAATAGGTTATCAAAAAGTTCAAAAAATCGAGTGTAGGCCAGGGAAGCTTGTTTGGCAGCGCCTTTATCTTTGGCTTGCTTTGCGGTTTTGCTTAAATCGTCCAATGCTTTTTGGTGCTCCTGCATGGCGGATAGATCAGGACTTGGTTGCTCCAGCAAAGACTCAAGATTAGGGTAACCGAGAGATTCTGACTGTTTTGAGGTTGATTTCATGAAAGCGACTCCTTGCCTAACTCGCTTTTGGGTTTAGAATGACCGGCATGCTCTTTCGTTCGGTCACGCACCAAGAGGCGAATCTGTTTTTGCCTATTATAAAGGAACACATAGACAAGATACATCTGTTGGTGGTCCAAGGCCAGATTTTGCATCAAAAAATTTTGGGTCAGCAGGGTCAGGTAGATGTTTCTGGAGGAGTTCAACTCACTGAAGAAGTGACTGATTGGCAGGCAGAAATGTCTCAGATCGAAGAAGTGATCCGAACAGAGATGCTTGAAATCCAACAGTATGGGGCTCTGGTTAAAAATTTATTTCCTGCGCGGGTTGATTTCAGGGCGGAGCGTCACAAACAGCCAGTATATCTATGTTGGCAGACGGGGGATGATTCTGTCAATCACTGGCATCCAGTAGAAGAACATTTTACCATGAGACGTCTTGTCGAGAATCCTGAAGAATTTGGTTTAGCGGTGATTCACTGATGCGAGTTTTATTGTTGCATGGTTTTACTGGACACCCGGACGACTTGGCACCGCTCGATCAGGCTTTTTCAGCGGCAGGTTATGAGTGTAAGAGGCCAGCCTTGCCAGGGCATGCATGCGAAAGCCCGCAAGCGATAGAGCGCTTTTCTGCAAATGATTGGATCCGGTTTACACAGGAACAAGAAGCCGATGTTATCGTCGGTCTTTCAATGGGCGGTTTGTTGTCTGTGATTGCTGCCGCGAAGCGACCCCCTCAAAAACTTATACTTTTATCACCCGCTTTTTATTTGAGAACACCCGGCAAATTATTGGCTCTCGCAGCCAATTGTGGACTTGGAAGCTTGGTGCGAGCAATTCCGAAGGCCGCTGGAAGTGATATCGCAGAGCCTAAGGCCAAGGCTGCCAGTAAGGCTTACCGTGAGATCTCACTCAAAGCACTTCGTGAGTTTGATGCAGTTCGAAGACAGGCTCTGGCTGTCTTGCCAACTTTGAAAATTAAACCACATGTCTTTTTTGGGGCGCATGACCATACGGTTGATACTGAAGCTTCAGCTGCACTATTTGACGATTCGGTGATATTGGGCAATTCAGCCCATATTTTACCGGTAGATTATGATCAGAAAGAGCTTATTAAACAATGTCTAGCGATCCTCGCAGAGTAGCAGCCCAAGTTTTACAACAAATTTGGGAACACAAAAGCTTTTCAAAGCATGCCCTGTCTGCTGCGCTTGATAAGTCTCAGATGGATGAACGTGACAAGGGTTTGTGCACCGAGCTTGTCTATGGGACGCTGCGCTGGTTGCCCGTGATCGAAGTTAGTGTGAATCGGGCCATGAATCGTCCGAACCCTAAACTGCCACTGGATCTTAAATGTCATTTGTATGTTGCAGCATATCAATTGCAGCATTTGGAAGACTCAATCCCTGCTTATGCGGTGGTTTCAAGTGCGGTTAATGCGATTAAGAAAAAGCGCCCGGGGATGGCTGGTTTTGCCAATGCGATTCTGCGTAACCTGGGCTCATCTCCGCACTTAACGGGCGATATTAAAGCGCTGGGATTGCCTGATTTTTTAATCGAGTCACTGCCCAAGGATAACAGGTTTGAAGCGGCTTTGGCCATGAATGCTCGGCCGCAGACTTGGTTTCGGAAACCTCACCCCGACCCTCTCCACCCTGTGGAGAGGGAGAAACACCCATTTGTGCCAGGAGCACAGCTGGGAGCAGGCGATTGGGTGCAAGATCCTGCTTCACAAGTGGCAGGTCTCTTAGTTGATGCAAAGCCCGGGCAGTATATTATTGATGCCTGTGCAGCGCCTGGTTCAAAATCGCGTATTTTGAAAGCATCTGTTGGCGAGTCGGGTCGTGTAGTAGCCGTTGACCAAGACCCCAAGCGATTAAAACTTGTGCCTGCTGGTATCGAGACACAATGTGGTGATTTTAGAGCAATGCAGCTTGAAAAAGCAGATGCGGTCTTGCTGGATGCACCCTGTTCTGGTTATGGGACGCTTCGAAGACATCCAGAGATTAAACTCTGGCGTATTTTTGAGGATGTTAGGCGCTTGGCTGAGTTACAACGAGAGCTTTTGGAGAAAGCTGCGAGTTTGGTGAAGCCAGGTGGGGTGTTGGTTTACTCAGTCTGTTCACCTCTTGCCCTAGAAGGCACTGCACAGATTGAACGCTTTTTAGAGGCGCATCCTGAGTTCAAACGTCAAAATGCCCGGGATGTTTTGCCTTGGCTGCCTGAGAATGCTGTTAGTACTTTGGGTGAAATCCATTTATGGCCACACTTGCATGAAAGTGATGCCTTCTTTGCGGTTAGGTTAACTTTTGCGTTATCCTGATTTGTATGAAGCATAATAACTTCATTGAGAATAAAAAACGAATTGAATTTAAGGTTGGAAAATTTGAATTAAATTATTTCGTAATGTTGCTGCTCTTTGTTGCGCTTGTTGTGCTCATGGCAACAATTCATGCTGCCCAAATTTATCGGAGTGACAATTTACAGCAAGAACTGCGCTTGACTCAATCTATGATGCCAGTGCAAGCATCTGATTTGAAAGGCATTGAGTGGTCTTCAGTTCTTAAAAAATACACCTCAAATCTACCAACATTTGTTCGCTTGAAACAGATTTTGGTTCAAAGTCAGAATGGAGACAAGATGACTTTGGTGCTCCTTGGAGCCCATGTATGGGATGCCACCAGAGCGCGTCAGAGTTTAGTTTCTCTGAACATTTGCAATAAAGTGAATTTGGGAAAAATTGAGCGAGTTGAAGATAAAGTCCATTTTGAGCTGGAGTGCTGGGTGTCATGAATACAAAAGAGATTTTGACACTGTTGCACGGGAAACCCTCTGAACGTGAGAGGTGGATGTATTTTGGGTTTTTAGTGATTTCTGTTTTTATTTATTTTAACGGATATTTTTACCCAAAATATCAGGAAAACAAGAGTCTCTACTCTGCCATTGAAGCCAGTCATCAGCTTATGAAACAGCCTGTGCAGGCCAAGAAAGTTTCAAAACATTGGAGTGGAAGTTCTTTGGCGCTTGAAGAGGCTCCTGTAAAAATTCTAGACCCAATTTATTTGCAGAATATAGAAGTATTAGGTGCCCATACTTCGCCTGTTGCGAACGAAGCTCCTTGGCTTAAACGCAATGTTACGCTCAGTGTTTCTGGTAGCTACCATGCCCTTGAAGACTACTTGTCATATCTTCAAAATATGCCTGCGCCGCTCATGATTAAAACCTTGAGTATCAAGACCCAGGAAACAGATTCAGAAGTGTTGGAAATGGAGCTCACGGGGGTAGTTTATGGCTCGAATTAATTTATTATGGTTTTTGCTTCTTTCAGGATTGCTATTGGGGGGAGTGTCAAAACCTATTTCAAACATGAACATCGATGAGTTTGAAAAAGCTCCTTCAGGTAGAGATGTTTGGGAGAAAAATCCGTTTTCAAGTGATTTAGAATCAGGGACTCTCAAAAAGCCCAAGCTTACAATGATCGTTTATGGACACGATCAGGGTGCAGCACTGGTCAATAACCAGCCCCTTAGAGAAGGTGACCGACTAGGCAATCTTGAGGTGACCTCAATCCACCCGGGCCGGGTTGTTTTACGTGGACCTGATGGCTTGATGAATCTGAGACTTGAAAGCTCTAAATCAAAAAATCTTCAATCAGGTTATCAAATTGTCCTCAAAGAAGCGCCATTGGGTGATGCAGTCAAATTGCTTGCCTCGCTCCAGAACAAAAACGTTGTGATGCCAAGTAAACTTGATGATTTAGTCACAGCGAGTTTCCCTCATGTGAGCTTGAGCTCTGGTATGGAAGCTATCTTAGAGTCCAGAGGCTACTCGGCTTTTGAAAAAGATAATGTGATTCGAATCATGACTTTGAAAGAACAAGAGGCACTGGGGGCAGACTTAATGACCAAGGTAATGCCTCTAAAATATGCAAAAGCTAAGGACATTAAAGAGCAGGTGTCACAGATTCTATCGCCACGCGGAAAAGTCATGACGGATGAACGGACCAATACCTTGACCGTCTTGGATTCGGAGTCTTATCTTAAAAACGTTGAAAGTTTTGTTGGGCATGTTGACAATATAGACCAGCAAGTTTTGATTGAGGCTCGTGTTGTTGATGCTACCGACGAGTTTATCCAGTCTCTTGGGATTCAATGGGGCGTTAAAATGGATACATCCAATTTTAAAATGAATGGCATTGGCAGCTCTGCTGCTGCGACAAACGTTCCTGCTGCAAATGGTAATTTCATGGATTTCACGCGTGCAAAAAACCCATTATTTGGTCTTGCGGTTGGGATTCCGTTTTCAAACAATCAGTTGGATGTAGAGCTTTCTGCTGCTGAGACGGATGAAAAAGTGACGATTCTTTCAAGGCCGTCGATCATCACGATGAATAACCAACCAGCAACGATTCACAGTGGTCAAAAGATTTATTTAACTGTGCCTGGGGCTGTTGGGATCAATCCAAGTGGAACGTTAGGTTCTGTCAGCAATCTTCAAAATGTTACCGCTGGGATTACGATGATTGCTACGCCACAAATTACGGTTGATGGGAAAATAAGACTGAGCGTTGACGTGACGTCGTCATCTTTTCTTAGCACTGGAACAAATAACCAAAATATTCAGATTAATGACAATAACGCCAAGACACAAATTCTCTTGAATGATGGTGAAACAACCGTTTTGGGCGGGCTGTATCAATCTGATAACCAAAAAGGGCAGGGAGGAGTTCCACTTTTATCGAGGATTCCATTTATAGGAGCACTATTCCGTAGTTCACAAACTCAAAAGAAGAAGCGAGAGCTCTTGGTATTTATCAAGCCAACGATTGTTAAGACGGCTGTGAAAGAGATTGATCGCACCAAAGAAGAGGCGATTAGCCCATTCGAAAATACTCAGGAAACAAAATTAAAGACGACCCGATAACCGGGTCTATGCTTGCTGTTGTGCACTCCGCCGCGGTCGTTGGAATTGACGCCGTTCCTATTCAAGTTGAAGTTGATATAGCCGGGGGTTTGCCTGGTTTTGCGACCGTAGGCTTGCCTGA
Source organism: uncultured Myxococcaceae bacterium (assembly GCA_964635635.1). Classification (GTDB taxonomy): domain Bacteria; phylum Myxococcota; class UBA727; order UBA727; family JABDBI01; genus CAZWPE01. Next base: position 45,761 of record CAZWPE010000007.1, on the reverse strand, counting down.
AAGCACCGTTAAAGAAGCTCGTGTTCGGGTGCAGTCGGCGATCGCAAACTCAGATTATTTTTTTCCAGAAGGCCGTATTTCAGTTAACTTGGCACCGGCGCATATTCGCAAAGAAGGCACAGGATTTGACTTCCCAATTGCATTGGGAGTTTTGGCTGCTCAGGGTTTGATTCCCCTCGAGCGTCTCGCCAAAGTATTTGTTTTGGGCGAGCTCTCGTTATCTGGGCAGCTCAGACCTGTCCGAGGGGTTTTGGCGGCTGCTCAGTTGGCGTTTGAACAGGGCTTTGAATGCATGCTTGTGCCAAAAGAGAATGGCGCTGAAGCGGCTTTGGTGAAAGGCCTTCAGGTTCGAATGATCGAAAATTTCCGTGATGCAGCCAATTTTCTAGTGACTGGTGAAGAGGCAAAGGTTCCTGTTGCTCAGCCGATCGAAATGGACATTGAGCATAACTATGAGCTGGATCTAAGCGATGTTCGGGGGCAGTACCAAGCTCGACGTGCTTTGGAAATTGCCGCGGCTGGTGGGCATAATTTGATTATGATTGGTGGCCCTGGAGCCGGAAAAACTATGATGGCGCGTTGTTTGCCGACGATATTGCCAGAGATGCAAACGGCAGAGGCTTTGGAAGTTACACGTATTCATTCTGCGGCGGGCTTAACCATGGGTGGCGGTTTGATCCGTCAGAGACCATTTAGGGCTCCGCATCACTCGATGACGCGTGCAGGTTTAGTGGGCGGTGGAACTGGTGTCCCCCGGCCAGGTGAACTGAGCCTCGCTACGCACGGGGTGCTTTTTCTAGATGAGCTTCCAGAGTTTTCACGCAATGTTTTAGAAGTTCTAAGGCAGCCTTTGGAGTCAGGTGAAGTGGTTTTAAGTCGAGCGAACGCGACGCTCAAATACCCGGCTCGGATTATGCTCATGGCTGCGATGAACCCATGCCCTTGTGGAAATTTCGGAACGCCTCGGCGTAAGTGCCGTTGTAATCCGATTGACATTGCACGTTATAAGTCGCGTCTGAGCGGTCCTTTGTTGGATCGAATCGACCTACATGTTGAAGTCCCACCAGTGGAGTTAGTGGCTTTGCAAAGCAGTACCATGGGTGAAAGCTCTGCTGCTGTTCGTGAACGTGTCTGCGCGGCACGTGCTTTACAGCGCAAACGGCTTGGAGAACTTAAACTCAATGCCAACATGACGAAAGCTCAGCTCGTCCAGACTGCGACCCCAACACTGGGTGCACAGCGACTAGTAGCCTCAGCCATGGAGCGTCTTGGTCTTAGTGCACGTGCCTATGATCGAGTCTTGCGCGTGGCCCGTACCATTGCGGATTTAGCTGGTTCTGAAGCAGTCGATACGCCACATGTGGGTGAGGCGTTACAATATAGAGGCGATGAAAAGATGCTGATGGCTGCATAGCCGATTTCACTATTGGCTCTCAGCGAGACTTTTGCTACAGACTAGCGCATGGCAGAATTTATTGTCGCAGCGAAGGGTCTTGAGAACATTATTGTAGATCAAACGGTCTTATCGCTTGTAGATGGCGAACAGGGCGTTTTAGTTTACCGAGGCTATCACATCGATGAGATGGCCAAGTGCTCTTTTGAAGAGTCGTGTTTTTTGATGCTTTATGGTCACTTGCCGAATGTATCAGAACTCAAAATTTTCAATGATAAGTTGGTTGCTCAGCGGCCCGTAGATGCTTTGGTGCTTAACTACATTAAGCAAGTGCCTAAAACAGAGCACCCTATGGCGACGCTTCGAACAGCAGTTTCAATGCTCACAAGCTCTTTGCCAAGAAACGAAGCTGGTAAACCAGAAGATTTACTCGATACCGCAATCGCTCTCATCGCTAAGACAACGACAATTGCTGCGGCGATTCAAAGAGCCAAGAATGGTCTTGGTGCGGTTGAGCCAGATCCTAGTCTAAGTCACGCTGCTAATTTTCTTTATATGTCACGTGGGGAGCGTGCTGAAGACGTTGTATCCAAGACACTCGACACGGCATTGGTGTTGCATGTGGACCATGGTTTTAATGCATCAACTTTCACAGCACGTGTGACTGCTTCAACGCTCACAGATATGTTGTCAGCGGCGGTTGCTGCAATTGGATCTTTGAAGGGCCCGCTGCATGGTGGTGCTAATACGGCTGTGATGGAGATGCTCCTCAAGATTGGCGATCTCGAAAATGTAGATGCATTTGTCGATAAGGCAATGGCTGCCAAAGAAAAGATTCCAGGATTTGGACATCGTGTTTATAAAACCATTGATCCACGTGCTAAACATCTGAAACGCATGTCAGAAGAGTGGGGCAAGCGTGTCGGACAGGTGAAATGGTTTGCAATGAGCCAACGCCTCGAAGACCTCATGATGGAACGTAAAAAACTCAATGCGAACGTCGATTTTTATTCAGCATCGACGTATTATGCCATGGGGATTCCACCTGAAATGTACACCGTCATTTTTGCGATTGCTCGCATGGCTGGTTGGAGTGCTCATGTGATTGAACAACTTGCAAATAATCGACTTGTTCGACCAGAAGGCCAGTATGTTGGCCCGATGGATTTGAAGTGGAAGTCTATCGATGAGCGCTGAAAGACCGTTAACTCAGCACATCAAATCTGATGGAACAGCGCTGAGCTTGCCTGAGTACCGCACTGTTGGCGGTTACCAAAGCCTGATGAAAATTAAAGGCATGCAGCCGCAGGATGTCACCAAGTTGATATCAGATTCTGGTCTTATGGGCCGCGGCGGCGCTGGTTTTAGCACGGGCTTTAAAATGAGCGCTGTGCCTATGGGTGAGAAAGCTCCTCAGACGAAGTATTTGGTCTGCAATGCAGATGAAATGGAGCCGGGGACTTTTAAAGACCGACTTTTGCTCGAGCAGCATCCGCATCAGCTCTTGGAAGGGATGATGATCTCGGCTTATGCGATTCAGGCCAATATCGCTTATATTTTTATCCGCGGTGAATATAAATTGGGGATTAAACGCCTGAATGAAGCCGTCAAAGAGGCTTATGGGGCTGGCTTGTTGGGTCACGGGCTTGAACTTCATGTTCACCCCAGTGCCGGGCGCTATATTTGCGGTGAAGAAACAGCGTTGATTAACGCGCTTGAAGGACGCCGAGCAACGCCACGTGCCAAACCACCCTTCCCTCAATCTGTTGGATTATGGGGTAAGCCGACCCTGGTTCAGAATGTCGAAACACTCTCAAACTTGCCGCATATCATGAACAATGGTGCTGAGTGGTATAAGAGTTTGAGTCGTGGGGTAGATGCTGGAACTAAGCTATTTGGTGTAAGTGGCCGCGTGAAGAGTCCTGGTTTGTGGGAACTCCCCATGGGTGTGACTGCGCGTGAGTTGCTTGAAGTGCATGCTGGCGGTATGCAAGATGGCTATAAGTTTAGAGCGTTGCTTCCGGGCGGTGCTTCAACTGATTTCTGGTTGGAAGACAAACTTGATACGCCGATGGATTTTTCGAGCACAGCCAAGATCCGAACTCGTATGGGGACGGGGACAATGATTGTTCTCGATGACAAAACTTGTCCCATCGGCATGCTCTTGTCGCTTGAGAAGTTTTTTAAACAAGAATCGTGCGGTTGGTGTACCCCATGTCGTGATGGACTTTCTTGGGTTGCACAAATTTTGCAAGCGTTTGAGAATGGACAAGGACGTCTTGAAGATATTGCACAACTTGAACGCCACGGAAGACTCTTGGGTCCCGGGTCTACTTTCTGTGCTCTAGCACCTGGTGCGGCTTCTCCGCTCATGACTGGTATTGCCTATTTTAAAGATGAATTCTTAAGACACATCGAAGAGAAAAAGTGCCCTTATGCCCACGATCTTCATTGATAACAAACCCTACGAAGTTAAAGAAGGGCAAAATGTCCTACATGCGGCCGTGTCGCATGGCTTGAATTTGCCTTACTTTTGCTGGCATCCAGCATTAGGTTCTGCCGGTGCTTGTAGACAATGCGCGGTTCAACATTTCAAAGACGAGAGTGATACTCAGGGACGTATGGTCATGTCATGCATGACGCCTGCGACTGAGGGCTCCCGTTTTTCAATCGAACACCCAACGTGTAAATCATTTCGAAGTGATGTGATTGAATGGATGATGACCAATCATCCACATGATTGCCCAGTATGCGATGAAGGTGGCGAATGTCACTTGCAAGACATGACGGTCATGACGGGCCATAATCGTCGGCGATATAATTTCCCAAAACGAACATTCAAAAATCAAGACCTGGGTCCAAATGTTCATCATGAAATGAATCGTTGCATCACATGCTACCGCTGTGTTCGCTACTACCGAGATGTTGCTGGCGGTGATGATTTACACGCGTTTTCATCGGGCAATCGCGTTTATTTTGGTCGTTTTGAAGATGGACCTCTTGAAAGTGAGTTTAGTGGTAATCTGGTTGAAATCTGTCCAACGGGTGTATTCACAGACAAAACATTTAGAGCGAATTTTACCCGTAAGTGGGATTTACAAACAGCGCCCTCTGTTTGTCAGCAGTGCAGTTTAGGATGCAATATTTCGCCTGGCGAGCGTTTTGGAAAATTGCGTCGGGTCCAAAATAGATTTCACCCAGAAATAAATGGTTATTTTCTGTGCGATCGTGGGCGATTCGGTCATAAATATGTCAATGACGAGTCATTGTCGGTTGTATCAACGGATTCTTGGGTTCGAAAAGGTTCCAAGATTATTGGCATTGCAAGCCCGAAGGCGTCAGTTGAAGCCAATTACGCTTTGCTCAAGTTGGTAGGCCCGGACAATTTTTATGATGGTCACAACCCTATGGACCACGAATTGCTGGTTCGTATCATGGAGACTTTGGCGCAATCTCCAGGGACTGCATCTCTTGAAGACGTTCGCCAAGCTGATTTGGTGGTTGTTCTCGGGGAAGATTTGACCAATACAGCACCGATGCTTGCTTTGGCCATTCGCCAAAACATTTATGCGAAGATGCAAGAGAATGCGGCAGCTAAACAAATACCAGATTGGAACGATATTGCAGTTCGCAATGCAGAGCGAGATTTGCCGCAGGTACTCCATTTGGTTCACAGCCAGGTGACAAAGCTGGACTCACTTGCTGCGCACAAGATGGGTCTTGATTATGAAGCAATCCATGAGTGGATTCCGCGCATTCGCTCGGCTAAAAATCCAGTGATTATTGCTGGTACGAGTCTAGGCTCCAAAGCACTGGTCGATTTGGCGAAGGAGCTAAGGCAACTCACCCCGCAGGCTAAGCTTTGCTATGTTTTGCCGCATGCAAATAGTTTTGGGTTATCTTTATTGAGGCCAAAACCCTTGATGGCTGTTGATATGAACGCTCAAGATGTTGTTGTACTTGAGCCTGTTTTGGCAGAAGATTTGGTGGATGAACGAGCAAACTTAACGGTGATCGATTTTGTGCCAAGTGAGTTGTCATTCAGAGCACAGCAAGTTTTTGGGTGTGCTAGTTTTGCTGAGACAACCGGGACTGCAGTAAACAACGAGGGTAGGGCTCAGCGCTATTACAGTGTTTTTGAACGTTCACCTAAGCGCCCGGAAGCTTGGCGAATTCTCAGAGATATGGCTGGCTTGAAGTGGACTACGGTTGACGAGCTCAGTGCTGATTTAGCCAGGGAGTTCCCTGTGTTTGCCAATTTTATGAAGCAAGTCCACAATGCTTCTTTCAAAATTCAGGGTCAAAAAATTGCACGTCAAACTTTAGAGGCGAGTGGTAGAACCGTTCTGAATGCTCCTACAGAAATGCATGAAAAGCAGCCGGTGAATGATCCAGACTCACCACTTGCTTATTCGATGGAAGGTTACCATGGAGATATGCCACCAGATTTGGCCTCCATGTATTGGCGCCCGGGTTGGAATTCGGTTCAGTCGTTTCATGCACTCTCGCATGGAACGAGTGGGGTGAAGCTTCTGTCTTGAGCTCGAATCTAATCTTGCCACCCCGGATTCTTTGAGAGAACAAAAATGATAAGAAATAAGAAATCGGGTTTAGGATTTCCTAAACCCGATCATGCAAATCTTAGAAAAGTCCCTCAGTTACGGCATATCCATTGCCAGTTGTTGCAACCAAGAAACCTGTAGTCACCTGAACTGCTGGGGCATTTTGGATACTGTGTTGGGCAACAGACAGAAAATTGAAAGGTCAGCGGGTTACAATTCATCTGCGTAGCGGTAATAATCCCACAGTAAACAGGGCATATACTAAGAGTGGAATTTGCAATTTCAAATCCGTTTCTATCACTAGATATATGACCCAAAGTTTTGTCTGTCGATACATCACTTGGATGCGGTGGCGCAACGAGAGCATCATTTCCTGCGGCGATGACACCGGCGGAAACAGCTTTTAGAAGTTGCAAAGCTCCCGCTTCGCCAGAAGCCAAGCACTGTAAAGATAGGATTGAGAGCGAAAACATAAAAAACAACTTATTCATAAACACCTCTTTTGTGCCCAAAACTAAATATCAGGGCCTTAGATTTACGGAAAAAACACAACCGAAACTTTCGGCAGGTTAAGATTTTCCGATACTTGTATTACAGAGTTCCGAAGAGTTGTATAGCAAGTCCCATGACGCTATTAAATATCGCCGACCAGATCTCTGGGCGAGAATATTAAGAAATAAGAAATCAGCCTAAGTCTAATATGGGCCCTGTTAGGATGAAGCTTTCATCTTGAGCTCGAATCTCATACAGTTGATCAAAGGTCTGCCTGAACAGCTTGTGGATGCAGTGCACATCTTTGAGTTTCCAAGTGACTGCTGCATAGTGTTTTTCCCAGTCGGGCCAATGGATAAAGTTCAATTCAAAGGTGCGGCGATAATTTTCGAGTTGAACGAGGCCTTGGGGGGTTGGTCCCCTCTCCCCTTGTGGGAGAGGGTTAGGGTGAGGGGTGCTCGTTGCAAATTTATAGGTTTTGCACCGACTTTGCTTGTCTCGCCCGGTTTCCACTAGAAGGCCAGCCTCTTTAAGTTTTTTAATCGCACGACCAATCGTCCAACGCGAACAGCCGAGTTCTCTGGCGAGTTCTTTTTGTGGCAGGGGCCCTCTCCACTTGGTGGAGAGGGTGCTTCGCATCGCGAAGCGGGTGAGGATTTCGTTCGCACGTTTCGACAGTTTAACTTCGTCCATAAAACTCCCAGTCAATCTCGAGATTGACTTTTGATGGTCGAAGATTTACGGGTCTCTTTGACCATACTCTGGTTGCCGTATTCTCCGTGACGTCCAAGTTTAGGAAAATGCGGCTTTCTTAATTTGTGCAGACACCATGCCTGCTTGTGGTTAGTGGTTTCTATGAATCAAATTGTTTCATTTAAACTTTTTTAAGAGATTTATGTGGGCCCATCTAAAGCTTAGCGTGTTAAGAGTAAATTTTATGGTGCTTTATTTTTTATTTTGGTTTTTTTCGCTGGGATTGATCTTTATTGGGTCTCTTGAAATAATGGCTAGTGAATATATTGTCGGTACGGGATTTTTCGGTATTTTTGTTTTGGTCGCATACAGCATTCACAAGGGAAGTTATCGCTGGGCCTGGGTTTTGGGGCTTATCGCTGCGGGTGTTTTGATTAATGGATTTGGGAATGCGCTTTCATATGTGCGAGATAATGGTGAAGTAGTGGATAATCTATTAATACCCTATGGAGCTATTATGGCTGTGATGGGGGCTGTGTTTGGTTTCTATCTGTCAATCTTTGCTGTCGGACGTAAACTTTATAGGTTGGTTAAGTATCTAAAGCTTAAATTCTAGCCAGATGGAATCTCCACCTTGACATTTAGTCTGAAGATTGAAAACACTGTGGGTTCTTATGTCTGTCATCGAGAAACTATGGTTTCTGATACCTATTTTCATGCTCTTTGGGCCGATTGCGATGGCCTCGCTTTTGGTTTGGGGTGAGCGTCGTGTGCTGGCGTTATTTCAAGAGCGTCATGGCCCGAATCGTTTAGGTCCTCTTGGGTTAGGTCAGCTGCCGGCGGACATGCTCAAAATGTTTTTTAAGCAGGACTGGATACCCCCTTTCGCAGATAAGCCTGTTTTTGTGCTGGCTCCAGCGATTATTATGTCGACAACACTGCTCTCGTTTATGGTGATTCCCGCTGCTCCTGGGTTTGTGGTACTTGACTCCGAAGTAGGGCTTTTGATTTTTCTCGCGTTATCTTCTTTGGGGGCCTACTCGGTCGTACTGGCTGGCTGGTCGTCGAATAATAAATATTCGCTTTTGGGTGGCCTCAGAGCTTCAGGGCAGATGCTGGCTTATGAAGTGTTTATGGGACTCTCTGTGATGGGTGTAGCAGCCCGGGCCGGTTCTTTTAACTTGTCGAAGATTGTGGAGTCCCAGGCTGGGTGCTGGAATATTGTTCCGCAAATTCTGGGATTTGTGATCTTTTACATTGCAGCACTTGCAGAGACACACCGTACGCCGTTTGATTTGGCTGAGGCAGAAAGCGAGCTGGTCGCAGGATTTCACTCCGAATATAGTGGTCTCAAATTCGGGATGTTTTTCGTCGGTGAGTATATTGGTGTGACTTTGATGTCGGCGATGATGACCACGCTGTTTTTAGGTGGTTGGCAAGGGCCATTCATGTCTGGGCCGTGGTGGTTTTTGCTCAAGACCGTTCTTTTGATTTTGAGTTTTATTCTGGTTCGGGGCACTTTGCCAAGGCCGAGATATGACCAGTTGATTGTGATGGGTTGGAAGTACTTGTTGCCATTGTCGCTTCTAAACTTGCTGGTCACTGCGGGGGTGATTCTGTGGTGAGCATTCTAAAAGGCCTGTGGCTTGTTTTTAAACATGCGTTTAAGAAGCCGGTGACGATTCAGTATCCGGAGCAAAAACCCAAGTTACCTCCAAGGTACCGAGGACGAATTGTTCTCACACGTGACCCTGATGGTCAGGAAAGATGTGTTGCCTGTTATTTGTGCTCTGGAGTTTGTCCAGTTGATTGTATCGCGATTCAAGCGGGTGAAGATGCTAACGGTCGCCGATATCCATTAACTTTCAAAATTAATTTTTCGCGTTGTATTTATTGTGGCCTTTGTGAAGAGGCTTGTCCAACGACTGCGATTCAGTTAACGCCTGACTTTGAGATGGCTGAGTACAAACGCGAAAATATGGTTTATGAGAAAGAGCACCTGCTTATTTCTGGACCAGGGAAATACCCCGGTTACAACTTTTATAAAGTAGCAGGCGTAAGTGTTGGGGTGAAAGAAGATGAGCCTGTGGATATCAGGGGGTTGATGTGAGCGAGGCGTTAAGATCCCCTCTCCCCTTGAGGGAGAGGGTTAGGGTGAGGGGTACATGTTTACAATAAGCGCCGGCATTTCTATCTTATCGACCTTTATGGCCATGACTGCACGTCAACCAGTGCATGCTCTTTTGTATTTTGTTCTTTCGCTTTTAGCGCTTGCCATGTGCCTGTTTGATTTGGATGCGCATTTTGCAGCCATGATTGAACTCATTGTTTATGCCGGCGCCATTATGGTGTTGTTTGTATTTGTGGTGATGCTTTTAAACCCTGCTCGGGATTTGTCTCGAAAAGATTTAAGCCTTCCAGGCGTTTTATTGGCCATCTTACTTGCTGAACTCGTGTGGTTAACTCCAAAAAATACTGTCACCAGTGGGAGTGCGCCTGAATTTAAGTCAGTGATACTCGTCTTGTTTAAACAGTATGGGACTTTAGTTGAGCTGGCGTCTTTCTTGTTATTGGCGGGACTTATTGCTGCGTATCGGGTGGCTAAAAAATGAACAAAGTTTTACTGTTGTCATCTGTTTTATTTAGCCTTGGAGCGTTTGGGCTTTTAATCCGCAGAAATCTTCTGTTTGTTCTCTTGTCTATAGAAGTAATGATTAATTCCGCGGCGTTCGCTCTCGTCGGAGTCTCATGTGAAACTGGTTCAGCTGAGGGTCAGGTGTTGTTTTTGTTGATTGCGGCGGCAGCTGCGGCAGAAATTGCGATTGGTCTTGCATTGCTGATTGCATATGACAGACAGATGAAGACCTGCGATTTAGGATAATTTCACATGCAACTAGCTCTTATTCCACTGTTTCCTCTGATTGCGTTTGCGGTACTGGCCCTATTCGGGACAAGACTCTCCAAACAACAAGCGATGATTCTTGGTGTTGGTGGTGTCGGAGCTTCTTTTATCGCAAGCGCGATATTGATTACTATATTTGGGCTAGGGACGGGAGGGGCCGAGGCTTGGCGAGAAATCCTGTGGACTTGGATTCCATTCTATTCGTCTGAGTTTGACACTGCGACAGTTCAGATGGGCCTATACTTGGACTGGCTCTCTGTTGTGATGTTGCTTGTGGTTACGTTTATATCTTCGCTGATTGCTCTTTTTGCAACATCTTTTATGGAAGAAGACCAAGAGTTGCCTTGGTTTTTTGCCTGCATGAACTTGTTTGTAAGTTTTATGCTGGTGCTCGTACTTGCTGATAATTTGTTGGTTCTCTTTTTGGGATGGGAAGGCGTTGGGCTCTGTAGCTACTTGTTGATTGGTTTCTGGCGGGACGATGTGAAGAATGGTCTTGCAGCCATGAAGGCATTTGTCACCACAAGAATCGGTGATGTCTTTTTGCTGTTTGCAATGTTTATTCTGTTTGCAGCTTTTGGAACGCTAAATATTGCCGAAATACTTGATTTGGCAGATGCGAACTGGCAGGTGGGGTCGCTGATCGCCACGACAACGGCACTATGTTTGTTGATGGGAGCTGCGGGTAAATCAGCACAGATACCACTTCAAGTTTGGCTGGCGGATGCAATGAAAGGACCGACTCCAGTCAGTGCATTAATCCACGCGGCAACGATGGTGACTGCTGGTGTCTATTTAATCGCTCGCCTGGGCGGTTTGTTCGCTTTGTCGCCAATCGCTCAAACGGTCGTTTTGGTTGTTGGAGCGTTAACGCTTTTAGTGGCGGGTATCGCTGCACTTCTTCAGAACGATATAAAGCGTGTTTTGGCTTATTCGACGATGAGTCAGATAGGTTATATGTTTTTAGCCCTTGGAGCAGGTGCTTATTCGGCAGCTGTATTTCACTTGGCTACGCATGCCTGTTTTAAAGCACTGCTCTTTTTGGGGGCTGGTGCGATTGGGCACTTGATGCACCATGAGTACAGTCTACTTAAAGTCGGGGGACTTGGATTTAAAAATCCCTGGCTTTGGGGTGTGTTTGCGGTTGGTCTTGGTTCGTTGACGGCATTGCCGTTTGTAACGTCGGGTTTCTATAGCAAAGAGATGATTTTGTCTCAGGTGCTTGGTTCTGCCGGCATGTGGCCTTGGGCTTTGGGTGTTTTAGGCGCTGTCCTCACAGGCATATACTCAGCAAGATTATTTACACTGTTATTTATCACCCCTCTCCCCCAGGGAGAGGGAGATTTTGGCTTGCCAAAATCGGGAGCGGGAATCGACTGGCGCATGAAACTCCCACTGGGCATTCTCATGGTTCTTTCGGTTATCGCTGGTTTTTTCCCGATATCAGCGATGGTTGATCGAAGCGTGATGCCATCGATCGAGCTTGTATCGACAACTCATTGGCCAGAGATAGTTGCTGTTTGCGCAGGTCTTATGGGTCTTGGGATTGGTGCGCGTTTTGTTTACGCGGTTCCTTCTGCGGATAGTTTTTGGAGTCTGAATCTGGGTTTCGATGGTTTGTATACAGCGTTGATTTTAAGACCATATGAAAAGTTGTCATTCTTAATGAAGGCAGACCCAATTCGCGCAGTCTATCGATTGATGGTGATGCTTGCTGGGGCCTTGCAAAATCTTTTACTGAGACTTCAGACAGGTAATACGCTCAATTATGTAGCTGCAATGATTGTTTCTGTTGCCTTGTTCTTGGCGTGGGTGGTGTATTCATGATGTTGCTGTCGATTTTTCTTGTTCCGCTGGTAGCATCTTTGATTGTACTCGCGTTTCCTCGTCGGGCGAATTGGATTTCAACGTCTGCTTTGATCTTGTCATTTTTACTTATAGTGCTTGCTTATGCCAGAGGTGAGTCTGGCAGCACGCTTGAAGATTTTTGGTTGCTTCAGTTTAAGAGTGACTGGCTGCATTTTGGTTTGGATGGCTTGTCTTTTGTGCTCCTGCTTTCAGCCGAGATTATGGCCACTTTTGCTCTAACGACTGTGGTAGATAAGGCGAAGGAGCAAGTTCTTTTGTTGATGACACTGGCTGGTTTGGTTGGCTTGTTGTTGGCGGTTGATATGCTGGCATTTTTTGTGTTTTGGGAGTTGATGCTTTTGCCAGTGTATTTTTGGGTTCTTGCAGCTGGACGAGAAGGAAAAACTTTTCCCGCGTTACAATTCATCATATTTACTCAGGCAAGCGGTTTGCTTTTGTTGGCTTCTGTAGTTGCAGTCTTTGTTTTATCTGGAACAACGGATCCAAATCAAATGTCTTTAGAGCATATCGGGCCAGGCGCACAGCTTTGGATTGTCATGGGACTTGCGGCCGCTTTCTTGGTAAAGTTTCCGATTTTTCCTTTTCACACTTGGATGCCAGCCTTGTTTGCTGAAGCGCCGCTGGGTGCAATTATTTCAGGTCTATTGCTTAAAACAGGCGCCTATGGATTCTTGAGATTTGTGCTGCCGTTGTTTCCTGCGGGGAGCAGGCAATTGGCGCCATTCATGATGGTATTGGGTGCTGTTACAGTGGTTTATGCGTCGGTTCTGGCGTTTTCACAAAAACGAAATCGCAAAGTGTTGGCGTATTCAATGATTGCCCACGCAGGGCTGATGTTAATGGGGATTTTTAGTCAAAACCCTCTGGCCTTGAGCGGTGCAGTGCTTTTGGTGGTGACTCAAAGCTTGTCGATGGCGGGTTTGTTTTTGTCGTTGGAAGCTCATCTAGGTTTTACATTGTTTTTTGTCATGGCAAGTCTGGGTCTGCCTGGTCTAGGTAATTTCGTCGGTGAGTGGTTAGTTTTATTTGGGTTGTTCCAAGAAAATCCTTGGATGGCTGTTATCGGTTCGCTGAGTTTGATTCTTGGAGCGGCTTATATGATCCGCTTGGTGATTCGAATTTATTATGGCCGAAGCGAAAGTTTGGTTCTGAACATGACTCGTCCGCAGCTTGGACTTTGTTTTGTAACCGCTGCGTTATTGATTTGGATTGGTTTGTCACCAGCGGCATTGCTCGATTTAACGGTTCCAAGTTGGCAAGATGACTGGAGTGAGCCGGCTGCTCCTGAGCCAGAGCCAACATCTGATGTTTCTGAGGAGGGAGTATGACGCTGCTTGATTGGTGCTTATTGCCAACAGGGGTAGGGGTTTTAGCTCTGCTGCTATTGGCAACATTTTGCCGAAACAATTACGCTTCGATTGGTGTTTCCCTTGCGTCATTGTTGGGCTCATTTATGCTCATGGCAAATCCCTATGGCCAACTTGTTTTAATTGCTGGCATGGCAGTGCTGCTCTTTGTGAGCATGCGTCCGATGCAACACCTTGAAGAGTTTTCTATTTTGCTGCTTTGCAGCATTTTAGGTGGAATCGCTGCGGTTGAGGGACAGAATTTTATTTATGTGTTGGTTGGAATTGAGTTGCTCACAATACCTGTATATGGCCTCATTGCTTTTGACAGAGATAGGACGCGCGGTATTGATGCTTCCATCAAATATTTAGTGCTTGGTGGTCTTTCTTCGGCGTTGATGTTGTTTGGCGTTGCGTTGAATTATGCGACCAGCCTGGGCTTCGGTTTTGATTTTAGAAGTGAACTTGGAGCCGTGCTCTTTCTGGCAGGTCTTTGTTTCAAATTGAGTTTAGCACCATTTCACTTTTGGACGCCTGATGTTTATGATGGAGCTCCCGTGGCTGTGACAGCATTTCTAGCAACTGCGTCTAAGGTTGCAATGATTGGAGTGCTCGCGAGACTTTCAATGCCTACAAGTATCATGCAAATTGTTACGATTGTTGCAATGCTATCGATGTTGGTTGGGAGCTTATTGACTTTGCGTTCGGATCGAATGGGTCGTTTCTTGGCTTATTCATCCATCGCTCACATGGGTTATGTTTTGGTAACCTGGAGTGTCCATGGTAACTTGGTGCTTTATGCTTCAGCCTATATGCTCTCTGTGTTGATTATATTCTGGATGCTGTCTTGGATATTTGAACCTTCACAAGAACTTTTACTGCTTGGACTTTTTTACAGAAGGCCGATGCCAACGGTGCTGATGATTTTTGGCTTGTTATCCTTAATGGGCCTGCCTATGACACCAATCTTTTGGGCAAAGTACCAAGTTTTAATTGCTGCCTTGTCTGTGGGTTCTATTGGTTTGTTTGGCGTTTTTGTATTGTCGAGTTTAATCAGTGTTTACGGTTATGCGCGTATTGTGACACGAATGTGTCAAAGGATTTGAGTGATGGCGCTGCGTTTTTTAATCTGTTTGTTGATGATTGGAAGTTGTTCAAAGAATTGCGCCCCAAAAGAGGAATCGCCGGCGCCGGAAAAATCTTTGGTGACCCAGTTCGCTGCGGTTTCAATGGAAGGTTTGAACTCTGAACAGCGCATGAAATTTCTGCAGCTACTGAATGATGAGATTTGTCCTTGTGCCTGCCCGATGACCTTTGCGCAGTGTTTGCAAAAAGAAGATACTTGCAAACCAGCAGCTTTGCTTGCCAATTGGATTGTTGATCGTTTGAAAGAAGAAGTGCCTATGGAAATGATGGCACCGGCTTTGAGTAAAGAGATTAATTCTGGCTTCAGCGCAGCTCCTCAAATTATTGATTTGGCTGGTTATGCAAGCAAGGGCAAGGCTTCTGCGCCTTATACATTAGTTGAGTTTGCAGATTTTGAATGTGTGCACTGCAAGCAAACAGCTCAATTTGTAGAGCAGTTTATTGCTGCGCACCCAGAAGTTCGGTTTGTTTACAAACATTTTCCCTTACCAGGACATCCGCAAGGAAAGTCAGCTGCTATAGCGGCTGAAGCTGCGACAGAGCAGGGCAAGTTCTGGGATATGCATCATGCGTTGTTTGGCTCTATCCGGCCTTTGACTGACAACCAAATCGATACGCTGGCTAAGAAATTTAAGCTTAATATGCCGAAATTTAAGGTGGATTTGGCTAGACCAGAAGTTGCTGAGCGCGTCGAAAATAGCTTGAAAGAAGGCCAACTGCTTGGAATTACAGGAACTCCAGCGATGTATTTCAACGGCAGACCTTACTTTTTGTCTACAGACCGCCTGGGGCTTGAGCTTAGGCTAGCAATGGAAAAAGCACGTTCTGAAGCCACTTGCCAGTAAATGGTGCTTTGGTTGACAAAACGGTGATAATTTGAGAATTTCAAGAGTAGTGAAATATATATCTCTAATTATAGTTTGCACTCTATTGCTGGGGGCATCAGGGGATTCTGAAAGACCTGCCCGTTGGCAGGATGCTAAGTCTGAGTTCTCAAAAGGTGATTTTGACCTACTGCGTGGCGTTCTTAAAATATTTCTTCAGCATGAAGAACGCTATGGCATTTCTTCGGAAGAGATCCCAGAAGAACTAATAAATTTGAAAAAGGCTCAAGAGGAATCCGGCAAAATTTTGGATGCCTTGACAAAAATTTCCGAGAATCCAGAAGCTCTGAAGCGTTTTAGAAATGTCATCGCCCACTTAGGGGATCCTCAGAGCTCTGAAGGGAAACTTTTTTGGAGTATTGTCCATGATGTTGCTATCAACTCTGATGATAGACAAATGTTCACGGAAGCGATCAAATTCACCTCACTTTGTGAACTGAAGGGCAGGGGTCATCATGCTTGTGTGTTACTCGAGTGGGAATATCCGCCATTCCTACCATTTTGGACGACCAATTTTGGGAAGAGACTCCATGCGTTTAATGATACTTCTTTAGGGGACGATCTGGACTGGTTAGGGACAAATCTAAGCCCCGAACGAAATAAGTTAAAACAAGATTATAAATCCATTTCAAATAGTTGCACCATGGGGTCGTTTGGGTATGTCCCTTTTTGGGGCTTTAGAGGTGAGTGCTCTAATAAATATGCTCAAATGGTAGAAGAATTAAATGCGGAGGCCGTTCCAGATGTCCTAAAGAATTGGAATAAATATAAAACCGAAATAGGAACGTTTTTGAAATTAGAAGAACGTTTGCCTGAAATGATTAATCTATTGGCTAGATATATGCAGTTTTTAGTAGGGTACTCCGCGCCAAAAAATGCATTCGAACTGCAGCCTAATGAAGTTTCGGCACTCGTAAAAACTGCGATACATTTTCTCCAAGACAATGAGAATGGAATGCCAGCAGTATTGCGTCATGCACAGCAGGAGTAATTAATGCCTAAGTATATTGTTGCCATATTGCTCTTGTTGACGGCCTGTAAGCCCAAGTTCAACACAGTGGTGGAAGACCACAGTGAGACAATGCTTGAAGACATGATCCATAATTCACTGGTTCATTATGCTTCGAAGTCAGCTTATTGCCCCGCTCAAAAACTCGAATTGGTGAAGTCTCATGAAGCTGAGACAAAAAATTTCGTGAAGGCTCTTAAAAAAATTAAGCTTCCACAAGAAGTTGGCACCATGCCAACGCTTAACATAGAGCCTTTTAGAAAGTTTGCAGGGGAAGATAGCAAGTCTTCTGAGAAGCCTAAAGTGATTATGGCTGTTTTGCGCAGCGATAAGTTTAAACAGCTTTTGCAAGACACAGCAGGGGTATTTGATAAACTTGCGAACGATAAAAATTTCACTCAGGGCTTGCAAACAATTCTGAACACGATGTCTAACGATCAAAAGATCCATGACAAAGTGCATTTCATAATCAAGCAACTGATTGAACATCCCGAACAGCTCGAAATTCTAATTGGTGCTTATAAAGCGACGCAGGCTGAAGCTCCAAAACGTAGCGAGATGACAGATTTAGTTTATACACCCATTGCCTTGTGGGAGATAGGTGGTGCGAAGTTTGCCGGCTATGGTTTGGCTGTAGCCAATAAACTTGCGCGCCCTGCTGAGCAAGTCAGACGGGGCTGGGCGAGTATATCTTTCGAAAACTCTAAAGAACTGATCAAGGCAACCAGTGAAGCGATAGGCCAAGCTCCTGGTTTGGATGGTCAAGTTCGTAACCTGAGCGTTGTGCTGCAAATTTTTGAGATCCCTAAAAAGCCATTTTTAAATTTACTTTACAAACTTTACACGATGATTCCTGAGAATAAATGTGTCGGTGAAAGTTTAGACCATATTGCTGAAAAGAGTGTTTCACGTGAGCTTAAAGTTCTGGCCAAAATGACCCGCGATGGGAATGAGGGCCTGGCAAAGATGCTGGCGAAATAAAGCAGGAAGGCAGAAGTGTTCTGCCACTATGAAACTCTTAAGTTTGCTGTTCCTGGCGAGTTTAGCCTATGCGTTTGAAGAATTCCCGGGTGAACGCGATATGCAAACAGCTGGTTGGTTTGTCAACGTAAGCAAATCAGTTCGTTTACCGGCGCTATCGAAGTCTCCGATTATTAATCTTAACAAACTTGAAAATAAAATTGATGAATTATCTGAGTTATCGAACAGAATCTCAAAAGATCCCCAAGCGATAAATCTTATTCGCCGAATTCATAAAGGGTTTTTGGGAACGGAGGGAAAAACCTTGCGCCAGATGCTTGTGCTGGCTGCACAAGATTCTGCGGAACGTGACGCACTGATTCGCGCAGTTCAGTATGAGAGAGGACTTTTGCTATGGCCAGGATTTGATTTGGTAGGCGAAAAGTTTTGGTCCGGGTCACCTAAAGTGAGCTTTACTCAAAGTCAATTAAAGTCTGATATGGATGCACTAGAGCAAAGACTATTTCCAAATGCTTCGCCTCCGGAGTGGTTGAAGGATCTCAAAGCGAGTGATCTAGATATTTATGAACCGTATTTTAAATTATTTTTAGAGCTAGAGCCCAAAAGCAATGAGTTGCTTGCTTTTGCTGTCCACTATCTTCAGTTTTTGAGTTGCCAATCCACTCTCAAAGGTTTTTTTGAAAGCCTAAATTTATGGTTTACGGATAAAACCAATGGGCTTGCGTCTATTTTGGTTGGTGCCAAACCTCGTACTGCCCGCGGAGAGAGGTCTTAAGATGTTGCTTCGAGTAATTGCTCTGTTGTTGTTGGTGGGCTGTGGGAAAGCTCCGCAGTTTAGTAAACTAGAGTATCAGAGCTCTATGACGGCTGAAGATACAGTGCAGAGGGCATTGGTGGGATATGCGAAAAATGTGTCTCAATGCTCAAGCGAAATGTTGGCACTGGTTGATGAGCATGATTCTAACACGAGAGCTTTGCTCGCAAGTGTTAAAAAAATAAAACTAGCAGGCTCTAAGATAGATCCGAAAAAATTTCAGGAACAACGTAAAGACTTATTCCAAATTTTTACAAGTCCAGATTTTGCGCAGGTTTTGAGAGATTCTGCAGTTGTTTTAACCAACATTGCTAATGACGATGATTTTATGACGCATGTTTCTGGGATTCATCAGTCTCTTCTCAATAAAGAGGATGGCGATAGACTCGCAGAAATATTGGCGTTGGCAGTTGCTGACCCAGCGAAATTACAGAATTTTCTTGAGGCAGGAAGAACCTGGCTGTGTGAGGATTACTCTCAAAATGATTTGCTGGGATTTATCTATGCGCCCAAAACGCTGTGGGCGATTGGGGGGCAGCATCTTTTGAGCAATGCGCTCTACCTGGTGGGTGCGGGTGAGTTCGTACCTCATAGTTTGTGGGTTCAAAATAAACTTTCAGCTTTGGAGATACCTCCCAAGCTTCAGGAATTTATGATGCTTATGAAGGAGATGATGCCGAAGAATAATCTGTGCCAAGTAGAAAATTTGGCGGCCTATGAAAGTTTGTTTCCACTTCTTTATGAGTTGTTTAAAACACCCGAAGTTGGGAATGCTCAAAGACCACTTCGTAAGTTTGCGAATTTGATGTCTAAGATGTATACGATGTCTATTGATAATTCCTGTGCTGGGGTAGCCTTTGACTCCCTGAACAAAGATGACTATAGAAGGGTTTTACTGGGGATTGCGGACTTTATTCAGAACGACAAAACTGGAGTCCTGGCTATTTTGCAACAGGCAAAGCCCAGAGAGTAGGTGTATAGATGAGATTTTTATTATTGATGCTTTCCTCGTTGGCCTTACTTGCCGGACCGATGGAGGATACCTTTGGAGTCGGTGCGCGCAATAGAGCCCTGGGCGGAGCAGGTATTAGCGTCGCAGAAGACTACTCGGCGACCTTCTACAATCCCTCACTTTTGGCTAAATGCAGGGGAAGCAGGCTGTCTCTAGAGTATGACTATATTCACACTGGTCTTAAATATAGTGAACCGGCTGAACAGTTAGATAATTACAGTGGAATAAATCTAGGTTTTTGTCTGAAACCTCTCAATCAAGTTGGGATTGGTATGTACAGCAACTTTAGCATGGGGCCCATCGAGTTTGCTCCAAGTACGTTGACGACAAAGCCAGACTTTATTTTATACAGTGGGGATCTGAAGACTTTTACCATGATGGCCGGTATTGGTTATGCACCAATCAAACAATTTTCAGTTGGGGCTGCTGTGAGTATGTCAACTGGAGTTAGTTTGGGAACAAATTTGAGCTATAACCAGGGCGGGAATCCTGCATTGAGTGCCAATTTTCCTGCTCAGATTTCGCCAATCATTGGAGGAATTTTTGGTGTCACTGTCACACCGATAGAGGATTTGAGATTAGGGTTAGTTTATAGAACACAAACCTATGGTTCAGTATTGATCAATGCCAACTTCCAAATAGGCGATACGAAAGCTACATCTACTCAAATAGAGGGATATTTGTCGTATTCACCTCATCAAATAGCACTGAGTAGTTCATATATGCTGTTTGAAAAATGGGTTTTTACGGGTGATTTAACTTATTATTTTTGGTCTGGTTATCCAGGAAAATTTCTCCAGGTTAGCAGCACGGGAGGTGCAATCGTTCCCGCATTTGTGATTGCTGCTGTAGAACCACCTAATTTTTCAAATATCTTGGTTCCACGTATCGGGGTTGAGTACAATGTGTGGGACAAGGTTAAACTCCGGGCAGGGTATTCCTATAGACCAACTCCTGCTCCAGAGCCCGCTGGTTTATCTAAACTTATAGACGCTTCTGTGAATAGAATATCTCTTGGAGCAGGTTATGAGTTTCAGCTTTACCAAAATATTTTCTTAACAGCAGATGCTTATTTTGCAGCTGATATATTAGCAAACAGTCGAGGGACTGCGATCAATACTGGTCTGTTAATAGGCGCAGAGTATGACTGAGATTGTTGCGATAGATGGCCCTGCGGGTTCTGGTAAAAGCTCAGTTGCGAAGGCGCTGGCTGCTGAACTTGGTTTCCTGCATGTTGATACCGGGGCTATTTATCGAAGCGTTGCTTATGAGGCAATCCAATTAGGCGTTTCATTGGATGATGAGACGGAACTTGCCAAATTAGCGTTCTCATTGCGAGAGATAAATCCATCGCCAGCAATACGAAGTGAACAAGTAAGCCAAGCTGCATCGAAGGTGAGTCAGTATCCAGCGGTGCGTGCTAATTTGTTAGAGCTGCAACGGCGTTTTGGGCTTGCTTCCAAAACAGGTGCTGTTTTAGAAGGTCGTGACATTGGAACTGTTGTTTTCCCCGACGCAAAATATAAATTTTTTGTGACAGCATCCCCAGAAGAACGAGCAAAGCGTCGTTTTTTGGAACTTGAGTCTAAAGGGCTCCACCCTCAATACGAAGCAGTCTTTGCTGAGCAACAAGAACGGGATGCGCGGGATAGTACACGTGCTGTTGCACCATTGATTCCAGCACCAGACGCTGTTGTGATTGATACGACAGGTCTATCTCTCGACCAGGTAGTTGAAAAAATAAAAAAATTCGTTAAAAACAGGTGCCAATAGGGCCCAATTGACACCGTAAATAAAACGCAATAAGAGGTATCTGTGATTAAAAAAATGGCGTATAAAATAGTTTTATTGTTAGCATTTTCGGGTTCAACTCTTGCAGTCGAGAATTTAGAATCTAATATTGCGAAAGAAGTTCATGACCAATCTTGGCTTCTTACCCAAAAAGCGTCTCGAATGTTAGCAAAGCTTTCAGAGGATCTTGAATTGGTTAAGTTGAGATTTGCAAACGTTCATAGCATTAGACAGAACAATAATTTTCTGCTTGATCTTACAAAAAAATGCAACAAGAACAGTGGGGATTTGTTCACTTCAATGAAGTATTTAACTGAAACACTGATCCCTCAATTGAAACAAGAAATTGAAGCTAAAACGGTAGATCGTCATGAAGCTGCTTTGGCGATGAAATCTTCTTTAAGCTCACTAGAATTGGCAGTATCTGTAGTGGAAGCGCAACGCACAGCATTAGAAGCTTTTGTTTCTATATTAGAAAAGGGGACTCCCCTAGCGTTGTTGGAAGATTTGGTTGAAATGTTGCAAGAAATTCAGCAGAATAGCACACGCACAGCAGCAGCGATTTGATTAGTGCTCAAATCTGGCTTCAGTCTTTGACTTAACGTCTTCAAGACTGACACCAGGCATAAGCTCAACGAGTCTAAGTCCTTCGCCGCGTTTGACTTCAAATACGGCCAGCTCAGTGACAATCATATCCACGCAGGACTTACCCGTTAAGGGTAGCGTACACTCAGGCAAAATCTTAGATTCACCATTTTTAGAACAATGTTCCATGGCGACGATGACACGTTTGGCTCCAGCGACGAGATCCATAGCGCCACCCATGCCTTTGACCATTTTGCCGGGGATCATCCAATTGGCGATATCGCCTTTTTCAGAGACTTGCATGGCACCCAGAACTGTTAGGTCCACATGACCTCCGCGGATCATGGCAAAGGAATCTGCTGATGAGAAATAGGAAGCTCCTGGAATTTCTGTGACAGTTTGTTTTCCGGCATTAATCAAATCAGCATCTTCATCGCCTGGATATGGAAATGGTCCCATGCCTAGCAGGCCATTTTCACTTTGAAATATGACATTGACACCTCCGGGAACATAGTTGGCCACCAAGGTCGGCATGCCAATCCCCAAGTTAACCGTGTAGCCGTCTTTCAACTCACGTGCGATTCGTTTCGCGATCTCGAAGCGTGCGGTGTTCGATCCATTTGTCATAATGCTGTCCTACGATAATTCGATCTACATAAATGCCAGGCACATGAACATGGTCTGGATTGATTTCACCCAGGTCAACCAACTGCTCCACTTCGACGATGGTTGTGCGGGCTGCGGTGCACATCATGGGATTAAAATTGCGTGCTGTTTTTCTGAATACCAGGTTCCCAAACGGGTCAGCTTTGAAAGCCTTGATAATTGCAAAATCAGCACTCAAAGCTTCTTCGAGCAAGTACTCGCGCTCACCAAATACGCGCGTTTCTTTATTTTTAGCGACCAATGTTCCCACGCCGGTGGGAGTATAAAATGCGGGAATCCCTGCGCCTGCTGCCCGAATTCGCTCTGAAAAGGTACCCTGAGGCACCAAATCCACTTTGATTTCACCAGAAAGCAGCTGACGCTCAAACTCGGCATTCTCTCCAACATAGCTGGCTGTGACATGAGAAATTTGTCGATTGATCAGCAGAATCCCAAGCCCTTTATCGTTTGTGCCAGCATTGTTGGCGATGAGACGTATGTCTTTAATGCCGGATTCGGCAATCGCTTTAATGAGGTTTTCAGGATTTCCGCATAAACCAAAGCCACCAGCCATGAGGCTGATGCCATTTTTCATGTCGTGTATGGCATCTTTAGCCGAAGAAAATACCTTGTTCACCCGAATAACTCGCGTGTAATGATGACACGTTGGATTTGGCTTGTACCCTCATAGATTTGAAGAATTTTTGCATCGCGCATCAACTTCTCAACAGGATATTCTTTGTTAAAGCCATTGCCTCCAAATACTTGAACAGCATCTGTAGCAACTTTCATGGCCATATCCGCGCAGAACCTTTTTGCATGAGCAGCTTCCAAAGTGTTGCTTTGGCCTTTGTCTAAACGCAGTGCTGCATTCCATGCTAGGAAGCGACCAGCTTCAACTTCGGTGGCCATATCTGTAATCATGAACGCAATGCCTTGATGTTGCCAGATGGGACGTCCAAAAGTCTTGCGTTCTTTCGCATATCGAATCGCATGCTCCATAGCTGCTCGACCGAGGCCAACACCGGCAGCGGCAACGAGTGGACGAGTATGGTCAAAAGCTTTCATTGCAATTTTGAAACCGTCACCTTCATTGCCCAGTCGATTTTCAAGGGGGATTTCAACATCTTCAAAAGTAACAGAGCGGGTATCCGAGGCGCATTGCCCCATGTTCTTTTCTTTTTTCCCAATGGTTACCCCTGGTAAATCTCTCGGCACGACAAATGCAGACATGCCTTTATGACCGGCTTCTTTGTCTGTTTTGGCCAAAACAAAGTACCACCGAGCATGACCTGCGCCAGTGATCCACATCTTCTGACCGTTAATGACGTATTTATCGCCTTTCTTAACAGCAGTGGTTTGGATGCCTGCAACATCAGACCCAGCACCGGCTTCGGTGACAGCATAGGCGCAAATGTGATGTTCGGTTGAAAATGGGGTAAGCCATTTTTTCTTTTGGGCGTCATTCCCGGCGATAATTACTGGAACTTGTCCCAGAGAGTTCGCTGTGATTGCTGTGGTAATGCCCATGCAGCCCCAAGCGAGTTCTTCTTCAATCAGACTGCCATCCAAGGCACCTAGGCCGAGCCCACCACATTCGGAGGGCACATGAATGCTCACCAAACCAAGTTCAAACGCTTTCTTTAGAATATCCTCTGGCCATTCTCCGGTTTCATCATAATGCGCTGCCTTCGGTCTAATCTCTTTTTCTGCGAAGTCGTGCGCTAGGCTTTTGAGTTGCTTCTGCTCGTCGCTGAGGTCAAAATTGATCATGGAATCCTATTAACCCTTATTTGAAACGAAAACAACGTTGGTATGATTAAAGCCAATTAAGTTGGGGCGCGCTTCACCTGAAAGCCCACGTAGAGAGACTTGAAGTGTTCTGGTGACAATTGACTTACATTGGTCTTCTTCAGTCGTAACGTCAGCGATTTGAGCATCACAAATATTCATCAAGCCAATATGGTCTGTTTTTGAGAGCACGCATCCAAGAAGTTGCATGGAGAATTGATGTTCAATGCAGCCGCCGGTATAGGAGATTTTGACTTCTAGTAGGTCTTTTTCAGCATCATAGTATGTCTGACTTACTTGCACCATTTGGTTGGCGTACAGAGACAAAGAAATAAAACCTATAACTACTGCAAATCTTCTCATGCTTGACCTCGGTAATTATTTTTTCGGCTGGTCAACAAGAAAGTTGCTATTTTCTAACTTTGGCTCCTCAGAATTTGAACGACATCACTTTCTTGCAGATTTCGATGCAGTTGATCATTGATCATAAGCGCCGGAGCTTTATCGCAGGTCCCAAGACAGGGAGTTGGCAACAATGTAAACTCGTTATCAGGCGTAGTCTGGCCCAGTTTGATTCCAAGCTCGGTTTCAATCTTATGGCGAATTTTGTCATAGCCCATAATGAAACAACTTACGCTATCGCAAATTCGGACGACTTTTTTACCAACAGGCTTTCGATAGATCAGGTTGTAGAATGTTGCGATACCATCCAACTCGGTTGGAGACATACTTAAATAGCTAGCAACAGCCTTCAAAGCATCATCACTGACCCAACCTCGATGTTTTTGTACTACCATCAAGGCCTCCAAACATGCGCTTCTACGGATAGGAAACTTGGTGATCTCGTGGTCGATCTCGTGTTTTTCTTCGGCAGTTAGCATGTTTGGCTCCTTTCAGGCTATCATCTGATTGTCAAGCAATGGGGTACGCTATGCGGTGGAGTTATTTGATTTCTGTCTTGTCTGTTTTCGCAGTGCTCTACTTTGGGGCTTCTTTCTTTGGAACATCCAGAGCTACAGTTTTGGACCCAACTATTGTCGATAGATATGTGCCATTTTTGGGTTGGACAGTTTGGGTTTATAGCTCTGAGTACGTCATGCTGCCGCTCGCATTTTTACTAATCCGTAAGAATAATATAGCTAGAGGACTTACCCTCGCATTAGGTATTGCAATTTTTCTGTCTAGCCTGGTTTTCTTCTGGTTCCCAACAGTGATGATGAGGCCAAAGCTCCAAGGCTCAAGTTTGAGTGAAGTAGCGATGCGCCTTCTGCACTGGGTGGATCCACCAACGAATTGTTTCCCATCTCTTCACGTGTCTATCATGATACTGTTGGCAATATATCTTTCTAAAGAATCCAAATCCTGGGGGATATTTTCTTGGATACTTGCAGTTTTGGTATCAATTTCAACGTTAACGACTAAACAGCACTATTTCGTCGATATATTAGGGGGCATACTTGTTGCTTGGGCTTCCGTTAGGCTTACGGGTTTGTGGATGCATTATTCGAAGGCCAGCGAAGAAACAACTCTTCAGGTTCAGCCGTAACTGTTTTACGACCGCCTCCAGGCAGCGGAAAATCAACCAGGTAGGCATGCAACGCAATCGTATGTGGGGCGTAGTTTATTTTGGCGCCATAGAGTTTGTCACCTACAATTGGGTGACCAACATGAGCAAGATGGGCGCGGATTTGATGCATCCGGCCAGTAATCGGCTTGGCTTCTACAAGGGTGCAGTCCCCTCGATTTTCAAGTATACGAATATGGGTGAGTGCCCGTTCGCCGTCCTCTGAAATAATCTGGTGAGCCTGACTTTTGCGATTATCGGGTGTGTCAATGCGCTTAAGGCGTGCATCGATGCTGATTTTTTTAAAATTCGGGGTTCCTTCAACGATGGCCCAATAAGTTTTATTAACCAGATGTTTTCTAAACGCTAAACTAAGCGCTTGTTGTCCGAACAAATCTTTTGCCAGCAAACAGCACCCGGTTGTGACACGGTCTAGTCTGTGAACAGGCCTGATGCCCTTGCCGAATTTTTCTTGAGCAAGATCTAAAAGGGTTGGTCTTGGGGCTCCCCGCCCAGCAACAACAACCATATTAGCAGGTTTAAAGACCACCAAGTGGTGCTTGCCTTCGTCTAAAATTCTCATATAAGCGCTTCCTGTGAGAGATGTGTTCCAAAGTCCGTGCTTGATTGTAAACCCCAGAGCGAATCAAGCAATTGTGCCAGAGATTAAAGCTAATTGGCCGCAGACTCAAGTCCTAGAAACACGTTATGCGGGTCACGCTAGGGCAATTGCTCGTGAGCAGATTGCCATTGGGGTTTCGGCTATTTTTGTTTTAGGGGGGGATGGCACCACAAATGAAGTCGTGAATGCCATGGGTGAAGAGTGTCAAATCCCTCTTGCTGTACTTCCGGGCGGCTCCGGAAATGATGCAGCCAAAACATTAGGCTGGTCTACTGAACCCAGAGTTTTAATTCGCCAGCTCATGAACGCTCAGGTCAAGATGTTAGATTTAGGCCTAGTGACATCTGCTATGGGTAAGCGCTATTTCCTCAATGTGGCAAGTTGTGGAGTCTCGGCCATGATTGCTAAGGGGCAGCGACACGAGAAGACAGTGAGTCATCCGCGATTGGCTTACTACTTGGAAACTATTCGGACGATTTTTCGTTATAAGCCTGCTCAAATTCAGGTTGAATTGGATGGAAAATTAATAAAGCACCCCGACTGTTCTTTGCTTGCTTATGCGAATGGCCAGTATTTTGGGAGTGGAATGAAAATTGCTCCTAATGCCCAGATGGATGATGGTCGCTTGGATGAGATCGCGGTTTCAAAGATGGGCATTGGATTTTTCCTGCGTCATGGTCCCAAGGTTTATCGGGGAACACATTTGAAATTGCCTCAAGTTTATAAAATGCGCGGGCGTGTGGCGATTGTTGAATCAATTTCGAAGGACCCAGTGTATATAGAAGCCGACGGTGAAGATGCAGGGCAACTGCCTGCGCGCTTCGAAATTTTGCCTAGGTGTTTGCCTGTTTTGGTTTAGGTTAATGGAGGGATAGCATGAAGTTTCTAGTTGTCTTAACGATGTTGGTTTTGGGTGGTTGCAAGGGTTCAGCTCCCGGAACTTGTAAAAAAGATACCGACTGCAAAGAAGGTGTTTGCGTGTTTGGCAAATGTCAAGAATGTGCAGTTGATAAAGACTGCTCAGCAGGTAAATCTTGCCAAGAAAATAAATGTGTTGGGGCAGGCGCCCAAACTTGTGCCGATAGCAGCGATTGCGGAACGGGTATGAGCTGCGAAGGTGGGATTTGTGTGGCTTCGGCTGCTGCAGCGGCATCTGCTTCAAGCTGTGAGATGACTGGCACGGTTCATTTTGATTTCAATGTCTATGAACTTCGCTCTGGAGACAGAGATTTCTTAAGTCAGATTGCAAGTTGCATGCGCTCGAACTCGGGCACTCATTTTTTGATTGCTGGCAATACAGACGAACGGGGTACGGTAGAATATAACTTGGCTTTAGGTGAAAAACGCGCCAAAGCTGTGTCACAATACTTGCAAAATTCTGGAATTGATGGTTCTAGAATGAATACGGTATCCTATGGAAAAGAAAAACCAGTCAATCCTGCCCACAATGAAGAAGCCTGGGCTGAAAATCGCCGGGCTGATATTACTATCGAGCACTAGTGCATGCTTTGTTCCGCGAGCAGAGGGCGATCAAATGCTCGCGGATATCTCCAAGCTCCGCAGTGAATTGGCCGCCACCCAGCGAGATACGGGTGATGCCCAAAAACTTTTGGAACTTCGGGTCAAAAAACTCGAAGATGCTACCTTTAAGCAAAATGCTGACCGTTCCGCAGAAAAAGAGAAACTAGAGCTTGAAGTTGAGCAGCTAAAAACTCAGCTTGAGGAAATACAAGCTGCTAAGCCAGAACCAGTTCCTGTTGCTGATGCCGCATCCACTTTAAGTAAACCCGATCAAATAGCTGCCATTAAAACGCAGTATGAGAGTGGGGAGTTTGAGCGGGTAGTATCTAACTGTGATGCATTCTTGAAAAGCTATCCAGATGACAAGCAATTCTCTGCTCAGGTGTTGTACTGGCGCGGAGATGCTTACTATCAGCTTGGGGAATATAAAAAGGCCATACTTTCATTTCAAGAGCTTCTAACCAAGTCGCCTAAGTTTAGTAAAACCCCAGAAGTTCTCTTTAAAGTAGGTGATTCTTTGGAAAAACTGAAATTCACAAAAGATTCAGTGGTGTTTTTTGAAGAGATTCTCGAAAAACACGCCAAGAGCCCGTATGCTTCAAAGGCTAAAGAGCGTTTGAAGGTAAAGAAAAAATAGCTCATGACTCCGGCGCAAACGAAACTTCTGAGGGCGCTTGTCCATGGCATGAGTTCTCCCGAAGAGGTTTTGGCCACGGCTCTTTCACCTGAGTTGAAGGCACTTTTTGAGCCATTGGTGGGTGAGCATGATGAAAGTTTGGACTTTCGTGCGGCCTATGACGCGCTTTCTGCTAAGCCAACTATTGAACAGCTTGTGATTTCTGACCGAGTAGATTTGAGTGAGCTTGAGTTGGCATATTTGTTCAGGCTGGCTGAACTGGGCACCGCGATTAGGTTTGAGTTATTGACCGATGATACGGGGCAGGGCTTAAGCCTTCCAACTACACAATTAGCGGCTCGTATTGAAAAACGGCATGACCTAAAAAATATAGAAGTTGTTTTTAAGCCATTTTCAAAGCCCAAGGCAGTTTATCGGTTTGAAGCACCAGATCTGGTTCATGAAGCACGGTGGGTGGCCGCCAGTATTCCCAAAACAGGTTCTGTTGCGGTCGCGATGCGTACACTCGATCGACGTGCCCTAATTTTTGAAGATATGCTTGGACTCAAGATAATGGCTTTGCCAGATCTGATGGGCCAAAAGTTTGATCATGTTTTTGTCGTTGATTGTGCGCATGGTCGTTTAACTGTCTCCAAAGATCCAGATTGGCCTTTGAAAGACAGCGATATTTTTGAAATAAACCGTGCGCTAGGCCGGCAGGTTTTGAGGCGTTTTGAAGAAGACCTGTTAGAGCCAAGCATGTTTTCGCCTCGTCAGGCACTTGAACCTATGTGGTTTTTAGGAGCCTGCGATGCAGCTCGCGAGTCGCTCTGTTTGAGTAGTTCGCTATTGGATGATCGGTATCAGGCTCAGGTAACGCATGAGTTGGTGAAGTTGTTGCCTAGCAAAGCGTTGCCTCCTGAACCCTCACCCGCTTCGCTTCGCGAAGCACCCTCTCCACCCGTGGAGAGGGCGATTGCAACACTGCGCGAGAGATTCCCTCATAAGCTCGGCTTATTAGCTGATAAACCACTCAGTCCGACCCGAATTGAAGCCTTTGCACGTTGTGCGTTTAGGGCTTTGATAGAACAAGTTTTGGATGTGAACTTAAGTCCTGATAAAGGGGTTGATTTGGATGCGCGGATTATTGGGGGTGTGGCACACAAAATCTTAGCCGGTGAAGCAACGCTTGAACAAGAATCGGCGCGTATTTTGCTTGAACATCCAGAGATTAATCCAAAACTTTGGAATGCTTGGGCTGCTTGGCTTGCGACAGCAATCAAGCGTCTTAAGTCGAATTTGGCAAAAAATCCTCCACTGCCTGCTGCTGAGCCTGTGGCCTTTGAAAAAAAGCTTGGGCCGATGCCGGTCAAAATAGGCGAGGATACGATCTATCTGGGTGGGATCGCTGACCGCATTGATCAAAGCCCAGAAACTCAGGTTGTGATTGACTACAAACTGTCATCAATCACCAGCCTCAAAATGCGTTTTGCACCTAAAGAGATCCTGAAGACCCATTTCCAAATCCCAATCTATCTGAAGCTTATCGGGGGTGAGCTTGGATATGCCGTCTCAATCCGTGACGGAGCTCCTGGGCCCGTGATTGATATGACAGATCGTTTTGAAGAACTTGATCAAGCGCTCGCTCAATTACTAACACCTATTTTACGAGGTGAAATCTGGCCCAATGCAGAAACTTGCAAAGACTGCTCGCTTAAAAGATTATGTCGGCGATATGATTAACCATGATCTCGCTTGATGACGTGGTTTGCCACAAACCCGAGCTAATCAGCAGTGGCTTAGATGATGAATTGGTTTTGCTTAGCCTGCAAACAGGTAAGTATTATGGTATCAATGGTGTTGGAAAGGCTGTCTTCACTCGCATTGGAAGACCGATTCAAGTCCGCGAGTTATGTAAGCAGTTGGTTAGTGAGTTTGAAGTTGGCCAGGAGCAATGTGAATGCGATGTGCTTCGATTCCTAAACAAGCTAAACGCGCAGGACTTGCTCTTGAAGCCATCAGCTGCTTGCTCTTCGCAAGATGTTGTATCGTGCTCCTCCCTGTCCGCTTAATTTCGCCCTATTTTCCTTTTGAACCACAGTTGCAAGCCGATCGAGCTGTTACTTTTTGGGTCGCAACCTGGGTTTCCAAGTGGGCACATTATGTTCCGTGGCGTGCTAAGTGTTTTGAACAAGCCATCGCCTCTAAAATCATGCTTCGACGCCGGGGATATGCAAGCTTGCTTCATCTGGGTGTTAAAAGAGAGAACGACCATCTTATCGCTCATGCATGGTTGGAGGGTACCGATTCAGCTGGATTCTTTGCGCTGAATCATCCAGCGGAGTCTTCATGAACGCTTTTGCTGGTTTTATTTCCCTGAATCATGAAGCAGTGACATTGGATAAAATCGAATTGATGGCAGCTGGATTAGTAGCTTGGCACCCGGATGAGGTTTATTATTCGGGTGATTCAAAAGCCAGGTTTGTTCAGTTCGTACGTCATAATTTGCCAGGTTCAGTCAATGAGCTTCAAATGCCAGGTTTTCTTCATGATGTAAGATTGGACGAGCCTCAGGAAGGTCCCCAGTGGATCTATCAGGCATACCAACACCAGGGTGCTTCGTTGTTGCCAAGGTTAATTGGCGATTATACGTTTGCACTTTGGGACTCTGAGAGCGAATCCCTGTTTGCAGTCCGCGATCAAATGGGACAACGGTTGTTTTATTATGTGCACCAGCCAGGGAAATTTTTAGCCTTTGCAAGTACAATCTCAGGGTTATTAGCGATTCCAGAGATTTCAAAAGAGCCAAATTTTGCAAAATTCAAAGGCCAGCTGAACCTTGAGAGCCCCTTTCCTGAACAGAGTTTTTATAAAGATGTAAAGCGTCTGCTCCCAGGGCATTATCTAGAGTTTAAACAGGGTCAGATTAATACACGCTCATTTTACAACCTGTTGGATATCAAACCAGTTCGTTTTAAACGAGATACAGATTATAAAGATGCATTTCTAGACGTTTTTGGTGGGGCAGTTCAATCACGAATGCGCAGTATTTTTCCTGTAGGGGCGCATTTGAGTGGTGGTCTAGATTCATCTTCTGTTGTTGCGATGGCTGCTAGAGATGGAACGCCGCTTACGACTTTCAGCGCGTTCCCGCCGATGGGATATGCAGGTCCAACGCGTCCAAACTGGAATTTGGATGACACGCACTATGTGATGGCTATGAAGGCCAAATATCCACATTTGGAGACCTTATTTGTTCGAAGCGAGGGGCGAGATTTTTTCACGGGCTTAGAGCAAACATATGCTTATTTAGATGGTCCTTGTTTAAACCCGTGCAATCGAGTTTGGATTGATGAGATTTTTGAACAGGCTTCTTCTCGAAATATTCGAACGATCCTGACAGGCGCTATGGGTAATGCGACAATCTCATGGAAAGGCTATAGATTTAAGCAGCAATTGGGTTGGTGGTTGCGGGCTCCCAGGAGGTATCTTTGTCCCAGCCGGTGGCATATTAAAGACCCTAGGCATATGATGATTTCAGAGGGGATGATTAGGGACACTCAAGCATTTTTTGATTCTGAGCGCGCTTTTTGGGGCGTAGAGTTTCGAGACCCTACACATGACCAAAGACTGGTGGAATTTTGCTTGGGTTTGCCTAACCACCAGTTTGCGAGTGCAGGTGTGAATCGAAATCTGGTTCGTAGCCATATGTTGGGTTTATTGCCAGATGCAATCAGACTGAGGCGCGATCAGGGTGCTCAGTTCGCACAATGGCTCGAAATTTTTAACTTGTCAGTCGAAAAAATAAGAACTCAACTGCCGCAGATTTCTCATGTTATGAAGAGAAATTTAGAGGTTGATACAAGTTATCTGCATAATCTATTTGAGTCTTGGCCAGAATCTAGTCTAGACTTCAACCAGGTGTATCGAACTGAGTTTTTGAGAGGTTTTTTTGTAGGTCGGTATCTTGAGTGGATGTTGCGTGATGGAAGAAGGGCAAATAAAGAAAAAATGGGAACCCCCAGAGGTTATCCAGGTGTTGGATGTTGCCCAAGACACTGAAAATGCATTTGCCTCTGGTGCCGATCTTGCGCTCTTGGCCTCCTGAACAAACTTTAAAGCAAGCATCTGAGTTACTAGCGATTAATCGGTTATTTCGTAACGCGGGCATTGAGTTGCTCACTATAAAGGGCGTTTTACTGGCGTTGGATCTTTATGGTGATTTGGCTGCGCGAGCATCAAAAGACATTGATTTAGTCGTTAAGGTGGGGGATGTTCGGCTGGCGGATGAGTTGTTGTTGGCTCGTGGGTATTTCAGGCAGTATTTGAGTTCAAGACAGCTTAAAAGCCACCAGACTCAGAGCAAAGATTTTGTATACTGGCATCCCCAAAAACGGATCTGTGTAGAGCTCCATTGGCGGCTTTTTCAAGATTGGGACTGTTTTGATCCTTTTAACGTGCCTCACCAGAAAATTGTTCTAGGGGGTCAGGTTTTCAGCACATTAAGCCCTGAATATAATTTATTATATCTTGCAACTCATGGATGCGAATCTGGTTGGCTTAGAGAGCAATGGCTGTTGGACATTATGAAGCTGCTCGAGAAATATGGTCCAAGTTTAGATTGGGGTCTTATTTGGCGTGAAGCCAAGCGGTATGACCTGACGGGACCTCTTGAACAGGCCCTCAAATTACCCTCTCCCCCCGCGAGAGGGCAGGGTGAGGGCAGGGGGCGTGTAAAATACGTCTGGCAATCGAGTGTCTGGTTTTCAAAAATTATGTTGCGTAAGCGCTGGAAAAATCGTGCTAAAGCCGCATGGAGTCTGCTGGTTCCAAGAGCGCAAGATTTTCAGGCGCTTAGATTGCCTGATTGGTTATTCTTTCTATACCCGCTAGTCAGGCCCTGGTTGGCACTCGCTAGAAACCGTCAGCGTTCGAAAGCAAGCTCACAGCGCGCTTGAGTACAAACGGCTTTTTTGGCTTGGCAACTTTTGTGTGTGCTAATTACCTCAATGCAAATGGCATCAGTGCAATCAGGTTTTGGGTCTGACTTCTCTTTGGCTACCACTCGGCCTCCATGGAAGCAGTTGCAGCACTTGGCAGGCCTGATTTCACAGTCAGAATCTGCCTTACAAGCCAAGATTGAAACGCTAAAGAGCCAAAAGAACGCGAATTTCATCTAAAACCAATCCCCCCTGGCTTTTGCCAGGAACTGTGTTAGTAAAGTATTATATGTTTTCCCAATTTGGATTCTCAAAAAATTTATTAAAAGCAATTGCTGCAGCTGGTTTCGAAAAGCCTAGCTTGATTCAAGAAAAAGTTATGCCTCATATTTCTGAAGGACGAGACTTGATTGGTCAAGCTAAAACTGGAACCGGAAAGACGGCGGCTTTTGGTCTTCCAAGTTTGGAAAAGATTGATGCAGGTAAACCTCAAGTCCAGATGCTGGTGATTGCACCTACCCGTGAACTGGCTACCCAGGTATGTGATGAATTACAAAAATTTGGGCGGTTTTTAGGTATAAAATGTGCCTGTATCTCAGGCGGCAATTCTTATGCACGTCAGATTGAGGCAGTGAAGTCTGGTGCTCAAGTGATTGTTGCAACACCAGGTCGATTGTTGGACCTTATAAATAGCCGTAGAATCCCCAAGTTAAACCCAACTGTTGTTGTATTAGATGAAGCGGATGAAATGCTCGATATGGGCTTTTTAGATGATATTCAGGCTATTTTCGACACACTTCCCCCAGAACGTCAGACCTTGATGTTTTCAGCAACCATGCCGGCTCCAATTCAGAAGTTGGCTCGCAAAATCTTGAAGGATCCATTGTTCATCACCACCCAGGATGGGAAAGAGATGACCAATCAAGATATTCAGCAAGAGGCTTATATAGTAGAAGAGCGGGAGCGGGAGCATGCCTTGGTCCGCTTGTTGGAAGCCTACAAACCTTTCAAGTCCATTGTATTTTGCCGAACCCGTTCAGACGTAGATCATCTGAGCCGCGCCTTATCGGACAGTGGTTTTGCCGCAGCTCCTTTGCATGGTGATTTAGAGCAACGTCAGCGTGAACGCGTACTGGGTGGTCTTAAAGAAGGCCGCGTACAGGTTTTGGTTGCCACAGACGTTGCAGCCAGAGGATTGAACGTTAGCGATGTGACCCACGTATTTAACTATCATTTACCGCATGGGACTGAAAACTATGTACACAGAATTGGTCGAACCGGCCGTGCTGGCAATAAAGGCCTGGCGCTTACCTTGGTTACCCCAAGTGAATTCCGCCGTTTTAAGACAATTCAGTCTGGTTCCGGAACAACCATCAATGCCAAGCGCATCCCAAGCTTGCAAGATGTGAAAAAGACCAAGTTGGTTGAGTTCTCGCGCACATTAGAGAATCAACCAGTGAGCAAAGATGCTCGAATGTTCTTGGATACTTTGGGTGCGGGAGTAGACTCTGAGATTACCCTTAAATTGCTTACAATGGTGATGGGTGATTTCAAGGTTGCAGGCCCTGAACGTATCGGTCTGGACCCAGAAGCTCTTAAAAACCATGAAGAGCGACCTAGACGTGACCGCGATGACCGTCGTCCAAGAGGTAAATTTGGCCCTCCAGGCAAAAAGCGTTTTTTTAAAGGGCGAAAGTAATCTTATATCCCCGCGAGCTATGTGGCACTTCCCCTCTCCACCGTGTGGAGAGGGGGTAGGGGTGAGGTTTTCGATTTGCATTCGCCTTATCTTCAGTTTATCGTCGCGAAATGATTCACTGTCTTGAATCCCTGGTCTCGCGTTTAAATGCCCTAAATTCCAAAGCAACTTCTGATTTCTTAGGTGCTTTGCTGCTAGAAACCACTTTAAGCGCCAAAGACTTAGAGCCTGTTTTAGAATTTGGTGAAAAAAACTATAGGCGCCATTTGATGGCTTCAAGCGATTGGTATGATCTTTGGGTCATTTGCTGGAGACCAGGTCAGGGATCGCCCATTCATGATCACAAAGACTCTAGTTGTGCGTTTAGGGTAGTGGATGGCACCGCTACAGAGCGAGTTTATCAACAGACTCAAGCCCCAGGGCAGGTGAAGCTGACTGGTCAGCTAAAACACTCTTCTGGGACCGTTGTTCGAGCTTACAAGCCGGATATTCACCGTGTTCAAAATGATGCTCCAGACCAAAATATGGTCACGCTTCATATCTACTCACCACCCCTTCAGATG
This sequence comes from uncultured Myxococcaceae bacterium, assembly GCA_964635635.1. Classification (GTDB taxonomy): domain Bacteria; phylum Myxococcota; class UBA727; order UBA727; family JABDBI01; genus CAZWPE01. The sequence goes on along the minus strand of CAZWPE010000007.1, from coordinate 10,321 downwards.
ACCTACTATGAGGAAGTACCATGAGCCTGATACCCGGTTGGTTGTGGCTTTTAGGGCTCTCGTCTGTATCACTCTTTCTTTCTCAACTTGTGGTGATGGGTGGTAAACATCCGCTGGAGGCCTCTGCGCTGGCAATCTTACTGGGTATTTTGGTGAAAGCATTGGGCTGGGTTCATGAAAGCGCGAAGGCTGGTATAGGCTGGTCTGAAAAGTTTTTAGCATTTGGAATCGTACTGATGGGTGCTGGGCTCAATTTCCACAGTGTGGCTGGGCAAGGAGCTTATGTGTTATGGGTGATACTGGTGACGATGCTAGCAGGTTTCGGGCTGATTTATGCACTGGGGCGCGTATTTGGCCTGCCAGGATCACTGAGTTTACTGTTGGCAATTGGAACAACAATTTGTGGTACGACTGCGATTGCAATCATTGCTCCGTTGATGAAATCCATTGAGGAAGAAACTGCCTATGCGGTTGGAACGGTGGCTCTTTGTGGGCTTCTTGCGATTTTGATTTACCCGGCCTTAGGGCACTATTGGGGAATGAATGATTTTACGTTTGGAGTGTTTGCAGGCACTGCGATTCACTCGACTCCCCAAGTCGTGGGGGCTGGATTCATGTACTCTGACCTTGCAGGCCAAACTGCAACGGCCGTGAAACTGGTAAGGAACTGTTTTATTGCGCCATTGGCCCTTGCAATTGCATTTTATTACAATCGAGGTTCGGTGAGCTTGGTTCGAGTATTTCCTTGGTTTTTGTTTGGATATTTTGTGATGGCTTGGGCTCAAACGGCGGGTTTGTTCCCGGTGGCTTTAAGTTTCTGGTTGGGGGAGGCTGGTAAATTCTTGATTTTGCTTGGAATGGCAGGGATTGGGTTGTCAGCTGAACTGGGTGCATTTAAGCGTGTGGGCCTAAAACCGCTGGGAGTTGGTATTTTGGGTTCATTTCTGGTTGCCAGTGTGAGCATGAGTATGATTTACTACCTAGCTCTATGAGCTTGGAAACTGTGAGTGATATCAAGAAAAGTCTGAAGACTAGGCTGCAAGTAATCGAAAAATCAGGGCTACGCGGCAGTGTTCCAGTGGAAACTGGAGCGACAGATTTGGAAACCTTATGTTCAGTTCAAATTGGTGACTGCAAACGTTGCAAGCTTTCCAAAACTCGCCAACATATTGTTTTCGGCACGGGCAATCCTCATGCCAAACTTGTGTTTGTGGGAGAAGCGCCAGGGGCGGATGAAGATGAACAAGGGGTCCCTTTCGTGGGCCGGGCAGGCAAGCTTTTGACCAAAATGATTGAAGCTATGGGCTATACACGGGATCAGGTTTACATTTGCAACGTGATTAAGTGTCGGCCACCTGAGAATCGAAATCCTGAAGCTGATGAAGTAGAGGCCTGTGAGCCTTTTTTGAAAAAACAGCTGGCGTTAATTAAACCAGAAGTCATTGTGGCTTTGGGGCGCTATGCTTGTCAGAGCTTGCTGAAATTTGAAGGGGCGCTCAGTACTGTTCGGGGTGAGTGGTCAAAATATGAAGGCATCGATTTGATGCCTACATTCCATCCAGCGTATCTATTAAGAAATCCCCCCAAGAAGAAAGAAGCTTGGGAGGATTTGCAGAAGGTGATGGCTAGATTAGCATCGGCGCCATTGTAGGCTGTAAATCAAACCTGCATGTAGGTCTGCACTGTCCACTGTTGCCATAGCGGTAGCACCATTGCTTCGTACGAACAAGTTGGTATTGGCGCGCAGGTTCACATCTTGACCACATGGAGACCATGTCAGAGCTGTTGCAACTAAGTTGTTTCTCAGGAGGTAGTTTTGGGTCAATGGACCTGTAAAGGTCTTGCTGTAGGATGGTCCACGGCTACCGGCAAAGAAGTATTCAGCATTAAACTGTGACATAGCACCATAAGGAAGGCTATTGAATCCACGATAATCAATGTTGATTACGGAGACACTTAAGCCATTGGGGACATGAACTGGAACAGCAATGTCGCAGTTTTTACGATCTAGTGGCCGTGCAGCGCTGCTTTGGACCATGAAACTGTTGAACAGGATGCTCAATGATTTATGATCTGGGCTGAGTGCTACAGATGCTGAACCTCTGGGGCAACCAGTACCATTATAAGCTGGGTTGCCCAAGCGGACATCATCTGCAAAGCTTGGTAGAGCGAGCAATGTAACAACCAAAGAAAAAAGAGCTTTTCTCATATCGTCCTCGTGACACCTTGTGTTAGATCTGTGCTAAATGCATAGATGTTTCCGATGTCATGAATACTTCATAGGTTTTTGTTGGGCTGCCTGAATCGGTAGAATGGCTTAAGGATAATGGCTGAGATGCTCTTAGTTTGGCCCAAATAGAGAACCAGCGGGAGAATTGCTGGACCAGTCATAGATTGAGGTATAAGTTCCGCCGATTGGATAACTAAACAGAACGCCTTGATCGTTAGCCCCACCAGCGGATGTGGACCCGAAAATACTGTTGCTGTTAGACCCAAGTAAACCGGAGGGGTAGTACCCGCTGCCACTTTGAAAGTCGTGAGCGGTTATGCAACTAACCGGACTATTCGAGGGATTGAGCTGTACCAGTGCGCCCAGAGAATTGACTCCTCCCAAATAAGTAGTGGCATACAAGTTTGAGTTCGAATCGAGCACAAGAGAGCCCTTTGGATAAGAACCGCAGGTGGTCTGATTAAAATCGTATTTCTTTGTGTATTGGTTGGTTGAGGTATCATAAGAGAACAAAACTCCTTCAAGATTTGCTCCGCCGGTATAGGTGAGTCCATACAGTAATCCATCGCTGTGCACTGTGAGCGACCCAAATGGATTTGAGCCATTAAGGCCATCAAAATCATAGAGATCTTGGTACGAACCCAGGTTGGGATCGAATGCAAATAAGGCACCTGAGCCTTGTAAGCCACCGTAAGGTGTTAACCCATAAAGCTTACCTCCATTTAGAAGAAGTGAGCCCTGAGGGCTGGCGCCAGTAGCTTGAATAAATGAGAACTTTAATAAATAGCCGTTAGAAGATGGATTGTACTGAAAGATTGTGCCTAACCCATAGGTGCCGCCAGTCTGAGTCATGCCCCACAAAGTTCCATCTGAGGTCTGAATCAAATTGCCAACTGGTTTAGAACCATCGCTAGCACCAGTTGGAAACGTATGGAGTATGGTTTGTGTTTTCTTGACGGGGTCGTACTTAAATAGGGTCCCTGAGTTGTAGTCCAAGCCATAAAGGGTTGAAGTAGACCAGGAGCTTGGCTGAACTAAGGTTGTCAGAGGGGTCAGACTTCCTGGGCTCCCGTCGGAATTAACGGTTATTTTGAAGGCACCAGAAAAGGATCGACTTTGAGCAAGGCCAAGGTAATTTGCTGTGGTTACGGTTGGTTGTGTGGGCATGGGGGTTATGCCTGCGGGCTGGTCAGCGCTGGGAGGGGGTTCGGGCAGAACGTTGGAGCCTGCTCCACAGCCAACAAGACCGACCAGGAAGATGCCGCAAAGTAGAAGAATCAACCCCATAAAACAAGCATACTAATTTGTTTGAAAATTGACTAATTTATGTAAAATAAATACAGTTTATACAGGGGTGTTTTATGGGGTATGGGCTACTTGTTTCGGTTCTGTTCTTGGCCCAGCTGGCTTGGGGCGGGGGCCTGGGGGTTTCAGGGCATCATTATCCCATGAGATTTGAGGAGAATTTGGGGCAATGGCCAGAGTCTGTTTTGTTTGTGGGCCGAAGTTCAGAGACGGGTTTGATGTATTTTACCAAACAGGGTGTCTCATTTAGCACTGGTTTGTGGGTGGGTTTTGATAAGTCTAATCCTACCCCAAATGTATACGCCAGTAACCCAACGGGTGGAGAGAGTGCTTATTATGTAGGGGATTCAACTCGTTGGGCAGAGGGGGTTAGGCATTATCAAAACATCGTTTATAAAGATATTTATCCAGGTATAGATGTTGTTTTCTACCCAAGTGATCGCGCACTCGAATATGATTTCATTGTTTCTCCCGGAAGTGATCCTGCGCAGGTAAAGTTGTTTCTGAGAGGGCATAAGTCTCTTCGTTTGAAATCGGATGGTGTCGTAGTAGCGCGTTCGAAATATGGTGAAATGCTCTTTAGAATGCCGATTTCCTACCAGATTGCGGATGATGGTAGTTGGATGCCCATAGAAAGCAAATATCGCATACTTAAAAGTGGTCGGCTTGCGTTTGAGGTGGGGGTATATGATGAGAGCAAGGAGCTGGTAATTGATCCAGTGGCGACAATGGGTGGGTCATGGTTTTTAGAGGGAAGCGCTAGAGAACAGCCATTGGCGGTTGCAGTGGATTTATTAGCAAACCCCACCGTGATAGCAGTTGGAGGATTTACACAGTCTAACAATGCGACTACGGGTTTTTTTACTTCCGCGGGTGCAACCGGGAGTAACTATGCAAATACTTCTTGGCAAGCAAGTAACTCGACCAATGGATTTGTGAGTGTTACAACCGTTAAACTGACTGGCGGGAGCCAAAGTTCTGTCAACTGGTCTGTTTTTATTGGGGGTGTGAGCAGTACTTCGGGCACGTCTGCGACTGTTGTCAATAATATAAAGATCGACTCAAGTGGTAATATTTACATTGTTGGTAGAACGAATTCGGGGTCGTTTCCTGGAGCAGCTAATGTAGGTACTGCAAATGCTACACCTACTTCAGCGGCAAATGGCACTGACGGGTTTGTAATGAAGTTAACTCTGAATGCCAGCAATAAATACCAAATAACCTATTCGACACTGATCAGTGCTGGCAGTGGATTTGATACGTGTAATTCGCTCGTTTTAGACACTGTTTCAGCAGGGTGCACTACCGGAGGAAGTGCATGTGTGGCTGTTGTCGGGACAACTACACAGAATGACCCTAAGGGGAATGCATTTTATGCACATTTGAACTCCTCGGGCACAATTGATGTAACCTTGCGAGAATTTGGAGGAACCGATCGAGAATTGGGGGAGGCCATTATTCTTGATAACTCAACCACTGGTTGCACCGGTACGACACCCTGTCCTGTGATTGCAGGTGATACTCGTTCAACAGATGCCTGGTTGATTGGGAGTGGAGCAACCGTGATGAGTACGACTCCTGCTGCAAGTACCGGTAAACAGAGCGTTTTTATCGCGCACCTCAATTCTAGTGGTCAGCTCGCTACGACTAATGCCACTTCAGGAATTCCGTGGGTCGGAATTGTGAGTGGTTCTGGAGCTGGATCAATACAGGTTTTAGGGGGCTTAGCTTTGGGTAACGCGGGGATTCTTGTCAGCGGGACGACCAATGCAGCGCTGAATGTTTCTGGAACCAGTTTTTCCGGTTCTCAGCCAGGTGGGCTTGATATATTTATAGCCAAGGTAAGCCTTACAAGCAATTCAAGTTCTCTTATTCAATTTGCATCATCATCTGGATTTGGGAATTATTTAGGTGGTACTGGAAATGATTTTCAATACAATTTTCATAGTCTTGTAACAGATCAAGCCACCCCGCCTGAAAACATATATGTCACCGGCATGAGTAGTGCGGGAGGATTTATTTCAGCTACCAATGTTCAAGCTAGTCCTCCCACAGGATTTGGGACTTGTGTGGCAGGGGGCAGTAACGCTTTTGTTAGTAAATTTGCACTGGGTAATGCAGGACCTACTATTGATTATACAACTTGTCTTGGCAGTGCCTCCGGAACCACAACATCGCTCGCAATTCCAATCAGTAACTTTGGGTCATCAAATGTGAGAGATCTTGCGACTGCAATAGCTTATTTTACAGCAGGAACAGCGCCAAATAACTCAACGAATGTGATTATTGTGGGGCAGACACAATCATATGTAAGTTCTACAACCTCTGGCGGGAGTGGAGGGGTCCAGACGGTTACTGGTGGCTTTCCTTATAATTCCACCATGAAGGCCTCTGCAACCTATGGAACAGGTGTTGCTCAGTCAATTGATGGCTTTATGACTAAGATTTGTCAGCTAAATGGTACTGCGACTTGCAATTAGCACCCATTGACAAATCCCAAAAACGATCCCTATAGTGCGGCACTTATGCCTACGATTAATCAGCTGGTCCGCAAAGGACGCCAACAGATCAAGGAGCGTTCCGGCTCTCCGCACTTAGAAGAATGCCCACAAAAACGCGGGGTTTGTACTCGTGTTTACACCACGACTCCTAAGAAACCAAACTCAGCTTTGCGTAAAGTAGCTCGTGTGCGTTTAACCAATGGGATGGAAGTAACCACCTATATTCCAGGTGAAGGCCATAACTTGCAAGAGCATAGCGTGGTGCTGATCCGTGGCGGTCGTGTAAAAGACTTGCCCGGTGTGCGCTATCACGTGGTTCGTGGTTCACTTGACTCCGTAGGCGTCAGCAATCGTAAACAGAGCCGTTCTAAGTATGGAACGAAGAAGGGTAAATAAAGTATGCCAAGACGTCGCGAAGTTCCTAAACGTGTAATCCATCCAGATCCCAAATTCGGAGATCGTTTGGTTAGTAAATTTGTAAGCGTTGTAATGCAACACGGCAAGAAATCTACTGCCGAAAACATTATTTACGGTGCATTTGATCAGGTTCAGGAAAAGACCCAGGAAGACCCGATCAAGGTGTTCAAAAGAGCACTTGAAAATGTGAAGCCTCAGGTTGAAGTTCGCTCCCGCCGCGTAGGTGGTGCAAACTATCAGGTTCCTGTGGAAGTTAGACCAGAACGCCGAGTTGCTTTGGCCTTTAGATGGCTGAGAGACTATGCGGCAGCCCGCGGTGAGCGCACCATGCGCGATCAGTTGGCCGCTGAGATCTTGGAAGCAGCTGCAGGCCGTGGTGGCGCTGTCAAAAAGAAAGATGACACGCACCGTATGGCTGAAGCTAATAAAGCATTCGCACACTATCGCTGGTAATAGAGAACAACAATGGCACGTGATATTCCCCTAGAACGCACCCGAAATATTGGGATTGTAGCCCATATTGACGCAGGTAAAACCACCACCACAGAACGTATTTTGTACTACACAGGCATGAGTCACAAGATTGGCGAAGTGCATGATGGTGCTGCAACGACAGACTACATGGCCCAAGAGCGTGAACGTGGAATCACGATTACCTCCGCTGCAGTTTCCTGCCAGTGGAAGCGCCGTGAAGACCCTAAAGCTCCTCCTTACCGAATCAACATTATCGATACCCCAGGCCACGTGGACTTCACGATTGAAGTGGAACGTTCCATGCGTGTTTTGGACGGTGCTGTAACCGTGTTTGACGGTGTGGCAGGTGTTGAGCCTCAGTCTGAAACCGTATGGCGTCAGGCAGATCGTTACGGTGTGCCTCGTATGTGCTTTGTGAACAAGTTGGACCGTACCGGTGCTAACTTCTTCCGCTGCGTAGAAATGATTAAAGATCGTTTGAAAGCTCGTCCGGCTGTGATTACATTGCCGATCGGTGCTGAAGCGAACTTCGTAGGTTTGATCGATTTGATCCGCATGAAGGCCATGATTTGGCATGCGGATGATTTGGGCGCTTCCTATGATATCGTTGATATTCCTGCCGAGTATCAGGCTCAGGCTAATGAGTACCGCGAAAAATTGATGGAAGATTGCGCGGATTGCGACGATCATTTCGCTGAAAAATATCTTGAAGGTCACGATGTGACTGAAGCAGATGTTATCAAAGCGCTGAGAGCTGGCTGTATTTCAGGAAAAGTACGCCCGACACTTTGTGGTTCTGCTTTCAAAAACAAAGGTGTTCAGTTCATGCTGGATTGCGTGGTCGACTTCTTGCCATCCCCATTGGATATTCCAGATACTGAAGGCAAGCTGGAAAATGGTGAGCCTGCAACACGTAAAGCTGATGACAATGCTCCAATGGCTGCTTTGGCGTTCAAAATTATTAACGATAAGTTCGGTCAGCTGACCTTTATCCGTGTTTACTCCGGTACCCTTAAGAAGGGTGACACCGTTGTAAACATGCGTTCGGGCAAGAAGACCCGTATTGGTCGCCTGGTTCGTATGTTTGCGGATAAGCGCGAAGAAATCGAAGAAATCAATGCTGGTGGTATTGCAGCAGCCATTGGTTTGGATGCAACCACGGGTGATACCATTTGTGACCCAGATCATGAGATCATTTTGGAGTCCTTGGATATCCCACCTGCGGTGGTGAAATTGGCGATTGAGCCTAAGACCAAAGCCGATCAAGAAAAGATGGGCATTGGTTTGGGTAAACTCAGCGCTGAAGATCCATCCTTGCGTCTCAGTGTCGATGAAGAAACTGCTCAAACCACGATCGCTGGTATGGGTGAACTTCACTTGGAAATCATTGTAGACCGCTTGAAGCGTGAGTTTGGTGTTGAAGCCAATGTGGGTAAACCACAGGTGGCTTACCGCGAAACGATTACCAAAAAAGTTGAACAAGAAGGTAAGTACGTTAAGCAGTCCGGTGGTAAAGGTCAGTATGGGCACGTTTGGGTCAGAATTGAGCCAAATGAGACCGGAAAAGGCTTTGAATTCGTTGATGAAACCAAGGGTGGTAGCGTTCCAAAAGAATTCATCCCTGCAGTTAGAAAAGGCTCAGAAGAAGCTCTCTCTTCCGGTATTCAAGCTGGTTACCCAGTGGTTGATATCAAGTACACCTTGTTTGACGGTAGTTACCATGACGTTGACTCAAACGAAATGGCATTCAAGATTGCTGCTTCGATGGCCTTTAAAGAAGGTGCGAAGAAAGCGGGTCCGATTATTCTTGAGCCAATCATGAAGGCTGAAGTGATTACGCCTGAAGATTGGATGGGAGATGTGATTGGTGACTTGAATAGTCGTCGTGGTAAGATCACTGGCATGAGTGACCGAAGTGGCATGAAGATCGTTGAATCCAATGTGCCGCTCGCAGAAATGTTTGGTTATGCCAACGATTTGCGTTCCAGAACTCAGGGCCGTGCTTCATACACCATGGAGTTCAGCCACTACGAACAAGTTCCAGGCAACGTTGCTAAGGAAATTATTGCCAAAGCAACTGGCGCCTGATTTCCCTTTTTCCCTCTCCTTTGGGAGAGGCCAGGGAGAGGGTTCGTTTCCAACCCGGCTTTATGCCGGGTTTTTTGTTTATTTGACAAAGAAAGCTAAATGTAATACAATGTTATTACAATGAGGTGGTTATGCATGCTGAAATCAGACAAGTTGGAAATTCGAAGGGCATTATTCTGCCTAAGTCTATCTTGAAGCAGTGCCGATTTGAAACGGAAATAGACTTGGAAGTACGGGAAGAGGGCCTTTTGATTAAGCCCGTTTCGGGCAAGCGAGCGGGTTGGAAAGAGGCTTTTCTGGCGGCAAAACCAGAAAATGATCTTGAGAGTCAAGACTGGTTGTCTTTCAGCAATGAATCCGATGATAAGGAATGGGTCTGGTGATTGCACGATTTGATATTTGGCTGGCCCAGCTAGACCCAACCATTGGACGAGAAATCCAAAAAACCAGGCCTTGTGTAGTGGTTTCTCCTGATGATATCAATGAAGCGAACTGGACTGTGATTGTAGCTCCCATGTCTAGCCAAATTAAAAAACTCCCAACGAGAATCCAGCTTGAATTTGAGGGTAAAGATGGGCAGATTTTGCTTGATCAAATCAGGGCCATTGATCCGAAGAGGCTGATTAAACCCCTGGGGCGTATTAATGCATCTACGGGCAAGAAAATCCTAGAAAAACTGGTTGAGATGTTTGCGCCTTAGCGCCAAACACGAAATCAAGAATATATCTCAGCACATAGCTTGTTCTATGAAAATGCTAAACTTAGGTATTCCTGCGTGTTTTGCTCTAACTTTACTCTCAGGTTCTCTTTGGGCTGACTGTGAACAGGATTATAGGGCTCTTAATGCTGGTCAGGAGATCACGCATACAAAGGAAAATAAGAGCTTCCGAAAGGTTGCATCGAAAATGGCAGACGAACTAGGTGGCACAGGGCCCTTCCGTAGGGTTGAATATTTGCAATATGAGGTAGATGGAGCGGTGCGCCATGGGGCTCGAATAACGGATTTAGATGACCAAGACCTTGGGCAGGCGAATGCCTGGGTGTACCATTTTGTCGCCCATGAAAGGACGCAGCAGCCTGTTCTAATTGCGATAGAGGAGCATCCACATTGCTGTGCCCCCTTTATGATTGAATGGGTTTGTCAAAACCCAAGGAATTAGGGGTGTAATTGTGCCTAAGCTCCATTGACAGACTCAGAATTATGCTTTTAAAGTCCGATCCCTTAGAAAGCTTTCTGGAGAGATTTTAGTTATGTCAAAAGAGAAATTTACCCGCGATAAACCCCACGTAAATATTGGGACCATCG
>CAZWPE010000006.1:0-118344 GCA_964635635.1 uncultured Myxococcaceae bacterium | reverse complement strand
CATATGGGCTCGGCCACAATGCGTCAAGTGACGCATGGAGTTCGTATGTCGGAAACCTTGTCGAAGACCTCACCATTACTGTCGAAACGTGCGCAGGAAGTCCTCACCCGCTTCGCTTCCGCCTACGCCGAGGCTTCGGCGGACAAGCCGCGAAGCACCCTCTCCACCGAGTGGAGAGGGCCCCTGCCGCATGGGGGTCAAGATGTTGTTATATGCATCGCACAGAAAGAGCTTGCCAGAGAGCTGGGCTGCTCCCGTTGGACCATTGGCCGAGCGATTAAAAAACTGAAAGAGGCCGGTCTTTTACTGGAAACCGGACGGGACAAACAAAGTCGGTGCAAAACTTACGCGTTGCAGGCCCCCTCTCCACGGGTGGAGAGGGGTAGGGGTGAGGTTTTCGTGGATAACAAAATCCCCCCTAACCCCCCTTTGTCAAAGGGGGGAGAAATACAACTCCAAAACTACCGTCGAACGTTCGAACTCAATTTCATCCATTGGCCCAACTGGGAGAAGCACTATGCAGCAGTTACTTGGGAGCTGAGAGATGTGGAATGCATTCACAAGTTGTTTAGGCAAACTTTTGATAGGCTTTATGAAATTCGAGATCGAGAGTCTCAAATGTGTTGAACTAGGACACTCTCTTGTGCCAAGTCAGATGATTTGATGTAAAGTTGTAGGAAATAGTAGAGAGTAATGCGGATGAATTCACAAACACCCAGAAAGATATCCGCTTGTTTCAATCTGAAAAAAGGGCTTCACAAAAAATCATCGCCTTGATTCGGCAGGGGCCCTCTCCACGAGTGGAGAGGGTGCTTCGCGTTGCGAAGCGGGTGAGGTTTCCGACACTGGACCCCGGCTCGGTGGCCGGGGTGACAAGGTACTGAAAGACAACCCATCCGGCATCAGGCGGATGAAAAGAACATGACGTCGATATAAAAACCAATAGGAGATTTTATGTCGAGACCAGTCCGATGGTTGCTGAGTTGTTTTATTATTGGTCACTTAACCTTAATTACAATCGCATCGCTTCCGAGGAATAACCACCCTTCTAAGATCGCGCGGTTAGCCATGGATGCCCGCGAGAAGTTGTATGCGTTTGCTTGGCCTGTATTGCAGTGGAGTGGTCTTTGGCAAGAGTGGTCTATGTTTGCTCCAAACCCGCCTACCTCTAATTTTGGTATTGGCGCAGAAATCACATTTCAGGATGGTACCAGACAATATTGGAATATCCCTAGCATGCAAGAATTTGGTTATTTGCAGCGTTACCAAAAAGAACGTTGGCGAAAATGGGGCGAGTATGTGCGCTTAGATAGCTATTCCGGGATATGGCCAGATACCGCTCGATGGATTGCCAGACAATTTCCATCTCGCTCAAACCCACCCGTTTATGTCGTCCTAACGAGGTACTGGACTCCGATAGCCAAACCACGAGCTAAAGACTATTTCCCTCTCGTTCCCCTGAACAAGTACACAAATCAATATACTTATTTCCGCTATCTGGTCAAACCTCAGGATTTAACATGAAAAATTTAGCAGCTTCTTGGAACCGTTTCTGGTTTGAACCCCAGTCGCCAGAGCCTATGGGGTTGTTTCGTATCTTTTTCGGGCTGATTTTATTGGCCAATGGGCTTTTTTGGGGTCCAGATCTTTTTGATTATTTTGGCCCTCATGGTTTTTTGTCATTGGATACCATGAGAATGCTTCTAGGCAGCTCGAGAATCAACCTTTTCGAATGGATGCCAGAAACTAATTTAAGTGTTGTGATTTTGTATTCTGCTTATTTGGCGGCAGCACTGCTCTTAACTTTGGGCCTGTTCACGCGTGTGAGTTCGGCGGTTCTGTTTGTTGTTTTGGTGAGCTTTCATCATCGAAATCTCATTATTCTGCACAGTGGTGACACCCTCGAAAGAGTGATTTTGTTTTTAATGATTTTTTCTGAGGCAGGCTCGGCATACTCTCTGGATGTATGGCGCAAAGGAGGAAAAATCGTCAAGAGCGCACCGTGGGCACAACGATTGATTCAGTACCAGTTCACACTGTCATACGTTTCGACTGTGTTGTGGAAATTAGATGGTGCAAGTTGGATCGATGGCACAGCGATGTACTATGCCGCAAATCTTCAGGAGTTCTGGCGATATCCGGTCCCATACATATTTGAACACTTGTGGATTTTAAAGCTACTGACTTGGCTAACGCTGATTGTAGAGCTTGCTTTAGGAACTCTGATTTGGGTGAAAGCGTATCGGTATCGAGTGATTTTTTTAGGGGTCTTATTGCACTTGGGGATTGAATACTCGATGAATATTCAACTTTTCGAGTGGTTAATGTTGGCCCTCTATATTCCATTTATTGAACCAGAAGATTTAAGACAGGTGATGCATGCAACCTCTCATTTTTGTCGACGGAACGTGCGTTCTTTGCAACGGTTTTGCGGCCTGGGTACTGAAAAGGAACTCGCGTAATCAACTTAAAATAGGAGCTCTTCAAGGCAGTACTGCTGCTCAGAAACTTTCACTGGAGGTGACGCGTGATTTGGATTCTGTGGTTCTGCTAGACGACAAGGGTCTGCATCAGCGTTCAACCGCAGTTCTGCGCACATTGCTTCACCTTGGGGGTATTTATCGGTTGGCGGTGATTTTATTGATTGTGCCTCGGTTTGTCAGAGATATGGTTTATAATTGGATTGCTCGGCACCGGTATCAATGGTTTGGTCAATATGAGACCTGTCGCTTGCCAGAGCCTCGCGAGCGAGCACAGATCTTGGATTGAGGTTTCCGAAGCTGGACCCCGGCTCGGTGGCCGGGGTGACAGGCCGGGGATGAGGTTTCCGAAGGTTGACAAAGTGTGTACGATGTCATATGCTTTGTGGGTATGGATTATCGCTTCAATCCTGAAAAAAACACCAAACTAAGAGCTGAGCGGGGGATTGGGTTTGAAGAGATAATTGCGCTGTTAGATCAAAACCATATACTCGCCGTGGAGGAGCACCCAAATCAGTCAAAATACCCAGGGCAGAAGATCTATATTGTTAAGATTCAGCGCTACGCATACCTGGTGCCATTCGTGGAGAATAAAGGATGTATTTTTTTGAAAACTATAATCCCAAGCAGAAAGGCAACAGCAATGTACCTTGGTGAAACGGAGTGAGATTTATGAAAAAAATTAATTTAGACGCAGAAGAGCAAGAATTACTCGATTCATATAACCGGGGAGAGTGGAAGCCGGTTCAGAACCTGAAGCAAGAAGTAAAGAAGGCCGAAGAAGCATCTAGAAAGTTTATGCAAAAAGATGCTCGAGTTAATATCCGCATGTCCAGCCATGATTTGGACGGACTTAAGCAGATAGCGGCGCATGAGGGGTTGTCTTACCAGACGCTGATAGGTAGTGTTATTCATAAATTTGTAGCTCAGAGAGCTGCGCTTAACTAGGCCTGGGTGATTTAATGGTACTCATAGCCCCCTCTATTTTGTCGGCTGATTGGTCTAAACTTGGTGAAGAAGTTCAGGCTGTGGAAAAAGCTGGGGCGGACTGGATTCATTTAGATGTCATGGATGGTCACTTTGTGCCCAACCTAACGTTTGGCCCTAAAGTGGTTCAAACTGTTAGGAAGTGCACTTCAAAAATTCTAGATACGCATCTGATGATTACCAACCCAGAAGTCTGGATTGAGCGGTTCGCAAAAGCAGGTTCAGACCAAATCACAGTTCATGCAGAGGCCTGCAAAGATCTCAAAACCACGCTTCAGGCTATTAAAGCCTTGGGCAAAAAAGCAGGTGTATCTATTAAACCCAATACGCCTGAAACCATTTTGGATGATTGCTGGGACCTGATCGACTGCGTGCTGATCATGACTGTAGAGCCAGGTTTTGGGGGCCAGGAGTTTATGCCAGGGCCTATTTCTAAGATCCCGAAAATTAAAGCGAAATCAAAATGTTTGGTGGAAGTTGATGGGGGTGTTAACCCTGAAACCGCCAAAATCGCAGTTCGGGCTGGGGCAGATGTTCTGGTGGCTGGGTCCTATGTTTTTGAGCATACGGACTATGCTGCAGCAGTCAGGGCCCTGAAGCCTTGACCCACCAGTTTTGCTGCTTATGTTGAACTCCATACCAAAGGAGTTTATTAGAAACATGGGCAAAATTATTGGAATTGACTTAGGTACCACCAACTCGGTGGTAGCTATTATGGAAGGTGGCGAGCCAAAAGTAATCGCCAATGAAGAAGGCGCACGCACGACCCCTTCTGTGGTTGGGTACACCAAAGATGGCGAAATTTTAGTTGGCCAGTCTGCCAAACGCCAAGCCATCACCAACCCTGAAAACACAATTTTTTCTGCTAAACGCTTTATTGGTCATCGTTTTGACGAAAGCGCTGCAGAAATTGGGAAACACCCTTTCAACTGCGTCCGCCTAGACAATGGCGGCATTGGCTTTAAGGTCCAGAGCAATACCGTTACGCCTCCGGAAGTGTCAGCCAAAGTTCTGCAGAAATTAAAGCGCGCAGCTGAAGCCTACTTAGGTCAAGAAGTGACCGAAGCCGTGATCACTGTACCTGCTTATTTTAATGATGCACAACGTCAGGCTACGCGCGATGCAGGTAAGATTGCTGGCCTCGAAGTCAAGCGCATTGTTAATGAGCCAACTGCCGCAGCCTTGGCTTATGGCATGGACAAAAAGAGCGAAGAAAAAATCGTGGTCTATGACTTAGGCGGCGGTACTTTCGATATTTCGATTCTGGAAGTTGGCCAGAACGTTGTTGAAGTAATTTCAACCAATGGTGATACACACTTGGGCGGCGATGACTTTGACAATATTATCATCGACTTCTTGACTGCTGAGTTTAAGAAAGACACAGGCATTGATGTTTCGAAAGACAAAATGGTCATGCAGCGTCTCAAAGAAGCTGCTGAAAAGGCCAAGATTGAGCTTTCAAGCACCAAAGAAACCGAAGTCAGCCTGCCATTCTTGACTGCTGATGCAACAGGTCCGAAACACTTAAGTGTCAAGATGAGCCGTGCAAAGCTTGAGCAGCTC
This sequence comes from uncultured Myxococcaceae bacterium, assembly GCA_964635635.1. Lineage (GTDB taxonomy): Bacteria > Myxococcota > UBA727 > UBA727 > JABDBI01 > CAZWPE01. The sequence continues at coordinate 113,314 of CAZWPE010000006.1, read as the reverse complement.
CTTGAACCCATGATCCAAAAAACTTTGGAGCCTTGCCGCAAAGCATTGGCAGACGCTAAACTCAAAGTAAGCGATATCAACGAAGTTGTTTTAGTGGGTGGTTCGACCCGTGTTCCACGTGTTCAGGAACTTGTTAAAGAGTTCTTTGGCAAAGAACCAAACCGCTCCGTAAACCCAGATGAAGTGGTGGCCTTGGGTGCTGCCGTTCAAGCAGGTGTTCTGGCTGGTGATGTCAAAGACATGCTCTTGTTGGATGTAACTCCGCTCAGCTTAGGCATTGAAACCTTGGGCGGTATTACGACTGTGTTGATTCCAAGAAACACGACGATCCCAACCAAGAAGTCTGAAGTGTTCTCGACAGCAGCTGACAGCCAAACTTCTGTGGAAGTTCACTGCTTGCAGGGGGAACGCGACATGGCCAGGGACAATCGTACCTTGGGTCGTTTCCACCTCGAAGGGATTCCGCCAGCACCGAGAGGCATGCCTCAGATCGAAGTAACCTTCGATATTGATGCGAACGGTATTGTGCATGTGTCAGCAAAAGATCGTGCAACCAATAAAGAGCAGCGCATTACCATTACTGCAAGCTCAGGCTTGTCGGATGATGAAATCAACCGCATGGTCAAAGAAGCTGAAACCCATGCAGGTGACGATAAAAAACGCCGTGAAGCAATCGAAGAACGCAATAAGCTAGACAGCATGATCTACAGTGTTGAAAAAATGCTGACAGAAAACAAAGAAAAGCTTGCTGCTGATGTGACAGGTCCTGTGGAAACTGCTTTGGCCGACGCCAAGACCAAGCTCGATTCACAAGATGCAGAAGAGCTGAAGGTTGCTTTGGCTGCGTTGACGACTGCAAGTCACAAAATGGCTGAACAGCTCTACAAACAAGGCGGACCATCGGTGGCTGAAGAGCCAAAACCAGATGATGGCTCTAAGGTTGTTGAAGCTGAGTTCGAGGATACGAACTGATTATACTCCCGGCAGTGTCACCCCGGCCAACGAGCCGGGGTCCACATCGAAAACCTCACCCCTAACCCCTCTCCACCCTGTGGAGAGGGGAATGCGCACCAAAATCAAAATCCCGCCGATATAACCGTTCATGAATCGCGATACATGCGTCGAACGGTTTTTCAAGCGGGCCGATGAGCAGGCCAACAAGCCTGCTTATTTTTTTAAAAAAAATGGATCCTACACGCCAATTTCTTGGGGACAGGCGGGCTCAAAAGTAGAGTCCTTCGCCAAAGGACTTCTCTCTCTTGGGTTTAGAGAAGGGCAAACTCTGGCGATTTTAAGTTACAACCGGCCAGAATGGATCTTTTCAGCGTTGGCTGCTCAAGCAAACCATGCGGCCTGTGCTGGGATTTATAATTCGTGTTCAGCTGAAGAGATAGAGCATATTCTGAGTCACTGTGAAGCGCCATTTGTGGTGGTTGAAAATGGTAAACGTTACCGTGAGCAAATCAAGCCGATTATTCACTTGTTGCCCAAACTTCAAAAGGTGATTTTGATTCAGCCAGATGACATTGAAGACAGTGACCAAATCATGACCTTTCAAAGAGTCTGTGAACTCGGTGAAGGGGTCTCAAATAAAGGCCTTTTGGAACGTCGGAAGTCCGTTAAACCTGAGAATATCGCGTCTTTAATTTACACTTCAGGAACCACTGGCCCGGCGAAAGCGGTCATGCTTTCACATCGAGCGGTGGAGTGGACTATTTCCACTTGTGCGAGTCTATTTAAGCTCAGCAGTGAGGACCGTATGGTTTCTTATTTGCCACTTGCACATATCGCAGAGCAAATGTTCTCGCTGTATGCACCGATCCATACCGGCATGAATCTGTATTTTGCGGAGTCTTTAGATGCATTACCCGAAAACTTGCGTGAAGTAGAGCCCACACTCTTTTTCGGAGTCCCTAGAATTTATGAAAAATTCCACAGCAAGATTAACGCTAAGCTTGCTGAAGCAACAGGCTTGAAGAATGCTTTGCTGAGCTTTTCGAGGAGCACTTCGGATGCCTATTGGGATGCGCACCATCATAATCATCCAGGTTCTTTGGTGACGGAAGCCAGTATGAAATTGGCTCGTGCTTTGGTGTTCAAAAAACTGAAAAAAGCACTTGGTTTCTCACAGGTGAGAGCTTGTGTGAGTGGTGCGGCGCCTTTGTCTAAAGAGATTGTTCATTTCTTCAATACCTTGGATTTGCCGATTTATGAAGTTTATGGCCAGTCCGAGGATTGTGGCCCTACGAGCTTCAATATTCCAAGCGCAACAAGACTTGGCAGCGTGGGCAAGCCCTTGCCGGGCCTTCAGGTGAAAATCGCACAAGATGGTGAGATCTGCATTAAGGGGCCGAATCTTTTCAGCGGGTATCTGAAAGATTCTGAGGCGACGGCTGAAACACTGGTGAATGGCTGGCTGCATTCAGGAGATATTGGGCATATAGATTCTGAAGGGTATTTGCATATTACGGATCGTAAAAAAGATATTTTGATTACGGCTGGCGGTAAAAATATCTCACCCCAAAATATTGAGGGTCAGCTTAAGCAGATCCCTCTGGTTAACCTTGCGGTTGTGATTGGAGATAAGCGTAAATATCTATCGGCATTATTAACTCCTGACGCAGAAGCCTTGCGGGCCTTTGGCGCTGAACATGGGCTCGGAGATGATGTCCATGAATTGGTGAAACATTCAAAGGTGCTTTCAGAAATTCAACGTCAAATAGATGGGATTAATCGTGGATTGGCTTCAGTAGAGCAGATTAAGAGATTCACCCTTTTGGCTCAGGATTTTTCGATTGAAAGTGGCGAGTTAACCCCTACGCTTAAGATTAAGCGTAAGGTTATTAACACGCGGTATCATGAGCATATTGAGGCGCTATACTAGCGAATCTGCCTCATGAAGCGCTCCCACCTGAACTGGGGTAGTGAGAAGCGTCCGAGGCTGAACCACTCCCTGCGACCATCGACACTCATCCATACGAACAAAGCTTTGCCTTTGATATTGTCGATGGGTAGGGCTCCCCACATTCGGCTGTCTGCAGAGCCGCCGCGGTTGTCTCCCATGACAAACACAAAGCCTTCTTCAACCGTGCAGGAGTCTTTATCGCAGCTAAGGCCGGGCAACTCGGGCTGGTCTGCTTCGGGCCAAACCTCTTCCAAATTCTTCATGTAGATTTGATGATTGACGGCCTCTGGGATCTCTTCAATGTTTTTGAATTCAATTTCTTCGCGCCACCGGTTGAGACCCATCTGGTAGTCGTAGAATTTAACTAAGTCATCACGCTCTATGTGGAGGTAGGGTTTTCCATCCACGTGAACCACGGCATTTTGGATTGACACTTTTTGGCCGGGACCTGCAATGACACGCTTGATCCAAGTTGCGCCAGCGTTGCTGGGGACGTAGGGAGGCGCTTCGAAAATCATCACATCGCCGGGTTTAGGAGTGGCCCAACGGACCCAATAACTTGGGATTCTTGAAAATGGGTTTGCAACACCATAGCTTAGCTTTGATACAAACAAATGGTCTCCAACCAACAAGGTTGGAATCATGGAGCCTGAAGGAATCTGATAAGGCTCTACCAAAAATACGCGCAAGGCAATCGCGCCTAAAAGTGCAATAACCAGAGACTCAAAACCACCCACAAAGCCACGGCGTGGCAATTTGCCTAAAAACGCCAGTGCTGTTTTATCGACACGAGCCAGCAGTTCTTGGACCGCTTTAAGATTTGGTCTTACACTTAGAGTTTGTTTCTCAAGTTCATTTAGTGTGTTTTCAAAGGCCGTCATCTCGGCCGATTTTGAAGCGCGTAGGCGCTTGGAAGATTTAGCCAGTTTTTCACGAAATGTTTTGAGTTCGATTCTAGCGCGACGCATTAAAAACGCTTTTTCACGAGAGCCTTCTTCGAATAGCAAGTCATCTAAAAATGCCCCAAAGTTCTTGGTGGCAGAGTGGATAATCATACCTGCTACCACAAGAATCAGCAAAATATTGGAACCCAGACCGCCTGGTTGGTAAATAATTCCCCAAAGCATGAAGACTAGGGTGGTGCTTAGAATAAACGCAATAATACGACCGGGCTTGAGGTACTGGTTCATAAAATACTTCTTGCCCTATTTTGGCCTGGCAAGCAACTTCTGGTAGAAAATTGCACAATCACAGGGTTTTTAGGATGAGAATACCATATTCTATTAATATTATGGGTATATTGGGCCATGGTAGGAGCATTATTCCACGAACGCGGACAAACAAGAACGTAGAGCCTCAAAGGAAGGTACCTGAAAACATTCCAAAAATAGTCGACACCATCTCGGTTAATGATAAAGCACTCCTGGTGCCTAATCACGAAAAGCTAACAGAGAAGCCAGGTCTTTTATCGCGTATAGCTTCGTGGATGAGTTCAGTGGCAGGAGGGGTCGCTAAATTTTTTGCAGGGATATTCAAAAAAGAGCAGCGCCAGATTCTCCAGAAGTTTAGCCCTCAGAGGGTTAGACCTGAAACTAAAGCTGAACTCAAGGAATTGGCTAAAGAGAAGGCTACAGAAGCAACACAAACTCAAATAAGTAACCCAGCAGAGCACCTTGCTACCTATGGTGTTTTGCCAGGTACGGACAAGAAAATCATCCCCGATTTTGTTAAGAAAGCAGATGCTAATAAAGCAAAAGATGCTCCAATTTCCGGCTCCCTAAAATAGGATGCACGGGGAAGGGCTGTGAAGCTAGATACTGCATACAAGTAGATATCTCTGACTTTGCAAGCCCACGAAGAGGTGACCAGGCATACACAGGTATTTGGGTCGCTGCGTAGAAGTCGCGAGCGGCTTGGTTTTCAGGACCTGCGATGCTGATGCAGCCATCAAAAGGTGGTTTCACCCAAGGCCTCAGCGAGAAATGCGGACTGCTGGCATCGATTTTAATTGGGAGTTGCTTAATACGGTCGTGATGCCAGTTTGAAACTCCAAAAGATTTGATTTTGCCAGCCTGTTTGGCGCGCGTCAGAAAATCTGCAATGGCATGCAAATCTGCTTGTGGGTGGTCTCGGTGGAGAAAATATAAATCGAGGTAATCTGTTCCCAGGCGTTTCAGCGAACTATCTAAGTCATGTTGCAGTGCATGAACTGTCAGTCTGTTGGGAATTAAATAAGGAACCGGATGCCCGCCCTTGCTGATCAGAAAAAGTTTATCCCGTTGTTTTCGCTGAGCAATCCAACGTCCCAATAAACGCTCGGTGCCGCCTAATTGATAAGAAGCGGCTAAATCATAAGCATGAAAGCCTGCGTCGAAAACTTGATTTAAAAATTTGATATCACGGGCCGGGGTCCCAAGCAGTGACCCCAGGTGCGAAGTGCCAATTACATGCATGCGTTAATGCCGCATCAAATCCCCAAGCGTTGCACGACCGCTCTTGTCGGACTGTTTCTTCATATAAGTCTCATAGTCTTCACGAGCTTCGTGGTTCACTCTGGCTTTAATGCTCAGGCTGATCTTGTGCTGGATCGGATCGCAGACCGTGATTTCGACACCAATCGTCTGGCCTTGTTTTGGCGTGATGTCTCCATACTCGCGTGCGGAACAGAAGGCGATCAGTTCTGGTTCCAGTTCGACTTCGAAACCATGCGGCGTTACGCGTTTTACAACCACTTCATGGCGACTGCCGCGAGCATACTTGGTTTTCCAAGAATGCCATGGGTCTGGTGTGATGCGCTTGATGGAACAAGAAACTCGTTGCCGTTTGGTGTCAAACCCCATAACAGCGACTTCAACTTCATCACCTTCTTTGTAGAGCTCTGCAGGGTTTTCGACATGCTTGGTCCAGGAGAGTTCACCCACATGAACCATGCCGGTGATACCTTCTTCAAGCTCTACAAACAGACCATATTCCTTGATGCCAACGATTTTGGTCTTCAGCGTGGTTCCAACAGGAAACTTTTCTGCCAATTTATCGATTGGGTTTTCTTGCAGAGCTTTAATTGACAAAGAAATGCGGTGCCCTTCTTTGTTAAGACTTAAAATACGTGATTTGACTTGGTCGCCAATCTTGTAATAGGTCGATGGGTGTTTAGGTTTTGCCCAAGAAATTTCACTGCTGTGAACCAGGCCTTCAAGCCCTTCTGCAATGTGTAAGAAAATACCAAAATCTGAGAATGCAACGACTGTGCCATCCACATCCATCCCGACTTTGTACTCATCTTCAATGGCTTGCCATGGGTCCTTTCTAAGCTGCTTCATACCAACTTTGACTTTTTTAGCCTTGGTATCAAGCTCTAAAATCTTGACCTCAACGTGCTGGCCAACTTTGACCTTATCTGTCTGCGAAGGGTGTTGCTCATAGGACATGTCAGACACATGCAACAAAGCATCTGCTCCACCCAAATCAACAAATGCGCCATAAGGAACGAGGCTTTTGACTACACCGGAAACTGTTTGACCAACTTCAGCGGTATGCCAAAAGTTCTTTTCATGTTCGCGTTTCTCTTTTTGCAGAACTGAACGGCGGCTAATGATGATGTTGCCTTCATTGGGTTCAAAATCTTTAATTTTAAACCAGTAAGGCTCGCGGTCGCTAAATTCAGGCGTCATGCGTGGGTCTAACCCGGCATGGCTGAATGGTAAAAAGGCTCTGAGGCCTTGCCCTGCTTCGGCCTCGGCGCGAGTATTGGCTAAGAGAGTGACAGCGAAGCCGCCTTTAATGGGGCCAATGACCATCCCGGGGATAGCTTCTTTCTTTTCAAAGGCTTCTGTGGCTTTAGCTAGTTCAGCGTCAATTTGAAGTTCAAGAGACATACTATGGTATGAGCTACCGCAATTACTCTCCAATCTCAAGATTTTTAAGGCGTGCCTGAACTTTTTTGGCCATTAAAGACTCTGAGTTTGGGTTTCTTTCCAGAAATTGGGAGTAGGCCTCAAAGGCTGCATCCAAGTCGCCTTTTTTCTCATATAAAACACCTAAATTGAAATATGGAGCAGGGTTGCTGGGGTCAGCTTTGGCAGACTTCTGATAGTAAAGTTCTGCCTCATCCAATGCGCCGCGTTTAACTTCTAGATCTCCAAGATTGTTGTAGCAAGATGCGCAACTTGTGTTGACAGCAATGGCTTTGAAAAATGCAGACTCGGCTTCTTCCAAGCGGTCTGCTTTTGTGAGAGCCAGACCAAGATTGTTAAGCAAAGCCCAGTCATTGGGATTTGCGGCAATGGCTTCGTTAAAGAAAGCAATGCTTCCGGCAAAATCTCCTCGTTCAAAGGACTGCGCGGCAAGGATTTCAGGTTGTACAGCCGGCCGGGTTATTGGAGCAGGAGCAGCTGCTTTGGGCATCTGGTCAACCACCCGTGTCTTAACATATGAGGTGCTGAACATCACAGTGCCAAAGCCTAAGCTGAATAGGAGAGCGCTTAATCCAATCGCTCGCCATGGCAGAGCTGGAATCCTCCGGGTTTTTTGGGCAGACCAGAGGATACCTTGAACATTTGGTTCGGACTGTTTGTTTTGTTGCCTCAAGGCATTGAGAATAATTGACATGGGCTATCTCCAACCTAAATCATCATAAGCTTCTTTAATCAGTGTGTGGTCTATGTTGCGCGTTCGCTTTGCAAACGCGGCAAGCAGGGCTCGGTCACAAAGCATATTGGTCATGCGAGGTGAGCCTTTGGTGTACTTGTACACGTATTTAAGAGCCTTTTTTTCAAAAGACAGACTTTGGCGTTCACCGGCAATAAATAGCCGATGCCGGATATAGTCTGACAGCTCTTCAAAGTTCAGACTTCCCAAACGCTGACGAATGCTGATGCGCTGGTTGAGTTGTCTCAAACGATACTCACCCAAAAGTTTTTCGAGTTCTGGCTGGCCAACAAGAACAATTTGCAAAAGCTTTTTATCGTCTGTTTCAAGATTGGAGAGCAGGCGAATGGTCTCAAGGGCTTCAAATGACAGGTTTTGGGCTTCATCAATCCAAACTACAGCGTTGCGGTCTGTGTTTGCTTTTGAGAGCAAAAACTTGCTGAGCTGCCCAATCATCTCTTCACTGGATGTGTGTTGGGGCTCATGACCAAAGTCGGTCAAAATTGCTTTGAGCAGTCCTTCCGTAGACATGAGTGGATTCAAAACAACAGCTGCATCAGCTTGATCTTGCAAACGACCCATGACTTCACGGCAAATCGTTGTTTTGCCTGTTCCGACTTCGCCTGTGAGCAACAAAAAACCTTTACGCGATTGGATTCCATAAGTCAGCGCTTCTGCAGCAGCTTCATGCGCACGTGTCCAATAGATGAAGCGCGGGTTTGGAGTCATAGTGAATGCTTCTTCTTTCAAACCAAAATAATCCAGATACATCATGAGCATTCTATCGTATAATGAAACTCTATGCAGGAATTGGCTATTGCTGAAAAACTTGCCCGCCAGGCAGGGCATATAGCCTTAGGATATCAGCACCTTGGTGTCCTGCATTACAAAGACAACTTTGAGGGTCCGGTCACACAGGGTGACATCTTGGCAGACAAACTGATTGTTAGTGGCCTTCAAGAAGCGTTCCCATTAGATCAAGTGGTGAGTGAAGAGAGTTTCCGACCTGATGCTGAGTTGCCCCAGGGAGAACGTGTTTGGTTTGTGGACCCGATCGATGGGACTTCAGATTACTCAAAAGGTGGCAATGAATATGCCGTGATGATTGGGTTATGCATTCACGGAGTTCCAGCACTTGGGGTGATTTATGAGCCTGCAACTGGAGTTTTGTGGCGTGGCTTTGAAGACCAGGCTGAGAGAGTTGACGCTGATGGGCGTGTAACTACACTGAATATCAAAGAGAGTCCCATGCCCCTAGAGAGCCTGCGCTTGGCGGTGAGTCATTCATGGTCGTCTGTCATTCCAGCGCAAGCTGGAATCCAGAGCTGGACCCCAGCTTTCGCTGGGGTGACAGGGGTAGAGGCGGGGGTGACCTTCTTACGCAAAAGTTCTGTTGGTTTAAAAGCCGCCATGGTCGCCGATGGACATGCAGATGCTTATGTAAGCATTGGCCGGCGCATCAAAGTTTGGGATACTTGTGCACCTGCTGCGCTCGTCATGGCATCAGGCGGTGTTTTTATGGCTATTTCGGGCGAGCCGCTTCGTTATACGGGCTCAGCCAAGCATGGGGTTGAAATTATGGCTGCAAGCCCTCATGCTGCCCCAAGGATAGAAAATTTATGGAATTCATTAAAAAAAACCAAAAAATCTTAATTTTTTCAAGTCTCTGGATTGCGGTTGTGATGACGGTGGTGTTGCTGAGTGAAGTGTTGCTCCCGTTTGTGTTAGCTGCCTTGCTGGCGTATGTGCTGGAGCCATTGGTTTCTCGGATTTCTAGGCAGAAAATATTCGGCCGAGTTATTCCGAGATTCATATCTGTTTTGTTTATTTATGGCGTGATTGGGGTTGTGATTTATGCTGTTTCAACCCTTTTCTTGCCAGAGCTTTATGGTGAACTCATCCGTCTCGCGAAGACTTCAACCGAAAGTCTTAATGCGCTTCGCGATACAAATCTTCAAGAATTTGTAGCAAAACTAGAGTACTATTTGCGTTATTATCAGCTCCCATTTGGAGAGCTTGATTTGCTTCAAATGCTCCAGAATATCTTAACTGAAATTTCAGATTTTATCCGAGCTCAGTCGTCAAATATTGTTTTTGAATTGCAGGTTTTGGTTAAAGGAGTTTTGAAATTTTTATTTAATTTGATGCTCGTTTTGATGATTGCAGGTTTTATTTTGGTAGACACCGATAGAATCAAGAAATTTGCCTTTAGAATGGTTCCGTCGTCAAAAAGACCAGATTTTGAGACATTTTTAGCCAAGCTAGACCGTGGCTTGTCGGGTGTTGTTCGTGGTCAGCTTACAATTTGTTTGGTGAACGCTGTGCTAACGCTCGTCGGGCTTTTGGTTTTGGATATTAAGTTTGCCTTTATCCTAGCATCACTGGCCGGTATTTTCAGTTTGGTTCCTATTTTTGGAAGCATTATCAGCACGATTCCAATTGCGCTGGTTGGGCTTATGACTAGCCCATGGACTTCCCTTTTGGCCATCCTTTGGATAGCCGGGATCCATGCCCTGGAAGCTAATTTTTTAAACCCTAAGATTTTAGGTAACTCCGCGCAAATTCACCCGGTTTTGGTTGTTTTGGCCTTAATTTCGGGGGAGCATTTTTATGGGATCTTCGGAGCCCTATTGGCAGTTCCGATCGCCAGTATATTATTGACCATATTCCAATATGTACTGTCCAAAACCGACACCTACGCATAAAAACTCAGAGGCTCACAACGAGATGGGCCTCAAGTTGCTTGACCGTGGCTGGGATTTAGAAGCGATGGATCAGTTTGAAAAAGCCATCGACAAAGACCCGGAATTTGCACCGGCTTATGACAATATTGCAAATCTTTATGCGGAAAAGGGAGAGCATCTTAAAGCTCTTGGGCTTTATTTAAGAGCCCTTGAGGCTGATAGCGACGATGCGACAATACATTATAATTTTGGCTGCTTCTTAACTAACTATGGCGCTGAGATTGCAAAGACTGCTTATGAGACGGCTACTTTGGCAGATGATGAATTCCCTGAAGCACACTATCAACTCGGGGTGACACTGGCTTCTGAAGGACAATGGAAGGCTGCGGCCAGAGAGTTCAGAATCGCATGCGAGCAAGATCCTGAGAACACAGAAATGCGTTTTGAACTCGCTAAGGTTTTGCTTAAACTTGAACGAATGCAGGAGGCTATTTCTCAGTTGCGCAAGATCGTGGCGATTGATGAATCAAACTCAGCTGCTTGGTTTGAGCTTGGGAGCTGTTACTTCAGGCAAGGGCTGTACAGCGAAGCGCGTATAGCTATGGAACAAGCGATTCGCTAGGCAGGCCCCCTCTCCACTTGTGGAGAGGGGTTCGGGGTGAGGTTACCCCCGCTCTAAATCCACGAACCTGGTAATATTATTAAAGAATCGCAGATCAAACTGGCCTGTGGGGCCGTTACGGTTTTTGGCCACAATCACTTCCGCAATACCCAATTTATCTTCAGGTGTTTTGTCGCGCAAATAATACTCTTCACGATACAAAAATGCGATTAAGTCAGCGTCCTGCTCGATAGCTCCGGACTCACGCAAGTCGCTCATCATGGGCCGCTTGTCGGTTCGAGATTCAACGCCACGGTTAAGCTGAGAAAGAGCAATCACTGGCACTTTTAACTCACGAGCAATGCTCTTAAGACCCTTCGAGATTTCTGCAACTTCAGTCGCCTTGTTGTCATATCCATCAGGGCCGGTCATGAGCTGCAAATAGTCAACGATCACCAATTTAACATCGTGTCTGAGCGCCATGCGCCGGCATTTGTTGCGCATTTCTGCAATTGAAAGTGCCGGAGTTTCATCAATGTAAAGCGGCGCTTCACCGAGGTGACCGGCTGCTGCTACCAGTTGAGCGAATTCATTTCTCTGAACCATGCCGCGGCGCAGATTAGATAGATCGATTCGTGCCTCGGATCCAATCAAACGATGGACTAATTGTTCAGCACCCATTTCCAACGAGAAGAACGCAACCGGTGTTTTGGTATGCATTGCAACGTGCGCGGCAATATTCAACGTGAAAGCAGTTTTACCCATGGAAGGCCTAGCTGCAACGATGATTAATTCACCTGGCTGAAGGCCACTGGTAAGACGATCAAAGTCTGCAAATCCTGAAGACAAACCAACAAGATTTGTCTTGTTGTTGTACATGAGTTCTAGACGTTGCAATGCAACAGTCACAAGCTCTTGGATGGAGAGCATACCTTTTTGGGAGGTTTCATCTCGGATCTGCAAGATCACTCGTTCGGCTTCATCGATCACATCAACCACACGGCGGTCTTGGCGGTAGGAAGAGTTCACCACTTTGGTGGCGGCAGAGATCAATTTCCGGAGGGTTGATTTGTCTTTGACAAGCTTGGCATAGGCAGCGACATGTGCCGATGTGGGGAAGAGGGTTTCAAGCTGCGCAACAAACGCTGAACCGCCAATTAAATCTAATTTCTGAGTGACGACCAACTCATCTGTGACAGTAACGGTATTGATGGGCTGATGTTGTTGTTGAAGCGATAACATCGCTGCAAAAACGATCGAATGAGATGGATGATAGAAATCGTCCGGTCTCAAACCTTCCAAACTTACGGTCTCCATGGCTTCAGGGTCGATCAAAATCGAGCAAAGGGTTCCGCGTTCAGCGTCGAGCGCATGCGGCGGCTGGCGACCGTGCAAAGAACCTAGCTGCATTGGAGCCTCAGTTTCTGCTGGAAGCCTCGATCTGTACTCTTCCATGAGAGTGCCTACTGAGACAGGAGTTTCATTCATTTGAATTTGTATGGTTTGTAACGATTTGCTAGATTGTTGTCAAATATGAGCAAGCCCTATCAAATGACTGCCAGGCGTAAACTGGCTTTGGCTACCTGGAGTGCCCCGAGAGAGGGTAACATTTATGGAAAAATGACGATCGATGCAGGCAACGCATTGGCTTATGCTCAGAAATTAACTGAGCAAGCAGGTGAAAAAGTTACGATTACACACCTGGTGGGTCGGGCAGTGGGTTTGGCCATGAAGGATGCACCTGATGTGAATGGCCGCATCTGCATGGGGCAGTATATCCCGCATGAAACATGTGATTTAGCCTTTCTGATTGCGATCCCTCAAGGGCACGATTTGGGAAAGTTCAAAGTCTGCAATATTGACCAAAAAACAAGTGTTCAAATTGCCAAGGAACTCAAGGAAGCTGCAAGCAAACTGCGTGAAGGGAACGATTCTGAATTCCAAAAAAGCCAAGATATTGTGAAGCTTCTGCCAGTTTGGCTGATTAGGCCCATTTTGTGGTTAACAGGCTTTATTACAGGGGCCTTGGGCTATGGCATCAAACCGCTTGGTTTAGAAGCTTACCCATTTGGGTCAGCGATTGTGACCAGTGTCGGGATGTTTGGAATCGACGAAGGCTACCCCCCGCCAACGCCCTTTGCGCGTGTCCCGCTTTATGTGGTGGTGACGAAGATTAAAGAAAGACCTGTGGCACACCAGGGTGAAGTAATTATTAGGCCACAACTAGATTTGATGGTGACGATTGACCACCGATTTATTGATGGTTACCGAGGTGGTCAGCTCGCTGGCAAGCTCAAGCACTTTTTAGAAAATCCTGAAGAGATGGACAAAGTCTGATCACTTGACAGCCCCATGATTCTGGTACAAATAGACAACTTAGACTGGGGCTCGTAGCTCAATTGGTAGAGCAATGGACTCTTAATCCGGAGGTTGTAGGTTCGATTCCCACCGGGCCCACCAATAAATAACCCAGGTGCCAATCAGTGCTTTGCCACCTGGGTTCTAAATTAAGTAATCATCGGTATAGGAATTCCTGTCTCTTGGTGCCGGATCACATAAAGCCTATCGAAGGTTTGGCGCCACAGTTTGTGTGGACAGGTAGTGTCCTTGAATTCCCATGTTACGGCTGCGTAGTAATTTTTCCAGTCAGGCCAATCGTTAAGGTTGCACTCAAATAGGTGAGGAAAGCTTTGAAGCTGCGCGAGACCTTGGGGTGTAGGCTCCCTCTCCCCTTGAGGGAGAGGGCCGGGGTCCAGCTCCGAAAACCTCACCCCTAACCCCTCTCCACCCAGTGGAGAGGGGGCCTGCAGCGCGTAGGTTTTGCATCTACTTTGTTTATCCCGTCCGGTTTCCTTTAACAGCCCAGCTCCTTTAAGTTTTTTAATTGCCCGACCGATGGTTCTGCGTGAACAGCCGAATTCTTCTGCAAGGGTTTGTTGGCGGATTGGCATCCCCTCTCCCTCTGGGGGAGGGTTAGGGTGGGGGTTGTTTTGGAGCCACGCCAAGATTTTTAAGGCGCGCTCGGACAGTTTTGCTTCGGCCATGACGACTCCCAAGTCAATCTGCATTGACTTCATGAGGCCGAAACTTTATGTGGGTCTCGACCGTAACTGGTTGCCGTTTCCTAGACTTTGACGAGAATATGGAAACGGCTTTTTTGTTCGCACCATGCGGACAAGCGCTCAGTGTAAAACAAGGCTTTTTAGAAATGCATCAGGCGTTTGGCGGATTTTTCTTCAAGGTCTGGTGATTGGTTTTTGCGCCCACGGAGGTGGGCACGGGTGCCACAGCCCACCCACAGCAAGGCGCGAAGCGCATTGCGTGGGGGTGGGTTTACAGAGTCCCCTCCGGATAAAGCCCCTGGATAGGGGCGTAGGAATTCGGGTTTCTCCTGCGCCCCTATCCAGGGGCTTAAATCAATGGGGCAGCGTCGTTACCTGGCCCTGCAGGCCAGGCTGTGGCACCCGTGCCCGCATCCGCGGGCGTAAATCCAGATTAGGCATTGTCTACATGCACCGGATCCCTTGCATCATTTTAAATACCTTGGCTCCCCAAGTATTGACGTTTTGCATGTTCTCTCCAGTGGTTCTAAGGTTTGCATGCATTTGTGAATCAGCACCGATAGTACAGGTCACTTCAATGTACGTATCCTCATTACTTGCCCATACTCGACGAGAGCCTTCTTGATTGGCTTTCCGCGTAAATCGAGTGGCCCTGAGAGCGCTTTCAGCAACAGTGGCGCACCAATTAACGCCTCCGCAGTGTGCGGGTGTTCCTGTCACAAAGCTATTTTCGTACAAATAAGCTGCTGCATGAAGGTTGATAGAAATTCCAAACAATAAAAGTGCTGTACGTAACATAACTACCTCGTGGGTATTTATAGTTAAAGTTTGTTGGATTTGGCTTTTTCGGCCAAATAGGCACCTATATCGCTATTAAGTTCCTATATGCGTCTCTTGATTCTCATCACCATCGTCTTTTCTGTAAGTCTTCATGCAGATATTCGAACTTGCAGTGAGGCCAATAGTTTAAGAACAGACAAATGGATTTCAAACTGGATGACTCATCCCGAGCGCAAGATTCTCAGAAAACAAGCAGAAGCAGTGGCCATTATTCTAAAACTTGCACAACCAGCTTTGGTTCATATCCCATCGAGTGAGCAGATCAAAAAAATGTCTGACCAAGAATTAGATGCCCTTGGAGAAGGTATCAGAATACAGCATCTTGGGATTGATGATGCATTAGTACAGTTTTCTTACCGCGGCAGTAAGTATGTTGAGCTAATTTTCAGACGGGAATCTGAGTTTTTATCAACGAGAGTCTATTACAGCAACGGCCTTTGTGCCATTGTTAAAGACTTCGGTGCTCAGTACAGCAAGCACCTGGACCCAGTAAACGATTACTCTGAGTGGTAAGGTTTATTTTCCTTTCTTATGTTTTGATGGGAGTATCAAGTGTTTTGAGAACAGCGCTGTAAATACCCAGGCTGCTTGTAGAACATGATAACCCATTTGACGAATGACGGGGATAGGATCTACCCAGTTGCCATTTGTTCTTAATGAGTGATGATGATTGCGCACCTCACTCCCATCATGACTGATGAATCTAGGCGCTTGAAGTTGTATTCCCAGCGCTCTTTGGACCAAATTTTCAACCATGAGCGGTCCACAGGAATGGCTATCTATTTGTAGTAAATTGGCGGCTGCTCTAACTCGAACTTCGTTTCCATAAACAGCTCGCAATTCAGCCACCACCCAAGAGGGTATTTGAGGCTGCTCTGTTAAACTGTCATAATATTCAACTGAAACGTTCCTATTCTGAACCCTGATTACTAGACCCACCCAGTGCTGGTTGCCAATGTTATAAGGCAATAAAACGGTTCGATCCGAAGAAAGCTCTCCATGGCGACTCATCTCTTCGTCTAAGAATGTCCTAAGCTGATTACCCTCGCTTGTGCCACCTATGGGCACAACGCTGAACACCGCCCGGTCTTCAGTTAGATTCTCTTCCTCTAAACGAAGCCTCAGCGCACTATCAACATCATTATCGTTATACCAATGTGGGTCCTCTTGCAGCGCAGAAGTTCTAAAAACATAGTCCGAGAAAACGGGTCCAATGATTTCAGCCGGAAATTCGGGATAATATGTAACGGGTTGGTGTGATGTACGCCCCCAGGGTTCTGCTTTCAAAACACTTGCAAGTTCGTCAAAATCAACAGTCAAACCTCTTCGGTAACGATCTTCAATGTAAGACCGAGCTGCGGGTTCGTTGAACTTAAATCCCAGCGTTGCCTTATGCTTGGGATCTAAGTTGCGCGTCCCAATAACAAACCAACTGTCTGCGCTTTGCTTGTAAAACAAATGAGTGCGTTCCTTTTGGTCGCAATGTTCAATATAATCTTTCGTAATAATTTGTGGGTCTTCATCGTTCAATTGGACATATTCTGGCAGAAGCACAAGATGCTTTCGGTCTCTCAATTCTCCCTGCTGAGCAGCTGGTCTTGCAATTTTTTTATGCTTGAGCTCTTGCCCAATTTTGTCAGGATCGAGTCGGCCTGCTTGCTCTTCTAATAAATCATCAAAATGCTCCAGTAAGCTTTGAAGATAGGGTGGAATAGGCCAGTTTGGAGATTTAGGTTGCTTGATCTCAAGTCTACCACCCTGCGGATTGATATCAAATCGCTGCATGCCAGCAATTTTAAAATCGGATTGTATAAGAGCCATAGTTTGAGCGCTGTCAACCACCACAAAGTGTAGGCCATGGAATCCGAAATGTGCAATCACGCCAGCATGCTCAGGAAAAGCCTGTTTAAAATGCCCGTAGGAGAGGTCGTTTTTCAATACATCTTTTGAATTTACAAACAACATGACTCTGGCGCGACTTCGGACAGATCCTGTGCGATCGATGAGAAACCTACCCATATTATCCACGAACGCAAGCAGAGCCGGAAAGGTAGCTACATCTTCGATCGTTTCCATCGATGCCCAATTATCTCTAACTCTGAAATTATTAAGCATGACGCGATAAGCATGCAAAACCGCAACATAGTAGAGGTAAGAGCCATAGTCCAACTGAACGTTGATATCTGCCCCGTCTCTTATTTGCTGCTGGAGAGTAGCGGAAAACTTTTTCAAAAACTCATCTGAAAACTTTTGTTCTTGCCCTGAAAAATGTTGTTCACATTCCGTATTTCCACCAGTGCAACATAATGGGCTGGCTACGAGTGAATTGGGGTCTGACTTACAAAACTCACTCTTTTCTGGATTTAAAAACCACTCTCCGATGTCTCTCAAAATGCAGGCAGAAATATAATGACTTTTGGCTATTTTTTTGTCTTGAAAACAAGCCAAGCAGAATTTCTGTTTTTCATTTAATTGCCATAAAAGCTGAACGCATTGATAAAAAAGCGCCTGGTGCTCAAGATTGCTAGCGGCTGTAGGAGCCAAAGACTCAATCAGTGGTAAAATTGTTTCCAGGATAGATTTCTTCAGTTGTTCATCGAGAGTTTTTGCTTTTGCAAGCTGTTGGCGAACTTGCCGATACGCCGCAAGCATTTCTGGGGCAACAGGCTGTTGAAGCTTGCCCTGCATGGCCATTCCGAGGGTTAAAAGAATATCTCTATTGTTTGATTGTTGAGCGAGTCGCCATGGGTTTTGCTTAGATTCACCCATGCGGAATTGATACAGTGGATCAGCTCCACGAGTTAATAAAAAACGAACCATGTCATGCTGCCCGTTTATAATGGCATGAATAAGCGGTGTTCTGCCTTGCCCATCCTCTTCATCAACAAGGCAAGTCCATGAATCAAGTAGACCTTTGACTTTTTGGATATCTCCCTGGGCAGCAAAATGGTGAATTGGCGCCGCTAAAGCAACACT
Source organism: uncultured Myxococcaceae bacterium (assembly GCA_964635635.1). Lineage (GTDB taxonomy): Bacteria > Myxococcota > UBA727 > UBA727 > JABDBI01 > CAZWPE01. The sequence goes on along the minus strand of CAZWPE010000006.1, from coordinate 95,599 downwards.
AGAGAACAATAAAACTATCCATAAATATTTTGTTTTCATTTAATGACTCTGGGGAACTGACCATCGAGACGACCCGTGATAATCGCGCCGCCTAGCATGGTGTTATGATCATAAATCACAGCTGCTTGTCCAAGTGCAACTGCATAAACTGGCTCTAAGAAATCAAACTGGATTTGGCCATCTTCTGTAATGCTCCAGTGTGCGGGCTGGGCTTGGTGTCTTGCGCGCACCTGTACGTGAACTGTTTCAGGCCATAGAGGGGTGGGTATGATTGTTTTTAAGGGTCCAGCCATCACTTTTGTGCAAGCAAGGGCTTCTTTGGTGCCCAAAGTAACGCGCTGGGTGTTGGCATCTAAATCGGCGACATAAACACGCTCGCCCAACCCAACACCGATTCCTCGACGCTGTCCAATGGTAAAGTGGTGTACTCCAGAGTGGGAAGCCACACGTTTCCCATCTGCATTAACCATGTCTCCACCTGGGAGTGGGCCCGATGCAGCTTCGACCACTTTGGCATGGTTGCCATCTGGAACGAAGCAAATCTCATGACTGTCTGGCTTGTTATGAGTTCGAAGGCCCATTTTTTCAGCCATGACTCGTACATCTGGCTTGCGCAATGCGCCCAGTGGCAAGTGAAGATTTTCAACCACTTCTGGCGCAGTGCCATAAAGATAATAAGTCTGGTCTCGGTCAATATCCACAGGTCTAGCAAGTGATTTAACGCCTTTATAATCAACCACTTGAGCGTAATGACCTGTTGCCAGCTGGGCACCGAGACTTTTTGCAGTCTCGTACAAATCGCCAAACTTCACTTCATGATTACAGGCTAGACATGGAATAGGTGTGAAACCTGCGCGGTATGCTTTGACGAATGGGTCAAAAACAGCTTCTTTAAATTTGTCTCTGGAGTCAATTGAGTAAAATGGGATCCCAAGTCGGTCACAGACTTGTCTGGCATCTGTCATGTCATCGAGCGAGCAACAACGGCCTTCTCGTTTTTGCAGGGAGCCATTGTCGTCTGGAGCCAGGCGCAAAGAGACCCCAATCACCTCGTGGCCTTGCTCTTTTAAAAGCATGGCCGCAGCGGATGAATCAACCCCTCCTGACATGGCAACAACGATTTTCATTGATTATTTAATATACTAAATGCCTCGGAATGCAATGCCCTGTTGGTCGCCAAGATTGACCCATCGAATAAATCAAATCCATCTTGTGGGTAGTTGCTTATTTGGCCGCCTGCCTCTTGAACGAGGAGTGCTCCGGCGGCTAAATCCCAAGCTTTCAGGCCTCGCTCCCAATAGACATCAAGCCGGCCCATGGCCACCCAGGCTAAATCTAGACTAGCGGCACCGTTGCGTCTGAACCCTAAACTGCGTCTGATAAACTCATAGGCTTGGGGCAGGTTGCTGGTTTCGTAAGTGAGATGACCGTTGTTAAAAAAGCCTGTGGCTACAACTGCGTCTTTTAGTTCGCTGGCTTGGCTTACCTGGATTGGAGCGCCATTGAGAAAAGCGCCTTTGCCTTTTTCTGCCCAAAAGCATTCGTTTTTAAATGGATCATAAACGCAGCCTACCAGAAGTTCTTTTTTGTCGGCGTCATAGGCCGCGATTGAGACCGCTGCATGTGGAATCCCGCGGGCGTAGTTTGTGGTGCCATCAATCGGATCGACGATCCATGTTATTCTCCCTCCCTCTTCGGGGGAGGGCGGGGGAGGGGGGGATTCTTCTGCGAGAATTGGGTGACTTGGGTAAGCCTCCTGCAAACGCTCCACAATCAAATCATTGGCTGCTTTGTCTGCATCAGTAACCAGGTCAAACGCTTGTTTTTTCTCGATTTTTCTGGGTTTTTTGGACAAATCTAAAATGAGTTGTCCGGCTTCTTTGGCGATACGGATACAGTCTTCAAGCATCATGGAAAGAAGTCTTAACCCATTCAAGCGCTTTTTCTAGGGTGTCAAACTCTCCTTCCAGCTGAGCCTCATAGCCTTTTTTGAGCAGACGTCCCATGGCGGGGCCGGGTTTTATACCTTGTTCAATGAGATGCTTGCCTTGCAAAATGGGCTCGGGTGCCCTGGCTGCGACAGCCAACTCTTCGGCCTTTTCTAAAAGCCAGTCGACGGATGGATCAATGCCTGCTTGGGCGTCTTCAGTTGTACGTCCCAGAAAATCTGCTTTTGAAACCAAGCACAAATTGCTGATATTCACACGCGTAGATAAACGCCGGATGGCTGCATCCGATATTTGGTCGCGAATCTTATAAAGCTGCATGGGCTTCAGGTGTTCGGCCACGAGCTGGCAAACCTCATCAATCATATCTTCAGCCAGAGCCAAGCGATGTAGAAAGTTACGGGTGGGTGGAACGCCAGCTGCCTCATGATTCTTGCTTCGCCAACGGCCGTCTTCGAATTTGGTTGTCGGGGGCTTGCCTAGGTCATGGCATAAAGCCCCTAAACGAATGAGCAACGAATCGCTCAATTTAGCTGCTTCATCCACAACCATGAGGGTATGCACCCAAACATCACCTTCAGGATGCCAGGTGGGGTCTTGTTGGCAGCCGATTAAAGCCTCCAGTTCTGGGAACAAAGACAACGCTTTGGTGTCTAGCAAGGCTTGCAAACCTAGAGAGGGCTTTGCGGCCATCATGAGCTTGCGCATTTCTTCACCAATGCGCTCTTTGGGGAGCGTGCTTAGTTCAGGCTGAAGATTGTGACACTTGCGAATGGTGTCTGGGTGTATGGTGAACTCAAGCCGAGCTGCGAATTGGCAAGCACGCAAAACACGCAAGGGGTCTTCATCAAAAGCATCAGATACGTGGCGCAGAACACCTGCTTTCAAGTCAGCCTGTCCACCATGGGCGTCCAAGAGCTCGCCTGTTTGCAAATCAATTCCCATGGCGTTGACCGTGAAATCCCGGCGGGCAGATGCTTGCTCAAAAGATAAATCAGGGTCACTTTGGACCACAAAACCTCTATGCCCACGGCCGTCTTTGTTTTCTGTTCGGGGTAAACTTACGTCAAAATTAGCAATTTTGAACACACCAAAACTTTTGCCCACTGCGTGTACTGGGCCAAGTTTCTGCAAGACATGCTCCAAAGACTCGGCTGACATGCCATAAACTTCAATATCGAAGTCTTTGCTGGAAATACCCATTAAACGGTCTCGGACACAGCCTCCGACGAGAATAGGCTTTCCCCCTGCAGAAACAATTGCTTCAGTGATGTGCTCAAGTGAAATCATTTGCCAAGCAGTCTAGAACATTTATGGGAGACCTGTTAGAGGTTTCCTTTCATGCGCCTTGATCAACTTGAGCCTGGCCAGACAGCCAGGCTTGTTAAAACGCCGCAAAATCTTAAACGGCTTGAAGAGCTGGGTTTCGTCGTGGGCGCAGAAGTTAAACTGATTCAAAGAGGATTTTTGGGAACCCCCCTTCTATTTTGGGTCAGTGGAACTAAAATTGCGATCAGGGCTGAGGATGCCAAACTTTTTGAGGTGATTGTCTGATGCGCATCTTGCTGGTTGGAAATCCAAATTCTGGGAAAAGCTCACTCTTTCATGCTTTGACTGGCATGCATGCCCAGATTGCAAACCATGCAGGGGTGACGATTGAAAAACAGGAAACAGATTACACGCTTCCTGATGGCCGTGTGATCGAGCTTGTGGACTTGCCGGGTTTGTATAGTCTGACTCCTTACTCTGAAGAGGAGCAGTTAACGCTTGATTTGCTTAGTTCTGGGGCGCTCCTGTTTGTCCTTGACGCGAGCCAATTAAGACGAAATCTGTACTTACTTCTGGAATTAATCGATGCTGGATATAAGCCGCTCGTTGCGTTGACTCAAATCGATTTAGCCCATGAGCTTGGGATGAGCATTGATGCTCAGTCTTTGGCCCAGAGATTGGCTCTAACCGTCATCCCTGTTTCAGCCAAAACAGGCGAAGGACTTCAAGAGCTTGAACTTAATTTCCCCCTCTCTACAGGGTGGAAAGGAGTCGGGGGAGAGGTTTCTGCAGAGGGAGATCCGGCTGCTATTTATACTCGGATTGACGCATTAATTGACGGTGTTACCGAAACCAAGCCTGTGCGCAGATTCGATTGGGACAGCATCTTTCTACATCCTATTTTAGGCAGTGTTTCGATGCTGTTTATTTTCGGTGCCCTTTTTGCGATATTATTCGGGGTAGGAAAACCTATCGCCGATTACCTTGAAGCGACGTTTGATGTTTTTGGTGGTCAGCTCTTGTTGATGTTCGAGGGTTATCCTCTGATAGGCTCTCTTGCTGTAGACGGTATTATTGCTGGAGTTGGGACGCTCGTGGCTTTTGTTCCTTTGATTGGGCTTTTATTTTTGTTGCTTGGTATTTTGGAGCAAAGTGGTTACTTGGCCCGGGCAACCTTTTTGCTGGATCGCATGATGTCAAAGGCTGGCTTGTCAGGCAGGGCATTTGTGCCGCTGATGTCAGGCTATGCTTGTGCGATTCCTGCCATTATGTCGACGCGAGTTATCCGCTCGAAGCATGGTCGATTGATTGCTATGCTGGTGATACCCTTTTTGTCTTGCTCAGCAAGACTTCCATTGTATGCACTATTGACAGCTGCATTTTTTAGTCCATGGGTTGGCGCCAGCGTGATGCTTGGACTGTATGTCCTTGGGCTATTGATGGCGTTATGTTTTGGGTATTTATTAAAACGATTTTGGTTTCATGCTGTGGCGGATGAGTTGATCTTAGAATTGCCAAGCTACAGAGTCCCAAGAGTTTGGCTTTTGGCCCAGAGTGTTGGCCGGCAAGTGGCTTCTTTTTTGAAACAAGCTGGAACATTGATTCTATGCATGAGTATTTTGATGTGGGCTTTGTTCCATTTCCCTAGAGGGGCTGAGATTGAGAATAGCTACGCAGGTTTGCTAGGCAAATTGCTAGAGCCAGTGATAGCCCCGCTGGGGTTTGATTGGAAAATTGGGATTGGTCTTTTGGCAAGCTTCAGCGCACGTGAGGTGATGGTCTCAACCCTGGGTATTATACATGGCGCGGACAAAGATTGGGTCTTAAGTTACTCGCCGTTGCAGGCTCTGTCGCTGCTTGTTTTCTTTGCGCTTGCCATGCAGTGCACCAGTACCCTTGTTGTGATGCGGCGAGAAACTGGCACCTGGCGTTGGCCATTGTTGCAGCTAGGTTCTATGACCTTTGTGGCCTGGCTGGCTTCATTTCTAGTGTTCCAAGCAGGGAGCGCTCTTGGATACTGAGTTAGTTATTGTGCTTGGGATTATTGCTTTAGCAGCATATGGAGTGCTTAGAGCATTCATACCCTCGAAACCTCAAGAGCCACTGGTCCAAATCAAGTCTCAAGGCAACAAAATCTCAACCTGAATACGAAGTGGTTTCCCAACTACTAAGCCCTCCAGAGATTCGGAACCTGTTGCAACGCTTGTTGCTATCGTTGTAACCAGTGATTCTCCAGAGCCAGATCCCGTGCCGACAGATGAAGCCGAAGAATCAAAATGTTTTGGTAAGCGGGCAAGGGGGATTAATTCAAAAAAACCACGGAGTTTCGAGGGATTAGCTCCGCTGAGTTTGACCCGAATGCCTTTGAGGGCGGGGTCCCAGAATATCAATTGATAAGATGAGTCGCAAAGAGCACTAGCAGAGTCCTCGCAATAGCGGATAAGCACACCGGATTCCTCCAAGCTTCCAATAAGACCCCCATAATTCACCTTCAGATCAGCTTCCAATGTACTTATTGGGCGGTCGGACAACTCTGAGGCAAGGAAAAGTTGATCCGTAGCCTGAGATTCCAGAACCATCTGAGGTGGGATTTCAAGAGCACCCTTGAGCTCGGTGGCAAGGTCAGAAACCTCGAGGCTTTGGAAAGAGTGCGCTGTGCTCGAAATAGCTTCGCTCCCCCCCGAACAACCAAGGACAACAACCAGTCCCAATATGCTTAGATGCTTCAAATTATTCACATGAATATGTAATAATCGGTGAGTTCACTTGCAATAGGTAAGCGGTTTTACTTATATTATTTATAATGTGCATTAGAATAAATACATTCTGTATTAACTGCTTAGCTCTATTGATGTTTTCTGGGTGTTGCCCCGAAAAACAGATCTCAGACTCTGATTCTTCAGGATCTGAGGCTTCTGCAACTGTTAAAATGAGTGGCCGTGGTGAGGCTCTAGCTGCTGCTGTCAGAGCCCAATATTATGATGCCAGTGGAACTTCTGCTGCTTCAGGGGCGGGTTCAGGAAATGCCACCAGTGTGAATGACAGTGTATCGATCTCTTGTGCATTCACAACAGATTCTGGAACCGTGAACACTTCAAGCACGGGTATCCAGATAGTAACCGGTGCAGCGCCAAGTGCCAGTTCATGCACTAATAGAAATGCGTGTATTTTGTGCACCACAGCGACTTCTGGAAACAACTGTAGCATTGCTTGCACTGGGACAATTCCATCAAACTCGGCAACTGCGAGTGATTCGTTTAATGTTTATGTGACCTATACCTCAACCTTGACCACAAATATGGGATATGTTGGTGGTATGCTTCGAGTGTCAGGTTCGATTTCGAGCTGGAGCGAGTTTGCTTTTAATGGCCAAACAAACAGTCCTACTTACAACGCAGCCAGTGCTGTTTACTCAGGATGCAAAGACGGAGGTTCTAGCTTGTCGGCTTATACGGGCTCAGGGGCTGTTGGAGATGCTTTAAGTATTGCTACCTCGGGTGCGACATCTTTTATTCAGGATCCTGCAATCTTGAGTGTTGGTAATGGGACTTGTACCCTCAGTCACCAATTCAAGGCCAGCATGCCTCTGACAGGAGCAGCTACCCCAGGAGCTACAGTGAGTTTGACGCGTGGTAGTATCAGTCTAACGAGCAAGATTTGCAACGTGCAAAGTTCAGCTACGTGTACTTAACAGCCTAAGGATGTCTCACAGATTTTGGTAGTCATATTCAAACTGCCACGGCTTAAATTGATCGCAGTCCCAGGTGTTGCGGCTCCAGTAAAGCCCATAGTGGCTCTAAAAGAATAGCTAAAAGTACAAGTTCCTGCGGTTCCACCGGAACCAGCCCCCGTCAAGCGTCCATTGAGATTGAAACTGCTGGCACTGGTTTGAGCAATCCCCAAAGTATTATTGGTATTAAAGGTCATGTACGGCGCTGTGCACTGGGTCATGTTGCTCGAGTAGAGTGGTGCAGATGGCTGGCCATTGAAGGCGAACTCACTCCAATTAGTGATACTGCCGTCGGTTCGAACAACACCTGTCAGTGTGTTTGGCACGGCCGAAGTAATTGTCGCTGTGTGGGTTACATAAATGTTAAAAGTGTCTGCAGCGGTGGCGGTATTGGACGGGATGGTACCGGTACAAGCAATGCTGCAATTGCTGCCTGATGCGGCTGTGGTACACAAGATACAGGCGTTTTTATTGGCACAAGAATTCAAACTGGGTGAGGCGCCTGTCACGATTTGGACTTTGGTGTTGGCAGTATTGGCTGTCCCAGAATCCGTTGTAAATGCACAGGTTGAAGTGACGGAGTCGATTAAGCGTATTTTGATCTCATCCTGTATGCTGGCGCTCCCAGACAGGGTCACGTAAGCCACAGCTTCAGATTTTACGGGAGATCCACAGGCGCTTAACAAAATTAAAATAGCGCAGCTTAAAAATATCGACCTCATTTTTTCTCAAACAATTTGTTCTAGCAAATCTCCAAGGCGTTGAGAAGCGTCTAAACCTGCCTGAGTGACTTCTTCGTGTGAGAGCTTTGTTTTGCTTAAGCCAGAAGCCATATTAGCAATACAAGAAACACCAAGAACCTGCATCCCCATATGGCGTGCAGCAATAACCTCGTAGACAGTGCTCATGCCAACGGCATCGGCTCCCAGAGTCCGCAGCATTCGAATCTCTGCGGGGGTTTCGTAGCAAGGGCCCAAAACTCCTGCATAGACACCTTCTTTAAGAGCTAAGTCAGCTTTCTTCGCCTTCTCACACCATGTCTTAGAGTAGGCTTCGGTCATGTCTGGAAATCTTGGGCCTAGTTTGGAGTCATTAGGTCCCACGAGAGGGTTATCGCCTGTTAAGTTAAGGTGGTCAGTGATTAACATCAAATCACCCACCTGATAGTTTGTGTTAATGCCGCCAGAGACGTTCGTAACGATAAGATTTTTAACGCCCCAGCTATGCATTAGCCGAATCGGAAAAATCACCTGCTGAGGCGAGTAGCCCTCATAACGGTGCACACGCCCTTGCATTAAAAGTACTGGCTTTTCACCCAGAAAACCATGAACAAACTGCCCTGCATGACCATCTACGGTGGGCACAGGAAAGTCTTGAATTTCACGGTAAGAAAGCGTTTGTTTGTTAGACAAACGGTCTGCAAAGCTTCCAAGGCCGGAGCCTAAAACAATGGCGGTTTCTGCTGGGGGTAGTTTTTTCATAGTGGTTAGCCCTCTCCCAGGGGGAGAGGGTTGCAGGGTTTTAATTACTCATGGAGGCAATAAATTCAGCGTTGCTCTTGGTGCCTTTCATGCGGCTCAGCAAGAATTCCATTGAATCAATTACGTTTAATGGGTGCAGCAGTTGTCTAAGTACCCAGACACGATTGATCACATCTTTATCGAGCAAGAACTCTTCTTTACGTGTACCGGACTTATTAATGTCCATACATGGGAAGATTCGCTTCTCCATGAGTTTACGGTCCAGAACGATTTCAGCGTTACCGGTTCCTTTGAACTCTTCGAAGATCACTTCATCCATACGGCTTCCCGTATCGATCAGCGCGGTACTAATGATGGTCAGCGAACCACCCTCTTCAACATTACGAGCAGCACCAAAAAAGCGCTTTGGTTTGTGAAGGGCATTCGAGTCCACACCACCAGACAAAATTTTGCCAGAAGCTGGGACGACCGTGTTATATGCACGACCCAAACGGGTGATGTTGTCGAGCAAAATCACGACGTCTTTTTTCATTTCAACCAGGCGCTTGGCCTTTTCAATGACCATTTCGGCCACTTGGACGTGACGCTGAGCGGGCTCATCAAAGGTTGAGGCGACAACTTCACCCTTAATGTGGCGACGCATATCTGTCACTTCTTCGGGCCGCTCATCAATCAGAAGAACCAACAAGGTTACTTCTGGATGATTGGTGGTAATCGCATTCGCAATTTCTTGCATTAAAACGGTTTTACCGGCCCTTGGAGGCGCAACCACCAAAGCACGCTGCCCCTTACCGATGGGGCAAAACAAGTCAATAATACGGGTTGAGTAGTTGGTTGGAACATTTTCGAGCTTGAACCGCTGGTTTGGGTAGAGCGGGGTCAAGTTGTCAAATGAGACTTTGTTTCGGTGCTCAGCATGAGTAATACCATTGATGGTCTCAAGCTTCAGCAAAGAGTAGTAACGCTCTTTTTCGCCTGGCGGACGAATTTGTCCTCGAACCGTATCGCCTTGGCGTAGACTGTAAGCACGAATCTGCGATGGAGCGACGTAAATATCATCCGCCGAAGGCTCGTAGTTATAAGCTGGCTCACGCAAGAAACCATACCCTTCAGGGAAGGTCTCCAGAGTTCCTTCGCCAAAAATCGCGCCCTGGCGTTCTGCTTGCCACTTGAGCAAAGCGAAAACCATATCTTGCTTTCTGAGCAAAGCGTCAAAATCGACAGCAAGAGCAGAGGCCCGGGATTGAAGTTCTTCAATCTTGGCATGTTTTAGTTGAGACAAATCCATCGTCTCGACTTCAGGATTAATCTCGGGCAAAACAACCGGAGCCGAAGGTCCGGGATGTCTTTCGCGATTGTGGTGATTTGGACGATGTCTACGTCGTGGTTCGTTCATGAACGAATGGCTCCTATTCGGCCATCAGCAGCTCTATCATGGTCCTCACCCCGAAGCCTGAACCTCCAACCCCTATGTAGGGCTGGTCTTTCTCATTTCGGGCAGGTCCTGCAATGTCTAAATGTGCCCAATGAACACCAGATTCAATAAACTTTTGCAGGAAGAGAGCGGCCGTAATGGCACCTCCGTACCTTTCACCCGTATTTTTCATATCTGCAATAGGGGTTTTGAGTTGGTCAAACAAATCATCTTGCAATGGCAGGCGCCAGAATTGCTCTCCTGTATCTTTCACGCCGGCCATAACCTTATTGGCCAATGCATCGTGGTTTGAAAAAAGACCTGCGGTATTGGGTCCAAGGGCCACCATGCAGGCTCCGGTCAAAGTAGCCATATCAATAATTGTATCTGGCTTATCTTTTTCCTGAGCATAGTCCAGCACATCTGCTAGCACCAAGCGTCCTTCAGCATCTGTGTTGTTAATTTCAACGTTGAGACCTTTGCGAGACTTGATGATGTCACCGGGGTGATAGGACTTCGAATCCACGCCATTTTCAACACAGCCCATATAACCCGTCACAGCAATATCTGGCTTTAGTTGAGCAATGGCGGACATAATGGCCACCACATTTGCTGCGCCGGACATATCTGTCTTCATATGAAGCATGCCATCTGAAGGCTTAATATCTAAACCGCCTGAGTCAAAGGTGACACCCTTGCCCACAATGCAAATATGTTTTTTAGCTTTTTTCTTAGGCCTGTAAGCCAAGCGAATCACGCGCGGCGGGGCAAAATCACTTGAGCCTCTGCCAACAGCTAGAAGTAGGCCGAAGCGTTCTTTTTCCAGAGCCTTTTCGTCCAGGACAGTGCAATCAAGACCATGTGCTTTTGCTTCATGTTTTGCTGCTTTGGCTACCCCTTCTGGGTTCATCACTGTGGGGCCTTCGTTGATTAAATCGCGGGCGAGGCAAACTGCATGCGCAATGATTTCTGCCTGCTTAATGCTGTCTTTGGCATCTTTGTCGTCTGTATAAAAACAAAACTCTTTGACTGAGCGCTCATCTTTTTCGCTGATGTGTCGATCGAATTTGTAGGAGGCCAGAACGGAGCCTTCAGCGGCCGATTTAACCCAGTGTTTGCCTTCAGCATGAAAGCCGACTTTGGCAAATTTCTTGGCATTTGAGAGCTTGTAAGCACTTGCGGCTGCTCGGCGATAGGAATCTTGAGTGGTTTTTGCTTTTTCACCAAGACCAATTAGCGCAATTGCTTGTGGGCCTTTCTCGCTAAAAGTGTGTGTGAAAAAAGCTTCACCAGGCTTGCCTTTGAAGCCTTCAGCTTTGGCTTTTTTTTCGATTTGGCCTTTTAGAAGTTCGTGAGCGTCTTTGGCATCATGAACGGCATACACTAAGAGATCGAGTTTATCGGATTGTGTGTTTTTAGAAAGTGATGTGCTAAGTTTCATTCGGTAAAGCTCCACGACGTTGCCCCAGTACTACAGATGATCAAAAAAACAAGTCTTTTCACGCCTTCTGGCTGGGCCTTAAATAGTGGGAAGAAATCACCCTCTATGTTTTTATTCACAATGATTCGGGTTTTATACTGAATCGCTAGCGCGGAAACAGCATGCTCGCCAGATTTGACTGCATCTAAAAGAGGTTCATGAATACGCCTCCAATTGGGTTCCTCGGGTGAAGTGGGTGAACCCTCATGTGACGTAAACATTTCCATGCTCCATTTGCGCGGTGGAAGATTGTTCTGCTCAGACTTCTTTTGTGGAAGATGAAATTTCCCCTGACGTTCCAGTGGTTTTGCCAGAGGAGAAGTCTCCTGTCCTTCTTCTTCTTGGTTGCCAGTAGCATGGATGGCTTGAGTGAAGAGTATTAGAAGAGATGAACAAAATATTGAGAACTTCATTTTCGTTGAACCGAAGAACAGAAAGCTCTATTCCAGCTCTTCTCAAGAATTGAGTCTTGTAAGACTAGCCTCGAGCCGCTCTCTTTTTTGAACCAGTGCTTCAAGCTGGGTGCGATGCTGCTCAAGCACCTCTGGCGGTGCTTTAGCCACAAAGCCAGCGTTGTTCAGGCGTCCTTCAAGTCCACTCATTTCCTGGGTCACTTTGGTGAGCTCTTTGGCAAGGCGTTGCTTTTCAGCTTCAGGGTCAAGTAGGCCCTCTAATACAAGCACAGCATCATAGTTGGCATTGGAATTAACGGCTGAAAGCTTAGGGGTTTTTGTTTCATTGCGTAGGCGTAGTTCAAGTGACTCAAGCAAAGCCAAACGCATGATGGCGTCAGAGTAAGGTGCAAGTAAATCAAGGTCTGCTTGAGAAGCGCCTAAAATTACGCCAGGCAGTTTTTTCTGCGCAGGAATCCCGGACTCTTGCTTGGCATTACGCAGCATGACAACAACATCTTGAAGTTTAACGAAATCACGCTCTGCATTTATATCAATTAAGGCTTCGTTTACTCTTGGGAATTCAGCATAGGAGCAGTAGCCACTATGGCCAGGCAAATTGGCCCAGATTTCTTCGGTGACAAAAGGACAGAATGGGTGCAGCAAACGAACACTGACAGAAAGCAATTCAACCAGTGTTGCGCGGACGGCTGGCTGTTCAATGCGCAGCTTGGCAAGTTCAATGTACCAGTCGCACAGTTCAGTCCAGAAGAACTGATAAATCAGTTCGGATGCTGCTGCGAATTCATAGTTTGAGATCTTTTGGTCTGTCTCTCGAACAACTTGTTGAAGACGCGACAAGATATACTTGTCTTCAAGTTGAAGGTCCACTTTGGAGAGCTCTGGGATTGGTTCATCGCCCAAACGCATTAATGCAAATCGAGTTGCGTTCCAGATCTTGTTCAAAAATGCGCGGTATCCAGAAACTCTGGGGATAGCCAGTTTGACATCGCGACCACCGCCAGAAAGCATGGCAAGGCTTAAGCGCAGACCATCTGCGCCTGAAGCGGGGATGCCTTCGGGGTAGTCTTTTTTAAGGCCTTCTAACACTTGAGGCAGTAATTTGACGGGTACGGGGTAAGTTTTAGTTTTCTCTAAGAGTGCCTCAAGAGAAATCCCATCCACAACATCAATCGGGTCAATCGCGTTGCCGAGTGATTTAGACATTTTTTTGCCGTGCGCATCACGAACCATCGCGTGCAGGTAGATGTCTTTGAAAGGTGGCTGCTTCATGAAATGAATGCCAAACATCATCATGCGGGCAACCCAGAAGAACAGAATATCGAAGCCTGTTTCAAGGACTGCTGATGGGTAAAACATCTTCAGATCTTCAGTTTGGTTTGGCCAACCCAAAGTTGAAAATGGCCAGAGAGCTGAGGAAAACCAGGTGTCCAAGACATCTTCTTCTTGGGCGTATTTCTCAGAGCCAAATTTCGCTATAAGGTCTTCTGTGCTGGCGATGGATAAATCCCGAACTTCTTGGTCAGAGAGTGTGTTGATATCGCGGCCTGCGAGTTTCTCTAGATCATAGAAAACAGGGATACGATGTCCCCACCAGAGTTGGCGCGAAATGCACCAATCTTGGTTGTTCAGCATGAAGTGGTCGTAAGTTTTCTTCCAACTTGCGGGGATAATCCGTGTTTGACCTGACTCCACGGCGTCATAAGCGGCCCTGGCCATACTTTGGGTTTTAACAAAGTACTGTTTGCTGAGCATGGGCTCAATGTCTTCACCGGAGCGCGAAGACACGCTGACGTTGTGTGAAATAGGCTCTACGCCTCGGGTAAGCCCTAGGGCTTCTAAGTCGTAACGGATCTGTTTTCGGGCATCTGCACGTGAGAGTCCAGCATAAGGTCCACCATTGGAGTTGATTTGGGCAGAAAAGTTGAAGATAGAGATGCGCTCAAGGCCGTGACGCTCGCCGGTGGCAAAGTCGGCTGGGTCATGGGCAGGCGTGATTTTAACTGCGCCGGTTCCAAAGGTTGGATCTACCATCGTATCGGCAATGATAGGAATAGAGCGGTCAGGGAAGAATGGGTGATGAACGTGTTTGCCATGGAGGTGCTTATAACGTTCATCATCTGGGTGAACAGCAATCGCAGTATCTCCCAGCATGGTTTCAGGCCGGGTTGTGGCTACAATGATTTCTTCATCAGAATCTTTGAGCTTGTAGGCAAATTTGAAGAGTTCGCCAGAGCGAGTGACGTGTTCGACTTCTTCATCACTGAGGGCTGTTCCTGTGCCAGGGTCCCAGTTTACCAGCCGCTCACCGCGATAAATAAGCCCCTCGTTCCACAAACGGACAAAGGCTTCTCGAACAGCGTGTGCGCAGTCTGGATCCAAAGTAAACTTTTGACGACTCCAGTCTGCGGAAGCGCCTAGGTGTTTCATTTGGCTGATAATCGTTGAGCCATTTTGGGTGACGTAATCCCAAGTACGCTTTAAAAAGCTTTCACGCCCAATTTCATGACGAGATTTACCCTCAGATTTCTTAAGTTCACGTTCGACCACAGTTTGGGTGGCAATCCCCGCATGGTCTGTTCCTGGAAGCCATAAAGTTTTGCGTCCTTTGAGACGATGAAACCGGGTTAAAATATCTTGAAGCGTGATAAAAAGCGCGTGGCCATTGTGAAGTACGCCTGTCACATTGGGCGGGGGCATAATGATGACATAAGGATCTTTGCCTGACTTTTCAGGAGCAAAGAAACCAGGTGCATCAAATGTTTTTTGCCATTTGGTCTCTACCGACTGTGCATCGTACTTTGGGTCCATAACCCCTAAGCGCTATCATGTTTACTGCAACTTGACAGCAGTAGAATAATCGATGATTTGACTTGGTTATCATGAAAATATTTTTTGCTGCTGCGATTTTAGTTCTTACACTGTCGAACGCCGCATTTTCGGCTGGGATTGTGGACAAAATAGCTGATGGTATACCAGTGGTAACAGCAAGCGCGGGCGGTCTGGTTGGGGCAGCGCTTGGATTAGCTGGTGGTTCGAACATGGAACCGACCAATGCAAACCTTGCGCTTTTATCTGTCCCTATAACTATATTAACGATGGCGGGAAGTTTTGCTGGGTATCTGGTAGGACAGATAAGCGTTTATTTATTGGGCTGGCTTTCCAGTCGTGGACTCTAGGAAACTTGCAATATCTTTGGCGTCCTTTTCTGCAAGCTTCTTGCCGAGTTGGAACTCGGCCATGATTTGCACAGCTTCGGTTAAGTCACTGACAGAGCCATCGTGAAAGTATGGGTAGGTCTGTGCCACGTTGCGAAGGGTTGGGACTTTAAACTTATGCTTGTCATGGGTAAGTTTGGTGACGTTATATCTGCCTAAATCGGCTTCTGTCATATCGCCGCCGCGCTTGACGAAATAGTTGCTTTTGCGGCCCATTTTTTCAAAGCTTTGACCGCCCAAATTCGCCCCAAAGTGGCAACTGGTGCAGTTGTTGGATTTGAATAACTCCATGCCATGAATCTGGGAGGCAGTGAGTGCCGATTTGTCGCCTAGCAAGTAACGGTCATAAGGCGAATGGGGGGTAACCAGCGTTTTTTCATATTCTGCGATGGCTTCAGTGATGTTTTTATCCGAGTAGCCTTCGGGGTAAACTGCTTTGAAGCGTTTGGTAAACGCCATGTCTTTGTTTAATTTAGCGATTACGTCGGGCCACTGGGCACCCATTTCTTTGGGATTTGTAACTGGGCCGCCAGCTTGTTCGTGCAAGTCTTTCGCCCGGCCATCCCAAAATTGGTGGAAGTTTAAGGACGAGTTGAAGACCGTAGGGGTGTTAATGGGACCCTTTTGACCCCGAATCCCATCGGCAACCTGTGTTTGGTCGGTTCCGCCTTTATCAAGGGCATGGCAGGATGCACATGAAACCGTGTTGTCACCTGATAAGCGCTTGTCGAAATACAAATCTTTGCCGAGAGCTGCTTTGCTTGGGTTCGCTTGAGGGATATGGTCTGGGGTCAAAGGAACCAGCAAAGGTTCTTTAAGTAGGGAATTGATGGTTGCTAGGAGCTGTTCTTTTTGAGTAGCACCCAGCCAGGAGTCCCAGTGCAAAATTTTGTATTTGAGAGGGGGCATTTCCCCCTCTTCAAGAACTTCTTTGATTTGTGTGAGATCTGCTGGGGTGAGCTGGCTTGTTCCGGCAAGTTTGTCTGGGCTGAGTTCCCAATTGTTGAGGGCGTCTTCCACGTCAGCATCAATGATCTGTTTAGCGATAGGGAAATTATAATAAAACGGCTTGCGCATCGCACCAGGCGTGTGACAGTCCGCACACGAGTTTCGGAGAGTTTGTAATAACTCACTATTGGCAGACAGGGTAAAAGCAACAAGGCTCAGGAGGCTCAAAAACTTCATGTGGGGCAGAACGTTCGGGGAGCATGAATGCTTCCCCTGTGGCATTTTTTGGGCTAGCGTGCTTGGTCTATGGCAAAATATCTTGTTTTAGGGTTGTTTGTTTCTTTGGGTGTATATGCAGAGGCAAAAGTTCTGGAGCCGTATACGGAGAGCTTCAAATTTGAATTTTCGCCTGAGCAACGAAGTAAATTCGAGAATGGTGAATTGGTATTCAACGAAACCAAAGAAGACCTTCCAGGAAAGAAGTTTTACCGAGAAGGTATTGCTGGTTTTCGGGTAAACGCAAAGCCTGAAGCCATTTGGGAAGTGATTCAAGATTTCAGCAAGTACCCTGATTGGGCTTATAAGGTTGGCGGGACAAAAGAGTACAAACCTGCAGAGGGCACGAAGCACTTCGTTGAGTTTAAAGCCCAAATTGTTGGGGATAAGTATTACACCATCAGTGACGCAGGCAAAAAAGACAAAGGCTTTGTTTTCTTTCAGACAGACAAAGAGAAGAAAAGTGAATGCGTCGAAGATACTGCTGGCATGTGGCATGTAGAGCCAGTGAAGAATCACCCAGATCAAAGCAATGTTTACTTTGCAGGAAAAGTAGTCCTGTCCCGTAAGTGTGCGAAAGGATTTCTTGGTATTGGCGGGTTCAACGGTCAAGACATGGCTAAACAGACCTGCAATGAAATTCGAAAACGAACCTCCAAAAAATAAATAGAAAGTCTATGACGAAGAGGAGGTCTCTTCGTCATGCGAAAGATTTTATTTTCACTGAGCCTGTTTTCTGTATTCAATTTATTTGCTGCGTTTCAGCCATTTGAGGGTGAGCCACCCATGGTAACTATGACGGCTGAACAAAAAGCCAAAGTAGCTTCAGGTCAGTTGGTTTACTTAATTGATAAACAAAGAGGCTTGATCAAAGAAGGTTCAGTTGCGTTTAGAGTGAACGCAAGCCAAGACAAAATCTGGCGCGTATTAGCCGACTTCAATAAATATCCAGATTGGTCATATAAAGTTGGTGATGCCCAGATTTATAAACGTGAAGGATCTGATGTGATGTACATCGACTTCATGACGGATCGCTTAAGCAAGCACTATTATGTGAGAAACCGTTTTCCGATGAAGGACTGGGCCACTTGGGCAACAGATCATAGCAGATCTCAAGATTGCGTGATGGATACGGTTGGTTTTTGGCGGACGCTTCCAGTTGAAGGGGACGCTAATAAAACAGACGTCGTTCAATATGGAAAAATCGAACTTACGAGTCTGTGCTCAGATGGATTTTTCGGGATTGGCGGGTTTGATGGTTATGAAATGGCGCGAACCATTCATAGAAACCTAAAGTCGCGCGCTGAGTCGCTATAGTTTCGGAGACCTCACCCGCCTACGCCAAGGCTTCGGCGGGCAGGCCCCTAGCCTGTCATCCCGGCCTCCGAGCCGGGATCCAGCTTCGGAAACCTCACCCTTAATCCCTCTCCGCTTGCGGAGAGGGACAGTGCCACTCGAAGCCCCTTGCTTCACGAAGAATCATCGCCTTGATTTGGCAGGGGCCCTCTCCACTTGTGGAGAGGGTGCTTCGCAGCGCGAAGCGGGTGAGGTTCCCGATAGAATCATGATTTTTCATACTCACACCACCCACTGATCATGGGGTAACCAGCGCCTGCGATCACTGCAACAACAGCGCTGCCTACTGTTAGAATGGTGGTTGCACTTGGTGCGGTGGAGCCAGTTTCTGGGCCTGCTTTGGCAAAAGCATTTCCAAATACCTGAGAAACCCTAGGGAGGCTTGTCGTTGCGTGAGCTGCGAATAGGGTTAGTCCCATGCGGTCATACCAGGTTAACAGATCAGCTGCGCTTGAAGTTAACGGATGGTTTTCTACTGGAACGACGACACTTCCTGAGCCACCATCTCCTCCTGAACCATCCCCACCTCCAGAATTACCTCCCCCTCCCGTGGTATCTCCTGGGGACTTCGAAGTCAGTTTGTGCATAATGGCCGCAACAACAATTTCAGCGATGATTGGTAATACAGCATTGATATAAGACAAGACGACAGAGCCTGTGACGATAGAGCCTTGCAGCAGTGTTCTAGAACCATCAGCGAGATGACATGACAGAGGTTTTGAGAACGTTATATTTTGAGCGAAAATTGAAGTTGAGCAGAGAAAAACGATTAAAATCAGCTTCATTAATACTAAAACAAATAATTTTACAGAAATACTCCGGCATTTGACGGATGTGTCATCGTTGTTGGCTAGATAGAAAAATGTGACGATGAAAAAAGTTGCCCTGTTACTCAGCGTACTTTTAGTAACAACTTGTGGTGGTTCAGAAACTTCCAAGCCAACTGCGTTGACGGGTGGTTTGTTTGTGAACACGGGTTCAGACTCTCAAGCGGCAACTGCGCTGAATCTGAACAACCAAAGCAGCGATCCTGTGATTGATCTCAGTAAAGGTGGTGTTGTTCTGCTCACATTCTCCAATTTGTTGAGAGGTGATTCTGTAGAGCTTATTAATCGAAATCCAACTACTCAAGCAGTTTCAGGTTTTTCCCCGGTTTCAGGGATTGTTTCTGTGAAGGTCGCTGGAAGTTCTTATACTGGGCATACAGTTCAGTATCGTCCTGATGGAGGCTATGTCCCCCCTCCTGACACCGCTGCAGATAATTTCCCAAAACCGGCCATTGCAGTCCAGTTGCCTGCTGGAGTCGCCACAAGTGGACAGCAAATCGTTGTGACGCTGAAAGATCAAGCCGTAGTGGGAGCTGATGGGGTTTCTGTTGGCACGGGTTTCGTATCGCTAAAGGCTAAATAGGAGAGAGTCATGCGTATTTTATTTTTAGCACTGTTTTCGATTTCTCTTCTGGCTGGAACGACGGGTAATATTAAAGGCGTTGTTAGAGATGAGAAGAATGAGCCTATTGGCGGTGTCACTGTGGTGGCGACTTCACCAGCACTGATTGGTGAACAAGTAGTGATGACAGACGACAAAGGCTTATTCGTTATATCAAACCTCCCGCCCGGTATTTACACGCTGAAAGCGATGTTTGCTGAAGCAGCGAGTGAAAAAAGAGGCGTTGAAGTTTATATCGAGAGAACCGTGAATGGCGATATGGCTTTGCCTTTGAATGAAGCAAAAGGTGAGGTCTATCAGATCACAGAAAAAGCTAATCATATTGACGTAGCATCGAGTACGGTTGGTGTTAGTTTGACTAAAGATTATATTAAGAACGTTCCATTGGGACGCGATAGAAACTTCACCAACGCCATGAATGCGCTTCCGAGTTCGGGAGCTGATGCCTATGGTCAGTCTGTGGGTGGTGCCACTTCCCCAGAAAACGTATTTGTGGTTGATGGAATGAATGCGAGTGACCCTTCTACGGGCTTAAGTGGTACCCGTATGGTGATGGAATTTGTGGACCAGTTTGATGTTAAAGAGGGTGGTTACGGTCCTGAATTTGGCCGAGCAACGGGCGGTGTGGTGAATGCTGCAACGAAGAGCGGCGGCAATGACTTTCATGGAAGTGTCTTCACTTATTATAGGCCAGGATTCCTACAGGCAAAGCCAAGATTAATTGAGCGCGCAGATGATTCGTTATTCCGTCGTAACAAGCTTGATTATTATCTGAACGTTGGTGCTGAATTGGGTGGGCCAATTATTAAGGACAAGCTGTGGTTCCATGCAGGTTATTCGCCAGAATTTCAACATGATTACTGGTATCGAGATATCCATCCAGTGCTAGCAGATTCATCAGGGAATGCGGCACGAGATGATTTTGGGCAACTTAGATTTGGCCCAAGTGTTTACAGTGATCGTTGGGCGGGATTTGCACAAACTCACCAATATACGTTTAAGTTAACCCATAATATTGATGATGATAATCGCCATAGTTTAGCTGTTCGAGGTGCGCCCACAATTTTTAATGGTTCAGTGGGGACACCATTCGATACAGAAGCGCCAAGTTTGAGTTTAAATGGAGATCCAAGCACATTCCAGTTTAAACAATCTGGTGGAAACGTTGTGACGGGTATCTATAACTATGCGGGAAAATACTTCGGAGACAAGCTTAAGCTTGATGGAACATTAGGGATTCATCATCAAGAAAGCCACTGGTCTCCGACGGTGAGCAAAAAATCTGATCCAAGAACAGCATACGTTTATAACTTAGGATTGGATACAGTTTGGGATGGCGTAATCCCTGAAGAGTGCAAAGGTGTTCTTGGCGCAACGCCAAAATGCACCGTGCGAAATTACTCTAAGGGAGGCATAGGTACCTTTAGTGATGGAAGTTTGACCAGATTCTCAGAGCGACTGATGCTTACAAATTTGTTTGATTTTGTAGGCTTGCATCAGTTGAAATATGGTCTTGATTTTGAACAGCTTCGAGGGTCTAAAGAACATGGTTACACCGGTGGAATCTTCTATCAGAGATATCCTACTCAAATCAAATCGACTGAATATTACGTCAGAGGGATTGGCTCTGTTGGTGCGGACAACGATTTCAAAATCCCTTCGTTGTCGCAAACACTTAATTGGGGCGCATTTATCGGAGATAGCTGGAATCCAATCCCTCAGCTGACGTTGAACTATGGTTTCCGATGGGAAGGCCAAGATTTCTACGGTGTCAAGAATCCAAGCATGAAACTTAGCGATTTAAGTCTCGAAAAGAAATTTTCGATTCTAGATAACTTCGCTCCCAGGGCAGGGGTCGTTTGGGATTTCTTAAGCAATGGTAAAGGTGTTATTAGATTTAATTATGGTCGTTATTTTGAATCTATACCGCTTGATTTGAATGATAGAGCATTTGGCGGAGAAGGTAGCCGTATTAGATTTGCTAAATGCAATAGTTCAGACCCCAATAGTTCTTGTGGTGCTTTCGGTGAACCAACAATTCTAGGTGGTGAACCGGCTCAACTGGCGTCGAACTTGAAGGGACAATATTCGGATGAGTTTATTTTAAGCAGTGACTATGAACCGTTTCCATCGTGGGTGTTTGGTATCGCTGGAGTGTATCGTAATTTGGGCCGCGTGATTGAGGATATGTCCACGGATGGTGGTAATACTTACAAGTTTGGCAACCCAGGTTTTGGTGAGTTCTCAAGCGTTCCAAAGGCGACACGTGAAATTTGGCAGCTTCAATTTAGGCTAGACAAAAAACTTTCGAATCACTTCTTGATCTTGGCAACCTATGTATTGTCTTGGGCTAAGGGTAATTATCCAGGTCTGTATTCTGCAACCAATGGTCAGCTAGATCCAAACTTAAGCAGTCAGTTTGATTTGCCTCAGCTGATTGTAAACCGTGATGGTTATTTGCCTCAAGATCAACGTCACCGCATTAAGTTAAGTGGATTTTATAATGCGTCATTTAAAGATTTCGGCTCGAGTCTCCCTTTGACTTTTAATATTGGTCTATCTGGAGTGGTCCAGAGTGGTCGACCTTATGAAGTTCTGGGTGCAGATCAGATCTATGGTAATGATGAAATCTTTATTCTCCCACGAGGCTCAGGTGGACGTACCCCTTGGACTTGGTCAATCGATCTAAGCTTGGGATTAGGGTATGATATTACGGAAGATGTTAATGCTGAGTTCTTTGCGGCATTCTATAACCTGACCAATAATCAAGATCCAACCGCTTACGACGACACATACACCTATGACTTTGTTAGGCCGATTGTGGGAGGCGGGATGGATCAGTTAGACTATGCGACCAACGTGGATGGAAATCCAATCACGAAAAATCCGAACTATGGCAAAGCGGTCGCATTCCAGGCACCGTTTAGTACGCAGCTAGGGTTTAGATTGAGGTTTTGAGCTCTTGATTTGGCAGGGGCCCTCTCCACGGGTGGAGAGGGTGCTTCACGCAGTGAAGCGGGTGAGGTTTCCGATTTCGGCCAGCGCGGTCTCGGCAAGCTTGCTTGCCATTTCTTTGATGCGCGTTGCGTCAGGACCTTCGATCAAAATACGAAGCTTTCTTTCTGTCCCGCTGTAACGCACAAACAGTCGACCTGACTTGCCTAGTGAGCTCTCAATCGTTTGCATGAGAGCACTGGTTTGCGGTAGTTGTTCGAAAGGAATTTTGGCCGGAACGACCCGATTCTCAATGGCCCTTGGGAGTGGCCTAAAGATGTTTTTAAGCTCAGACAGAGGCTTATTTTCAGCCTTCATAATAGCAAGAGTCAGAAGTGCCCCTGCGAGACCATCACCTGTGGTGCTGTGGGTCAGAAGTATAAGATGCCCCGACTCTTCGCCGCCAAAAGTGTGCTCACCTGAACGCAAGCGTTCCATCACATAGCGGTCACCGACCGAAGCGCGCTCAACTCGGATTCCTTGTGGGGCGAGACAGTTCTCGAGTGCAAGATTGCTCATATCAGTGCAGACGAGCGTGTCATTGCTTAGGCGATTTTGAGTTTTGAGGTAGGAGGCAGTGAGTGCCAGTAATGCATCGCCCGAGACAACTTCGCCTTTTTCATCAATCATGACAACGCGATCCGCATCGCCATCTAGAACGATCCCAACATCTGCTTTGATAAGGTTAACCAAATCCTGTGCAGATCTGGGCTCAAGTGAACCAACACCTTGGTTGATATTGAGCCCATTGGGTCTTTCACCCAGCGTAAATAAATCAGCGCCTAGACCCAAAAACAGCTCAGGCCCTACTTTGTAACCAGCGCCGTTGGCACAATCGAGGACAATCCGCATCCCCTTCAGACTAAAGTTCGTTGGTACAAGTTCGCGCAGGTGAGAGACGTATCTTTTGGCTGCATCGGTAATACGCTTGGCTTTGCCGATTTTGTCATAAAGTGGGTTTTCGAAATCTGGTCGCAAGATTTGTCGTTCAAGTTCAAGTTCTGCAGCATCAGACAACTTAAATCCATCGGGTCCGAAAATCTTGACTCCATTATCTTGGAATGGGTTGTGGCTAGCCGAAATCACCACTCCATAGTCAGCTTTTTGGGTCTTTGTAAGATAGGCGATGGCTGGGGTTGGGAGCGGACCGGTCAGACGGACATCGCCGCCCATCGAGCAAATTCCTGCAGCGATGGCTTGTTCAAGAGCATAACCTGACAAACGGGTGTCTTTTCCAATTACAACGGTCTTGCCGCCACGACCCAAAGCACGGCCCAAAGCGAGCATCAGCTCAACTGTAATGGGGTAAACATTGGCCTGTCCCCGGATGCCATCTGTTCCAAATAGTTGTCTTTGAGTCATAAATTAATAGTGATATCTGCAGGATACAATCGTTAGATTGCCATTTTCATAAGAATATACAAGGCGGTGCTCTTCATCAATCCGTCTTGACCAAAAACCTCGTAAATCACCTTTAAGGGGTTCTGGTTTTCCGGTTCCTGAAAATGGTGTCCGAAGGCACTCTTTAATGAGATTATTCAGGCGTTTTAGCATTTGTTTGTCGATTTTTTGCCAGTACAGGTAAGCTTCCCAGGCATCAGGATGGAATAAGATCATGTGCTTCTACCTTGCCTTTTCGAACATCATCAATGGCCTTCAATAACTTGGTTGCATTGGCAGGACTTCTCAGTAGATACATGGTTTCTTCCCAAGCATTAAAATCTTCAAGTGACATCATCACCACAGGAGGTTCACTCTGACGGGTGATGATCATGGGTGCATGGTCATCGCAGACTTTTTTCATTGCCTTCCTGAAGTTCTGTCTGGCTTGAGTATAGGTTATTGCATCCATGCTAGAAATGTACCATAAAAGTACTTATTTGGTCAAATTTTATTTCGATCAGGCTCTTGCCAAGACTGGGTGCCTTTGTTAGATGACTAGGGTCTAAAAAGGAGGTGATAATCTTGACCAAAGTAGCTGTAAAAGAAGGCGAGTCCATTGAACGAGCCTTGAAGCGTTTTAAACGTAAAGTAGAGCAATCTGGCGTTCTCAAAGAAGTCAGAAAGCGTGAACACTACGTCAAACCCTCCGTGAAGAAAAAGCTTAAAGCCCGCGCCGCTGAGGCTCGTGCTCGCAAACGTGAAAAACGTGTCCCCATGAAAGGTACACCTTGAGCGTTGTTGCGATTGGAAACTTTGATGGTCTTCATTTAGGCCATCAGGTTTTGTTGAAAAAAGCCGCTGACTTAGCCCAAAATTTGGGTGTTGAGTCGGTGGCTTTTACATTTACACCCCATCCTAGAAATGCGCCGCGGTTGATGTCTGACCAGTTCAAAAAACAAGGCATCCTTAGACTCGGAATTGACCGGGTGGTATTTCAAGAATTTACACCTGAGTTTGCTGCACGGACTCCACAGGAGTTTATGGATCAGATTTTAGTTCGAGATTTGAGGGCGGAACATGTTTTTGTGGGCCCAGATTTTGCATTTGGCTTCAAAGCATCAGGCAACATCGATACACTCAAAGCAGAAAGCAAGATCAAGGCTCATATTATAGAGCCGGTGATGGTTGATGGTGAGCTTTGTTCATCAAGTGCGATTCGTGAGGCAATCAAGAACGGTGATCTGGTGAAGGCGTCCCAGTTCCTGGGACGTCCATTCTCTCTCACGGGTATTGTGACACATGGTTCTAAGCGTGGGCATCAACTTGGCTTTCCTACGGCGAATTTAGCAGTTGAACAGGAAGTTTTACCACCTTGCGGGGTTTATGAAGTCCGTTGGGGGAGCGTTAAAGGCGTGACCAATATTGGACATCGGCCCACGTTTGGTGGAGACGCTCAGACTTTTGTAGAAACGCACTTCTTGGACTTCGCAGAAGATATCTATGGAAAGCACATTGAGATTGAACTGCTAAGTTTTATTCGTCCTGAAATGAAGTTCGAGTCAGCTGAGGCGTTAAAAAACCAGATTCACCAAGATATTGCTACGATTTCCCGTTGAGTTCTTGCATGTCCAGAAATCGGGTGACAAGTCGCACTGAGAACAAGACAACAATCGAAGTGCAAAATGGTACAAGCAGGCCAAGATAATTGATTCTTTGACACACAATTACAGAGATAATTGAACCGCTTGCAAAGGCAACGAATGTTGCTATCCGAGAGAAGTTGGCTCTCTGACTAATTTCAAGCTCTTTTCCGCTCAGTTTTCCGAGGTGAATGCGCGCAAGTTCAGAACCAATATCGGTGCTGATGCCAGTTAAATGTGTTGTGCGAATTTGTCCTCTGGTCATAATTGCAAAACAGGCATTTTGAAGTCCGCATAGAAACGAGAGAGAAAAGAGCAAAACGAAATCACGGATACTTACCAAATGCTCTCCAAAAGGACCAAATAACCCTGTGGTTCCTAAAAAAACCAAAAAAAGTATAATGACTGGCATTGCGGCGAT
Organism: uncultured Myxococcaceae bacterium; assembly: GCA_964635635.1. Classification (GTDB taxonomy): domain Bacteria; phylum Myxococcota; class UBA727; order UBA727; family JABDBI01; genus CAZWPE01. Next base: position 70,181 of record CAZWPE010000006.1, on the reverse strand, counting down.
TAAAAGCTCAAAATGGGGTCTTTGTTGACGTTCAATCCGAGCAATGGTTAACACTCCGCTTGTAAATGCTCCCAATATAAAGGACAAAGGAAAGCCTAAGAGCTCCAGAGCAAACCAAAAATGTGAGCTCGCGAGTGAAACACCGATTTGCGTTCCAAAGCCAGTGACATGAGAAACGTAACGACCACAAGAAAGAAAACCAAAGGCGTTAATGAAACCAGCTTGGAATCCTAAAAGTGCCCATAAGAATACATAAGGCTTGGCTGTAAATTTTTCGCGGTCTAATCGGTACATAGTCATCTCTAAGATAAAAACTTAACAATCCCTGTTTGAATGTCTAGGACAGCTGGTTCTACTAAAAGCTTTTTGCTCGCGACTGCATCTCGGATAATTTTGCTTTGATCAAGTAAAAGAGTTCGACTTCTAAAAATATTCTCTATAATCGAACTTTCTACTTTTTCTTTGTGGTTTGTTTTAACTCGGGCCAGTGTTTTTTCTACCGCAGGTCTAATCCTGCCAACCAGCTCTTCTAGATGCACTGAAGGGAGTTCTTGTCCTGGATTTTCAACGTGCTTGACGCATGCATCTACAGCACCGCATTTGGTGTGTCCAAGAACAACAACAACAGCGGAATGAAAGTTTGCGACCGCAAATTCCATGCTTGCAATTAAACTCGGTGCCACGACATTCCCTGCAACGCGTACAACAAATAGATCTCCAAGACCTTCATCGAATATCAGCTCGACTGGGCTTCGCGAATCTGAACAGGTCAGAATAATGGCAAAAGGAGTTTGTCCTTTTTCGGCAAGTTCTGCCATTTTGGAATAGGCGAGTAGTGACTCTACGGATTTTACACCGCTGGTAAAACGCTTATTGCCTTCTTTTAATCGTTCGAGAGCTTCTGATGGAGTAGGTTGTGTCATCTAATCACCTCAGTGTTGTTATAGCGTTTGACAAGTATTTTTGGAAAGGAATACGGCGGGCTCTTTGGTTGTTGGAACCCGTTGATGGTCTTATTATCTCGATTGTTTCTAGCTTTGTCGGTTTCTGGGATTCTGTATGCCCAGGATGAGGAGTTAGAGAAACGCTGGGGCTTATCGAGTTCACTGGGGAACTCGGTAGGCATTGGAACATTTGTGGCCGGTTACTCAAATGAGCCATCATGGTCGACCTCGATTGCAATTAATCCAACTTATAGGCTGCCGAAATTCTGGGGGATGCCAGAGATTACGCTTTCAGCTTCAGAGATAATTGGTTTTTGGTGGTTAAGCTCCTACAATACGACTGCTTCTGATTTTGATAACCGGATTTCACTCTCGGATCTCAATCTTGAAGCATTTATGCCGACAATTTTAAGACATGAGCAGACAGGCTTATCTTTTGGTGCTGGGGTAACGCTGAACGCACCGGTGTCGTATTTGTCACAGAAGATTAATCGGGTGATGGGGCTTGGTTTTAATATCCCGATGCGATGGTCTAAATGGGGATTTTCAGCAGGCTGGACACCGTCGCTAACAGGTTGGATATATTCGGATAGTTCGATCAGCGCACCATGTGAAAAACTTCCTGGAACCGTCATTAATCCACAAAATATTGAACAAGATGTTGGTCAAGTGATCCAGGGATTGGCGATTGTTAAAAATTATGAGGATGACTTGGGTAATGGGACATGCCGAATCGCTGGTCGTCAAACGATGTTGGGCCTCAACAATATGTGGTCTTTGGGTTGGTCGAACAAAACACACTCTGTGGGTTTGGGCCTCGGTTGGTTTATCAACTTCTTAAGGCCGTTGGCAGATAAACCACAGCTTCATGCAGATAATTCGTCGAGCCAAAGTTTTACCGAGGCAACCTTAGGGCGTATTTCATATGGGTACCGCGTACCTATTCAAACAGACTTATCGTTGTCAGCCGGCGTGATGAGCATGCAGGCAGCTTATACTCGGAGTGGAGATTTAGCATTTCCATTCTTTGATTTCGCGACACCGAGCAACAATCAAACCCAGTTTTTTCTCCAAGCAACCGTAGGGATTTAAGATGAAGCATGTAAAATGGACTTTGCTTTTAATACTGCTTGTGTTGTCGTGTTCTAAACGCAACAGCCCCATTAATCGTGTCGTTGATAACTTTTATGACAAGTCTCAGTTTAATCCAAACTGGGAGAGCGGAAAATTGAGTCCTGAGTGGTATTACCGAATGACCGTTGTGGATACTCCAGCGGCATCACAAGCGTTGTCAATGGCGGAAGGGACATGGCTACACCCCGAAGTTATTCGTTGGGATATTACTGAAAAATATCTAATTGGCTGGCGGGCTCACTCTTCTGTTCCCGGAAGCGAGGGAGAGCTTAGCGCAGGTGGGAAAGAGGTGTATCGAGGCGCTCCGATTGTTGCCTTTAAAATCCTGAGCCATCTAGATATCGGTAAAAACTATGACCCTATGACAAGCGCTAAGGGAAATCTGATCGTTGAAAATACGAGTGATCGTTCTTGGTACAAGCGCAGGTTCATGAAGATTGATTTCAGTCAAAACGTGGTGGAAGACTTGAAACGATCCGATGAGACTTATAGTTTTTGGAGCTCAGATCATATTGACAGGGATAACGCTTTCGCAATTGATCAAAACAACCCGTCAAATCCAAAGCGCTCTAGGTTTGAAGATGGATACTTTGAAATCACCACGCGCCAGGGTGTGAAAGTCGATGTCCTACAGTACTACAGTTACTATGGGGAGCCGTTCCAAATGGATGAAGCAGCTCCAGTATTCGATATTCGCTACTCATTTATGAAGAAACCTGAGAAATCTAATTATCAGGCTCTCAACTACGAAGATGATTTGTTTGACCAGTTTGGTTTCTATAGAACGTCATTTTATGGCCAACAGAAATGGGACAATCAACGCGGGTCACTTGAGAAAAATAAGAACAAGAGTGTTACAAGATTTAATATCTGGAATGATGATGGTTCTCCGAAACCAATCATTTATTACACAAGTGTTACGCATCCAAAGTCTTTGTTGAACGCATCTCGTCGTGTTGAATCAGAGTGGAACAAAGTGTTTCGTGAACTTGTGTTCCAAATGAAACGAGAAAAGTTCAAAAAACTTGATGAAGTTCCAAATATGTGGATTCTGCGAGAGAATGATTGTCGATTGGAAAATCTTGAGGAAATTCTGCAAGGTGATTTAAAATCTAGAGTCGAAGATTTATCTAAGAAAAGCTTGGGCGATATTCGTAAGAGAATTGATTTAGCCAATAATATGAGCTCGGATAAGTCGTTTTCTGAAAATCATCAAATTGAGACAGCAGCACTCGAAGATCTTGAAAGCATGTGTGCCGCACTGGAATACGAAACAAAAGATAGTAAGACGCCATTTAGATACCAACGCTCGGGTGATCTTCGATACAATCTTCTGAATCTTGTTAGTAAGCGTGTTTTTACCAACTGGAGTGGTTTGGGCCCGATGTTTGCGGATATGGAGACGGGTGAGATTATTCAGTCTCAAGCAAATGTGAATCTTTGGTACATCGATAGGCGAGCTCAACAAGCGTCTGAACTGATTGATCTGATGATGGGTAAGGCAAAGTTCAGGGACCTCATTTTAGGGTCTGATGTTCAGCGTCATGTGGCACAAACGGTTTCAAGGATCAAACACGATGAAATGATGTTGCCAAATGATGACGCAATGCAAAAAATCAATCGGCATTTGGCAAAACAGTCTGTGGAACGCATGTCTTCAGAAGAAGTAGATTCAAGACTCGCGGCAGTTAATCACACGCCTTTGGTAAGCAAGTTGCATCTTGAAAAAATAGATCCGCTTAAAGACTATTTTAAGCGAGAGTCTCGTTTCCACAAACAAGCAATGACTGTGTCTGACCCTCCCGAATTTGTAGATAATTTGGCGATTGGAATGGCGTTTCAGTACAAGAATGAGTCATCAAAATCTAGATTCATGAAGATTCGAGAGTCAATTTATATGGCAACGATGCTTCACGAAGTGGGGCATAATATGGGCTTAACTCATAATATGGCTGGTTCAGCAGATCCGCTCAACTATCATCCTGATTTTTGGAGAGGCCAGAAGTTGCCTCCGAAGATTCCGGATGCTCTTGCTCTCGCGGGTGTTGTGCTGGATGAGGATTCTGCGCTCATCAAAGCTCTTCGTTCGTGTGCACAAGATTCAAAAGCCGCTTTCGGTGGATTGATCTCAACGCAAGATTGTCTGAGGCAACCAGAGTTTATGTATTCCTCAATCATGGACTATTTACCTTCGTGGAATGCAGATTTGGCTGGTTTGGGGAAATATGACAAAGCCGCAATTTTCTTTGGATATGGTCAACTCGTTGAGAAATTTCCTGCTGGGTCGCTTTCAACCGAGGCAAAGAAAGATACGAAGCGCTGGCTATTCTTGAATGATTGGAAAAAAATTCCCAAAGGATTCGTGCCTAATGAAGATTCAATTAACAAACGAGAATGGGTGAAATATGAACGTGGGGCTCAGATTGCAGACCGGGTACCTTATAGGTTCTGTATTGATTCAAGTGGAACGTTTGACAGTATTTGTAGAGCATTCGATTTTGGTGCTGACATGCGCGGAAGAGCTGCAAGAAATCGAACAGAATACTGGACGCACTATTATCTGACTCACTTTGCTCGGAATCGTATTTGGAATCTCGATACAGACATGTCGAATGTTGTTTCCAGAGATCTTGGAATCTTTGAAGACTTTAATCAGATTATGCGTTGGTATGGATATTACAGCTTGACCTACCCAGGGTTCAAAGAATCCGATGCAGGCAAAGACTACCTCGCTGCTGTGGCAACAGGCCTTAACCATTATTCGCATGTGTTAGGTCACCCTGTTTCTGGTGCTCATCTAACAACACATGACAAGCCCGGTATCATGCGGCCGGTTGATGATCTTGATGACTGTACTCTCGAAAATGTGACAGTTGAGAATTCAAAGAAAGAGTTGAGTGCGGTACCTGGGCATAGCTATGGAACTGTCTTTTTAGGAGATGGTAGACCATTTTCTTTTGGCTTGAACAATGACTACGAAGAGTACCATTTAAACTACGTTGGAAGTTTCTATGCGAAAATGTATGCCAGCTACTTCTTGTCGACACCTGCTGGAAGTGTCTTCCCAAGAGTAGACAACCTTAAAGATAACCGTCTCTTCAAAATGAGCTGGTATCGTCTCTTCCCTGCCGAAGTCTCAGATATTTTTTCCAAAATGATTCGTTCAGATTGGGAAGCTTTGGGGCCACTTATGGATTCGAAAGGTGATTTAACCCATCGCAATATTCTTGAAGTCAACACTTTGAAGAAGGCTGACTATGCAGGATTTGTGCCGGTTATGCCTGCTACTGCAAATATGCTTTCTTATAGAGCTCTCTTTTACCAAACGGCTTTACTGTCAGTCCAGCAAGGAACTGAGCTCAACCCCATCCACTCACTTCGCATTGGCATGGAAGGAGATTCTGACGATATTCGAGGAGATTATATTACGAGTGACAGCGCTAAAATAACTTTCGTGCATCCGTATAGCAATCACAGTTATTGGGCTATTAAGTCAGGCTATTCATCAACTGCCTACGACTATTTGAAAAAACTAAACCAAATCAAGGATGAATTAGGGGTTCTTCAAAAGTGTAGCGATGACGCTGAGTATAAAAAAGCACAGCAGTCTTGTAAGTGTATTGTTCGGTCAGTGGATGGAGACTGTTGTTCTGCTTCGAATGCTAAATGTAAAGAGCCATTCTACCAAGAGTGTTCAGCAAGAGAACTTAAACTCAAAATTGACGATAAACGAGTAGAACTTGAAAACGCGGTTGGGTTTGTGGATGATATCCGAAGATTTTATCATCGGTACACTTCTTTGAACTAGGAGCATAGAAATGAGAATATTGGGTATTACATCTTTGATCTTAGTTCTTAGCTCCTGTCAGGTAGCGAAAGATATTAACCGTGTTGGCGGTGGATATGTTGATAAGGAAGCTTTGAAGGGCGAATGGTATCTTGGGACTTCGATTGTCGATAAGCAGTATCATAATGCAAGTTCATTTATTGGTAGTGCCTGTTTAAATGACCGCATTCGTTTTGAAGTCACAGAGAAAATGCTTTATGCGTATCGTTCATACGAAAAAGTTCCGGGGACAGAAGGAAGTAATCCGGGTAGTCAGCATATGCTTGCGGCATTTCGAATCAGCAAGCATTTTGAGCCAAAGCGCGAGTACAATGAACTAACGGGTGCAGAAAGCAACGTTATCTCTGAAAACGATTTTGATAAAAAATGGCATCAGCGGCGATACATGTCTGTTGATTGGTCAAAAAACCTAGCACCAGATGTTAATTGCAATGACTGGTTTACTGCTCAGAGCTTTGCGCAAATAAGACGGGATACCAATCCGAGGGAGCCTTACAGGGCCCGTGTGAGCAAAGACTATATTGAGCTGACAGAAGAAGCGTTGGTTAAACCTAGCGAGTCGGCTTGTCATGCTGTTGGTGAATGGAATTGCGCAGCCTCTCGCGTGAAAATGAAAATGTCATTTCGCAAGGTTGAACCAAGTACCTATGAACAAAAGTCGTATCCAGATTTTGTTCCTTTGGAATATGGCCAAAAGGGCAAGGAGCTGTGCGTTAAAGGAGAAGAAGGTTGTGTTAATACGCAGGAACTCTGGACATATTCTGGGCCTTCTGGAACAGAAATCTGTGACCCTTCTCGTCACAACATAGATGAATGTAAACAACACCAGATCCCAGTTTTTTCTCGGTTTGGTTATTTCAGAACTGAGAAGTTTCGTTTTGATCGTCAGCATGGGTTTACTCTTGCGGGACGCGAACAACTCATCAATCGCTGGAACCTATGGGGAGATGCAGAGAAGACAAAACCAAAACCAATCATTTACTATCTGAATGTTCAATTCCCTGAAGATTTGATTTCTTCTGCTGAAGAGGTTGCTAAGGATTGGAGCTCGGCATTTAAAGCTGTGACGGGTGTGGATGATATGTTCCAGATTCGTCGCAATACTTGTAATGCTCAGAACATTTCGAAGTTTGTTGAAGAGAATGGCATTCATTCTGAGATGAAACGCTATGGTGTTGAACAAATAGATGTTGGCAATCTAGAAGAGATCTGCGCTGTTCTGGAATGGATTTCCCTGGATCGCAAACTTCCAAAAGTATTTGCTTGGGAGCAATTGGGCGATGTCCGGTACAGCATTATTAACTACACCAACAAGGCTGAATTAGCCGGTCCTTTAGGGTATGGCCCAAGTTTTGCAGACCCTCTCACAGGAGAAATTATTCAGGCCTCTGTTAATCTATATGGTCCAAGTTTGGATACCTATGCAAGCATGGGTGCAGACATTGTCTATGGTCTTAATGGCAAAACAAACTTTGCCGAATTAACGAGGGATGACCCCAAGGCAGTTTCTGTTCAAGTCGCCAAGGATTTTAAAAATTTAGTAGGCAGTAGAACTGCGCATCTTAAAAAAGAAGATTTTTTGGTTCAAATTCCTGACGGAACACCAAGCAACTGGGAGCTTTTAAAACCACTGGGTCTCGAGAATAAGTATCTTCTGAAGGAGTTCATACCTTCTGCGTGGGAGGCTAAACAGAATGCCTTTGAGCAGAAGCTGGATTTTTGGGGCAAGCACAATGCATGTTACTCAGCTGAGATCTTGGAGCCTCAAGTCGCTGATTTAGCTGAACAGCTGAGAGATAAGTCATGGATGGAAGCCTACCACTACATTAGGGCCAGCATATTCAAAGGCGTTGTTGCACATGAGATAGGACATACATTAGGTCTAAGACACAATTTCATGGGCTCATATGATGCAATGAATTTCTTTCCAGATTTCTGGAAGGCTGGCGTGAAGCGTAAATCAGAACTCCAGTACTCATCAATCATGGATTATATGCAGCGCTTTAATAGTGATTTTGCGGGCATTGGTTTGTACGACCGCGCTGCAATTAAATTCGGCTACGGTGATAAAGTAGAGGTGTTTGACCAGTCTGGAGGTGACTTTGTTCCAGCGTACTGGGCAAGCAACAGTAAACTATTCCACTATAAGGATCTGCCATACCTCTATGCGGGTCAGGGAGTGAATGAGAGTCTTAAAGCGCATTATCAAGATATCAAAGATGCTTATGACCGTGGTGAGAATGCTGTAGTAGATGTGAGGTCCCTGGGTGTCGAGCCGAAACCTGAAAATCTTTACAAACGTAAAGATGTCTCATTTCAAGAGCTTTATGTTTCAAGTGGACGAAAGCTTTTTGGTAAAAAAGGTCAGCCAATCCTTTTTGAGGTTCCTTATCAGTACTGTTCAGATGCTTATGCTTCTGGCGTGTCTTTAAATTGCAATCGATGGGATATGGGGGCTTCTTCAGAAGAAATCGTCGACAATGCTGCTGAACTTTATGAAAACTACTACTGGCTTAATAGCTTTAGACGAGATCGAATTTCTATCAGTCCCGAAAACTATATGGCTAGGCTGTATGACCGAACCTATAGGCCTATGCTTAACCCATTTAGGTATCTGTACTACTATCACAAAACGTCCATGAGTATTTGGCCGCTTGTTCAAGATTGGTCTGCAGCGGCATATAAAGGGCTAAACTTCTTTGGAAAAGTATTGCAGAGTGTTGAACCAGGAAAATACTGTCTTACAAAAGAAAAGCTTTATGTCCCAGAGTCAGAAGTTTCGGAATGCTTAGAGCCAATCGAGATTGGTTTAGACCAAGGCAGATATTATGATACTCATTACAGCCAAGGTTTCTTCTTCAAACCAAATAACATTGGTCATATGTATGACAAGCTTCTAGCAATGCAGGCACTGACGGATAGTCGAGCCAGGTTTATGCGAGACTTTTCAGACCAATTTAATCGTGGAGCATTTTCGATAGGTTATTACAGGGTTTTTGCGCCAGAGATGATTGGGTTGTTTACTAATCTTGTATTGGATAAAAATTTTGAAAACTCCCCAGAGGTGGTTGTTGAGGAGGGTAAGGCAACGATTAAATATCGACCTTTGGTAACACTGTCTAAAAAGAATGAGGCTTATCCGCGCATCAAATCGAGCAGTTCCTGGGCAATGCGCCATTATGGACTACTGATGCCAATGGTTAATTTCACAAGCCCAATGGATGGTCAGTTGGATTTCGCTAAACGTGCACGTATTACCCTCGCTGGTAGCAAACAGGATCCAAGCCGTAGCGCCGCAGACAAGCAGGTGTTGTTTGAGGACCCAAGTAGTCACCTGAAGTACAGAGCTTCGATCCTTGATTCGGTAGAGCTTTCGCCAGGATATTTAATACTTAATGACACCAGGAATCTGGCTTCAAAAGAGGATGTCCGCGAGCGTATGATGTTAATCGAACTGCTTCGAATGGTAGGAGATGCCGTAGAGGGGTTATAAAGTGATCATCTAAGCCAATATGTTCTGTGAGCGCATATCACTCTTTGAGAGGAGAAAATATGCGCAAGTTTAAGAATAAGCTTTTAGTCCTGGGGTTGGCTCTCGTTTCGAGTATGTCCTTCGCGGGCGATACCTCCAAAGGTACCGGTAAGACAATTGTTAAGGATGTTCCAAGCTTTTACCGCGCTCAAGCTGAGGCTTGCGATGGTAAATCTGTAGGTGCTAACTGTACCATTGAATTTCAAGGTGGTTCTGTGAGCATCGGGTTTTGCGTCGAAATCCCGGGACCAGCAGGCATAACGCTGGGCTGTCAGATTGATACATCCAAACTTCAGAACTGTAAAAACAACTCAACAGGAACTCCTGCGAACATAGCTGTTTTTGCTGCTGTGCTGGCAATGATGGCAGGCGGAGCAATTTGGCGCCGCAGACAGGTTGCAAACAAGACCGTTTAAATGTCATAACACTAGATACTATGGCTACACCTGCAGAACTGCTTTCGAATCTAGAACGAGCCTTGGCTGAAGTTGAAAAAGCTAAGAAAGCAGTTCTGAGTTTGTCTAGAGACTCTGCTGACTCAGTCAATGCGCTGTATCGAACAGCGCTTTTTATGCTTCATGAGCAGCATGATTTAGAAGGCGCAAAGGCAATTTTCTCCAAGCTAGCGGTTTGCACGGTGGATTGTGAAGCTAGAGCTCAAGCGCGACTGACTTATGGTCTGATGCTGTGGGCTGGTGGGCAGTTCGACAATTCAATCAACATGCTTAAGCGTCTGGTGGCTGAAGACTCCGAAATGCCTCTCAAGGCACTTGCTCTCGATTATTTGAGTACATTTATGCGTGAGCAGAATGCATCAAAGCCAGCTATTGCAAAAACTGATGAACAACGTATCGAAGTGTTGCAAAGCTTGGTGAGTGCTGAGACAGACAAAAAACTTAAAGCAGATTATCAGCTCAGACTCGAAGCAGCACTAAAAGAGCGTGAATCTTAAATCGATCAAAGTTACTTGTTTTAGAAACCTGGCATCTATTATGGCTTCTCTCGGCCCGGGTATGACTGTATTTGTTGGCGCTAACGGCCAAGGCAAAACTAATTTGCTGGACGCAATTTCGTTAGCACTCCAACTGAGACCCTTGCGAGCTGTTCGGCATACCAGTGATTTGATTCAATTTGGCGAAACACATGCGCGTATACAGGCTGAGTTTGAGAATACACAGGTTCAAATAGATCTTACGCCTGATGGCAAAAAAGTTAAAATTAATGGAAAGCCGACGCGCGACAGCCAGGCATTAGCTGAAAAAGTATCTGTGGTATCTTTTGTGCCGGAAGATTTAGGTGCGATTCTAGGAGGTGCTGCGTTGCGGCGGCGGCTCTTGGACCAAGCTAGCGCAAGTTTGAGTCCTAACTATGTTCTCTATTATCGTCAGTACGATCGAGTTTTGGCTCAGCGCAACCGTTTGCTCAAGCAGCCCATCGTAGATCTTAAAGAACTAGAATCTTTCACCGAAGTTTTGTCTGGGATTGCTCGTGAATTAGAACGCCTGCGTTTTGAGGCTCTCGATATCATGAAACCCTATTTTACTGAGGCTATGCAGCAACTTTCAGATGGCCAACTGTTGGCTAGTCTGGATTATGCTCCAACCAGTGCTGGCGATCTGAAAACTGCTTTAGCAAAGATTCTAGGCGAGGAGCGTGCACGTAAAACGACACTTCGAGGTCCACATCTGGACGACTTGGATGTCAATTTAAATGGCCACCCAGCACGATTTACAGCTTCCAGGGGTCAAGCAAGATTGATTGTGCTTGCGTTCAAAATTGCTCAACTCCAAGCAGTATATGCTAGACGTGGTCTTAAACCTGTATTGTTGCTGGATGATATTGTTGGAGAACTCGACCCTAATTATGCGGCGAGGCTTTTAGAAACGGTGACGCATTTGGAAGCTCAAACTTTGGTGACGACAACGCATTTGTCAATGTTGCCTAATGGTTGGATGCCTAGCCAAGTTTTTGAAGTTTGCGCTGGGGATATCAGGGGCGTGTCTGACCCTGTCCTCTAATCAGCCACTTATAGCTTGTGAGGGCCTTGAGAGCAAAAGGCCCTCGGGCATGGAGTTTCTGGGTGCTAATTCCTATTTCAGCGCCTAGTCCGAACTCTCCACCATCGGTAAATGCAGTAGAGGCGTTTACATAGACAGCTGCCGCATCAACTTGTTTTAAGAACCGTTCTGAGGTTTCTTGGTCTTCAGTGATAATCGCTTCGCTGTGTTTGGACCCATAGCGTTGGATGTGCTCTAGGGTTTCTTCTAAATTAGCCACCACCCGAATAGACATTTTCATGGAAAGAAATTCTTGGCCGTATTCTTCGCAAATTTCTACGCCTTTATCTCGCAAGGGTTTTAGCAACGCTGGGAGGTCTTCTAGACGGTCTTGATGAATCAAAAGTGTGTCCAAAGCATTGCAAACACTGACCCGCCTGGTTTTGGCATTGTCGATAATCGCTTTGCCTTTGGTGATGTCGCCATATTTATCGAAGTAAGTATGAACGACACCTGCACCGGTTTCAATCACGGGTACCCGGGCGTTTTTTCGAACATAGTCGATTAATTGCTGACTTCCTCTGGGGATAATAACATCCACAAACTTATCTGCTTCCAGCAAGGCCTGCGTTGCTGAGCGCTCTGCAGGCAATAAAACAGCGCAGTGCTTATCCAGGCCAAACGTCTCTAGTGCTTGGTGAATTAGCTTGATGATGGCTTCGTTTGAGTGTTGTGCTTCGCTGCCACCCTTCAAAACACAAGCGTTTAAAGAGCGAAAGCACAAAGCAAATGCATCAGCTGTCACATTGGGCCTGGCTTCATAAATCATGCCTACAACACCGAGAGGAACACTCATGCGTTGAATTAAAAGACCATTGGGACGTGTATTTTCTTCGAGGATCACACTACAAGGGGAGGGCAGGTGCGCCACAGCTTCAACTGCCTCAGCCATTGCTTCGATGCGAGAGTTATTTAAGAGCAATCGGTCATACCGAGGGTCTGATTCAGGCATCGCCTTTAAATCCAAACGATTCGCGGCCAGCAAATCAGCTTGATGTACACGTAAACGTTTTGCAAAATCTAATAGAACGTTTTGATTGGTTTCTTCTGATAGCCCGGCCAGGGTTCGGCTTGCACCTTGAGCTTTCTCAAATAAATTTGTCATGGCAGAATAGTAGTTCCAACGTCACTGCGAGCATGGCGAAGCAGTCCAGTGAGGCAATCAGGTTCGCTAGCGCTCGCGATATGGGTTCGAATGCCTGCTTTAGCCATACGTTTTGCGGTTGCTAGCTTGCTCTGCATACCTCCTCGACCAAGTTCGCTTTTGGATGCTGTGATTTTGGGCCATTTATTTTTTTGGGCATTAATCGATCGAATCACTCGTGCATCAGGGTCACTCGGATTTCTATCATAAATACCGGCCACATTAGTTAGAATCACCAGAGCTTCTGCGCGCACGAGTGTGGCCACAAGACCTGCTAGTTCATCATTGTCGGTAAACATGAGCTCTGTGATAGCCACCGTGTCGTTCTCATTGACGATTGGTAAAATATGATTTTGAGCCAGGAGCTCCAAAAAGAGCAGTGTGATGTTGTGGTAATGCTCTTTGGTCTTGAAATCTTGCTTGGTGAGTAGGATTTGTGACGCCAGTAGGCCATGCTTCAGGAGTAAGCCATTATAGGTCTCGATTAACTTAGCTTGCCCAAGGCTTGCCAGAATTTGTCTTTTAGCGACCTCTGAGTTGCAAGACAAAGGCTTATGGGTGGATGTGAGTCCAGATCCTGAAGCAACAGCGCCAGAACTCACGAGTACGATATCAAAACCGGCTTGTTTAAGCTCTGTGATTTGGCGCATCAAGTCCGACAGCCATGATACATTGAGAGCACCAGAATTGTCTACAATGGTCTGGCTGCCAATTTTGACCACAACCCGTGTCAAATTAAGTTCCTCAGATGCTCAAGAGTCACACGGTTTCCCAGGTAAAAGGGTCCAAACTCTGCAAAACGGGCGCTGACTTCATCAAAACGCATCTCAGTCACAATATGTTTGATATCGAGTGCTTCGTTAGCGAAAAGAGTTACGCCCCACTCCCAGTCATCAAACCCAATTGAACCGCCGATCATTTGGACGATTTTGCCCGCATATTTTCGCCCAGTCATCCCGTGGTCGCGCATCATGCGCTTACGTTCTTCTAAGTTTTGCGTGTACCAGTTTTCGGTCTCACCGCGGCGCTTGTTCATGGGGTAAAAGCAAACGTGATTAAACTCAGGCAAAGCAGGCTTTAAACGTTTATCAATCATCGCCTGGGCTTCAGGGGTTCGAGTCTCTGTGCTGTGCACGTAATTGCTCAACTCAGCCACAGCCGTGTAAGCATAAGACTTGGGCATAAACTGTGACAAAGTGGTTTTTGAAAATGCGCGTTCTGCGTCCGCCAACTCTTCCAAGCTGGAGCGTAAGTTTAGGAAGAGATAATCCGCTTTAGCACCCAAAATTTCATACATTCCGAAAGAGCCGGAGCGATGTGTATTGTGGGCATCGGCCGCATGATAAGTGGCTCTGAAGTTTTCTAAGATTTCTTGCTTTTCTCGTTCTGAAAGCTCACCCCAAGCAGCCCAATCAAAGTATCTAAAATCATGAGAAATGTACCAGCCTTCCAGGGTTTCTAAAACTTCAGTCATAAATTCTCCGCCACGCGAATGCGCTCATCTAGCTTAAATTTCTTGGCATAAACAGGATCTTTGCGTAAGACCTCTTGCCAGCTTTGGACAGCGGCTTTTGGATTTCCGGACATAATATGCGCCATACCTTGGTAGTGCCATGCCGGAACATAATTAGGATTCGATCGTGTAATGCGCTCAAAGATTGAAAGAGCTTTGCCAGGCTGACTTTTTTGAACATAAGCTCTTGCTAGCTCGGTTGCTTTTGCTGGGTTTTTCAGAGCTCGCATTTCAGCGAGGCCTTGAGTCACTTGATCTTTGAGCTGACTCTTTGGGGCTACTTTGAGATAGAACTCCCAGGCTTTCTGGCCTTTGAGGCGGTTTTTTTCAGACAGCTGAGGAGCTTCTAAACTGACAGCTCCTAGCAAAAATAGGGCATCTAGGCTTTCTTCACTGGCAACGGGAGTATAGTTTAAGACCAGCGATAGCTCTTCGATGCTGCGGTCTGGATTACCCAAGAAGAAGAAGCATCGGGCCAGTAAATTGCGAGCTCTTGGGAGTTTGGGCTCTTCATCTAACAATTTAGAGAGCATGGTGGCGCTGGCAATGAAGTCTTGTTTCTCAAAGAGCTTTTCAGCTTGAATGTAAGTTGGTTTGGGTTCGGGCTTTGGTGCGCAGGCAAGAAGCAAAGCGAGAGCGAGGTACCTCATTTGACAATATCCCGATGCTTGACTCGAAGCGCATATCCCAAAGCTTCTAGCCGGCGCGAAAGTTCTCTGGATAGAACGACAGAGCGGTGTTTCCCGCCGGTGCACCCAATCGCAATGGTTAGGTAGGTTTTGTTTTCTGCCTCATAGCGCGGGATCAAGAACCCCAGCAACTCAGCGGTTTTTTCTAAAAATGCACCAGCATCTGGAAACGATAGAACATATTCTTGCACCGCCTTTTCAAGACCCGTGAGACTTCGAAGTCCTTCAACAAAATAGGGGTTTTTCAAGAATCTGACATCGAAACACAGGTCGAGCTCTTCCGGGATCCCGTGCTTGAAGCCAAAACTCAGAAGGGTGATATTAAGGCCGTGGGGCTTATCTAATAGCCCTTTAATATGGGCTTTTAAATCATGAGGCCCAAAGGCATCGGTCGTAATTACCTGGTCAGCCAGAGCCTTGAGCGGTTCGAGTACCTCACGCTCGGCTTCAATACCCTCTTGGACACCCTGGCCGTTTGCATCTAAGGGGTGGGGCCTTCGAGTTTCTTGAAAGCGCTTAATGATGGTGGCATTTGAGGCTTCAAAAAACCATAAAGACCCATGCGAATAGCTCAGCCAGCGGTCGCAAAACTCCTTGAGGTGCTCGGCTTCTCGGGAATCAATCACAAAGGCCAGGGGCTTTTTATGAGCCCCATGCTCTTCAAGACGCATGTACTGCGTGAGGAGTTCTGCCGGCAAATTGTCTACGACAAAGTAGCCAGCATCTTCCAAAACTTTGGCGGCGGTGGATTTCCCGGCGCCGGATAGTCCAGTAATGGCAATCACAGGGTTTCGATTAGGCCATAACCGCGGCCTTTTTTGCGGTAGATGATGTTGAGGTGCTCGGTTTTAGCATTGAGGAATACCAAAATTTCACTGCCCAAAAGGTCCATTTGCATGACGGCTTCATCAACACCCATGGGCCTAGCAAAGACTTCTTTGGTCTCTAGAATGTCTTTAGGCATTGCAGGTGCAGTCTCAACTTCGTGTTCGGCGATTGTGTTGAACTTAACTTTGAGTTTGGCACCTTCGCGCGGTTTGTGACCAACCAGCTTGTCTTTGTAGCGTTTAACCTGCTTTTCGAGTTTTTCGACCGCTCTTTCGATCGAGTTGTACATGTCTCCGGACTCTTCTTTACCGCGCATGAACATGCCATGTGAAGAGACTTGGATGTCCGCTTTTTGACTGTGTTTCCCAACACTCAGAACAACATGAGCTTCGGCAGCCGGATCTAAGTACTTGGTCAAGTGAGCGAGCTTGTTTTCTGCGTGTTGGCGCAGGGCATCGCTGGAGTCCAGGTGGCGAAAAGTAACTGAAATTTGCATAATCGAAAACTCCTCTATTGACGGGTTTAACTGAATCGGCCTACAAGGGCAACTCCTCCTTTTAAGTGCATAAGGGGGTGGTAGCTCAGCTGGTTAGAGCGCCGGCCTGTCACGCCGGAGGCCGCGGGTTCAAGTCCCGTCCACCCCGCCATTTAAGGTTGGCAATCAAAACAATTCTAAAAAATTGCTCCCTGGTACAGAAATCTTATGAACTGCTCAACTGGATAGACAGTAAAGTTTTCAAACTCGAGCTTTTCATGGCCACGGTAAATCCCGATGGCTTTTTCGACAATTACTTTATTTTCTTTTTGAACGCTTCGAATAGCTGATTCCCAACTACTGTTCCAGGTTTTTGAATTCTTAACCTCAATACATACCAGGGAGGCTTTCTGAGAGTGCGTTTTTTTGCGGTTTTCAATCACAAAATCAATCTCAGATCCGGCTCCGGTTTCATAAAAATAAATATTTCTATGCTTATTGTGGGTTTGATTAAATACCCTGAGTTCATGATATACAAGCGTTTCCAATGCATAGCCAAGACTAACGGGCTCAATCTCTTCGCGCATCATCCCTGCTGCAGCCCGGGCCACGCCGGGGTCGAACCAATAAAATTTGGGATGACTAACTTCACGAACTTTAAGGGCAGGCCGATATGCCGGAAGGAAATGGCCCACCAATGTATCCACCAAAATGCTGAAATAATTCTGGACATTACTTCCGGGCACCATTGCGTCTCTCGCGATATTTTGGTGGTTCACTTTTTGCGCATTCATTGCTCCGGCAATCTCTATAAATCTTAGGAATGGCTCTACCTTGCGAATAATACCTTCTTCGCGGATTTCTTCTTTGATGTAGGTTGAAAGATAGGCATCCAAAATATCTTTAGCCAGATCAGGTTTATTAACAACCAAAGGTAAGGTGCCCATGGTTATGAGAGAGTTAATGTTCGCATGGGCCCCTAATTCTTGGCAGCTAAGTCCTTCCATGTTGGCAACGAGGGCTCTCCCACCCAACAGATTCGCACCCTGTCTTTTTAATTTGCGAGCCGATGAACCTGTCAGTACAAATCGGAAAGATTTTTCTGTCATGAGACGCTGTACTTCATTGAGCAACATGGGGACACGCTGGATTTCATCAATGCAGACCCAGGAGTTTTTAGGCAGGTTTCCGATAATGGCAGATAGAAGAGCGGGTTCCTTCGAAAGCTTTAAAAAGAGTCGACTATCCAATAGATCCAGCCGTAAACTATTTGAAAAATGCTCTTGAACCCAAGTTGTTTTGCCTACACCTCTTGGGCCAAACAGGAAAAAGGAATCAGTCGGGGGTGTTAATAGGCGATTAAGATTTTTCATGGCTCACCAAAGCATAATGTTAAAATGCACGACATAATAACATTATTATGTTTTCACGCTATTGGCAAGCGAGAGCCATTAAAAATGCCGAACTGGTTGTTAGTACAAGCCTGTTAACCTGTAGTGCCGGGTACCTTCACTGAATACGCCTACAAGGGCAACTCCCCCTTTCAAATGAAAGGGGTGGTAGCTCAGCTGGTTAGAGCGCCGGCCTGTCACGCCGGAGGCCGCGGGTTCAAGTCCCGTCCACCCCGCCATTTAAGGTTTTAAAATCAAAACAGCGCTTTAGAGTCATGATCGAAAAAAGTATCGCTTGATACCTTCGGCCCACGGGATAACTCTAATGGATCCATATAACTTTTCAACCTGACCGTTGTATAGACAGACAGCCTCGGAGCCGGGAAGACCGCTAACCAGAGAGGCGAACTTATTCAAATTGTCTTCTGTGAGATCTGTCGCGCTCTTGATTTCAATACAGAGCAGAGGTTGACCAGGTCGATCGACAATAAGGTCAATTTCTTCATCATCTTTGGTGTGCAGATATGACAAACGATAGTCGGGCAGAAAGTATGAAACCAGGCGGTGAATCTCTAAAATCACGAAGTGCTCAAAGGCATCGCCATAGGCTTTTGTTTGGGGTAGAAGCGCTACAGGGAGCGTTCGATTGAGAGCGCGAGCTACGCCCAAATCAAATAGATAGAATTTAGGTTTCTGCCCGAGGCGCTTTCTGAAAGAGCCCGCATAGGGCTCCAAAAAGAAGCCAACTAGGGTATCTTCTAGGATCGAAAAGTATTCTTTGACGGTGCGGTCACTGATTCCTGTGTCGTTGGCAATATTCGAAAAATTGACAATTTTGCCATTGCTTTGTGCGGCAACTTCTAAAAACTTCCGAAAAGGCGCCAGATTCTTCACCAGCTGTTCGGCAGCTATTTCTTCTTTAAGGTACGTGCTAACATAGGTCTGCAGTAGCCGCGTTTTTGAAGCTGCATTCGGGAGCTGTGTAACGCGCGGGAGCTGTCCGAACTCAAGGGCTATCCTCAGGTTGAAATTGGTTCCTTGCTCGAGAAAACTAAATGGGTGAAGGTGATAAACAAAGGCTCTTCCTGCGAGCAGATTTGCTCCGCCTCGTTTTAGTTTGCGGGCGCTCGAGCCGGTTAAGACAAACTGCTGAGGGACCTTTTCCTCGATAAGCTTATGAACAACGTCCAGAAGCTTTGGGACCTTTTGGACTTCGTCAATGATTACGTGGCTAATGTTTGGATGAAGGGCCCGTATGACGGGTATTAACTCATCAGGGTTGGATGCATACTCTTGCTCTACTCTGGCTTCCAATAGGTCGATGCGATACGCTGCGCTGCTCGAAAAAATAGATTGAACAAGGGTGCTCTTACCGCAACCTCTGGGCCCAAATAGCAGTATGCTATAATCTCTCGGAAGCTCTAACAAACGAGGAATCATTGTGACAAATCCGAAGTGATATGGCGCAATTGTTGGACAAAATCGAAGTTCATATCTAATTTTGTACAGCATAAGTCCTTGATAGGTCAAGTGTTGTGACTTGATTTTTAACGGCCGATTCACGGCCTACTGGTGCTTGGCTGGTTAGAGCGCCGGCCTGTCACGCCGGAGGCCGCGGGTTCAAGTCCCGTCCACCCCGCCATTTAAGGTTTTAAAATCAAAACTAATTTGAAGCTTGTAAGATGCGACCTTTTAAAGCATCCAACCAGTGCATTGCTTGTGTGCTTCCAAATTCTTGTGAAACAGGATCTCGAGATAAAAGCCATTTTTCAGTGGCTTCTTGGTATTCGTTCCCTAAAGTTTCTAAGGTTTTGGCGTCTTCTTTCGTAACGACTTCTTTTGATTTGATTTCTACCAGTAAGAGTGGTTGACCTGGCCGGGTAATGACCAAATCAATTTCCGCACCCTCTTTGGTTTGAGCGTAAAAGAGCTCCCAGTCCAACGCCAAATATTTTGATAGTTTCAAAAATTCTAAAATCACCCAATGCTCAAAAGCATCTCCAAAAGCACTGGTTTGAGGTAACAAGGGCACGCGTGTTGTTCGCTCCAGACTTCTTTTTAAGCCTGGGTCGATTAAGTAAAATTTAGGCGATTGCTTCATTTGCTTACGAGGTGAACGGTGAAATGCTGGTAGCCTGAAGCCAATATAAGTATCTTCTAGAATTTCAAAATAGGATTCAACAGTCATATCGTCGACTCCTAAGTCCCTGGCGATGATAGAGCGATTGATGATTTTGCCATTCATCTGTGCTGCAATCATGAGGAATCTTCGAAATGGTTCAAGCTTTCTTACCCATTGCTCCTGCTGAATCTCTTTCTCTAAGTAAGTTAATGTATAGGAACGCAAGTAATCGTTGGATTCTTCGTCGCTAGAAGCCAGATAACTTTCGGGAAGTCCCCCGCGCTGAAGTGCCTTCGTGAGGTCAAAATGTCCTTGGAGCTCAAAAGTTGAAAATGGATAGAGTTCTCTGACCAGAGCTCGTCCTGCCAGTAAGTTGGTGCCTTTTTGTTTGAGTCTTCTGGCGCTAGAGCCTGTCAAAATAAATTGGAGTTTTTTTTCTTCAATCAGAGCATGAACATAATCTAGTAACTTGGGTAGTTTTTGAATTTCATCAACAATTACAGTATTGCTGTTTTTGCCAATGCGGTCGACAAATCGCTTGGGGTACAGACTCAGTTCATCAACCAATTCCACGTCTAATAGGTCGAACACCATAGGTTTTGCATCTTGAAAGGCTGACTTGAGCAAGGTTGACTTGCCGGCCCCTCTCGCTCCAAAAAGAAAAAAACTCTTATTTTTTGGCAGCTTAACCAGACGATCGTACATTTGCTGACCTCACTCGGAAATAATACGCTTATTTCCGAGTGAGGTCAACTGGAGGTCGTTGATTTGCGGTAGACCTGTCAGGACAGCGGATTTTTCCATTTAATACCCTGAAATTTCCCAAAATCTTGGTCAGCGCTGTAAACGGTTAGACCATGTTCTACCGCTAAGGCTGCTAGATGGGCATCAGGGATAAGATTTGGATCCTGGGTGTGATTTCCTAGTACGAGCTTGAAAGCTGCCAGATGACGATTGGTTGGCTCTGGAACCCAAACATTATCCAATGCAAGCCAATCCTCGATTTGCTCTGCTGCATCATGAAATTTGACAGGATTTTGGTGAAACCTGGGATTGATTGCGAACCTCTCAACTTGTAGTGTTAGGTGTCTTCACCACAATCTGCTTTATGTTTGCGTTTCCCAGTGATTAGGAGGGCATGAACTTCAGCGTTCGAGTCTAAGTGTTTGGTTAAATGAGCGGGATTTTCTTCGGTGTGTCTACGTAGAGCATCGCTGGAGTCTAGGTGGCGAAAAGTAACCATTTTGTAAGAGATTTTGAGCTGACTTGTATAGATGTGGGTGCCAGACGCCTATTTCGCCTATTTCAGAAATAGGATTCAAATGGTGATAATCGAGCAATCCAATCTAATGAAGGGGTGGCGTTGAGTAGAGTGCTGATAACTGGAGCTAGTTGATTATTCGAAATAGATTCAATAATTTCTGCTGAGTGAATTGTGGGTCCTTGAACAATGAAGGGAACAGGAAATTGCGATGAAGAATGCCCTCCGCCATTGGCTAAATGTCCATGGTCAGCAATTAAAACGAAATAGGTACGATCTAGTAATTTCAGATTACTAGCAGCAAGGTGAATAATCCCAATCGCACGATCTACGGCCTCTACGGCATTTTTGTAGTCTTGGCTGCTTCCTCCGGAACGATGACCTGCAGCATCTACTTCATCAAAATCAATAAAAATAACACCTGAAGCTTGTTGAGTAAGTAAATCCACTGTTTTTTGTGCAGATTCAGTTGTGTTTCGCGTGTGTAAAAACTTGGTGATACTGCCTGGCTCGGGATAACAGGCGAATATATCCCATTCATGCACTAAAAATATTGGAAGATCCCTGAATTGTCGTCGGAGAGCGCCAAAAATTGTTTCAAGGTTGTTGCCGCGTTCACAGTTATTAGTCTGAACTCCGTGAACAGCACTAGGTGCACCTGTCAGCATCCCCATCCAATTGGGTCCACTGAAATTGAGTTCATCAATAGCAGCCTTAGAAGTCCATATTCCTGTCTCTTTCATTTGCTCGATATTGGGGACCACAGGAGCAGAGACACCATTCTCAATTCCTCGCCATAAGTTATGACTTCCTAAACCATCCACTCCAAAGATGATCACCAAGTTTTTGTTGTTTCCTGAGTCAGGAGAGCAGCCTGAGAATACAAACAAAAAAATGAGTGTTTTCAGAAAAGACATACAGTGAACATATGCCTTTTCATCGTTTGAAAGCAGCTGCTGAGCAAATTAATTTTTTGCTGTGTGTATCCTGTTGAAACTTTGAGACATTGTTCAGTGAGCGCTTCATGGCTCTAAATGGCTTGAAAGCTGCGTTAATTGTGATGATTATAAGTTCTTAACCCTGTTGACAGTGTGTTTTTCTCGTATAATATTAAAAAATATGATTTTTTTCAAATTTTTTATCCTGTATTTTTTGAGTGGCGGCTCAGTTTTTGCGGGGTCTCTTAATGAATACCGTGTTTGGGTGGATGGTATCTATGATATGGCACATTATGGACACCAGAGATCTTTTGAGAAGGCCAGGAATGCAGCTGCGGAGCATTTTAATGTTCATCCAGAAGCTATCAAGGTAGTGGTGGGGGTCAATGGCGGTGATATTAAGTCCTATAAACGAGAGCCTGCCATGAACTTGGAGCAACGGGCGAATCAAATTAGAAGCTTTAAAGGTGTGGATGAAGTCATTGAAGGAACCGACCTTGTTTTTAATGTTAACTATCTAGAGCGTTACAAAATTGATTTGGTTATGCATGGCGATGACTACACAGAAGAAAAAATTCAAAAGTATTATCCAGGGCTTTCGGAGGTTGGCAAGTTTAAAACTTATCCATATGAAGATGGAATTTCAACCACACAGATCACCAAAAGGGCCACAAAGTTAACTCTGGAGGCTTTACTAGAAAAAAACTCGGTAAACTGCGCTGAGAAAGAGGCGGTTAGGCAGGTTTTAATCTTGTTAGAGCGAGAAAAAATTTAGCACTTATAAAGGGGAGTTTTTATGGGCCGATTCTTGACTGGTATTTTTACTTTTGTAATGACCATTATGCTTGTGCGGTGTGGCGAATCTGCAGCACCTGAATCTGCAGCACCTGAATCTGCAGTAGAGCCGGGGAGTAAGCTTCTTAAGGAGATGCTAGCCTGGAAATTTGAGCCCTCTATGGCTCCTGATTTATTGAAATCTCATGGCTATCAGCATACAGCGGCAGAGACTAGATTGTCTGCAGAGCTTCAGAGAGTGGCAAAAGAGTATAGCGTTTCAATATGCTATGAATTGAAATCAAGAGATTGTTTTCTGGTTCATTTGTTGCCCTTATTTCATGTGTTCCCAGCGCCATTTTGTGGGGAGGCAGAAGACCCTATGGTTAAACATGTTGTGAGACGCTTGTTGGATCACGGCTATGCTAGGGATTTGATGTTCTTATTTTCAGAGAAAGATGAATTTCGTGCTTCTTATTTGTCTCAAGAAAGAAGGATTCTGATTACGGATCAAGACATGTTTCATTCCTATTCTCCGGGTCTTTATGTGAGTGTTATGCATGGAGTCGATGAGGATAAGGTTTTTTATGGCGAGCAGAAACTGTTGAGTCCCGATAAGATGCCTTACCCTGCAATGAGTCTTATGTTTACAAGATTTAATGACATGGTCAACTCGAGGGCGAAGCAAGAATTTGAACGTTTCTATGGGTTGGATTCTGCCAAAAAAACCATCTTATATGTTGGGACCGCCCCGGTTGGAGACTTCGAATTTCTCGACCCTGAGTGCCCTGTGTTTGAAAGGGTTCTGGATGATCTTATTGAATTGAAAAAAAAGTATAATATTATACTGAGAACGCATCCAGGAATATTGGGTTCCCGAGTAGACGAAAAAGTATTAAAAAATTTCCGGATAGCATCTCCGGTTCAGTTTCCGTCTTTTGTCCCATTGTATGAAATTTCAGATGTGGTAATTGGAAATATATCGGGCGCTACTACGGCCGCCACTTCAAAACCTGAGCTACCGATAGTATTTCTACGCCCAACAATTTCGTGGAATAAGGTTCACAAGATATCCCAGGCTGCTTCGGCTAACAAAGGCCTTGTTTTAGGAGAAGAAACAACTATTCTACAGAATGAATTCAATGTGGATCTGGTTGCTGCTGTGGAAGAAGCGCTTAGTAAAAAGGACCAGAAGAAGATAGAGGCAAGAAAAATGTACTTTAAATACTGGTTTGGTTGCATTGATGGGCATGAAGATTATCGGGCCTTGATCTCAATTTTTGAGAAGGCAAATGTTCCAACATCCTCTCTGAAAAAAGCTTACAACTCGTTAGAAATGCATAAGGGGATGGCGCTGTGTCATTACTAGATTTGGCTGGCGGTATCGAGGTTTGATAAGGGGGCCTGATGTTGATTCACTGGCGAATGATTATAGTAACACTTTTCTTGGCTAGAACTAGGACAAGATTTTGTCAAAATGGGCTGTTTATGTTATGCTTGCACGCATGAATATTATCGCACTCAGAAGACTATTTGTTTTTACCGTTGGTCTCCTGATTATCTCTTGTCCGCAGAGTAACCCCTTAAGTCGTCCCGATCTAACAAATGAAGAGGCTGCTGAGTTAGTCCTTTCGTATGCTAAAGAGCGGCTCTCTGAAGAAACACTTGAAAATATTTCAAAATATGATGTTTATTATTCATTGACGACGGATCCAGATCGATTAACCAGTGAATTGCCGTATGTTTTAAAAACTTTGCTGGCAGATACAGGTATCCCAGGGGTGCCTAAAAAGATTTTTATTTCGATTCCGCATAACTATCGCAATGATCCTGAGCTGACTTATTCTCAAAAACAGATTGATAAGATAGAAAAAATGGACCCAAGGATTCAGATTCTAAGGAAAGATTTTGATTACGGTCCTGCATCAAAACTTCTGTCTGCTGTAGATCATCTTAAAGAGCACCTATCCCCCGAAGAACAAAAACGCGCAATGGTGCTGACTTTTGATGATGACACAGTCTACTCACCAGCTTTACCGGCTCAACTCATAAAGTTTGTTGTTTCGAAGCACAATTCGGTTGTTGCAGGTGGTTGTGGGCGACCCTCTACTTTTTGGGGTATCAAAAATTTCCCAGGTAGACAGATGTCGGATATCAAATGTCATAGTGCATCAATCTCAAATTGTGACGTTGTCGAAGGTTTTTATTCAGTTGCTTACCCATTGCATCTGGTAAATAGCGAACAGATTAAAAAAGTTGCTGCACCCCCAAAACAGCCATGTCGCCTCTCGGATGACTTAGTGATTTCATATGTTCATGCTGCGCATGGTACCCCAAGGTTTCAAATTGAGAATAAGTTTACCAAGAATTCAATCATACAGCTTCAAGCAGGATTGAAGAAAGGCCTTCATAAGCTTGATTCACAGGGTAACGTTACCGATTCGCATCAACATGAAGCAAAATACCAAAAATGCTACAATGAAACACTTTCAAAGCTTCATGATTGAGTGCTAAACTTTGTGCTATGAATATTGTTTTTGGATTGCTAGCCGTGTCTCTTTTGGGCCTAATGGCTTGCCAAAAAAATCCATGTGACCATGGAACCATTGAAGAGCAAGTCCAATGCCTCAGGCGTCTTCCCAAAGAAAACTCGCCAGCATTCTTAGAGATGCGAAAAAACAGCAGGATATTTTACTCAATAACCACCTCGCCTAAGAGATTGCCACTTTTGCATTATACCTTGGATACGCTTGACTTATCAGTCCCAGAAAAAGTCTTCATCGCAATACCTGAGCTCTACAAAGATAAAGAACCTTATGAGCCTGCAGAAATCGAAAAACTCAAACAGTATTCTGCTAAGATAGAAATCCTACGTCCCAAACGTGATTTGGGCCCTATTATGAAATTACTCCCAGCAGCAGAAGAAGTGCAGAAGTTACCTGCTGACACATTGCGCCATATTTTAGTCACATTTGATGATGATATCGGTTACCCAGCGGGACTTCCGGAGCAACTTCTATTGCTAGTTGCCAAATATCCTGATGCTGCCGTGAGTGGAGCAGGAGCCGATGGGTCTGCTTTCGGGATTAAGGATTTTCCCCACAGCCGTTCAGCCTGTCAACATTCAGGCATATCGCATTGCGATATGGTAGAAGGGTGGCAAGGAATTGCGTATCCGGTCGAACGTATCAGGATTGGGCTTATGCAAGAAATGGCCAGGAAGCCGGGCTGCCGGGGGTCAGATGATCTCACCATCTCTTATGTTTTAGCTGTTACTGGAGTTCAGCGCCTCAAGGTTCACAATCAATACACAGCTAATTTGCTCCCCTTTAAGCATGGGGAAGAATCAGCAGATGCGCTGCACTTGCAAAGTGATAATGAATATAAGTATCGAAAGTGCTTTGAAAAACTTTCGATTTAAGCCGTATTAATAGAAAAAGTTCTTTCAAATCAGCTAATTGTTCTGCTTGTGTTTTTTTCTCTAGAGTTGACAGCAAACGCCCTATTGAGAGACAATAAAGACATGATAAATAAATATGCAATTCTGTCCTTATTAGCGGCATTGTTGAGTGCCTCCAGTTGTAAACAACTCAAACAAACGTCTGCAGAAGAATATTTTGAACGCTGTAGAACCCATCCAAACGTGCTCAGAGATATCAAGAAAATCACAGAAGATGTTGTGGATAGTCTTAATGAACATAAGATTACCTACTGGTTAGACAGCGGAACCTTAATAGGGGCGTATAGATTTGGTTCTCACATGCCATTTGATGATGATGCTGATTTAGGAATCCTCAGAGAAGACTATGAAGCGCATAGAACTGCTCTATTTCAAAGCTTGGAGCGTAAGGGTTACAAGATTGTTGGCAAAAATGAGCATCCTAACAGTGATACTATTCCCCAAATTTACTTTAAAGATGATCCTAAGAGGCCGCATTTGGACTTTTTCTTATTTGAACCAGAAGGTAAGGATAGATATAGACTTTCCTCTGGTATCTGGCACAAAAGAACTTCTAAGGGGTTCTCTAGGGACTCAATTTTTCATACGAATGGTTCATTAGGGAGAGGTGAGCTCCTGGGAAGACACTACAATATACCTGCCAAGTTGGATGACTATTTTGCGGTCTGGTATCCGGAAACAGATATTCTTCATAACTTCTATATTCACCAGGGACATGGGAGTGACCCGTATTGTGATAATAATTTTGCTGTTGTTAAAGACATCAAAGAAGAGCCTAGACTCCTGGGTCAAATGTTGGGACATTTGGAATGGGTCTATGGGTACGATTTTAGTAGAGCCCACTCTCGTCTTCAAGTAGATTAGTGCAAGGCAGAGTCTATCATGTTCTCAATTTCTGCAGCACGATGTTGAAGTAATTGCCTAACGACAGATGAGCGGTCATTGCTTGAAAAGCTATTGATAGTTTCATTGATTGTTGCAAAATTTTTGATGCCACTTATGGCTTCTTTGAGGGTTCCTTGCGGAATTTTGTTAAGAACTTTTAGTGACGTTGCCTTTACTTCTGAATCGGCATCGTTTAACAGTGAGATTGTTGCACGGATGACTTCTGGGTCTACAATTTTTTCAGGATTCTTAGCAATAGCTTTGACCGCTGCCCAGCGTACATGGCGCTCAGGGTCATTGAAATAATCGGCTAGTTTGCTATGTGTTTTGGGATCTTCGGGATTAAGCTTTCCAATAGCATCTGTGCTTTGCACAAAATGATCGTGCGCTCCTTCTATTGTCCGAGGTCGACTCTCCTCTGTATTGCCAGACCAAAGAGAACGTATTGCACTCCCAACAGTATGAAGAATATTCATGCCTACCCCTTTCTATGGTCATTATACCACAAGCACCCGGATATTATGTTCATATCCCTGGGCAACTCGGAAAACGGGATGCAACCGTTAATGGGATTGGTAGTATGCTCAATCCGACGAAAACAGGGAAGACGGTGCCTTAATAATGAGTTAGCGTCCCCCAATTGTCGATTCTAAGCCATAATTAGGCCGAACCAGTTCGGGTTTGAGGCAGTAAGCATTGATTTTTCCATTAGCAAAAAGATCCTGATAGATAACATCGATAGGCTTGTTAATGGGCTTGCTGGCATTGATTAAATCTTGAATTTTCTGTGCAGAAGATTTGCTCAGCGCATAAGCATAGGCTCCGGGTAGACAAAGTTGGGTTACCCGGTTCCAGGGCGTCCCCGGAATAGCTGCCAGCCCCTTGGTGGGACAAATAGGGTTGCCGGTAGCTGGATAAAACGGACCATTCTGTATAGATTCTTGGTTGCAGCCCAGAAACAACATGTCCCAATCTGCAGGAACAGCTTTAAGAGCAAACCGAAAGCTTAAATCGAGGTCAATGGGTATCACCACGTCATCTTCAAAAGTAACTTGAATGGTGCCCTCTGGCATTGCGATGGCTGCAGGGATGACTGTGTCCGTTGTTGTTTTAACTAAACCAAGTTCACCATTGCTCAAACTGCCGGTAAAATAGCCGGATTCGATCAGTGCATTTCGATCCAGGCTAGCGCCTCGGACTGCATCAAAATAGGCGAAATCAATTCCTGGCTGTTGCGGTAAATTGGGAAATGTATTTTGAGCCGAAATGACATTTTTAAGTGCAGCAAACTGCATATCAATCAGCTGTCTTCGATCTGAACCAGGCAAGCTAATTACGCGGTATTGAATATTGACTTTCGATTGGTCTACCAATTGCTCTGAACAAGCCGACAAGAATAAACATAATGTTGTAAGAACAAATTTGAACATATGATAACCCTACAAACGCCAACCTAACGAAAATAGAATATCCCCTGAGGCTTCTATTTTGTTGAGAGTTCCTTTGCCCCAGAGCAAGCTAGGGGTTAAACCAAACTCGAAACCGAGTGCAACACGAGGTGTTATAAAGTACTCAACACCGCCGGCGAGTCTTAAACCTAAATTCCAGTGATTCACAAACGCATATTCTGTAGAAAGCAGCGTGCTTGGAAACAAACCAAACCCAAGATATGGGATAAAAGGCAATGCTTCCGAGGCGAACCGGCGTTTTGCAATCGCTCCCACGCCCAAGACAATACGATTATCTGCCAAGATTGCATTGAACCTAGAGCCAACACTCCACTCTGGTGAGAAAAAATAATCAAACTCGGCACCTGTAATCAGATTATTTTTTATCAGGGTAGTTGGATCTTGGACAAAGTGAACTGCGTAGCCTAATTGGCCTCGAAAAAACCAATCCTTGGGCTCATACTTGGACGCAAAAATGTTGATGGAAAACAGTAGCAACAAAACAAACCGCATGCACTTGTCTAGCACACAAAATGTTTAAAAAACTAGCATTTCACTTGGAACTTAATCTACCCTTGCCAACAGCATGCATGGTGCATGCCTTAAATTAGCAAAGCCGTTTCCTTACCCGATCAAAGCTAGGGAAACGGCAGCCCTTACGGCCGAGACCAGACATATGGGCTCGGCCACGAAGCGTCAATAGGCGCAGGAGTTTGTCATGGTCGAAGTTAAGTTGTCGAAACGTGCGGAGCAGGTTTTATCCCTCATCCCCCGGCCCCTTCTCCACCAAGTGGAGAAGGGGGCAGGGGGTGAGGGGTTCGTGTTGCGACAAGCCACCCTCGCCCAGCAACTCGGCTGCTCCCGCTGGACCATCGGCCGAGCGATTAAAAAACTGAAAGAGGCCGGTCTTTTACTGGAAACCGGACGGGACAAACAAAGCAGATGCAAAACCTACGCGTTGCAGGCCCCCTCTCCACTGGTGGAGAGGGGTAGGGGTGAGGTTTCCGACACTGGACCCCGGCTCGGTGGCCGGGGTGACAAGGTTAGGGGTGAGGTTTTCGTGCATGACAAAATCCCCCCAGCCCCCCTTTTGCAAAGGGGGGAAATTCGCGCTGGGTTTTCGGTCTGGGGCGAAATTCTGTGGGAGCGTTACCGCAAAACCTATGCGATTATTTTTACACAGCCGGACCTCAAAGAACGCTTTGCACAGGTGAGTTGGCGTTATGAATCTATTGATAACGAGAGTGAACTCTACAGCCTGATGTTTGCTGGCTTGGCGGAGTCTTATGGGATGCCGTGGGCATAAAGAAGTAGGATTATTTGTTTCCTTCCCATGTTCCCCATACTTTGTATTGTGACTTTGTTTGCCATGGGCCTTCAGGCGAAGACGCTCACCTTGGTTGAAATTTTTGAGGTAGCAAAACAGCATGTAGAGTCGATTCCACAACAACAAGCACAGATTGAATTGGCCAACGCTCAGCTCAAACAATCGACAGCTGCATTTTACCCAAATATAGGCTTCTTTCTAAACTACACTCGTCAGGCAATACCAAATACAAGCCAGGGCGCTGGGGTGGGTGCATTTTTTATCCCAGATCAGTGGAACACCCGATTTGGAGCGAGTATCCCTAGTATTCAGGGGTATCGAGAGATTATTGGTTTGCAGTCTGTTAAGGCCAGTATCCGTTCACAAGAGGCTCAGCTTCTGGTGGTGCAAACGAATCTCTACTCGCAAATAGCTGCTGCTTATTATGCTCTTTTGTCAGCTGAGAAAGATTTGAAAGATTTGCAAGAACTCGAAAAGTCTTCTCTTGAGCGTTTAGCAGAAGTGCAGAAATTTGTAGCACTGGGTCGCAGCAGAGAGGCTGATTTACTCAGTCAACAAACTCAAACAGCAATTTTGCATGCTCAGGTGGCTCAGGCAGTTGAACTCGTTAAATTAAACCGAGATGCGCTTCGGGTAATGTCTGGAATGAGTGAAGATGACGAAGCGGCAGATGATAATGCTGAACTTCCACAAAATCTTGAACCCATAGAACAGCTCTTGCCACAAATTGATGAGCGAGCGGACATCAAAACCTTGAAAGAACAACACCGGGCAGCAGAGCTCAATGTCAAAGTCATGTGGGGCGGGCATTTCCCAACATTGGGACTTAGTGCCAACTATTATCCTTATCGTACAGGTATTTTAGACTCGATTCCTTGGGATGTTGGGTTTAGCTTGAACGTGCCACTTTTTTCAGGGTTTGGGGTTATGGCTCAGATCGAAGGTGCAAAGGCTACAGAGCGGAGTTTGCGCTATGCATTACTCCGAGCCAAACGAGATGCGGAAAGGCAGATCCGAGCAAATTATGATAATCTCAATGGCGTGATTAAATCGTTGCCAGAGCTCCAGAAAGCAATGATTTCAGCGCAAAAAACTTATAAACAACAACAGATTGACTACAGGAACCGACTAACTACAAACTTGGACGTGAATAATGCCATGACGCAGTTAGCTACAGTTACCCGGACGTATGACCAAACGAGGTATCAAGGCAAACTTGCGTTTGAAAACTTGAACGCCTCGCTTGGGAAGATACCGTGAATATTTCAGAACTGTCGATTCGAAAGCCCGTCTTTGCTTGGATGCTCATGGCGGGTCTTATTGTTTTTGGTGGCATCTCTTACACCAGGATGGGGGTGAGCCAGCTGCCCGACGTCGATTTCCCTGTTGTCACAGTGAGTGTTACCTGGCCGGGAGCCTCCCCAGATGTCATGGAGTCAGCTGTTGCCGATGTGATTGAAGATGCTGTCATGAGCGTTGAGGGTATTGAGCAGGTGCAGTCAAGCTCTCAAGAGGGTCAGACAAGAGTGACTCTTCAGTTCGGGCTGAACCAAGATATAAACGTTGCCCTACAACAGGTTCAGACGAAGGTGTCTCAGGCCCAGCGAAATTTGCCCAGCACGATTGATGCTCCTGTAATTATGAAATTTAACCCCAATGACCAACCCATTATCTGGGTTGCGGTCCACCAAGCTGGGGGAAATGTGAGAGATATGGGTCTCTTTTTGAGAGATCATTTAAAAGATGCAATTACGACGATTCCGGGTGTGGGGGATGTGTTTTTGGGCGGGTATGTCGCTCCTCAAATGCGCATTTGGCTTGATCCGGACAAGATGCGTGAGAAGCAAATCACTGCTCAGGATATTATTAACGCAATCAACAACGAACATCAGTTGTCAGCCACTGGTTATCAAGAGACTGCTAAAAAAGAGACCTTTGTAAGGGTTCAATCTGAATTTCAGAATGCTGATGAGTGCAATAATTTGGTTATCCCTAATCGAGGAGGGATGATCAACTGGAAACCCATTCGCATTAAAGACGTTGCAACCTGTGTAGAGTCCGTGGATGATGCCAGACGTGTTTCCAGATATAATACAATTGCTCCGACAATGGCGCTGGGGATTATTAAACAGCCTGGCTCTAACGCAGTCTCAATCGGCGAAGCAATTAAAGTCAAATTAGAGCAATTAAAGAAACAAGTTCCCAAAGGAATGGAGCTTGGGATTGTGAGTGATGCGACTGAGTTTATCAAAGACTCTGTCCAAGAGCTTTCAACAACCTTGATGCTTGCAATCCTTCTAACGGCACTGGTTTGTTATCTGTTTTTAGGGACTTTTAACTCTTCACTCAATGTGATTTTGGCGATCCCTGTCTCATTGATTGGCGCATTTATTGTGCTCAAGTATCTTAAGTTTACGATCAATACGTTTACGTTGATGGGACTTTCGCTATCGATTGGAATCGTTGTGGATGATGCCATTATGGTGCTTGAGAACATCTCTCGACATCTGGAAATGGGCAAAAGTCGTGTCCATGCAGCATTGGTTGGCTCTAAAGAAATCATGGGCGCAGCAATAGCCGCCTCTTTGTCTATTTTGGCAATCTTTGTGCCGGTTGTATTCATGCAGGGGATTGTGGGTAAATTTTTCTTTCAATTTGGGGTGACACTATCAGTCGCCATCATAATTTCTCTCTTAGAAGCCCTTACACTCGCACCGATGCGTTGTTCTCAGTTTCTGAAAGTAGGACAGGGAAACTTCATTACAAAGCCTGTTTCCAGGGGGATGGATGGATTAACGAAAATTTATGCTTCGGTCCTAGAAAAATGTCTTAACTGGCGTTGGATGGTGCTTGGTTTAGCGACAGCCATATTCGCCTTTTCTCTGATGAGTTTCTCGGCACTCAAAAAAGAATTTTTGCCTTCTCAGGACTTAAGTCGATTCTTGGTCAATCTCTACACGCCCATTGGGTCGTCGATTCAGTTCACCGATGACGTCTTCAAAAAAATGGAAGCATTCTTTAAGACACGCCCCGAAATCGATAATTTTTATGTTTCTGTAGGGGGGTTCGAAGGTGGTATTGTAAATCAAGGTATCTCTTTTGTGACTCTGAAAGACAAAGATAAGAGGCCAGTGAAAGCTCCATTTACCAAGTCACCGACGCAACAAGAGTTCATGGACTTTGTTCGTCAGGAATTGAATAAAATCCAGGGCCTTGAACGTGTTTCAATGATGGACTTATCGCTGGCAGGATTCACAGCGCAGCGTGGATATCCTATCGAGTTTCAGCTTCAGGGGCCTAACTGGGATAAGCTGATAGAAGTTGCGACGAAGATGCGTCACAAGCTTTCTGAATCAGGCTACATGTCTGATGTTGATACGGACTATCGGCCGGATATGCCAGAGTTGCAGATTATCCCGAATCGCGAAAAAGCCTCGCAGATGGGTGTCCCTGTAGCGACGATATCCAATGCTGTTGCCTCGATGGTAGGTGGAAAAACTTTAAGTCCTAGCAAATATACAGATTCTCAGAATCACCGAAGCGATATCAAAATGAAGCTTCGAGAGGATAAGAACCGTAGTCCACAGGATATCAAGGATATTTTTGTTCGAAATATCCAGGGTGAGATCGTGCCATTGTCGAGTGTTGTCGAATTTAAAGATGCCAACTCTTTGTTGACCATCACAAGATACAACCGCGAGCGTGGGATTTCGATATTTGGTAACGTGGCTACTGGAAAATCACAGGCAGATGTGGCGGCTTATATCGAAGATTTGGCTAAGAAAGATTTGCCCGAAGGCTATCGACTGAATTTCGCGGGAAGTTCACAGGCCTTTAAGGAATCATTCCAAAGCTTGCTGTTCGCTTTGCTCTTGGGAATTGTGGTGGCTTATATGATTTTGGCCAGTCAGTTCAATAGTTTCTTACACCCAATTATCATTTTGCTGGCGCTGCCATTTAGTTTGACCGGAGCCCTTTGGGCGATGCGGCTGACCGATGTTTCGCTCAATATTTACAGCTTGATAGGTATTTTGCTGCTGATGGGGATTGTAAAGAAGAATTCGATTTTGTTGGTCGAGTTTACGAATCATGTTCGCCGTGATGGGGCAAACGTGCGAGATGCTTTGCTTAAAGCTTGTCCAATCCGCTTGCGCCCGATTATCATGACGTCCATTGCAACGATTGCGGGTGCTCTCCCAGCCGCACTTTCTGTTGGAGCAGGGGCTGAGCTTATGCGCCCGATGGCTGTTTCAGTGATCGGCGGGGTGATTGTCTCGACGTTTTTGACCTTGTTTGTTGTCCCGTGTGCGTATAGCTTAATGGCCAGGTTCGAGAACAAATCGCATGCGCTCGAACTTGAGAAAGCTTTACAGGAACTTAAAGCATGAAACTTGGTTTGATTCTTCTGACTTTTACGATAGGTAATTTGGCCATGAGCGCTTCTTTAAAACCCGTTCGAGATATTGAAGGTATTACAGAATATCAGCTGGCTAATGGCCTTCGCGTTTTGTTGTTTCCAGACGCCTCTCAGGCGACAGTAACTGTCAATATCACTTACCTTGTGGGTTCAAGGCACGAGGGACGTGGTGAGGCGGGTATGGCTCACTTGTTGGAGCACATGCTCTTTAAAGGCACTCCGAAACATCCAGATTCGAAGCAAGAGCTTCAGCAACGCGGGGCATTCTTCAATGCAACGACTTGGTTTGACCGAACGAACTATTTTGAAACACTTCCAGCCAGTGAAGAAAACTTAAAGTTTGGGTTGGAGTTTGAAGCAGACCGCATGGTGAATGCTTGGGTCAGACAGCAAGATCTTGACTCTGAAATGACGGTTGTTCGCAACGAGTTTGAAATTGGTGAAAACGACCCGATTAGTGTTTTGCATGACCAGATGATGTCAGCTGCCTTCAGATGGCACAATTACGGCAAAACCACGATTGGTAATCGTTCCGATATTGAACGCGTGCCAGTTCCTAATCTGCAGGCTTTCTACAAGAAATATTATCAGCCAGATAATGCTGTGTTGATTGTGGCCGGTAAGTTTGACCCTGCCAAAGCGCTTGCTTTAGTGCAGGATTACTTTGGAAAACTACCAAAGCCAACACGTGAATTAGATTCAACCTATACGGAAGAGCCTACCCAAGATGGTTCTCGCTTTGTGAAGTTGATGCGTTCTGGCGAAGTCGCAGCTGCCGGGGTTCTCTATCATATCCCTGCGGCATCAAGTGCTGATTTTGCTGCGATTCGTGTATTGATCGATGTGTTAGCGCAGGAGCCAGGTGGTTACTTGTATGACAAGCTTGTCAAAACAGGTAAGGCCTCAGATATTTTTGGCATGGCTTACCAGCTTGCTGAGCCGGGTGCTTTGATGGTTTTGGCTAAGCCAGTCAAAAATGACCAAATAGATGCTCTGAAAGACGAATTGATTCATGATACCGAGCATCCAGAAATTAGTGCTGAAGCCGTTGAGCGCGCTAAAACAAAGCTTCTGAAGAACTACAAAATAGCAGCATCCAACAGCAAAGATTTGGCTCTGCGTTTGAGTGAATCAATTGCTCAGGGTGATTACAGACTTTATTTCTGGCAGCGTGACCAAATTAAAGAAGTCAAACTTGAAGATGTTCGTCGCGTGGCGAAGCATTATCTGATTGAGAGCAATCGAACGGCGGGTGTGTTTGTTCCAACCGATAAGGCTGTTCGCGCTGAAATCCCTAAGACGCCGGTGGTCGCTGAGATGTTAAAGGGCTATGTCAGCGGTGAAAGTCAGACTGAGGGTGAACACTTTGAAGCAACAGCCGCTAATATTGACCGCAGTACCCAAAAGACCGTGCTCGATAATGGTATCAAAATAGCCCTGCTCCCCAAACAAACACGGGGCGATTTGGTCAAAGCTAACCTAATTTTCCGTTATGGAACGGCTGAATCATTAGCAGGTAAGCGCGAAGAACTCGAAATGCTGCCTCAGCTGATGATGCGCGGCACTGAAAAGAAAACATTCCAACAGATTCAAGACGAACTTGATGGCCTGCAATCTGCGCTTCAAATTGGTGGAATGCCAGGCAAAACGGTGGTGAGCATTACGACTGATAAAGCTCATGTGAATCAAGTGATAGCGCTTTTGGGTGAAATCATGAAAACGCCAGCACTCAGCGAGGCAGAGTTTGAAATCGTTCGCAAGAAAGAGCTGGCCGATCTAGAAGAAGCGCTACAAGATCCTAAAACCCTTGGATTTATTGAACTTGAGCGTCTTCAAAGCCCATGGCCTAAAGATAGCATTCACTATGTTCCGAATGTGCCTGAACGCATTGAGTTGCTCAAAAACATGAAGCTTGCTGAGCTTAAGAAGCTTTATCGTGAGTTTTATGGTGCCAACCATTTGGAGCTGGCAGTTGTGGGTTCATTCGATGCTGGGGATTTGAAGGCTGAGCTCAACAAGCACTTTGGGACTTGGAAATCAGATAAGCCTTACGCTCGTATCACAAGACCCTATAAAGCTGCAGTCGCGGAGCTCAAGGTAATTAAGACGCCAGACAAGCAGATGGCGCTTTTAGCTCTTGGAATGAATTTTGCCTTGCAGGATACAATGCCTGAATATCCTGCGGTTCGTATTGCTGGATATATTCTGGGTGAAAGCATGAACTCTAGACTGTGGCATCGCCTGAGAGAGAAAGGGGGTCTTTCTTATGGAACAGGGTCTCAAATGGATGTCAGCAAGTTTGAACCGAGTGCGACCTTGAGTATGTTCGCAATGGCGGCAACCGACAACGCCGACAAAGCATTGCATGCTCTTCAAGACGAGTATCATAAGTGGTCACAGCACGGTATTACTGAAAAAGAGTTGGCTGACAGTAAGAAGAGCCTGCGCTCAACAGTAGAAAACATGTGGGCCAATGACAACTTTGTGGTTTCGAATCTGGCCGCCAATCTTGAGCTTGATCGAGGTTTCGAATTCCAGGCCAGGACGCTCGATGCGATTGACAAATTAACCGTGAAGGATGTCCAAGCTGCCCTGGATAAGTACATCAAGCCGCAAGGTCTTGCTGAGGTGAAGGCGGGGGATTTTAAGTGATCTGCCTGTTTATCCCCTCTCCCCTTGCAGAACGATACCCCCCACCCGATTTTGGTAAACCAAAATCTCCCTCCCCCTCAAAGGGAGAGGGGATTTAAGCCCTTGTTACTTGTACCTGTTGGTCTACTGATTCTTCTGGCTATACTGAAGCCTCTAAGCGCTGACGTCGCGTTTGTGGTAGCGTTTATTTATCAGCTTTATGTGCCAAGATTCTTGGGGTACGAGTTTGTTTGGAATCGAGCTTTGCTGAAACCAGATCTGCTGAGGGTCGGTTTGCTTGTTGGTGCGACGTTCCCATTATACGCTCTCGGATTCTGGATGTTGCAGAAATACTTGGCCCAAGAACAAGGCTACATCGTGGCATTTATGGCCAATATGGATCCGAAGCTGCTGTGGAGCTTGGTGGTGAACGTGTTTTTGATCGCACTGCCTGAAGAGTTTTTTTACCGGGGTTTTTTACAAGGTCAGGTTTCTCGGTGGCCAGCAATTATAGGTATCAACGCATTATTCGCCTTAGGTCACTTTGTTGGTGAATATAATCCAGCCCGACTGTTGCCATTTTTCCCGGGTCTACTTTTCGCTTGGTTGGCTTTCAAGGGTCGTGGGTCGCTGGCTGGCGCAATCACATTTCATGGTTTGTGTAATGTGTTTTCTGAGTGGCTAGCTTCCAGCATATATTGGGTGAAATCATGAAACTAATTTATACGCTGGTTGAAAAGCCAGAAGATGCCAAGAAAATTGCCAGAGCGCTTATTGCAGAGAAATTGGCAGCCTGTGTGAATATTTTCCCAGGCGTGCAGTCTATATACGAATGGAAGGGCCAACTGACCGAATCAGCTGAGGTCGCCCTTGTAATTAAAGTAGCTGATACAGTATTTGCTCAGGCGTTGGCTCGCGTAGAGGCGCTTCACCCATATGAGACCCCGGCGATTCTGACGTTTCAGCCTCAGGATGTGAATGCGAAGTTTCTGAATTTTGTCCATTCGCGTAACTCATAAGCTCAGAGCCCGCTACCAATGCACTGGCTATATGTCCCCAAACATCAATAGCAGAAGCGGCAGACAGCAAATATGAAAGATAGGTTTGGTGTTGGCGACTCTTCAATGTGTCTAGTTGTGCCCAGGCACCCCAACTATTGAAAGCCAGAGATCCTATGGTTAAGGCTAGGGGAGGTGTGTTTTCTTGAACCCATTTCCAGCTACCTTCAGCAAGATTGGCAGAGTGTCCGATCAGTTCAATGACATGGTAGAGTTTTGTCCCATGGTGGCAGCAGACGTTTTTTCCAAATATCCCGTGAAAGTGATTCCAAAGCTCAATTCCATTCCACAGCACTGAAAAGCCTGTAATAGCTGTTTTGGGTGCATGATTCCCGTGTCCAATGACGGGGAAATTTAGAAGAACAGCAATGAAAATGATCAGCTTCATGATGAGAATGAGAATCATTCTCATCGTCAGGTGTCAATCCGGCAAAGCCCTGTGTTAAACTCAAATTCTATGAGCGACAAAAATAATGACTTTGTGGCTGAACTTAACGCCAAACACCAAGAACTTACCCAACAATTGACAGCTAAAAAAGCTGAACTGTTTGCGATGGACTCTGACCAACGTCGATTAGCAGCTTTGCTTGATGCTGAGAAACATAGCCATGCAAACCCCAAAAACCACAAAGGTAAGGGCAATGCACCCAGTAAAGATACACGTTCAGATATCCAAAAGAATGAGCTTAAATTCAAAGACCAAGCCAAAAAATTGGAAGAGCTTCGCAAAGTCGTGAAACACCTAGAAGATGATCTGAGAGGTGTGAATCACGATTTACAGATTGTTAACGCTGCACACTAGGAAAGCTCTTTTTCTAATATGCTCGATGCTGTTTCAAGCTTAAAGGGCTTCGACAAGAAGTCCTTTGCGCCTAAGGCCTGTGCGTCTTCGGAAGATGTAACATCGCCATAGCCACTCATGAGAAAAACAGGGGTTTTTATCCCAAACTTCTGTATTTCTTGAAGAGCAACTACTCCATCTAGAACCGGCATCCTTACATCCATTAAGATACCATCAAATGGGAATTCGATAGCCAGCTGAACAGCCTCTCGGCCGTTTTTGGCTTCTTTGACCAAGAACCCCTTCTGTTTAAGATAATTGACCAGCATTTCTCGCAAATAATCCTGATCATCTACCACCAAGATCTTAGAGGGTTCTTTCCCTTGGGGATTGTTTAGGTGGCTTAGAATTTTATTGAGCGAAAAAGGCTTCTTAATAAAAATACTTTCTGGAAGGCTGTTGGCTTCTGTTAATCCTTTCGGCGTATGTCCACTAATTAGAATTATTTGGGCATTTTGTGAATGTGTCTTCAGGAGGTTCGTGTCTGTAATAGACGCGTCACTGATAATGGTGTCAAATCTCTCGCTTGAGAGTGTGTTTTTGAATTCATTTAAGGTGTTTAAAGTTTTAACACTAAAACCTTTTTGTTTTAAAAAACATCCAAGAACTTCTGTGATTAATTCATGATCATCAAATATAAGAACTTTTTTACTCATAATATTAAATATAAAATATTTTTGGACCAAAATGCACGCGCATTTTAAAAATTGTTGTGCTATGAATGTGACATGGATATTGAGGCAAAAGTCAAAGCAATTATCGCTGACCAACTAGGAATTCCGGCGGAAGATGTGAAGCCAGAGTCACGTTTTATCGAAGATTTAGGGGCCGATTCTTTAGATATTGTCGAGTTGATCATGGCGATGGAAGAGGAGTTCGAAACCGAAATTCCTGATGAAGAGGCCGAGAAGATCCTGACTGTTAACGATACGATTGAGTATGTGAAGGCTCATCAATAATGCGTCCTTACGCGTTTAAGAGTCTTAAATCGCGTGAAATCGGGCGTGAACATGGCGAACACTTCAGAGAATCTGTTCGCGCTATGGCATCGATTCGATTGGATTTGATGTTTAAAGAGCCTCAGTTCAAATCGAAAAAGCAAGTCTTTGAGTTGGCGGCCAGCCATTTACCAATTTTAGAGCGCTATGACTCTGATTTGCATGCTGAACTTTTGGGGATTGCTGAGGGTTCTGCTCTTTCACCCCAAGAAATTGTGGTTTTGAATCACTACACAGATATGCGGGATATTGGTGGCTGCACCACTGTCTTTGTGGCTAGCTCACATGGACCTTTGTTGGGCCAGACCTGGGATATTGATAGCTCTGCACTACCGCATGTGCAGCTTTTTCAGTTTAAAGATTCTTTAGTTTTTACGGTAGCAGGTTGTTTGGGGCTAACTGGATTTAATGAGTCCGGAGTTGGAATCTGCATTAATAATATCGCAAGTCTGGATGCTAGGGTGGGGCTCGTGTGGCCAGCTTTGGTTAGACGGGTACTGCGGGCTAAAAATGCTGCTGAAGGCCGAGATTTGGTCATGGGAGCGCCACTTGGCTCAGGGCACCACTATGCGGTCGGCGATAAAACGGATTTTTTTGCGGTCGAAACCAGCGGCACCCATCGCAAAGAGCTCTCAACCAATAAACACCTTTATTGGCATACAAACCATTGTTTAGATCCGGAAGTTGC
The DNA here is from genome assembly GCA_964635635.1 of uncultured Myxococcaceae bacterium. Classification (GTDB taxonomy): domain Bacteria; phylum Myxococcota; class UBA727; order UBA727; family JABDBI01; genus CAZWPE01. The sequence goes on along the minus strand of CAZWPE010000006.1, from coordinate 29,779 downwards.
TTCAGTTTCCACGGTTCGAAAAGGTTCAACAACACATATTCGATATGACAAAGCCAAAGCAAGTCTCGTGGCTCACGAGCCAGAGAGTTTAGATGAATTATGGCGAGTGTTTGCAGAAGTGTCTTTGCCTGTACGAGACGGTTTTGTTGGGACCTGTGGCGCCATGGCTATGAATCTTAAGACTTCAGAATGGAAAGCTTGTCAGGGGCCTGTTGTTTTATAGGCCTGATAGGTATTTTCCATCAGCATTGCCAGAGTCATAGGGCCTACTCCACCTGGAACAGGGGTAATGGCGCTAACAGTTGGAAGTAGCGCCTGAGTATCAGCATCGCCCACGATTTTGCCATCTGCCATGCGGGTGATGCCAATATCCAAAATTACACAGCCTTTTTTAACCATCTCAGGGCCAATCAAGTGCGGGGACCCGGTTGCTGTAATAATTACATCTGCGCGCCGTGTATAAGACCCCAGATCTAAGGTCCCTTGGTGGCAGACAGTAACGGTGGCATCGGAATTTAACAATAGTTGAACCATGGGCTTGCCAACAATATTGCTGCGGCCAATCACCACCACATGCTTGCTTTTGAGCTCGATCCCTCTGTGCTCTAGCAAAGCCATGCAACCTTTTGGGGTGCAAGGGATAAGTCGTGGTGTCCCTATTGAAAGAAGACCAACGTTTTCAGGGTGAAAACCATCCACGTCTTTGAGAGGGTTAATGGCACACAAAACAGCTGCAGAATCGATATGTTTTGGCAGGGGTAGCTGGATTAATATGCCATCGATATCAGGTGATTTGTTGAGCTTTTGGACTAAAGCAAGCAGATCAGCTTGTGAAATGTTTTCTTTCAGTGCGTAATGAGAATTATGGATTCCAACAAGCTTGGCTTTTTGAGTTTTATTGCGGATATAGATCTCTGAAGCCGGGTCATTTCCTACTAAAATCGTTGCGAGTCCGGGAGCACGTTTGCCTGTCGAGACATGCTCGGAAATTTGATCAGATAGACGCCCAAGAATTTGCTCCGCAAGCGCTTTGCCGGAAATGATTTTATCTGAATCCATTGCAATTGCTTAACACAAAGGAAGCTTTTGGGTGAGTTCCTTGCTTAATATGTGTAAATGAAAGCTTTGGCTCCTGATTATATTTGGAAGCTGGAACCCTACGTGCCAGGGGAAACAATTCCGCAGACTATTAAACTTGCTTCCAATGAGAATGCTTTTGGGCCGTCTCCTTTGGCTATTGGGGCTGCCCAGCAGGCTTTGGCACAGTCACACCTTTATCCATTGTTAGAGAGAGCCGATTTAAAAAATCGCCTGGTTCAGCATCATGCTGCACATAAGATTAAAACTGAACAGATTGTTTTGGGACCTGGGTCTACTGATTTGATTGGGTTACTGGTAAGGACATTGGTTGCCCCAGGAGAAGCCGTGCTTAATGCGTGGCCATCGTTCTTGATGTATTCTTTGGCTACTCGTTCAGCTGGCCGTGAAGAACTACGGGTTCCACTGACTTCTGGGCTGGAATATGATGTGCCTGCTTTGCTGGGTGTGTTGAAAAATAACACAGCCATTAAGATCTTGTTTTTGGCAAATCCCAACAACCCGACGGGGACTTACATCAATGTGGAATCATTTGCATTCTTACTAGCAGAAATCCCAAGTGATGTTGTATTGGTCGTCGATGAAGCTTATGCTGAATATGTCAGGGCGCTTGATTACCCCCAGGCTTTGTCAGTGCTTTCCAGCCGCCCTCGGACGGTAGTTCTGAGAACATTCTCTAAAGCCTATGGTCTTGCAGGCTTACGCATTGCTTATGCAGTATGTGACCCAGAGATCGCTTCGCTTCTGCAGCGAGTCAAAGAGCCTTTTAATGTAAGTAGTATTGGTCAGGCAGCCGCGCTGGCAGCTCTGGATGATCAAGGACACCTGAGTATTTCTGTTGAAAATAATTCCTCAGAAATGGGCAAGCTGATGCACGAACTCAAAAAGCTTCGCATTGAAGTCACGCCAAGCCAGGCCAATTTTTTGTTGGTCCATTTCCCCGATGCTCAATTTGTACATAAATCCTTAATAGAACGTGGGATTGTAACTCGCCCAGTGGGAAATTACGGACTTAAAAATGCCCTGCGTATTACGATTGGCAAGCCTACGGAGAATGAATCGTTATTGAAGGCTCTTTACAGTCTGAACTTGCGCTGATACATCTCAAATTTCATGAAAATGAAACTGATAGCATCAGTGTTTTTTGTATTATTTGTCGCTCTTTTTTCTTCATCATGCGCGACGACTCAGAAGCCCCGTAACTCTGTATCGAACACTCAAGAGGCTCAAATCTATGAGATCTCTAGTATGTCTGAGATTGAAAAGTGGATCGTACCAAATACTCTGGTAATTTTTGATCTCGATAATACTTTATTTGAAGCAAATAATAGTGTTGTGGCTCATGCAAACTGGTTTCATGACATGCTTCGTAGATACCCAAATGAAGAGAAAAAGATCTTAGACAAAGCCTGGAAGGCGATTGCAAAGGCTGACTACAAACCCGTCGAAGAGATCACACCTAAACTGATCAAAAAGTGGCAGGAACAAGGCATTGCTGTGATGGCGCTGACTTCCAGGAACATGGTTTTACGTGAGCCTACTTTAAGGCAAGTAAAGCAAGTGGGGGTTGATTTCTCCGTTACTAGTCCCAAGCGTGTCAAACCATCAAAATTCTTTCAAGAGGGCATACTCTTTGCTGATGTGAACTATCCCAAAGGGCTTGCCTTGAAAAAATATTTGGAAGAAGCGAACTTCAAGCCTGCTCGGATTATTCTTGTGGATGATTTGAAGAAAAATCTCACAAGCGTTTGTGTCGAAACAGGCGCTATTGGACTTTACTATCCATTGGTTGATAATAAGCGGCATCTTGAGTGGGACGAAGTAGAAGCTGAGCGTCACTGGTGGTTGGACTAGATTTTCCAGCTGCTGAGTTCTTGCTTGGCAAGGCGCAGCATTTTATTCTCCAAAAGCCTGCAGCTTTCGCGTGAGATATGGAGTTCTTTCCCAAGTTCTTCTAAGCTTTCAGGCTCATTGGTCAAAATGCGCCGTTCAATAATCGCTTGGAGATGTGGGTTCTTCAGTTCCAGAACAATATGAGTCAAGATGTCTCGAACAGCGGTTGTTCTCTCCCTGTGCAAAGCCATTTCTTCTGGATTTTGAATATTTGAAGGAATGATTTCGCCTAGAGAGAACTCCTCACCATCTGCCCCTAGCGAACGGTCAAGGCTGACTTTGCGTGCTCTTGGGGCACCAGCGTTTGGGGCCATGGCAGGGTGTTCTTCTTTATGGTGGGTTTCTATAAAACGTTGGATTTTTGAACGTACCCAGAATGCTGCATATGTCGAGAATCGTATATTTCGGTCAGGCTGGAAGCTTTCTGTCGCACGGATCAAGCCTACCGTACCTTCTTGCAATAGGTCTTCGAATTTATAGCCTGGCCGCAGCATTTGACCTGTAATCATGTGGACCAAGCCTATGTTGGCCATGACTAAGGCGTTTCGGGCATCAATGTCACCCCAGATTTGGATACGACGTGCAAGTTCACACTCCTCATTGGCCCCTAGACGTTTTTCGCTGATGACCCCAGTGAATACTGGTTTATCAATTCGCAGTGCACCTGAATCAACAAGACTGAGTAAAAATGCGGCATCCGCCAGAGTTTTATCTGGTTTCAAATCCGCATCAAATGCCTCTGGCCCTGGCTTGCTTTTCTGCCTCAACATGTAAAAATAACCTATAGGTGAATTTAGTATATAATAAATATAAAAAATTTGGGATATATATTCATGTCCCATTTTGCCGCAGAAGATGTGTCTACTGCGACTTCTATTTTGAAATAGGCAAATCTAAGGCTAATTTCGAGTCGCACATCTTGAAAGAATGGCAAACGCGCAAAGCAGCTTGGCCTGAAGGAGCTCAAACGCTCTATTTCGGGGGTGGAACGCCCAGTTTGCTAGCGCCAGAGCAAATTGCGGCTTTAATTTCTGCTTTAGGCCAGGATGCTACCGAAATTACCTTGGAAGCTAATCCTGAAGATCTTAACCCCCCGTATTTAAAAGCAATTCGGGAAGCAGGTGTAACGCGTTTAAGCTTAGGTGTCCAAAGCTTTGAAGACAATGTGCTTAAAAAGCTTGGCCGTATGCATACGGCTGAGCAGGCCAGACAGGCGATTCAGGATGCGAAAAATGCTGGCTTTGAACGCATCTCGGTTGACCAAATTGTTGGGATTGAAGGTGAAAATTGGGTGCCTGGTATTGAGTGGCTAGCTGAGCAGGGGATTGGGCACGTAAGTGTATACCTGTTGACCGTTGAGACTGGGACTCCACTTGATAGACTCATTCAAAAAGGTCGCTATCGGGCGCCTGGTCACGATGAACAAGCAGATGCTTATGAAGCGATTCAAAAACGATTGGCCCAGCTTGGGTACCGGCAATATGAAATTTCGAGTTACGCACTGCCGGGTCAAGAAAGCCAGCATAATCGAGTCTATTGGTCTCAGGGGCAGTATTTAGGCTTGGGGCCTGGTGCGCATTCCATGAGACTTCATGTGGATGGGTCTGTAAGCAGGCGGCACACAAAAGCCAAATTAGGTGAATGGAGTGCTGGTCCTGAAAACGCCGGATTTGAAGAAGAGCACTTGAGTCAGAGTGATGCCTTGCGAGAGGCGCTAGCGTTTGGTTTGCGTGATTTAGTGACTGGCATTGAGCCTGCTATATTGGCAGCACGCCATCGATCCGAGTTGCCTGCCGCCTGGCCGGCCTTGGTTGCCGATTTGTCCAAGCGAGGATGGATTCGTGAGGCAGGGGGCCAAGTGTATATGACTGCGTTGGGAGCTAGATTTGGAGATGCGGTCGCTCGAGAAATATTGGCTTTATAGAGTGGTGTACTCAAAAAGTTCGGCGGAGTGAGCGGCAGCTTGACCAAGTCCTCCGACTAAGAGCGCTTGATGCTTTCCAGTGGGTACCAGTGAGAACATGGTCCTTCCAATATTCATAAGGTTTGTAATGCGTGTGAATAATCCGGAATCAGGGTCAAAGATTTCAGCAGTTTTGAGTGCTTCATCCCCGCCGCTGTTGACGGCGCTGTTCATATTATTGTGAGTTCGTCCTCCAAATATAGCAACTTTCCCATCTGACATGACCAAGGCTTCATGCTCACCGCGAGAGTCATTCATGTCTGAGATTAGTGTGAAGCTTTCTGTTTTGGGGCAAAATATCTCAGCTTTCGCAGTAAACCCTCCAGCAATTAAAACACGTCCATCCGGTAACTGGTTAGCAGTGTGTTCAGAACGACCGACATGCATGCGTACTTTGAGCATATGCCACGAATGGGTAGCGGGATCGAAAATTTCTCCTGTGGCGTGTGAACCGCTTGGCGTGTAGCCTCCTGTAACCAACACACGGCCATCTTTTAGAGGGGTTGCTCGGTGGAAACCCCTGGCGATATGCATTGGTGTAGATTCTGAGAATATGCCGGTAACAGGGTCGTAGATTTCCGTTGTAGGAGTAGCATCAAAACCTGAAAAAATTCCGATTTTGTTTGACCAGCCTCCAGTTAATAGAACGCGTCCATCATCTAAGAGCGTTGCTGTATGTCCTGCACGATTGAAGTTTGGTTTTGCGGTTATTTCAAACGCATTAATAATAGGGTTGAAGAGTTCGGCGCTTTCAGAAGCATCAAGTGCAAACCCGCCAACAACTAAAGCTTTCCCTGAATTTAGGGTTGTTAAACTATGATAGTAGCGCTCAATTACAGGTGGATTTGTTTGGTGAAACTGATTTGTTTTTGGGTCGAAAATCTCACTTATTTTATCTCCAACGACCAAAATTTTTCCATTCTTGAGAGCTGTACTTGCTGAAAGTGTTTGAGCGCCTGTTGGTTTTTGAAGAAACATGAATGAATTATGACCTCGATATTCTGCTTTAATGCATCGCCTTGTATCAGTAAAAGGACAGGTGGCCTCTGCTTCACGCATATCAAGTGTTTCGATGTTCCCAAGCTTTGCAATAGGGCGCAAATCGGGCGTTTCGTGTCCTATGAGAGAAATGTTTCTTGCTCTCGAAAAGCTAAGCTCTGCTGCATGGCATTCGTCAACAGCTGCTTCTGGGTATGGCGGTGTGAAAAGTTCGGAGTCATTTGAACGAGCAATCTGAATGAATGATTTGACGCTTGTGGCCAATGCTTTGGTGGCGAGTGGGCTTTGGCCTAGATCACAGTATTGCGAGAAAGTTTCTGGCTCCAAGGCAAAATCTTTTTCTTCATAAAGCTTTGCAGGCATCGAGGCATAGAGAGAGGCACACTGTTTGGGTTGGTTAAAGCACCCAAGACTGCCCTCAGTGATTTGTTGTAAACTGTTAAAAAGGGTTGTTTCCATGCTTAGGAGACGTTGTCTCTGAGCAGTGCTGAGGCGCATGACCGTGTTTCGGGTTAGTTTTTTTGCACGGATATACTGGTCATGAGTCACTTCGTACAAATCCGAGATCAACTTTCTAGACAGTTTAACCTGCGCATCGAGTTCCGGTGTGAGTTCAAGAAAGATATGTGCGGACTTATAACTTTGGGTGTTGCTGGATAGAACAGCAGGTTCATTGCCAATCTGAGATGGGAATCCAGAGTGTGTGTCTGTTGCATAAGCTACAGCCTGAGCAAGAACCTGTTGGCATTTGGCGAAATCACCGCTGGAGCATTGAACAAACTGAAATGCACTGGCGTCTTTACCTGTAAAAATTTCGGTTATTTTGTTCACTTTACCACCAATTTGGAGGGTGTTGACGGTGACTTTGGTGCGCTTGCTTAAAGAAGCCATTGCGCGCGAGACAGAAGCGCTAGCCGATACAAAGGGTGCGTCAAAACTGAAGCTAGACGAAAAAGCATTTTTTTCTTGTTCGCTCAAAAAGTCGATTCGGATTGAGAAGAAAAGCTTGGCGCCCAGAGTTTGCTGAGACACATACTCATCTCCGCAGGCTTCTCGCCAATGTTCAATATTTTTGGTTGAGAAAGTGGCTTTAGGGTTTTTGAGAACGCGATTTTTGAAGAAATAGGTTCCCATATAGATGGCTGAAATGGAAAATGCATCAGACTTGGAAGCATTCAGAAAGCTTGCCGAAGCGCTAGCATTCATAATGCCAAGTCGTGCTTTGGCTCCAGCCATCATGCCAAGCTCAGAAGCTAACTGCTGTTCGCTAATTGAGCTGGTGTAAGAAATTGACGCTTCCGGACTGCCCTCATACGCGATTTTACCTGAGAGACACTCACCGACGAGACTTTGACGCTCGCTTTGATAGCCTTGACCAAGCATGGGTGTTACTTGACGGGTTGTTGGAATCTCTGATGCTATAGTAAGGCCAGCAACAAACAAAATGGCAAAAAGCCTCATGATAGCCAAGTGTCGCTTTATTTGGCTGAAAGTTGCTTTGCGATCCGTCTCGCGCCAGCCTCATCAAGAATTCCGCCTGATCGATTGGCAAGTTTTGGTGTTGGGACATACGCACCCTGCATGATGGCTTGTTTGATTTGAGCGATGCTTAAAGATGGGAATTCTTTAGCAATCATGGCTGCAACTCTTGCGACGCGAGGTGTGGCAAACGAAGTTCCAGAGCCTCCGGAATAGCTATTGGTTCCGTCTGCAGCGATATCGGCATAATCAACACCATCATTTGAGTACGCAGCATTTGTCGACGCTACGATGATCATGTTATCTTTAGGGCCAAGAGATTGAGGGCAGTAGCAAGTGTTTCTGGAGATTAGATTTTTGAGGTAGTCATTTCCAGCTCCAAGCACCCACAAGAAAGGTTTCTCTGGATCTCCGATGGAGTCTTTAAACCTCGGCTCGCTCTGACAAGATTCAAAGTCATATGAAAATGTAGAGGATACAGAGATTATTTTAGCAAATGGTAGGACGTTGTTTTTCCAGTGCTTATAATGTGAAAAACACAGATCTGCGCTGATAGGTATGATTGAAATATTGGTATTATTAGTCGCTAAATATGCAACGGACTCATGATGGTTTCGAATAGACACATTGCCGTGGTCATATCCATAATTAATATCGCTGAGGTAATAAACACCCGACAATTGCTCCCATAAACTGAGATTATCGGATTTGTTTATAGGCGATAACCATCCCCAGAAACTTTTATCTGTATGATTCCCAACCCGAAAATTGCTGAGTTTGGAGGGCAATATTCCTGCATCGCAGGTTACGATTGAATGAACACTCAGTGTTTTCTGACGATCACGAAGGTGAAGCTCTTGCCTAGGCTCCTTTCCAAACTCTTGCCAAGGCTCGATGTGGAGTGTTTCACCTGTTCTCGAGAAAATCGTGAGATACTGGTCAAATAGATAGACTAAATTCGGAGAGCCTGAAGGATCTACCTCAATGAGAGCATAGTGCCCCTCTAATAGCTTTTGAGAGCGTTCTTCGATGAGTACTTGATGACGAATGCTCAGGCCTCCGACATACTCGTTTACTTCAAGAATTCGATGTGTTGGTAGGGTGGGGTGAGTGATTCTAATCAAACAATGTCCAGCACAGCCATCACGAGTGAAAAACTCGACCTTACGGGTGCCCATATTAGCTAGAACTTGATCCCAGGCTTTGTTTATCCACAGAGCTCCATGTATGTTGGCCAAGGGTAGACGAGAGTCTTTGCGCGCAATTAGGTATGACCAACGGGAAGGATCTGGTTCCCAATAATGACGCTCAATATTTCCACTGCCTAGATTAACTGATAGATCGATTTCTTTAACAAATAGATTTCGTAAAAGTGTAGGGCCCAGCTCGTTTGATTTTTCAGAGGAAATACGCAGCTGAAAGAAATTATGTGGAATTTTCGGAATTTTTGCATCATAAGGCAATGTCTTTAATTTGCCATTAACCACGAGGCTATATGGGGCGGATCCTGGAACGACGTCTTGAGGGATAACGCATTTAAACGGGTCATCATGTGTTGCTTTGCAGGGAGCCGTTTCGGGTTCCTCTGGGTGTTTTGATGGCCTGATGTGTTTTTGTTCATCTGTTACATTGGAACAGCCAATGAAGGCCAAAAGACCAAATAAAATCCACATAGTCTATTTGACTAGCTCTTCATGGATTAAATTGCTTCTCAAGATTATTCGATTAAGGTTCTTCAGACCTTCGTTTTGGTAATAAGTCGTACCATTCAAGTACCCCTGTGCGACAATTATTTTTTCTGCTGGATTAGGATTGTTCACTTCGAGATTGTAAACTTTTCCGTAATATTGTCCAGGCGTGATAGAAATGATTTTATCCAACTTCCCATACTCGGTGACGAGGTTGTCTCCTATGTTTAAGCTGTTAGCAGAACGCATATAACCTTGTCCATCAACGAGTGGGTGATTAGGGGTTACGGAGAGGGAGCCGCCCGAAGACATAACTATTTCCAAGATATCATGGATTCCAGGAACAATGTCTGTCAGATAGTAGGCAACAGAACTTTTGATAAAATAGGGGTGCTCTAAGGTAGTGTTTGCTGCCACAGTATAGACAAAAGGTAGATTTCTTTCATTGGCTAGTCCAATTGGGTAATAGCCGAAGTCGAATAAGACCTGCTGTTCAGGAGTATAGCACCCAATCATGCAGGCATGGACAATTGTGTATCCGTTCGGAATATTGCAGGGTGCCTCTGGATCTGTTGGTGCAAAGTATTTTAAGGGGTTGGAGACGGTGCCATCTTTATTAATAATAGCGAAGGAAGGGTATCCGGCGCGGCCTTTTTTGTCGTGTTCAATCAGTGAAAAAAGTTCAATTTGTCCAGTTTGACCTTCTAGGCACTTCTTTGCCCAGCTGCGTCGACCAGAAGCCTGCTCTTCGGTGTCGAGGCTGTCTCCAATTGTCTCACACCGGCCGAAGACAAATAATGCAAGAGCTTGCCATGTAAATAAGGACAAGAGCAAAAATACTTTCATGGTTCAGGAAACAGCCTAGAATGACAGTGTATTTCCGCAGACGCATAAATGCTCAACCTGCATTGATATATAAATATTTCTAAGCGAGACAGTTGGCTTTAGCAGTTGCCACCCGGCCTCTAGGGGTTCTCATCAGGTAGCCTTCTTGAATCAAGTAAGGCTCGTAGACGTCTTCAAGTGTGCTTGAAGACTCGCCCAAAGCTGCTGCAAGAGTTTCAAGACCAACGGGTTGTCCCTCGTACGTTTTTGTCAAAAAATTTAAGATTTTGTGGTCCATATCATCCAGACCATTTTCTCTCACACCCAATCGGTTCAGTGAGTCAGCAGCGATATCATGCGTGATTTCCCCAGCGTGTAGGACTTGGGCAAAGTCACGCACGCGCCTGAGTAAACGGTTTGCAATTCGAGGCGTTCCGCGGCTTCGAGTTGCGATTTCTGTTGCTGCTCCACTGCCTAAATCTACACTCAAAATATCAGCTGAACGTGTCACAATCTTTGCAAGTTCCGCGCTGGAGTAGAACTCAAGCCGTGCTGAATAGCCAAAACGATCTCGTAAGGGTGATGTAAGCAGACCGCTTTTGGTGGTAGCGCCAACGAGTGTGAAGGGCTTGATGTTCAAACCAATGCTGCGCGCATGGGCACCTTCGCCAATGATGACATCAAAACGAAAATCTTCCATGGCTGGGTAGAGATTTTCTTCGACCACACTGTGGAGTCTGTGAATTTCATCAATAAACAGGATATCGCCCTGATTTAAGTTTGTGAGCAGGCCAGCAAGGTCACCCTTTTTTTCGAGCGCAGGTCCTGAAGTGACAAATATTTGAGAACCCAGCTCGCGTGCTAAAATATGGGCAAGCGTTGTCTTTCCTAAACCGGGTGGCCCTGAGAGCAAAATATGATCCATAGGCTCGCCACGTAATTTTGCTGCTTTGGCAAAAATTTTAAGATTGTCGAGTAGTTGTGCTTGCCCAACATATTCATCAAAGGCTTTGGGGCGTAGACTACGCTCAAAAAGCTCTTCTTCAGGGGTGGTGGTTCCATCAAGAATCATACCTGGATCTCTCGAAGGGCCTCACGCACCAAGTCGCCGAGTGGCTTATTGGCTTTGGCCAAGTGTTCAACTGACTTCACGGCCTTGTCTACTTGCGCAGCTTTATAACCTAGATTCGAAATTGCTGAACGCAGATCGCCGAGAACACTTCCAGCTACCCAGAAAGTGAGTGGGCTGGTGGTCATCTTGTCTTTAAGTTCAAGAACCATGCGTTGTGCCGTTTTCAAGCCAATACCAGGAATTCGGGTAAGTGCTTGGAAGTTTCCAGAACCGATAATATTGCTTAAATCATCTGGTCTCATAGCCGAAAGAATGCCAAGAGCCATTTTAGGACCAATGCCAGAGACACTGGTGAGGCGTTCGAAGCATTCAAGGCCCTCTTCGCTTAGAAAGCCAAAAAGCTCTAAAGCATCTTCCCTCACATGGGTGTGTATGTGAACACTGACTTGCGAGCCGGGCTCACCTAATATGGAGAGATCGTATAATGGCATCGACACTCGATACCCAACGCCACCAGTTAGGATAATCGCCGAACGCAAATTCTTTGTCTGTAGTTGACCAGTCAAATAAGCAATCATATGGTAAGCCCTATGTCCGCAACATTACACCGCTCGGTCCGGATAGCAATCTTTTATGTGCCATTTTTGATTTTGTGCGGCATTATTTTCTGGTTTTCAAGTCAAAGTAATCCACCTATTCCTGATGCTTGGAAATTCCCTAATTCAGATAAAATCTTGCATGGGATTGCATTCGCAGCAGTTGGAGCAGCAGCTGCACTCGGCTCAATGGTTCGTAAATCATCAATTAACCTAGAGGTTTTCTTGGAAGCCTGGATTTTGACTGCGATTTATGGCTTTTTGGATGAGGTTCACCAGCGATACACGCCATCCAGAAGTTCAGATATTACTGATTGGTTTGCAGATATCACAGGCGCAGCCCTTGGAATTATGCTGTTTTTTGCTTTGGCTAAGCTATTGAAACCCCTTGTCAGGCAATAAATACTCTGTATAGTTTTGATTAATGCGATTTATTATATTATTAATAACGCTTTTGACGCTTGTATCTTGCGGTAATCACCCCTTGAGCAAGACCAGAGAGCAGCGACTCGATTTAATTAAAAATTTCTTTGCAGCTGCCTTGGAGCCGGAACCAGAAATTGCTTCAAAAGAAGTGCCTTTGAGGGAAGTGTGCCTCCAACATGTGATGGCACTTTACTTTGTGATCAATGACCCCCAGCAACTTAAAGCTGCACATATCCCGGATACAATTATTGCTGCTATTGCGGGTAAAGATTTGGAACGCCTCAAAGATCAACCTCTGGAAGTTATTACCAAGGCTTTGAAGGAAATGGACCCAAAGTTTTTTATTGAAATGCAGCAAACTTTGGATAAGGCAATTGAAGAGTTTAGGTTTGAAACAGGTGCTTTAAGCGCAATTTCTTTGCCCAAATTGGGTGAAGCTTGGACCAAGTTTTTCCAGAACATTCTTGAGAACTATTTCCCTCAGCTGAGCCTTAAAGACCGTAAACATGTTTTGGCCTACATGATTTCAAAAATGCCTGAAAATCCAGATGATATCGATCGTTTATTAAACGCAGTTCATGCTTCAGGGCCTTATTTGCATAAATATTTCCAATTAATGGCTGACAAACTTGAACCGGGCAATGATGCAAAACTTTCAAAACTTCGCGACGGTCTTTTAGAAGTTAAGAATGCGCTGCCTCCAATCCCGAAACGGGATCTAGATGCTTATATGGCTGAGCTTAAAGCTAAAGGTATTGTGCTTACCAATCTCCAATCTCTGGGTGCAGCCAGCGTTGGCCAAGCATTCAAAGCAACGCTTAATGGCGAGCGTGAGATTGTAGTTAAATTTAGACGCCCGGGTATTGAAGAAGTTGCTAGACGTGAACGCGAGTTTTTTAATAACATGGCTAAAATGGCGCAAGGAGAGGCTCTTCGCCAAAGCTTTGATGATATTGCCGCTCAGATTCAAGAAGAGTTTGATTACAATATTGAGTATGACAAAATCAAAGCTGGTATCAAGGCGTACGAACGCGATGGATACCAGATTCATGTTGTGCGGCCAGTTGAAGACTTCCCGAGAACAGAACGATATTTCGCAATGGAATATGTGGATGGAATGACTTTCAAGAATCTGGGCAAAAACCAGTTTGAAAAGCATGTAAAGGGACTTTTGTGGGAGAAACTCACTGCTAAGTTCTTAAGACAAGCACTATTTTCTAGAGAGAATATGTTTTTCCACGGAGATTTGCATGAAGGCAATATTATGGTCCAATTGGCGCCAGAACTGGGCCTGCCTGAAAACGCAAAACGTCAAGATGTTGAGAAAGCGATTAACGAAGGCAAAATTAAGTTGGTTCTTGTCGATTTTGGGAATGCCCATAACCTGACAAAAGAACAGAGTATTCAGATCAGAAATGTTTTTCTCTCCGGGACAAAAATTTCAATGTCTGCAGATGTATTTCTCAGGTCTATTGACCCCAAATTAAAAAATGCTGAGCCGTTGCTTTCGGAGCTTAGAAGCACCGTATTCACTAAAGAGAATAGAGACCGGAATTCACCAATGCATGTGATCGGTGCTGGAATGGATTTTGTTTTGGGCAAAGATATCCCTGTTCCTGCGCTGACAATGGCATTTAAACGCTCTTTAGCGATGCTTCATGAATCTGAACCAGAAAAAGGAAGATCCTTGCATGTCGCTTTGCAGGATGCCTATGTGAGTAACTTACCTCAGTTGCTTACTGACCTCAGTGAAAGGGGATTTGAAGACTTATTGGAGGGTATTATTTTAGGTGCCCAAGCAGCGGAATTTGAAGGTGAGAAATTAGCAGATTTCTTGCAAGGAAATGAACGGGGTTCGTTTAGAGATGAATGGATTAAAGCGCGCACTGAGTTGGCCAATGCAGATAATACCCAGAAAAAAGATAAGTTTTGGGGCTTGCTGAATCTTTTGAAGGAGCATGCTCCTAAGACCTTACAGACCTCTCCCGAGAAGAAGAAAGATGTCACAGAAGCGCCGAAAGGAGATGTGGGCTCAGATGCAGCAAAAGATATTCTCAACTTGATTTTAGATGGCAAGGTGATGAATTGGGAGAAAACTCAGTTCCAAGCAATTGGCGGAGACCCAGAAAAGTGGAAAGCTGCTCGAAATCAGTACTGCAAGGCATCAGATGTTACAGAATTTTGGGGTCAGACTAAATGTAGCAGAAAACTCTGGAACCTCATTCCCAAGGAGCATACTGCGCGATTAGTGCAAGAAGCACGGCAAATCAAGTTTGCCAATTTGAATCACGAAGGTTGGAAAGTTGATTGGGGTTTGTTCCTGTTCACCATGATTGGTCTATACGATGATGAGTGGTTTGGTAGTCTTTTAAACCGGTTTGGTTGGTAGGTAACGTACCCTAGAAATTTGACAGATTTATAATCAGATGTAATACTATGTATTATGCAGAGTGGAATTTTAACCAGTGTCAGACTCTCGGCGCCCCTGAGGTTGGAGCTAGATCGGGCGGCAAAGCGGCTCAATCGCAGGCCGAATTGGCTAATCTCAGAGGCTTTGAGCGAGTATTTAAAGTCCCAGAAAGGAGATGCAGCTTTTAGGGAACAGGCTCGTTTGGAAAGTTTGAAGGCTGCTGAGCTTGAGAAGACAGAACAATGGGACCAAGAGATGTGGGAGCGCAACATTGATTTAACAGGCTGGCAATGACAATAGCACGAGGGGATATTTTATTAGGTGCTTTGTCGGGTGATTTCGGAAAACCTAGACCATTGTTGGTTATTCAGACGGATGTTTTGAATGAAACGCATCCGAGCTTGCTCGTTTGTCCGATTACTACGCATATCACTTTACTTAAAACATTTCGATTGGCAGTAGACCCAAATCCCGACAATGGGTTGCTTGAACGTTCTGAAATCATGGTCGACAAGGTTTCTGCTATTGCGCGTGCGCGATTAGGTCGAAAAATAGGCTTTTTAAGTCCGGCTGAGATAGTGCAGGTAGAGCAGATTTTGCGGTTTATGATGCAACTTCAATAACCTGCGACACACCTGATTTTTTAGCTTCCTCTGGGCAAGTTGGGTTCTAAATTTGCAATTTCTGCCTGATTAGGTAGAATATACCCCATAGGAGCCCTATATGGTGTTGAGCATCAAAAGTTTAGAAGCTGACAGGCTGGCCCGGGAGCTGACACGCGAAACGGGTGAAAGTATCACTGCTGTTGTCATTGATGCCTTGAAGGAACGGCTCGAAAGAGTCCATAATTTCAATACCTTGGAAGCCCGTCTCGTGTCTCTTAAGACAGTTTCCGAGTATTACAAAAATCTTCCAACACTGGATGCAAGAGCTGCAGATGATATTTTGGGTTATGATCATCAGGGCTTGCCATCATGAATGCCTTGGTAATTGATACCTCAGCGTTGATAGCGATTATAAATCAGGAACATGGTTTTGACGAGTTGAGTAGATTGCTCCTGCTTGCGGACAAGAAATATATGAGCACGCTGTCACTTTTGGAGGCCTCGGTTGTTGCCTCTGCTCAAAAAGGAGAAGCCGGTTATTTGGCTCTTGAATCTCTGATTCATAAAATTGCTATCACCATGGTTGAGCTGAGTGTTGAGCAAGTGGAAATAGCACAGCAAGCTTGGTTGAAATTCGGAAAAGGCAGGCACCCGGCGAAGCTTAACTTTGGAGATATTGGCAGCTACGCTTTAGCAAAACAACTTCGGCTACCATTGTTATGCACGGGGAATGATTTTAAGCAAACTGATATCCGGGTTATCACACCGTCAAAACCTCAATAACCTGCGGCACACCTGATTTTTTGGCTGTCTCAAACACTTGGGTGAACTCACTTAAGTCCGTGCGTGTGTGGGCTACATTGTAGAGGCTGCACGCATGACTTAAATCATATTCATGTGGCGTTAGAAAGTAGCGTTCAAAGACATCTGTGCGCTTTGCAATTGGTAGTGTTTTGAAAATACCGTTTCCACGATTGTTGGCGACCACTAAGATTAAAGGCGTTTTCAGCTGCGAAATAAATGATAGTCCACTGACATCGTGTAAAAAAGTCATATCGCCAATATAAGCAATGACGGGCTGGTTCAGACCCATGGCAAAGCCACAGATTGTGCTGGTGATGCCATCAATTCCGCTGGCGCCACGGTTAGCGCCTACAATAGGGTAGGTATCACCTGCGATTGCTTCGGAGTCCAGTTCTCGAATAGGCAGGCTCGTGCCGGCAAATAAAGCCCAAGTATTCCAGTCAGTTTGGGAGATGATGGAGGCTATACTATCGTCATTGCGAGGAGACGTAGGCGACGTGGACATCCATGGATTACTTCGCTCTGCTCGCAATGACGAAGTCCATTCCGTGACGCTTCCATACGGGTCCTCACGCAGCCCAAATGGATCAGCGCGCACATGCCTTTGCCCGCGGCGGTTTTCCAGCCACTGACCCAGTTTTTTGGAGACCAGCCTGCCACCAAGCTGCCAGACGCATTCTGCCTGAAGTGTGCTGAAATCACGTGAGTGGTCGAGTAATGGATGCTTTAAAAATCGTAACCCCGATGTGATATCGCAGATGGCTGGGCAAGCCAAACTTTCGATGAAATTGAGTGCCTCGCGTTGTTCTGAACGCGTGCTCAGGCCACCAACCACTACCAAGTGCTCGTTCATACAAGTGGCTCCGTGAACTGACAGTTGATTTGAACTGGCCCAGGTACTGGACCTAAAGATTTGTAGATGGCCTGTACAATTTGTGGACGGGCATTGGATTTGGGCGCAAGATCGAGAAAATGCCGTGTATAATTGCCAAACAGTCTGACTTGATCGATGGTCTGATTTGCTCCTGAGCCTCGAAGTTCAGCAGGTCTGTCAGCGCTTAAAATAATCAAGGGCGTTTGGCTCATTGAAGCCTCAACAACTGCTGGAAACAAATTGGCCACTGCGGTGCCGGATGTGACAATTATGGCAGCGGGTTTCCCTGTAGCTTTTGCGTGCCCAAGGGCAAAAAAGCCCAGGCTTCGCTCATCATGACAAATCACCGTTTTTACGCCTGCCGATGCAGCAGCTAAAACCAAAGGCGTTGACCGGGACCCGGGCGCAATGGCGAATAATTCACAGCCAGCTTTAAAAAGTTCATCGATGATATCAGGACTCATACAAAATCAAGCTGCTTCTTAAAGCGCTTGAATGCATGTGTAAACGCTAAAACTCCCATGATAATCAACGCCAAGATGCATAACCCAAAGTTAAGATTACCTTCAGGACCTAAAACAGCGGTGCGCATGGCTTCCATGGCGTAAATATAAGGGTTCAGCAAATCGATATAGGCCAAGGCAGGTGCTTGTGAATAAAGCTTCTCCCAGGTGAATTGAAAGCCGCCAAAAAACCATAGAGGAAACATGAAACGTATAAATACTTTGCCCATTTGCTGCGGCCCTTTGACAAAACTTGCCACCCAAATGGAAAACACACTAAAGAACAGAGCTGATATCAACCACACACACAAGAAATAGCCAGGATGAATGATAAGCCCAGGCATTAAATGCCAAATAATAAACAAGGCGGCAGGAACAGCCCATATACTGACCCATAGTGATGAAAGGAAAGTGGAAATAATCATAGCCCCAAAAATTATCGCTGGATGAATGGGGAGAATTAATTTTTGAGAGATTTGCTTGTCGCCATAAATGTCTCCCACTAGATTGTAGATCATCGGGAATGTTCTAAATGAAATAGCCGAGGCCAGTGTCCCAGAAAAACTGATTAAAATATAAGTGGTTGGAACTCCAAATAGAGGAAGCAGATAAACGTTAATAATTAAGACCACACAAGCCCAGATTAACAGGTCCAGAGTTTCAGACCAAGCGACTTGCTTGAAGGCAGCTAAGTCGGCGCGAACCAATTGCCAAAAGATTCTCATGAACCTGCCTCCTCTTGAATGAGTTGCAAATAAATCGATTCTAAATTCGGCAAGTGAAAGTTGTCTTTGAGCTTTGCAGGGGTTTCAATGAGCTTAATTGTGCCTTTATCCATCATGCAGACCCTATCTGCAAGCTGTTCGGCTTCATCTAGATAGTGCGTGGTCAGCAAAATAGATACACCTTGTGATTTAAGTGATTTGATAACTTCCCAAATTTGATGACGGATATGGGGGTCTAGGCCAACCGTAGGCTCGTCAAGAATCAGAATCTTAGGTCCATGCATGAGTGCACGGGCCATCATGAAGCGTTGCTTCCAGCCACCTGACAGCACAGTGGGCTTTGCATCCAAGTAGTCTCCAAGATTTAGCTGAAGAGTGAGCCCCTTAAGATTTTCAGCGGCACGAGAATCGCTGAGACCATAAAAACGTGCTGCAAAAAGCAAATTATCGCGCAGAGTTAGATTGGTGAACAGGTTCGGTCGTTGTGGACAGTAACCAACCTGTAGCCGGTAGTGTGAAAGCTGTTTGTCAATGGATTTCCCATGCCACAAAATATCGCCGGAACTCGGGGGTGTCAGTGTGGCGAGGATAGAAGAGAGGGTTGTTTTACCCGCTCCATTGGGTCCAAGCAATCCAAGCACTTGGCCTTCGAAAAGTTCTAAAGAGACATCGTGCAGTGCTATGACGGGTTTAGGGGTGCCAGGATAGTGTTTGTGCAGATGATTAATTTGTAAAAGTGAGCTCACGCATCCAAAATATAGCAGAAAGTGAGAAACTTTGGTGCCCAGAAGAGGACTCGAACCTCCACGAAGTTGCCCTCACTAGGACCTGAACCTAGCGCGTCTACCAATTCCGCCATCTGGGCACAAAGGCAACTCTTAACTTATGAGAAATTTGCTAGCTTTTGTCAATATATCCTGACGTTCATCTTCAGGAAGTTTGAGCAGTGGCAGCCTAAAATTATCTTGCTGCATAGCTGTCTTGATTGGAATCGGGTTAGGCCTTGTAGGGGCAATCGCACTTAAATCCGCCAGATTTTGGGCTAGTTCAGGAGAGTGTTGAGAGACCAGTTCTACGAATTGGGCCGGAACCAAGTTAGACCAAACCGAGATAACACCATGCCCGCCCATTTCTAAAAGTGGCAGCACAAAGGCATCTTCGCCTGAAAACACCTGAAACCCTTTCGGGGTTTGGTGAATCAAAGCGTTTAAACGCTCAACGCCTAGACTACACTCTTTGATGCCAATGATATTAGGGAAGTTTTGCGCAAGTTTTATAACCACATCAGCCGGCATATCGCATTGGGTACGACCTGGTACGTTATATAAGATGATGGGTAGCTGATTTACGGAAGCAATCGCGGCAAAGTGCGCGTAAAGACCCTCGGGCGTAGGTTTAATATACCAAGGTGTAACGTGCAGGGTATGCGTTGCGCCTAGTTCCGATGCGCGTTTTTGCCAAAAACAGGCGATTTGGGTGTTTGCATGGCCTGCGCCAAATATAACTGGAACTTTTCCTGCTACATGTTTAACAGCAGCGATCAAAAGAGCTTCTTTCTCTGCGTCAGAGAGAGTCATGCCCTCGCCGGTAGAACCGCAGACAACTAGGCCATGAACTCCTGCTTTGAGTTGTGCATCAATGTTTGCGTTAAATTGTGCAAAATCAACAGAACCATCAGCATTAAAAGGCGTAATCAAAGCAGTATAAACTAATGACATAGATGCGTTGAGTGTACTAACTGAATCGGCAATTGACAACGGGGTGCTTAATGCGGCCAAATTTGATTAAACAACCGGGTAAGCATAAAATCAACGAAAACGACCATCAAAGAAACGTTTACCACAGCCTGAGTCGTAGCTTTCCCAACGCCTGCGGTGCCAGTTTCACAGTTAAAACCATGATGGCAGCCAATAATAGCCGTTCCAAACCCGAAGAAGAAAGGTTTGAAGAAACCTGACCACAAATCATTAAAACCAACAGTTTTCAATGAAGACTCATAGAAAGCTAATGGAGTAACTTTAAACTCGCTCCAAGCAATAAACATGCCGCCTAAAATCCCAATCATGGTGGCAATAATGGTGATGAGTGGAAGCATAAAAGTCGCCGAGAGAACTCTGGGTACCAAAAGCTTTTGGTTTGGGCTGGAACCCAGGGCCAAAATAGCATCAATTTGCTCCGTTACTTTCATGGAGCCAATTTCAGCTGCAATACCGGCCCCAATACGACCGCCTACAACTAGAGCTGTGAATGCAGGTCCAAGTTCTCTAACGACTGCTAAACTAACCAGTTTCCCAATATAAGGAGTCGCTCCCAGGGTAACCATGGAAATCCCGAATTGGAACGCAAATACAAAACCAACAAACAGAAGTGTAAAGCCTGCAATTGGCATAGACATCAAGCCGATTTG
The DNA here is from genome assembly GCA_964635635.1 of uncultured Myxococcaceae bacterium. Lineage (GTDB taxonomy): Bacteria > Myxococcota > UBA727 > UBA727 > JABDBI01 > CAZWPE01. The sequence continues at coordinate 9,412 of CAZWPE010000006.1, read as the reverse complement.
TTGGCACTGGATTTTAAATTCCTGCCAATCAAGTGGTCCTTTAAATAACTCTCTAAAAAACTGGCCAGTTAAGCTGGCTAAACCACCTAAGTAAGCCAATTGATGGGAAAATAGGTTCATTGCACACCCGGCTCAAGTGTAAAGAGTTGCTGAATTTTTTCAAAGTCAGGCAAACGCTTTTCAAAGGCTTCGGGTGGAGTTGACATCACCACATCGAAAACACAACCATCTTTCTTGAGCACCAGCGTACGCATTTTCTGCTTTACGCCTTCTACGCGCAGCTCAAAAGTGGTGACCATGGCTTCTCTGTCTTGGAATTGGATTTTCTTCTGTTCGATCAGAGTTTGGTCGCTCATTCCAATCGTGAGTTGGGCTGTTAGGGCGTTTAATGGTACATCTTGGTCACGTTTATGACATTGTGAATCAATGAGCATTGAAGACTGCTCGCCAGGAATTACCCAGGCTTGTTCAGAACCTTTGATCTGCACTGGCATCCATTCTGGGCCAAGTGTCCTAATCGGCTCTACCAGCTTATGCTTTCCACAGGCTGGAACCAAAATCATTAACGCAACTAAGCCAATAGCTTTCAATCTAGACTCCAATGGCAGGCAATAACCCCAGAATAGGTCGAGTTTGAGGCTCGATTCGTTCAGGCGCTAGCTCGGCAACCTGTACCCGGTGCTTTGCTGTTTTGAATCTAAGAGTTCGTCTGTATCCAGAAGCATCTCCTCCGATTTGATATGGAAGGGGTTGTTCACTCTCAACTCGAATATCTTGAACCAAGAAATCTCGAAGCTTCGGGTTTCGGTAGGTGCCCTTCCAAATGCTTGGGTACAGATTGGCAATCATGCTTCCAATCCGCATGGTGCTGATACGCAGATTTAAGAACCCTTCGCGGTGATAAGCAAATGGAAACATGGTGAATCCAAAACCAAACCAAGGGATGCTTCCAACTGAAGCGATGGCGCTAGGGCCCTCATAGATCAAGGTATTTGCTGGGATCTCAATCTCGCGGTCCTTGCCGTCTTCATGGACTATTTGGTATGCAATTTGATTGGTGTAGACTTTGATGATTGGGTCTTTGCCCGTGAGTTTGCGTGGGAGCGTTTTGAAAAATGCTGCATATATATATGCGGGGATTGATTTAAACCCGTATTTTTCTTTAACTTCAAAGTAGTCGTTTAGGATTTCACCATCATATCCCATGCCTGCAAAAGGCGTGAGAGTTCCGTCATCACATTCTACCAATTGAATAGGCTTTTGATCAATAGCGCCACCCTGGACAATGTGATGAACATCAGAAAAGGCTCTGCGGGCTTTGACAACTTGAGCCATGGCGTTGCCAGTCCCCAGTTTGAGAATCCCAATTCTAGGCAGACTCGTAGCTCGCTCCTTTTTGGCGATACGGTGAAGAGTGTTAATAGCATTCACCGCAGTTCCATCACCGCCCCCACTGAAAACAAAGCCATAGCCACGGTCCAAAATAGTTCGATAGTAGTTTTCAGAGTCCTGCATGGACTTTGAGTAAAACAAATCGCCTGCAGGGATTAGTTTTACAAGCTTGGCGACTACTCGGTCAGATACGCTTTTGGCATTGGCATTCAGCACAAAAGCGCTACGTTCAGCATAACTCATTTAAGATATTACTCCTTCATGTAAATCACGGACCGCTTGTTCCACTAGCCTGGGTTCGATTAAAAAATAAAGGCGTGTACGTGTAACAAGCAAGCCGAAAATAGAAATTTGAGCTTTTTCAAAGTAACCCAGGGCATTAGAGAGCAGACTCATATCTTCACCTACTCCTGTGCCAATAATTGATACGCTTGCGCAATCGGGCAAACGCCTGAGATTTGAAATTTTATCGACGCCATGTGCGTCTTCGGGGGCAACGATGCAGATTCCGGAAGGTGATCCGATGACCTGATGGGCCTTGATGCCAGCTTCTGCAAGAGCATGGATAATGCTCGCAAGTTCTGCGGGGTTGTCAAAAGCGAATTGGTAGAGTTTGGCCTGAGATGCGATGGCGCAAGGCACTCCCTCTCCCCTTGTGGGAGAGGGCTGGGGTGAGGGGTTTGGCGTAATACGGGTCTCACGAGTGTTATCGCCTGTTTTCCGAGCCCTAATCTCAATGCCTTTGAGTGCAGCATATTCAACAGCCTGCGTATTGAGAACTTTTGCACCAGACCCTGCCAATTCAAGCATTTCATCATGAGAGAGCTGGTCAATATGCTTAGCCTCTGGAACCACTCTGGGATCAGCGCTGTAAACGCCATCTACATCAGAGTATATTTCACAGGCTTCTGCATTTAGAGCTGCTGCCATTGCAACAGCAGTTGCATCTGAGCCACCGCGGCCCAGAGTGGTAATCTCTTTAGTCCTTGAAACACCTTGAAAACCGGCAATGATGACTACTTTGCCCTGTTCAAGGCCTTCTAGAACTCTAGTGGGGCGGACTTCAACAATCCTGGCACCAGAATGTACTTCATCTGTAATAATGCCCGACTGGCTTCCAGTCAGACTCATGCTGGGAATACCCAGTTCGTCCAGCGCCATCGCAAGTAAAGCCATCGAGGCCCGTTCTCCGCAGCTTAGAAGCATATCTAGCTCGCGTCTGACAGGGTGTTTGGAGACTTCTGCGGCTAGGCCTAAGAGTTCATTGGTGGTTTTGCCCATAGCAGAGACCACCACGCACAAACTTACGCCAGTTTGTAGGCGATTGCGGATAAGACCAGCCACCTGCTTGATGTGCGCAGGGGTCGCCAACGAAGAACCCCCATATTTTTGGACAATAATAGCCATATGACTTAGACGCGGCGGGTGAGCTTTCCTGCTTTGATTTCGAAATCTTCAGCCACTTCAGCTGCTAATGGTAAATCATCCGCAAGCATCAATCTGGCTTCATGAATTTTGGAGGCAGCATGTCTCAGCACTCGTGCCGAATGGGTCGAATCTGTCAGCATTTGAATCACCTCAGGGTAAGCACCTGCTGCATTTTTCTTAAATAGAACATCTAATGTAATACATTTAACATCATCATGATGATCTTGTAAGTATGGCGCAATTAGGATCTCAAGATCAGGGAGTTCAAATTCTTCAAGTGCTGCAATGAGTTCAAGTTTCCCTTCTGAACTTCTGTAGTCTTCTGGGCTTCTAGCGCGCAATGAATTCTTTAACAGTTCAATCAGTTCTGCTTGAGAACATAGGCGTGAGAGGGCACGAATAGGGTAGGTGACTTCATTTTGGGTTCGAACAAAATCTTGGAGCACTTCTTTAGCAAGATCGCCTCTTTTGACGAGTTCGTCCACGAGCCAACGTTTTTCAGATTCGTCCCAGTGGGGCGATTGAACAACAACTTTAAAACGCTGTAGCAAGCCAACGAGCGCCTCTTTTGTCCCCCACTCAAAAAGCTTGTCCATCGCCATTTGGCGATATTCAGGCTTCGCATATTGTTCCTTCAGGTGGGTAACCTGTTTCGCAATCTGAGCTTCAGTGGGTGAACTTTTTCCAAATAATCCGAAAAAACCCATTGCGGAAACATATCTGGTCTTTTACAAAAGTCAAAGTGGGGAATCGTCCAATGGCAGGACTGCGGATTCTGATTCCGTCAATCTAGGTTCGAATCCTAGTTCCCCAGCCAAGAATAAGCTTTATCCAAATAAAAAGACTGCCCACGGGACTCACGTTCCTTGAGCAGCCTTTGTTCGTCCAACTGGTCTTTAAGCCGGGTTTTGTCTGGCGTAAAAGTTGCCCTCTACGCCCGGATGGCCATTCGTCTAGGGGCCGCGTTGCCACGGCCCTCGAGCGGTCTCATTAGAAACTCAGCTTGCGGGTCACAAGACGGCGAGTTTCACCTTGACCTTTCACCGGGTGGGGTTTGCCCTGCCAGGACTGTCTCCAGCCCCGCGGTGCGCTCTTACCGCACCTTTTCAACCTTACCTCCCGAAAGAGGCGGTATATTTTCTGTGGCACTTTCCTTCAAGTCACCTTGACCGGCCGTTAACCGGCACCCTTACCCTGCGGTGCCCGGACTTTCCTCTCGTTTGCTTTCACAAACCAGCGTCCATCTTTCACAGTTAAGCGAACGGTCTGATCTTAGAGTATTATCTCCAAAACACAAGCCACTAGGAGTTAGGGCCGAATCTGCCGCATCGCTTCGAAAACAGAAACTGCGGCACATTGGGCAAGATTAAGTGAGCGTACTGGCCCTGGTTGGGGTAGTGTGAGAATACGTTCCGGGTGTGCTTGGCGAAGCTCTAAACGCACACTGTCAGTTTCTGGGCCTAAAATGAGCACGTCGCCTGTTTGCAAGGGTGCTTCCCAGGGAGCCATGCTGCCGCCCACTTCAATAATCCAAGGTGTTTTGCCGAGGAGTTCTAAACAACGAAAAACATCTTGGTGAAAATGGATTCTGGCACCCGCGAAATAATCCAACCCAGCGCGCCATTTGGTTTTATCGGTTTGGTCAAAGACCAATGGGCCGCAAACATGCAAGACTACTTCGGTTCCAGCGCAGAGGCGTGTAATGGATGCAATATTCGCAGCGATTCTGGGGCGGTCTAAAATCAGGTGCAACCAAGGCTTACAAATCAAATTCATTGAGTGTGAACCTGAGTTAGGGCGGAGCGCGCTTCAGCAGGTCTGCCGGCAGACAGCTCAATTTCGGAAATTGCCTGCCACAGCTCTGGAGAATGAGGATTTTCAAAAGTTCCCTCGGTTAATATCTCAAGGGCTTTAAAGCGGTCAGACATGAGCAAAAATGCTTTCGAAATAGATAGATAGGCTTCTATGTCGTAAGGATTTTCTTCAATTGTGTGATAACCGTTTGAAATCTCATGCATAATGTACAGTTCTGTGTTTCTTTTAAACTCTTCAGAAATTTCAGGATTGTTTGGATAAAGCGCTAAACCCTCATCCAACACTTCAAGGGCCGCTAAATATTTATAATTCTGTGTTAATCCTCTGCTGTGTTCGAGTATGACGCTGGGACTCCTACGAGTATGTCCGACAAGCGCCATAGCGGTTAGCGATAAAATAGTGACCAGTGATAAGTATATAAATATTTTATTTTTAAACACTGGTCATATTATATCATCCAACTAGGCTTTGAGCAAAGAACCAGCCGATTTCTGTAGCAGCTGTTTCAGGGGCATCTGAACCGTGAACCGTATTTTCACCAATTGAAAGAGCATACAGCTTGCGCAAGGTGTTATCAGCTGCTTGGGCAGGGTTGGTGGCTCCCATAATCTCGCGGTTTTTAGCAATTGCGTTATCACCTTCCAAAACCATCAAAAGCACTGGGCCAGAGGTCATGGAGTCGACCAACTCCCTGAAAAATGGACGTTCTTTGTGAACAGCATAAAAGCCTTCAGCTTCGTGTAAAGACAAACGCTTCATTTGAGCGGCAACGATTTTGAGGCCTTCTTCCTCAAAACGGGCAATAATTTTGCCAATCAAGTTACGTCTAACGCCATCTGGTTTAATAATCGAAAAGGTACGTTGTTTCATTTTTTTAGTTCTCCTAAAGCAGCTCTGAGGCGGGTTCGGCAGCGTTCACGGCCAAGTACCGCCATGGTTTCAAACAGGGGTGGTGTGGCTTTTTTGCCGGTGGTCATCCAGCGTACAGCCATAAAAAGTTCTTTAGATTTAAGGCCTTGAGCCTCGCAGAAAGCTCTCAAGGTAGTTTGGATGGTATCATGGTCGAACGGCCTTAAATTCTCAAGTTGTTCGATCATGAGCTCATACAACTCAAGTAATTTGGCCTTTTCAGGCACGCTAGGCAGCAAGTAATTTGCGGGGTCAGTCAGAACGGAGCCTTTGAAAAAGAAATCTGCGTATTCAACAAAATCTTCAGATTTCTCCACACGTTCTTTAACTAGAGGTACGATTTTGCTGAGATATTCATTAGAGAAGAGTTGGTTTTGGAGATAGCGGACAACTTCTGAGTCGTTGTATTTTTCACGCAGGTAACGCCCATTGAGCCACAGCAGCTTTTTGAGATCAAATACTGGACCGCCTAGCGAAATCCGTTCAAGTTTAAATTCTTGGACAAAGTCTTCGAGTGAGAAAATCTCACGGCCATCTTGGAACGAAAAGGCCATTAAACCTAGAAAGTTCAGCAGTGCATCTGGCAAATAACCAGCTTCTTTGAAGTAATCGAGTGAAACTGGGTTCTTACGTTTCGAAACTTTGGATTTGTCCGCGTTTCGAAGTAGGGGTAGATGCGCAAATTGAGGCGCCTGCCAGCCAAAGAAGTTGTAAAGCATGATGTGCTTAGGGGTAGAGCTGATCCACTCCTCACCCCGAATTACGTGGGTAATCTTCATCAAGTAGTCATCAACGATATTGGCCAAGTGATAGGTAGGGAAGCCATCGCTTTTAAGCAAAACTTGGTCATCAACTTCCGAGTTGTCGATTTTGATTTCGCCGCGCAGCAGGTCATTAAACACGGTCTGCCCTTCGCGTGGAGTTTTAAGGCGAATAACACCAGTGGTATTTCCAAGTTCGCGGCAGTGGCCATCGTAACCAGTGGGTTGCTTGAGCGCCAGCTGACGTTTGCGAACTTCGGCTAAGCGCTCTGGGGTACAGGTGCACCAGTAAGCGTGGCCTTTTTCTACCAGAAGATTAGCGTATTTGGCATAGTGCTCAAGACGTTCGCTTTGTCGGTAAGGACCATAGGGGCCGCCTACATCTGGGCCTTCATCCCAGTGAAATCCTAACCATTTAAGTGAAGACAGAATTGCTTGTTCGCTTTCGTTAGTAGAACGCTTGCGATCGGTATCTTCGATACGCAAAATAAACTTACCGCCTTGCTGTTTGGCAAAGGCGTAGTTGAAAAGCGACACATAACCTGTCCCAACATGTGGATCACCTGTTGGAGAAGGCGCGATACGGACCCGGATTTCTTGCATTGAGCCAGCAGTTAAGCGATTTTGCGACAAAAATCAATAAACCATAATTCCATGTTATGACACGTACGATGGATACTCTCGGTTATCTGAAACAAACCCCTGAAGGCGTGCTGCTCTACTGCTTGATTGCCCCAAGAGCATCCGTTACGGAAGTGGCGGGTGTTCATGGGGACCCGCCAAGGCTCAAAATCAAGCTTAAAGCGCCACCGGTTGATGGCGCTGCCAATGAGGCTTTAATTGCATTTATAAGTAAGCATTTTAAAGTGCCTAAGTCTAAAATAGAGATAGTTGCAGGCCATACTGCTAAACAAAAAACGGTTTTGATTCGGGTCATTCAACTGTTGTCGTATTCAGTTAAGTAATCATCGGTATAGGGATCCCGGTCTCCCGGTGCCGGATCACATAAAGCCTATCGAAGGTTTGGCGCCACAGTTTGTGTGGACAGGTAGTCTCCTTGAATTCCCAGGTTACCGCGGCGTAGTAATTTTTCCAGTCAGGCCAGTCACGTAGGTTACACTCAAATAGGTGAGGAAAGCTTTGGAGTTGCACGAGCCCTTGGGGTGTTGGTTCCATCGGAAACCTCGCCTCAGGCCTTGTCACCCCGGCCACCGAGCCGGGGTCCATTTTCCTCCTCCCTCTCCCCTTGAGGGAGAGGGCCGGGGTGAGGGGTGTATGTGGCACAATTGCTCCGAAAACCTCACCCCTACCCCTCTCCACCAGCGGAGAGGGGGCCTGCAACGCGTAGGTTTTGCATCTCGTTTGTTTATCCCGGCCAATTTCAACCAGTAACCCCGCCTCTTTGAGGCACTTAATTGCTCTGCTCGCAATGATGCGAGGACCTGCTCCACACGCTTCGATAATTTAGTTAGGGGTGAGGTTTTCTGCGCACGTTCTGAAATTTTTGCTTCGACCATAACAACTCCAAGCCAACCGGAGGTTGACTTTGTGAGGCCGAAACTTTATGTGGGTTCCGGCTGTTAAGGCTGCCGTTTCCAAGTTCTTTGCGGGATTAAGGAAACGGCTTTTTTGTTCGCACCATGCGGACAAGCGTTTAGTGTAAAACAAGGTTTTTTAGAAATGCATCAGGCATTTGGCGGATGTTTTGTGGAAGTTGCAGGTGGCCCGATGCCTTACGTGAGTAGCGCAAAAGCCTAAAATAAGACTTACCAAGCTAAAAAAACACAAGATACTCGCTACTGCTTGGATGCAATAAGATGTGGTATTGGTCACTTGAAAAGCCCAGTAAGTTTGGGAAATCGTCTGCTGAACATAAAGCAACAAACCCAAGAAATATCCAAGGGCTGTTCTCTTAATTAAGAGAACCACAACAACAGAATCTATGATCAGCATCATCCAATGGATTAACGCGGGCTGTTCTCCAAATGAAAATCCGAGCAGTGCTAATAGATGGATGGCAATACCGATTATGGTAACAAAAATCGGGAAAGAATAGAGAAACCTCGAAATCATAGACATCGCACGGGACGATTCCTTGTGTGGATTCATACTTTGAATAGCTCCTGAATCGTCCGGCGAGCTCCATCGGCCATCGAAGGATTTGTATCGATATAATATGGTAGCGCAACAATCGCTTGGCATAATGCCCAACCGCGGCCTCGTTCCCACATGTCGTCAGAAATTTGTAATGTCTCTCGATAAATCTCACGCGCAGCTGCAGGCAAGAGATTCCAAGCCGGCATCAAATCAACGGCAGGATCTCCTATGCCAAACATTTCAAAATCAATGACTGCCACCAACTTCCCATCTCGAACCAATAAATTATTCGGCATCAAATCTGCGTGAATCCAGACATCTGGATCTTCATAGACAGGCTGGTTTAAGCAGTGTTCCCAAATCTGCGTAAGTCTGGTGGTATCAACCAAGTGCCCGCTTTGCTCTAAAGCCGATCGAACATCAGAGTCCCTTAATTGAAGCGGTCCACCTCGAGAACGACCATTCCAAGATTGACCATTTGTATCAATTTTATGAAACGCTTTGACAAACTTAGCCAAATCGAATGCAAATTGATTAAAGTCACTGATGGAATTAGGGCTTGCCACTTGGCCTTCTATCCATTCATAGGCTGTCCAGAATCCAGGATAATCATCTGAGGGCTCCCCAAGTTCTATAGGTGTAGGCACTTTGAGTGGAAGCTGATTTTGAATGCGCTTCAAGAAATTGACGTGTTCTTCAAGCTCTGAACGAAATTGGATCGTTGAATCCGGAATCAATGGAAATCTGAGAACAATCTCATCCCCAAGACGAAACAAGGCGTTAACGGTACCATCTGAATCCACAGTTTTAACGACCATGTTTCCCCATTGTTGGAATTGAGCCCCAACCACACGCTTAACTGTGTCGGGTGTCAGTCTGATTTGTCCTGGGTGCATTGACTTCATAGGTTGATTGCGCCAGCCGAAGCTCGTGGGGAGCGAAGGCTGGTCGGAGCGACAGGATTTGAACCTGCGACCCCTAGACCCCCAGTCTAGTGCGCTACCAAGCTG
>CAZWPE010000005.1:0-124271 GCA_964635635.1 uncultured Myxococcaceae bacterium | reverse complement strand
CCCGTGATCATGAATGGGCCACCATCCAAGGCGATATGGCGACTGTTGGGATTTCTCACCACGCTCAAAAATGTTTGGGCGATGTGGTTTATCTTGAGCTTCCAGAATCTGGCAAAGAAGTCACACAAAATAAGATCTTTGGTGTTGTTGAAAGCGTCAAAGCAGTGAGTGACCTGTATGCACCCCTCTCTGGAACCGTCATTGAGTCTAACGCTGAGCTTGTCCAGGCACCTGAGCAAATTAACCAAGACCCTGAAGGATCAGCCTGGATGATCAAGGTGCGTCTTTCTAAACCAAGCGAAGTGAACAGCTTGATGTCCCCAGAAGACTATCAAAGGTATCTAAAGGAAGAGGCTAAATGATTAGAACCGTGCTCACTAATTCTCCCGCACCCCTTCCAGGGGCTTTTCGCGGGGGCAACACACTTTACCCAGCCCTAACAGGCTGGGCTGTGGCACCCTTGCCCACATCCGTGGGCAAAAAACCACGCACCAATACCGATGGTTTCTTCGGGCCTGGAGGGCCTATGGCTGCCACAGCCTGGCCACCCGTGGGCCCAGGGCACACGCGGGGCCAGGTATGTTGACCCGCTGGATTCTCAACTCCGCCGGCTTTCTAACGGCCATTCTAATTGTTCCAGGAATTCACGTCCGAAGTACCGATAAGATACATCTAATTGGTATTTCTTTGATCGCTGGTCTCGCGAACATGACTCTGGGGCCCATATTTAAGTTTTTCACATTTCCAATGATACTTTTTACGCTTGGACTTTGGCTTTGGATTGCAAATATCATTATTTTTTGGTTTGCCGGTGTGATAGGACAGCAGTTTGGATTTGGATTCACCTTAGATGGATTTATGCCAGCATTTTGGGGTGCTTTAATTGTAAGCATCGTCAATCTAGTGTTTGGGTCAATGCTTCGAAAGGCCCGGGAGTAGTTTTCATATGGGTAAAGGCAGTTTTATTGGCGGTGCGTTTATTGAGGCGCAGGGCGAGAGCATTAAAAGCCATAACCCTGCTCGGAACTATGAACTAGTTTTTGAAACACGCAGTGATATCTCTCATGTAGAGCTCGCTGTCAAAGCTGCAGAACAAGCTTTGCCTGCTTGGCGCTGTCTCAGCGCTGATGAACGCATTCTATGCCTGCATCGCCTGGAAGCTGCCTTTAAAAGGCGAGAGCAAGACTTAAGCCACATGATTACTGCCGAAATGGGCAAGGTTCAAGTTGAGGCTCTATTTGAAGCTAAAAACGTCGCTGGCCGGATTGCCCTCACCGCCGAAGACGGCCTAAAGCGTGTCCAGACCGAACACGACACAGGGACGCGCTACCACACTCAAGGCGTCATGGCTGTCCTTGGGCCCTATAATTTCCCCGCTCACCTCATGAATTCGCACATCATCCCGGCCCTTCTAACGGGAAATACAGTGGTGGCAAAACCCAGCGAGTTATGCCCAGGTGTTGGCCAAATTTATGCCGAATGCTTTCAAGATGCCGGACTTCCTCCTGGAGTCTTCAACTTAGTCCAAGGCCGAGGCGATGTTGGCAAAGCGCTTGTCACTCACCCACGTGTTCGAGGCGTTTTATTTACGGGCAGCTACCAAACAGGTCGTGCTCTCAATGAAATGCTCCTAGACCACCCGCACAAGATTTTGGCACTCGAGATGGGCGGCAAAAATACTGCCGTGGTTTTGGATGATGCGGATTTGTATCAAGCACTCGTAGAAATCACCCAAGGCTGTATTCAGAGTGCCGGCCAACGCTGTACAGCCACTGGGCGCGTGCTGATTGATCGTAAAGTTGCAGACAAGCTTATCCCCGCGCTGGTCAAAATGGCCAGAGAAATTAAACCCGCCGATCCCGCTCTTGAAACAACAGTCATGGGTCCTTTGGCCAGCGAAATTGCGCTCAGTCGTTTCATGGCACTCCTGGAAAAAACACGTTCCGAGCCTGGCTGCAAAGTTCTGCTTGAAGCCGAAACTCTGGAGGGTGGAGCGTATGTCACGCCTTCAATTTATCAAGTCGAGAAACTCTCGGACATAGAGCTCTTTGGCCCACACTATGACATTCAGCTGTTTGATGGCTTGGAAGAAGCAATCGAGCTCGTCAATGAAAGCCAGTATGGCCTGTCGAATTCTATTTTCACACGAAGCGAGGCCAAATTTGAGCGTTTCTATCGTGAAACATATTCCGGCGTTCTGAACTGGAATCGAAGCACCAACGGCGTTTCAGGCAAAGCTCCATTTGGCGGTGTTGGCAAAAGCGGAAACTTTAGGCCGGCCGGGATCGACGCAGTTCGCAACACAACCTACCCTGTCGCTGTCCAAAAATTAGCCTATGGTCAACCAGACCCATTGAAACCTTTGGCCGACAAATTTGAAGCTCATCATGCTGAGCTTGAACCAAGTCTTGAAGAGTTAGTAGCCGGGCATGAACGCGAGTTCTCGGAACAGCGCTACAGGCATTTTGAATCCCCACACGTCCCCCATGGCGTGAAGCTTCCTGCTTCTGAAGTTATGCTCCAACGCCTATACAAAGGCAGCTTTGTCCCTAAAGAAAAGAAAGAGTTGGTTGCGGACCTTTTCTCGAGCACGGGGCCATTTTTAGTCTCAATCGACGAGGAGCCTTTGGTTCTATTTGATGCAGCCAGCCAGATTGCTTCTCTGGGGATTGGTTTTTCAGGTGGCATGTACCAAAAAGCCCTTGATGAAGGTAAACTCACACCTGCTATCTTAAGCAATGCAGCAGATATTGCCGAAGAAGTTGAGGCATATAAAACGCTTTTGCTCAGCAGAGCACACGAAAGTTTAAAACATGCCACTTTCACAACAAGCGGTGCCTGTGCCAACGAGAAAGCGTTTGACTTGTGCCGCGTGAATGGCCCGGGTGGCACTCGCATCATTGCTTTTGAAGGTGCATTTCATGGTCGAACCATGATGTCGCTTCAAACAACTTACAACCCAGAAAAGCGCGCTGGCTTTGAGATGGAAGGTTACGAGGCTACTTTCCTTAAATTTGGCGATTTGACAGAATTGGATTCCGAATTGGCCAAGGGCAATATGTGTGCCGTGATTGTTGAGCCTGTCCAATGCGAAGGCGGAGACAATTTTGCAGATGTCGATTTTTTCAGAGGCCTGAGGCAAATCACTCGTAAATATGGTGTGCCATTAATTTTTGATGAAGTTCAAACAGGCTTTGGACTCTTTGGGCCGTTTTTCTATCACACCGCGTTTGGACTTACTGATGGGCCTGACTGCGTCACCCTTTCAAAAAAAGCTCAGCTTGGCGTGGTTCTTTCTGCCTGGGAGGACACACGGCCCGAGCACCCACACTTACTCGCAGTTCAAAGGGGTCATTTACAAGCAGAAGCTGTTTTGCACGCTCCTTACCAAGAACTTGAAAAGAGCGTGGGTGAGCATTTAGCTAAGTTAGCTGAAAGTTTCCCTGGGCGCGTTTTGCACCCACGTAACACGGGTTACGGATTTGCGTTCGATATGCCTAACCCACAAGAAGCGAATCACATTGTGAACCAACGTTTTGAGCGTGGGTTTATGGTTTATATCGCCGGCACAAAGACTTTAAGATTCCGAGCAAATATTGACACAACTGAACGAGAGATTCGTTACTTGTTTGACGAACTTCACCGCGCACTCAGCAATAAGCCTGCGGCAAAAACACCTTTTAGAACTGAAACTGCATTGCCACTGGATAGCAACCTTAAAATTGAGCCACTGACCACTGAAAATTGGTCTCAGTATATCGATCAAATCCAACTACTTGAGCAAGCTGCATATGAACCAAGCCGTCAAGACAGCATGGAGTTTTTGCATGCTTGGCTGGAACAACCAAAGTCGGTTGGTTTGCTCCTCAAACTGAATGATCGCTTGGTTGGATTCGCGATTGGTGGTCCGCTTGAGCATTCGCAAGCAGATGGGCCCAAGCAAGACCCGATGCGCGGCCTCGGAAATACCTTTTACTCGACAGATGTCAATATTCACGAATCGATGAGAGGACGGGGTGTTGGGTATCATCTCAAAAAAGCTCAAATTGAGGCTGTTAAAGCTTTGGGCTACTCCTTCATGACAGGCCGCAACCGAGTTGGGGCCACCGAACAAATTCAGCGTATTGCTAAAAGTTTTGGAGCTTACCAAGTTGCTGTTTATGACGGACAATATGGTGGTGATGCTCAGTCACTGTATTATCGGATTCCCTTAAATCGCCCCAAAGTCATATATCCCTCTCCCCTTGTGGGGGAGGGTGGCCAAAGGCCGGGTGGGGGGTTGGACTGGTCCAACTCGATCCAAGCTCCCCTCGGGGCTCATGCACCAGAACTCCAAAGTGATTTGGAACGCGGCGTATTTACCTCGGCAGTGGGTACGAAACTCACGCTTGGAAATTTCGTCACGCCAGATTTTGTTCGCTATACAGAGCTCTTGCGCTATTTCATGCCAAAGTCTTGTAAGCATCTGTATATCACCTCCGGTCGAGATGAGATGGTCGACAAGGGCCTTAGATCACTTCGTGTAATTAGACCAAAGGCTCAAATTGCCATCGGACTCCAAGGACAATATGTGGGTCACACAACGGCAGCAGCACGAAGTTTAACTGACCCAGAACATTATGCTCAACCCTTTGGGTGGTTTAACTGGCCTCTGGTCGCCTCAAGCAGAGGGGTTGAAAAAGCCATTGAAGAGCATGGAGCTGACCAGATCTTTGCAATTGTCATAGAGCTCTTCGGTGAAATGTCTGGTCAAATGCTTTCACATGACTTCTTAAAGCGTCTTGATGAAATCAGAAACCAAACAGGTATCCCATTGGTTTATGTCGAAACAGCTTCTAGCTTAGGCCGAAATGGCCAAAGCATGTTCCTGAGCGACGCGCTCCCGGTAAAGCCCAACATGGTCTGGTGGTACGCTGGTGCTCAGCTCGGACATATTTTTGTCGATGATGCGCACTATGTCCCTAAACCTCTCACATTAATATCAACTTGGGATGGCGATGAAATCTCAATGCGCCGGACCTACCGACATTTACTCGTTGCAGATGAGCATTTGAAACGTGGCACCGCCAAACAATTTGAATCCACCATCAGCAATGAGCTTGCTGGCCGAAGCCTTGGTGAAGGCCTATGGCATAGCCTTGATTTTGAAACCAAAGAGCGCGCCGATAACGCACATCGTATTCTCAAAGATGCTGGGCTCCTGTTGGCAAAAGGCTTTGGGGGTAAACTGATTGTTGCTCCACCCATTAATCTCACCTCAGCCGAACAAGATGCTGGCGTGAAAATCCTGAAGGAACATTTGCCAGAATGCTAAGCGCTGAATCGGAAGATATTATTCAAACTGCATTTAGGCTCGCTCACGATAAGGGCCACGAACTTGTTTCTCTCGAGCATTTAGTGCTTGTCATGAGTTATCATGACGATATCTCTAATTTACTCGAGGCCTGCGATGTTGACCTGAAACAACTTAGAACTGAGTTAGAAATCTATTTGGATACAGAAATTGATCGTGTCGTGTTTGATAAAAATCACGTCAAGATTGAACCAACCATTGGTTTCCAACGAGTCATCGAGCGTGCAACCATTCAGGCTCGTTCTTCAGGGCGAAGTGAAGTATGGCCGTCTCATATTTTAGTTGCGATATTTGACGAAAAAGAATCTCCTGCTTTGTATTATCTCTCACGTGCTGGTTTAACTCGGCTTGAGCTGGTTTCGAATATTAGCGATTCCGAAGAGCTCGATGGGGAAGAAGAGAGACCCTCTAAAGACCCTCTTGCTTCTTTCACCACTGACCTAACCCAAAAAGCCCGTGAGGGTGAGTTAGATTTACTGGTCGGCCGCGAAGAAGAGCTCACGCGTGTGACTCATATTTTATTGCGCCGCCGAAAAAATAATCCACTCTTGGTCGGCGAGGCTGGGGTTGGAAAGACAGCAATTGCTGAAGGCCTGGCTCAAAGAATCATTGCCGGTAAAGTCCCCGAAGTTCTCAAAGATTCTTCTGTTTACTCACTCGATATGGGCTTGCTTCTGGCTGGAACCAGATATCGTGGAGATTTTGAAAACCGCTTCAAAGGCGTCATGCGCGCGCTTGAAAACAAGCCTGGTTCTATTTTGTTGATCGATGAGATCCACAATCTTGTTGGTGCTGGTTCTAGCTCTGGTGGGGGACCCGATGCTTCAAACTTACTCAAGCCTATTTTGTCTTCTGGCAAAGTCCGCGTACTGGGTACAACCACGTATAAAGAGTATCGAGGCTATTTCGAGAAAGACCGAGCATTGGCCAGACGCTTCCAAAAGATCGACGTCGAAGAGCCCAACGAGGCTGACTGCCTGAAAATTTTACAAGGCTTAAAGCCTAAGTATGAAGAGTTCCATCATGTCAAGATTTCGCCTGCGGCACTCGAGGGTGCGATTAAGCTCTCAGTGCGCTATCTGCAGGATCGAAAGCTGCCAGATAAAGCAATCGACTTGATTGATGAAGCTGCAGCTGGTCTCAAGCTTAAGGGCAAAAAGAACTCCACCGTTTCAGAACGGGATATCGAAGAGACCGTTGCGCGAATGGCTCAAATCCCACCGAAGCAAATCAGCCAAGACGACCGAGAACTCTTAATGGACCTCGAAGAGCGTTTGGGCAGTGTTGTCTTTGGGCAAGACAAAGCGATCATTGAAGTTGCTTCTTCCGTTAAGCTCGCACGCGCAGGTTTAAGAGAACCCGAAAAACCTTTAGGGGCATTCTTGTTCACGGGTCCAAGCGGTGTGGGTAAAACAGAAATCGCTAAACAACTCGCTAAGATTTTGGGTGTTGCTTTTGTGCGCTTTGACATGAGTGAGTACATGGAGCGCCATACCGTGAGCAGACTCATTGGAGCTCCACCAGGTTATGTGGGTTATGATCAAGGCGGTCTTTTAACCGATGCAATCAATAAGACTCCACATGCTGTTTTACTCCTCGATGAAATTGAAAAAGCACACCCAGATGTCTTTAACATGCTCTTGCAGGTCATGGATTATGGGAAGTTGACTGACAATAATGGACGGCCAACAGATTTCAGGCATGTAATTTTAATCATGACCAGTAATGTTGGAGCTCAAGAAATGGCTCAAGCACGAATTGGTTTTGGCGATACAGATAATCTTGGGGCGGATGAAAATGCATTCAAGAAACTGTTCTCACCTGAATTTAGAAACCGGCTCGATGCACGAATTTCATTCGCACCTTTGAAGCCTGAATCCATGGCCCGCGTGGTTGATAAATTTTTGAAAGAACTTGAAGCTCAACTTGCTGAACAACAAATCACACTCAAAGTCTCTACTGAAGCACGTGAGCATTTCGCCACCAAAGGGTATGATAAAACCATGGGCGCAAGGCCATTGGGCCGTCTGATTCAAGATGAAATCAAACGTCCCCTGGCAAATTTGATTCTGAAATCCAGATCGAAAGGCACAAAACTCGCTGACGTCAATTTAGGAACAGATGGAAAGGCAGTGGTCTCTTTGACTTAAATAAATAAATCAATTATGTGCACAAGCCCACATATGATCAAACCCCCGTTCCTATTTTTAGTATGTCTTGTTTTGATAACCTCAAAATCAGTTGATTCGGGGATGTGTCATAGTTGCTGCAGCCAAGCACCTAGGAGCTATAGTCCCATCTTGCGCGAAGAGGCTGAACCCAAAAACTCCTCTCTTCCAGAACCACAACCTGCTCAGCCTCAAAACGTCACACTTGCTGTTGCACAAGATATAACTGATGCTTCTAGACAGCCTCCAACCTTTGAAAGCTCAACTTTGTTCACCAGCGGTCTCGTCAGTGGAGGCGCAGATTCTAGACGGCTCTCAGATCCTTCTGCATCAGCCTTGCTAGGAAACAGCCTTGTTGGTCCTACAGGGAGTTCGACATGTTTTTTGATGATAGAAGACTCTCGTGCTTCTCAACAAGAAATGTATAACAGCGGCGATCGATTACAAAGCCTCGAGCCAAAAACCGCTGTACAACCCCCAAACGACAATAACTCCAACCGAGATTCTCTTGAGAGTTGCCCTACACTATCTCCCAGAACGCCGATAAGCTTGCACAATTTTCACACCCTAGAGCAGCAAGAGTCCGAAGATTAGTCAATTTCGCAGGTAGCTTTTCCTTTCAAAATCACATCTTGATTTTGATTCTCGACCCAGAGATCAAAGTCCACTAATTGTTTTCCATCTTGTTCGTAGTGTTTGGAAACAAGGCCTTTGCAAGTCAACATGTCCCCAGGCCAAATCAGTTTTTGAAAAGTTGAGCTAATTTGAAGAATATCTAAATTATCAGCATGTTTTCTGATAGCGGCGGCCGCCACATGTAGCGCAAAACCCGAAGAAGCCCTTGGCGATCATTGGCAGAAATACCTATCGATGCGTGCAGATTGAAACCGCGGGTGTTACTTTGAGTGATTTGTCGTCTTTAATGATTTGAACCAGTTTTTTGGCATTGTCTTTGTCGATGCCTTTTTTGAGGTCGATTTCAGAAACAATATCCAAAGATAGCATGGGCCCTTTCTAGTGCGATTGCGCGAGATTTTCAAGCTACTTCTTTATCGAGTCAAGATCGATGTCTGACATGATATAAAATTCTGGACCCATTCCCTCTACGTAAGAAATCGTTACTTCGGATGCACCAGGGATTCCTGAGAAACGACGATTATACTGATGCAACGCTGACAATATTTCGCTTGGGTGTAAAACTTGCTTTTCTGGGATTTTGGTGAAAAATAGTAATTGATGATTTTTGGGCCAGTTATGCTCAATTATTTCACACAATGTACGCCTGGTCGATAGCCGATAAGGATCATAAGTCAAAACTCCAAATTTTTCATATAAAATACCGTCGCCAATTGATATCAATGAATGCACAACTTTTTTATCGCCTTCATCATAAACAGCCAGGATTTCTCCTACTTTCAATGAATCCTCTTGAAATTCATCGCTGCAAAATGATTTCGTCTCCATGGAAGGTCTGCTTTCTTCTGCGAAACTTTTAATTGCGTCCAAAAAATTGATCTTGAATGGGATATGAAACAAAGGATATAGGCCTGTCTCCCAAGCATAAAACGTTGAATAAACAGCAGATAGACAATTTGTCGTTTCAGAGATCCTGAACTCCTGGTACTGCTCCAAATTCATTGCATCACAAACAGCGTTATGAAACTCAGGGGAAGCATGCATTGTTCTTGATGCAAAGTGTTTTCTGTTTAAAACACGCATTGGTTTAGGTAAAAACTCTGTTAGGTCATAATGTTTACCAGGAATTAATTCATTAGGTCCAAAACCATATCGACTCTTCAAAAAATCAAACTGATTTTGACTAAGGTCTTTAATTAGGATTGAAAGCATTCTATTACGCATCGCAAAACCTTCTTGGGTAACTGCATAAGAAATTCCCTCTTTATCAAAAGATGGAATCTTAAGCTCGATGATCTTAGGCTCAATAGGAGGCATTGGCTGAATTCCTGCATATGAAAATACAGAAAAAAACATTAAAATAAACAATTTAAGCATTTAGAGAGCATTTCACATGCAAATAAAAAAACAATACCTATAGGTAAAATAAATTGCTAAAATGTGCTAAACGAGCGAATCAGGTGCCGGATTCTTCTGAACCTTCTTTTAACCAATTAATGAGCATAGCAGCAGTTGTGGCTGCCTCTATGGCTAATATGGCTAAAGGCATGAGTCCGAAGATTAGTCAATTTCGCAGGTAGCTTTTCCTTTCAAAATCACATCTTGATTTTGATTCTCGACCCAGAGATCAAAGTCCACTAATTGTTTTCCATCTTGTTCGTAGTGTTTGGAAACAAGGCCTTTGCAAGTCAACATGTCCCCAGGCCAAATCAGTTTTTGAAAAGTTGAGCTAATTTGAAGAACATCTAAATTCTCAGCGTGTTTTCTGAGGGCTTGCTCACAATATGCAAATGCCATCTGGCCTTGAGCACAAATCCCACTGTAGCCTCTGGCTTTAGCGGCTTCTTCATCCACATGCATGGGAAAAAAATCATTCGTCGCAGCTGCAAACTGCGCAATCTGAGTCCTTGAAATTGCATCCTTGGAAAGTGGCGTTAGGGGGTCACCTATTTTGATTTGCTTGAAAGAAAGTTTAGACATTAACCTGCTCCCTAGAAAATCCGCCCGCGACAGCCCAAATACGTTCACAACTAAACAATGGCTTGCCATTGTGCCTACCTGCTACTTCAATCACCACAAATCCCATGGGTTTGTCGCCTGCCTGTTGCTCATAAAGATCTTTGATTTTCGTCTCAACTTTAATAACTTTCTCAATAGGTGGTTCGTGAAATATCGTTACGGTCTCTCTGCTATGTAAAATATTGCTCGAGTTCAATTTGAGATTTTTAAGCACGGCCTCAAAATCACCCAGTGCAGCCAAACAGGCCGGGCTCACCTTGCCTTCTTCAGGGGCTAAAACTGCTTGGTTAAAGTGCTCAATAAAGTCTGCATGCAGAATACGCTCCGCAGACTTGATGATCTTACCACGTAACCCCTCCCTCTTTGTCATGTTTTGATTATAACCCACTCGGAGGCACAGTTGGCGCTCGCATACATAATTGGAGCTATTTTCTTTTTATATCAGGCAATTAGGGTGGGTCTCCCCTGGCGAAAAACGACTTGGGTTACAAGCTTGTTGCTGATTTTTGGACTTTTGGGTTCAAAACTTTTTCATGTTTTATTTGAAGCACGTGGACACAGATTGCCTGATGCTTCGCTAGCACAGGGGCTTTATGATTTGCTCTCGGCAGATCCATTTCATTGGCTTTACATTGATGAACCCGGGTTTGTCCTCTACGGAGGATTGCTGGCTGGCGGCATCGTGCTCTTACGATATCAAGAATACGCCGACTTATTGGTGCGGCCTCTATCTATTGGAATAGCCGTCGGACGAATCGACTGTTTTTTAAATGGCTGTTGCCATGGGATTTTTGGTTGGCCAACACAACTGGCAGAAGCCGTTTTTGTGCTGTTTCTTGGCTGGCGTGTACATACCCTGCGAACATGGATTTTTGGATATGCATTGTGGCGTTTTGGAATTGAATTTTTCCGAGCAGATGCCGAGCGGGGCATCTGGGCTCTAGGACTTTCTACTTCACAGTGGATATCTCTGCTAATTGCGGCGTATCTACTTTGTAATCGGGTGCTACGCCGCCAAAGCGTGTCGTGTATTTGATAGGCTCGAGAGGGCTTATCAATTGAGCGTTCAAAACCATATGTGCCACAAATTGGGCAATCAATTGGAATGCAAACGGTTGCGCTGGGCAGTGACGTGTTCCCTTGCTAAACGCCCACAGCTCACGATCACTTGCATCTGGGTTGAAATCCCTGGCCGGTCCTTGAATTGGTTTAAACATAAACATCAAGAGATCGCCAGTTCTCAATTTGAGCTGAGACTTAAGCTCAAAACTTTCTAAAACTTCCCGCGGGAAAAGAGGTATTGGGGTCAACTGCCATAGGGCTTCACTAATCACGGCATGCAAATATTTTAATTCCTGCAAATGCTCGGCTTTAAACTCACCCTGCCCAACAACGACTCCCAATTCATTTTGAATGCGTTGATAAATATCTGGACGTTGGCTCAAAATATCCAGCAGAAAAAACAAGCCCCGCCCCACATTGATCGAAGCAAATGCGGTCATGGGGCCATGTTCATGAATCCAGCGATCGGTCAAAATTAATGTCCGCAGATCCTCTGCCCCAAGTTCACGGCCTCGGTCCAAGGCTAGATCCCAAACATAGTTGTTACCCTTCATAATGCTATCTATATTTCGCTCAATCATGAGCCTGCCTAAATTTTGCATATCGTGACTACTTTTTGCAAAATCACTTCTCCACCCAGCCCCCAAAATATGACTCACCGGGTCACTGCCTGCTTTAATAATTTGCGGAGCCGCGTTTAGAAATGTCAGGTAAGCGTCATCTGGAATCGTACTCAAATCACCTACGCCAATGAAGCACTTGCCAATACTCCCGATCACATACTTTGAAACCAGCTTATAAAAATCAAACTTGAGTTCGGGAGTTTCAAATGTGGGTTGCACAATCTCAGACCAAACCTCAGAGATTCGTTCAAAGTTGATTTTTTCACGATAAACCGTTTTTTTGAATCTTTGACGTCCTGCAAGCACTTCTGGACCGTCATGTACAAAAAAAACATCTCCCACCATTTCTTTGAATGGTGCGAGTGCCTTGCCTCGACCAATTTGATTTTCATGAGAAAACAGAAGCTCTTTAGCCACCGCAGCATCTTGGATGAGATAAACCCACTGATTAGCTATCTGCACTTTTACAACCGGCGCACTTTGCCCTTGAAGACGCGAGTAAAAAACATTTTCAGCGCTGTTATGACCAATTTCTGCAAGAGATATTTGTTTTGCAGTTGGGATTTGTGGGTTTGGGTCACTCGAAAAAAACGCAAAAATCTTATCTAAATAGCCCGGCTCAGAACCTGGCGGTGTTTCATAATCATAAACTGCTTTCAAATATGGGCAGCCGGCTAAAGCAGTATTTTGGGATTGCAGAAAAAACACAAGAACAGCCAATAGACCTGTCTTCTTCATGCCGATTCAACAGGCATTCTTCAGTTCACATTCCAGCAATAATTTATTAACAGCTATCGCCTTCACACTCGAACTCGAGCGTTACGTCTAAAATACCACGTTTCGCCAGGGCTTCGCGGATTTGAACTTTAAGCGTATTTCTTGCCCTAGCTCCCATGTCATCATTGATCTTCACATGAGAGCTCAATACATGGTGGCGTCCATCTAAAGACCAGACTCTTGTGTCATGAACACCAAGAACCCCTGGTTGCGAGGAGATTAAATCTTCCAAAACATTCAGTTCAAGTTCTTCAGGCAAAGACTGCAAAAATATGCGCAACACTGCGCGAAGTCTTTTGGCTGCATTCCAAATTACCCAAGCAGCAATTGCCAACGCCAAGAGGGGATCTAAAATCGCAAAATCTCCAAGCTTCATGGCTAACGCAACAATCAGTACCGCCACCCACCCTAAAACATCTTCTAGAAAATGCAGCGATAAAATATTTTCGTTGAGACTGTGTCCATGGTGCAATCGCCATGCAGCGATTCCATTGAAGAGTAAACCTATGATCGCTAACCAAACCATGCCATCCGAGTGCACTGCTTCAGGCGCCCAGAGTCTTGGCAAAGTTTCCCTGAGAATTAGGAGCGAGCCTAAAATCAGCACCAAACAGTTGATCAATCCGCCCAACAGAGAAAATCGCTTATACCCAAATGGAAATCGATTATCGCGTTCTTTGACAGCGTATCTTTCGAGATACCATGCGCTTCCAATCGCAATACTATCCCCCAGATCATGAATCGCATCACTGGCGATCGCTACTGAGTTCGTGAAGAAGGCACCCACTAACTCAATCAAAGCGAATACGAGATTAAGCCAAAAAGCCACGATAATATTTTTCTGACAGTGTTCGTGTGTCATTGTTTATGCTTTAGGAATTAACACAAAATCAATAAAGCGCCGATTGAGATTCACCCCAGCGACCTCTATTTTAACTTGGTCACCCACTTTAAGTTGTTCGAGTTGTTTGCCTTTCAATGTTGAAATATGAATCAATCCCTCAACATGATGTAATTTAAGTCGAACAAACACGCCGAAATCTGTTTTGCTTGTCACTGTCCCGGTGTGTTTCTCACCGACTCTGTCTTTCATAAACCAGCATGCATAAAGTGCGTGAATTTGTCGTTCCAAGTCAACAGCCTTACGCTCTTGGCTACTTGTATGCTCAGCCAATTCATCGAGCTGCATCTTCGTTTTTTGACGTGACCAAAAGTGCTTGAGCATTCTATGAACCACCAAATCCGGATAACGCCTAATTGGCGATGTGAAGTGCAAATAGCTCTTCGAAGCAAGCCCATAGTGGCCCACGTTTTGCGTGCTATAGCGAGCCTGCATCATGGAGCGTAACAAGGCGCTCTCCAAACTCGCCTTCGCTGGATGGTCTGCAAAACTGGCCATAAGTTTTGCAAGTGGTAAAGGACTTTTAGCTGCTTTGGCCACTTCTTTCCTCGAAGCCGGCGTTAACGCACCAACACTTTCAGCTAGAGTCACAAAGTTTTTAAGCTTTTCAGAGTTTGGGGGCTCATGGATACGAAAGAGACCGCCAATACGATTCTCTTCTAAATACCGTGCTACGGCCTCGTTTGCTGCAATCATCAAGTCTTCAATTAAACGATGTGCTTCAAGGCGCTCACTGGGGGCAATGTTCAGGGGCTCACCGCGTTTGTCCAGTGTGACAACCGCTTCAACCGCGTCGAAATCAATCGAACCTCTTTTCGTTCTTGCCTTGCGAAGCGCCAAGGCAGCTTTTTGTAAAACTTTGATGCTCTCAACGACAGCCTTAGGAATATCGCCTATTTTTTTGTATTTGCTATCAACTAATTTTTGAACTTGGGTATAAGTCAATCTGGCTTGGCTACGCATTACAGCTTGGTCAAGTTTGACGTCTTTCACAACTCCCGCAGGTGTTACTGTAAAAGCTGCTGTCATGCATAATCTGGGAACCCGGGGCTTTAGTGAACAAAGTCCATTCGACAAAGCTTCTGGAAGCATTGGGATACAATGCCCAGGATAGTACACACTCGTTGAGCGTCTAACTGCATCAATATCAATGGGTGAATTTTCTGTCACATAGTGAGCGACATCTGCAATCGCAACCACAACATTAAAATCTCTGCCTTTTTTGGCAGCGTAAACAGCATCATCAAAATCTTTGGCAGTTTCACCGTCAATGGTGCATAAAGCCAAGCGTTTTAAGTTGGTTCGACGTTTTTGTTCTTTAGAGCTTGGAACGTCGCCAAATTGTCGGGCCAGCTGGTTTGTTTTATGCGAAAATTGAGTTTCAATTTTTGCATTCCGAATCAGGTAATCAATCTCGCTTTTTAATTTCATTGCCATGCTTCCCATTGAAGCCATATTACATCGAGGCAAAGTAAAAACACACATTGCTTAAAGATAATTCGGGGCTTCTGGCGCGGCCAGACTCTCGAGACAAGCGCAAGAGCCGCAATCGCACCGGTTGTGTAGTCGAATCGTATAGCACAAACCGAAAAACACAAGAGTGCCCCCGAATTTGCTTCAAACCATTCTAAGGCATCCAAAGTTTCAAGACCTGTCGCGCCCTTTACAAACGGCCACAATAGAGCGCCAAGCACTCCCAATATAAGCAAAACATAAAGCAAAATCATGAAACTCTTCCAAATGCCACAAACAGCTGTGCTGCAGTATAACCCTTTTTGCCACCTCGGCGCAAAATATGGTTTAGTCTAGAGCCTGTTTTGGGGTCCATTTGGAGATTAGGACTTGTCAGATTCATGCGCGATCGAACAATAATGCCATTCATTTGATGAATGAATAAAATGGTTTGGTCCGGCAGGATTGATTCTACAAATCCAACATGCGCTAGCCTATTGTTGCCGCCCTCATGAAAGAAAACCAAATCGCCTGCCTTTGGGGTTTTTGTGTCAAGCTTGCCACTTTTTTGGACATACTTATAAATATCGTCCGTTCCCTCGACCCCGCCGAGCGACCAGCCTGCGGCATCGTAAATCGCTTTCACTGTCCCAGAGCAATCAGACCGATACTTTTTACCGTCTAGCACAGCTTGCGTCTGGCCCATTAGACTGCGGGCATATTCGAATGGATCTTGTTTTTGAACTGCTTTGACTGGAGCAAGCCTTGTCACATAACGAATCGATGGCGATTTCACGCTGCAACCACTCAGCAACATTAACAAGGCTGCCTTCTTAAGAAGTGTTTTAACCGCAGCAGACATGCCTACTTTCCCAAGTGCACTGCGCTTAATCCAATGTGGAGATGGGTTTTTCTCGCTGCACATAGGTTCCAGTTTAGCATGAAGATGCAAGTTTCGGTGTGTGAGCGTTCTCTGCACACTCACAGCCTGTGCCATATTGAACGGTTCACAAAGCGGTGGGGCATAAAGGCCTCCGAACAAGCGTTCCCCATGATTCTTTTCTAGCCAGATATGCTCATGGTCATAACGAAGCGTGCAATACATATCGAGACGAGTCTTCTCAGGCTTTGCCAACATCCGCGGGAATTCATCTTGGCGATTTTCTGCATATGCCTTGCATTGCAACTTGAATGGACATGCACTGCAGTCTGGCGAACTCGGTTTGCAAATCAACGCTCCGAGTTCCATCAAGCCTTCTTGCCAAAGCAACACGTTTTCAACTTGCGACGCATATTGGAAACTAAGTGCTTCAAAATGCTTTTTAGCGGGGCCATCACCCCATACGGTTTCATCGACAAATAAGCGCGAGAATACGCGTGCGATATTTCCATCGACCACCGGCGCTGGTTTTGAATAGGCGAATGCCATGATGGCACCAGCCGTGTACGAACCAACGCCTGGTAGCTTTTGCAATTCTCGATAATCCTCTGGAAACTTGCCACCAAACTCATTCACGACCATTTGAGCAGACCTATGAAGATTACGGGCACGAGAGTAATACCCAAGGCCAGACCACAAAGCGAGGACCTCATCTTCATGAGCTGCTGCCAAACTTTGAACATCCGGGAACTTTTCAGTAAAGCGCAAATAGTAATCAATCACTGTGGCTACTTGAGTTTGCTGAAGCATGATTTCAGAAACCCACACACGGTAGGGTGTTCTATTTTGCCTCCAAGGCAAATCTCTTTGGTGCTTCAAGAACCAGGGCTGAAGCGCTTTCTCAAGCGGGTGCATCTATTGATAGATATCTTTTCTGTTGCCAACTGCAACAACAATTGCCCAGAACCAATACCTCACCCTTAATCCCTCTCCGCTCGCGGAGAGGGAAAGTGCCACTCGGAGCTCCCTACTTCACGGAGGATCACCGCTTTGATTCGGCAGGGGCCCTCTCCACTTGTGGAGAGGGTGCTTCGCAGCGCGAAGCGGGTGAGGGTTGTCTTACTTGATAGATAATCCGCCAGTCATCAACCCTGAACTGAATCCGATAGTCCATTCCAGACCTCATCATGTGAAAGTTCTACATTCTTCTTAGCTAACCTCCCCATCACGATCTTCGAAAAATTCGATTGGTTTTCGCCCACGGAGGTGGGCATGGGTGCCACAGCCCGGCCGGCAGGGCCCGGTCACGACCCTACCCCAAATATTTAAGCCCCAGGATAGGGGGGCAGGAGAGAGCCGGATTCCTACGCCCCTATCCAGGGGCTTTATCCGGAGGGGAACTCTGTGACCCACCCCCACGCAATGCGCTTCGCGCCTTGCTGTGGATGGGCTGTGGCACCCATGCCCACCTCCGTGGGCGTAAAACCGCATATCAAAATTCCGCAATTACCCCATCTGCGCCCTGGGCAATCCAAAGCCGCGCTTCATCTGGGTTTTTAGCAGTCCAAAGGACAATGCGGTAACCCGGTGGAGCCCCGCCTAAAAGTTCAGGGTTTAGATTCAGTGCATCTGGGCGCCAGACAATTGGCAACTGAAATGGCTGGCCTGATTCGAATAATAAGCCTGTCGGGTAATCACTCCAAGGGTGAACCAACTCGGGATCGAAGCTTGAGATTAAAATTTTCAGGCGATTTTTATGGGGCTTCAGTATGTCTCGGACGATATTGAGGTCGTTCACAACTTTGAGCTCAACGTTAATCACTGCACGCTCTGGCAAGCACTCAAGCGTTTCTTCAAGCGTTGGCACACCAAGAGCCCTTAATTGTTCAGCCGTAAAGTCTGCAACAAGACCATGACCTGCAGTTGTTCGGTCAAGAGTTTCATCATGAATCACCACTGGGACACCGTCTAAGCTCATATGCACATCGCATTCAATGCCATCTGCCCCTAAAACAATCGCTTTTTCAAAAGCTTCAATCGTATTTTCGGGAGCAATAGAGCGAGCTCCTCGGTGAGCAATAATAAACGGATGAGACCATAAATCAGATTTTGTCATAAAATGTCTTTGAAGCTAATTGAACGTACTGAATAATTGGGATGTCCTCGGGGCAAGCTTGTTCGCATTGTCGACAAGACAAGCAATTTCCCCTCTCCACTGGGTGGAGAGGGGTTAGGGGTGAGGTTTCCGAGCGAGAAATTAATGCTCGCATCGGGCTTAGACCTTCAGGGCAAGCTGCGTCGCAAAGTCCACAGGTCGTGCAGCGCATCGGCTCGTGAGCAATAGCCCGGAGCTCTGGCGATACAGGCAGATAACCTTCGCTAAAATAATTCGCTTTGAACTGCTCAAGACCAGAACGCGGTTTCCAAAATGCAAGCTTACGCAAGTAGTGAAGGAAGCCTACCCACGCAAAAAAAATCTGAGCCCCTATCCATTTACGAGTACTACTTGCCAGCACGGTCCATAATCTTTTCTTTAAATTGCCCACCATCATATGACAGCATGCAGAGACGATCTTCCTGTTTCGTCACCACGTGCGCAGGACGCGTCCATAGTTTTGAAACATTCTTTAAGGTCTCTTTGGCATATTGCATATCTAAATCCACGCCATCATGCGTATGCTCCAGCAACAGCTCGGAACGGTTTTCATAATTGGCATCGACCACACTCATAATGGGCTGACCCATGTTGGTCAAGGACGCGAGCAGTTTTTGTTTTACAGCGTTGAAATCTTTAGACTCAATCAAGTATTGGCCCGTTTTCTTATCAAATCCATAAGAAAAGTAGCCATGCTTCTTACAGAAATCGAGGGTGAAAAACTCGTCAATGAAAGTTAAATCTGTGTAGATTTTTCGAATCTGGAAAATCTTATCACGACCAAGTCCAAGCTTTTTGTCCCAAGTTCGACGCTCCGCCATACTACTGCAATGGTCCCACTCCGAACCAAACATACCTCTGTTCCAGCGGTCCTCGATATCTCTAAACAACTCAAGACCCAAACGGTATGGATTCAATTGCCCTTGCTGCATCGCAACAACCCCTGAATGTCTATCGGCAAAATCAATGCATTCCGAAGAATCCATGACTTTTTCGGTCATGAGTTTAGAGTGCCAGTAAGAGGCCCAGCCTTCATTCATGATCTTGGTCATACCCTGGGGAACAAAATACTGTGCTTCTTCCCAAAGAATGTCTATGACATCTCGCTGCCACCTCAAAAGTGGAGCATGGGTCATGAGAAAACGAACGATATCGCGCTCTGGCTCCAGAGGAAAACGCTTTTCTTTTTCTTTGCGTTCTTTGATTTTCTTTTTTTGGGACTCAACAAAATCATCCGGATTTACATAACGCTCCATGTATTCGCGGTTTGAAGGGATTTTTAGAATATTCGCTTCTTGGCTCTCCGGCTCACTCTCATCACGCTTGGGTTGCTTGGATTTACGAACGATAAACTCTGAGTGTGGGTCAATGCAGTTGTCAATTGAAAGCACACAATCGATAAACTCTTCAACCACTTCAACCCCATACCAGTCCATATAACGGCGGATTCGCGTGGCATGGTTGGCCATATCGTCGATCATGCGGCGATTGGTATGTCTGAAAGCCAAATTATTTTTGAAAAAGTCATTGTGAGCCGTCACGTGACACATCACCAATTTCTGGTCTACGGACGTGTTACTCTCCATCAAATAGGCATAACAAGGGTCATTATTAATGACCATTTCGTAAATCCGGCTCATGCCGTGCTCATGACTTTTAGAAAGTCGATCATACTCCATGCCCCACTTCCAGTGTGGGTAACGAACAGGAAACCCCATGTAAGAGGCCACCATGTTCATTTCGTCATAATCTAAAACCTCATAACAGGTTCTAAAAAAATCCAGGCCGAATCCACGGGCAGTTGCTTCGACCTTCTTTTGCATTTCTGCAAGTTCTCGCGTCAGTGGTTTTGGCATGGGTCACCTTCCTTGTGACAAAAAGTCTTTAATAGAACCGTAAATGGCGTCTTTATCTTTAATTTCTGAAAGGGCTACCTTGTCATGGTTCGCTAAATGCTCACGTAAATCTTTGATGAATTGGCCCGAACCATAGGGTGATTCCACTTGCCCATAGCTAAACTGATTTACTTTGCTCAAGATACGAGACTTAAGCATCCCAACGCATAAGCGGGTATCATCCACCGACCAGTTGTCACCATCGGAAAAATGAAACAGGTAAATGTTCCATTCATCAGGCGAATACTCTTTTTCAATAATATCGGCGGCTAGCTTATAAGCTGAGCTAATCATCGTACCGCCGGATTCCCTGGTATGAAAAAATGTCTCCCGGTCTACTTCTTTAGCAATTGCATCATGGATAATATAGCGTGATTCAATGCCATCATAATGTCTTCTGAGCCAAGTATCGATCCAGAAAGCTTCGATGCGAACGATCTCTTTCTGTTCTTCACCCATACTTCCAGAAACGTCCATCATGTAAATAATAACAGCATTCGACTGTGGCTTAATCACCGGCGAGAAACTTCGGTATCTCATATCATCTCGAATCGGAACAATCGTGGGATTCGCACGATCATACTTGCCCATCGAGATTTGGCGTTTCAACGCATTCTTAAATGAATGTTTAAAATGCTTGAGCGAATCAGGACCGTTGATATGAACACCTGAATATTTGATTCGGCGCGTTGAAAGTCTCTTGTTCCCCTTGGGTTCAATACGAGGCAACTCAAGCTCTTCGCCCAGCATATCAGCGAGTTCATTGAGACTGACTTCCATTTCAAGTGCATGGTCACCCGCTTGCTCACCAGCCTTACCCTGCCCCCCCTCTCCTTCTTGCTGCTTTCCAGAAATCGGGTCTCCGACTTCTCCCTCCCCCTGGGCAACCCCCCCGCCACCATTGGTGCCATATTTGAAATGTGGCAAGTCAATCTGAGGCAATGGAACAGTGATCTTCTCGTTCCCTTGCTTTGAGATAAACTCACCTTTTTTGATGTATTCCTTCAGGTGCTTCTTGATGCGCCCACGAATAATATCCTTGAATCGACTATGATCTTGGCCAATTCGTAGGCTCATGCTTTAGTCCCTCTTCGCATCGCCACGAGCAAAAATACTCGCCACAAAGTTCAGCACATCTGTCGCACTCTCTTCGTTGTAGCCGTAATTTTTAATCAAGCGCTGTTTGACAATATCAATCTTCTCTTGCGTCTCTCGATCGACCACATTGGAAACCATGGTGGTGAGCTTGATCGTATCTTTTTGGTCTTCAAAGAGTTTAAGTTCCAGAGCCTTGTGAAGTCGCTCATTGGTTCTGTAATCAAACTTCTTGCCATCGACCGCCAGTGCGCCAATGTAGTTCATAATTTCACGCCTGAAGTCATCTTTGCGTGTCTCTGGGATATCGATCTTCTCTTCAATCGAACGCATGAGACGCTCATCGGCCTCTTCATCTTGACCGGTGTATTTATTCTTCACGCGTTCTTTCTGAGTGTAGGCCTTAACGTTATCAATGTAGTTCGCGCAAAGCTTCGAGATCGCATCTTCGTCCGCCGAAATCGCACGTTGGACTTCGTTCTTCACGACATCCTCATATTCTTGTCGAACGATTTGAAGCAAATCGATATAACGCTTTTTCTGTTCATCACTTGTAATCAAAGAGTGAGTACGCAGCCCATTCTCGAGCTCGTTCAACACCATGAATGGGTTAATGCTTGTCTCGCTCAAATCACTTACCAATGCGTTGGATATCTTGTCCTGAACATAGCGCGGCGAGATCCCGTCCATACCCTCACGATTAGACTGTTTACGAAGTTCTTTGACAGTATCTTCGGTGAATCCAGCCAAACTCTTGCCATCATAGAGTTTGAGTTTTTGCAGCATGCTGAGGCTGTAACCCTTGGGTGGTTCAAGACGAGTCAGGATTGCCCACATCGCAGCCATATCAACTGTATGAGGCGCAATATGTTTACCCTTGATTTTGCTGTTATTGTAATCCCGCTCATAGATGCGGCGTTCTTCGGTCAGCTTCGTGATGTAAGGAATATCAATCTTCACCGTACGGTCACGAAGCGCTTCCATGAACTCGTTGGCCACCAACTTCTTGTATTCAGCTTCGTTGGTGTGACCAATAATCACTTCATCAATATCGGTCTGAGCAAATTTCTTAGGCTTGATCTTGTGCTCTTGAGTTGCGCCCAACAAGTCATACAAGAACGCAACGTCAAGTTTAAGGATTTCAACAAACTCAATTACGCCTCGATTAGCGATGCAGAACTCTCCATCAAAGTTAAATGCACGCGGGTCAGAGTCTGAACCAAACTCTGCAATTTTGCGATAGTTGATATCGCCCGTAAGTTCGGTTGAATCTTGGTTCTTTTCATCTTTAGGCTGGAAGGTGCCAATCCCTACTCGGTCTTTTTCACTGAGCAGCAAGCGTTTCACTTTCACGTGACCGAGTACTTTGAGGACATCTCCTTTATAGTGCTCCATCAATAGTTTAAAAATATAACGGCTAGCAGGGTTTAAATCGCCCTTGATGCGTGGAAGGCCCCACTCAGCACAAAGCCTGTCTCTGGAATCATTGGGCAGAAGTTTGAGCGGCTCCTCATGCATGGGGTCCGGTACAACAGTTTGGCCGCCAGAGACATGAGTCAAGTCAGCCGGGATTGACCATTCAAAGGTATACAGGCGACCTTCTTCGGTGCGTGAGTATCTTTCAAGGCCTTTCTTCACTAACCTGGCAATGGTGGATTTTGCAGAACCTACAGGACCATGGAGCAAAATCACGCGCTTTTCGGTTCCATAACCCAAAGCTGCTGATTTAACGACATTCACCAGACGCATCAGCGGGATATCAAGCCCGAACACAGCATCTTTGCCATTGTCGATTGGGTCATCAAAGAAATTGTAATGCATCAACTTCTTTTTAGAATCGACATATTCGCTTTTGCCATAAGACATAATCATGTCAAACAGGCGTTGGAATGCCGTTCGAACGATTTTTGGATTTTCTTTAACCAAAGCCAAATAGTCATCAAAAGAGCCTTCCCAATGGAGATTTTCATACTCTTTTCTATCGTCATTTGTCACAAAAGATCTTAAGAATGAACCCGCTTCTGGCATGGCTTTGTTCCTCATGGGCCTAAGCTTAAGACAAGCCGCCACCCAGAATCAAGCAAGGCAGCGATTGCCATTTAAACCACCTTATGCGAGAGCTGCAAACCATGCCTTCAAAAGATTGGATCTCTTCCCGTGACGGAACCAAACTTTACATCGAGACCCACCCGGTTCCGAATCCAAAACATGTGGTCGTTCTGGTACATGGCTTTGCGGAACACATTGGCCGTTATGGTGAAATTTTTGAACGCTTAAACCGAGCAAACATGAGTGTTCTTGGGGTTGACCTGCGCGGACATGGTCGCTCACATGGCATGCGCGGATATATCAACAATTTTTCTGAGTATATTGATGATTTGGGTACAGCTGTACGTGAAGCTCAGACCAGAAATAATGTTTCCAAAGTAATCATACTTGCCCATAGCATGGGAGCGTTGGTTGCTTCGTGCTATGCAGCACAACACCCAGACCAAATATCAGGTCTCATCTTATCATCTCCTCTGATTGAAATCGCTGTAGAAATCCCTGCCTGGAAACGCAGGGCCGGCCAATGGATGGCAAAACTGATGCCCAGCTTTTCTTTGAAAAGCACCATGGACACAAAATATCTCACGCATGACACCGAAAAAGTCCGTGCCTATGATGAAGACCCGCTGATATTTCACTATGTCCGAGCAGGCTGGTTTGACCAAATTACTGGTTTTAAAGATGAAGCCTTCAAAATTGCGAGGCAGCTTCGAACACCTGTTTTGGTCCAGTTCTCTCCTAAAGACTATATCGTCAATTTTGAGACTGGCAAAAAATGGAGCTCTGAACTCGCTTCATCACAAAAAGAAATCAAGGTTTATGATGGCTTTTATCATGAGATCTATAACGAAGTAGAGCGCGAAAAACCGATCTCGGATTTAATTGCATGGCTCAATAGTCATCCAAAATAATTTTCGGACCGATACTCCTGGGTATCCGTCAACTGACGGATTTCAGGAGGATTTATGAGAGTAACAGATACATTTAATCGATTGGCCACTGTTCGTGCATCTAGCGGAGCCACTGTCGCACGAAAACTTAACGACAAAGATGCTGCAGAACTTTCAAGAGCAGCCGACAAAGACAATGATAACGGCTGCTGCAGCAGCCCGGGTGAAAAGGGAGATCTCGAACTCAAGCGCTTGCTTGATGAAAAACCCGGATCTTTCGATCTTCAAGCAAAATGCATGCTCGCCTCACGTTTGATCGGTGTCGGGATCAGGCTGAACTGTGATCAAAATCCAGATCAGATCGCCAAAAAATAATTCCCACCAATAGAATCCTGGCATCGGTCACATGACCGATATCCAGGAGGATTCAGATGACAGTTCAAAATATTTACAGCAGCGCACTAGCAGCCCACAACGGCAGAATCACTGAAGATGACGCCCGTTTCATGATCACAGAAGCCGAGCGTGAAAACTCAGCTTCCGCCTCTGGTTTTTGCTGCTGTAGCTCCGATGGCTCTCTGGGGACCGTTGACCTCAGAGATGTTTTTCTTGACCACAGAGATGCATTCTCAGATTCCGCACGTGGGCTTATACAAAGTTGGCTCAGAAAACACCGTGTTGCTTCCGGTGACCTCACTGCCGTGAACGAAGAAACTGGGCCAGCGGATTTGGTTGGCAAGACTCTGGTAGACAAAAAGGCAAAACATTCAACATGGCACTGCAATTGGTTCCCCATGGCGCGCAGATTGGATGCTCCTGGTGCAAATTTATACTCAGCCGGTGGCCCATGCCAAAAATATGACGCCGTTACAGGTAGAAAATCGACTGCTCATGAAGAGGCTAACCACACAGGTGGTGGCGTGAGCTGGGCGGGTCACTGCGATATGGCAGCACGCGTTTGCTCATTATTGGCTCAACCTCTTAGAGACGTCGAATATAACGGTCAAATATTCACTGTGAATGATATCCAGGGTCTTTTGGTGATGGTCAGCAACGATCTTGCCGCAGACAATGAACCTTTCTGGGGATATCGAAACAACGGAGCAGGAAATGACGACCCTTCAGAGCCTTATCCACACACGTTGATGCCTAAAATTATTGAGTGGGCTGAAGAAGGAAAGTGCTTCGTGCTTGATATCGACCCCAGCACTGCAGTTTGGAACTATGCTTTCGATAGCGCTAAAATCAAAGAATTTGACACCCCTCAAGAGGGTTTGCCAAGAATGCCTGCTACAAGGGGTGGAAAGGTTCGTTACCAAAACTGGGAACTTCATGGAACTGGGTATGATCAGCAAACCAGACGCTACAGAAGCTGGATTGAGTATGATTCCGAGGGCAAGAAACTGGCCAGTGGTTGGTACAGAACCTCGAGCGATGGCAAAAACAACCCTGACTTTGCTTGGTTACCTGTCGCACGAGGAGATCTGAGCCGCAAAGAAAACTGGCCTACAAGTTGTAGCTATAACCCAGAGATTGATCCGCGAGTAGTTTTTGACATCTACACACGTTCAATTTAGATCAGCACAATGCGCTGTCTCTATCTGTTGATATGCCTTATGATGTTTGGATACGTTGTAACACCCGCAGATAGAGGGCGCTGGAGAAGAGCCTTTTTGGATGCCGGTATATTTGCCGGCGTCCAAGTATTCGTCACCCAAATTGGGCCATTCATCCTAAGAACTGCGACCCGCTACAGACCTATTTAGTGTGCGCCCGTTGACCCAAATCCACCTGCGCCTCTGGCTGTTTCCGACAAAGAATCTACTCTAACCAATTCGGGAGCAGAAACAGGCGCAATGATCATTTGCGCGATACGCATCCCTGGGCTGATTTCAAAAGGTTCTTGCCCAAGGTTGATCAAGATCACCTGAATTTCACCTCTATAGTCAGCATCAATGGTCCCTGGAGTATTCAATACAGTCAAACCATTCTTCAAAGCCAATCCCGAACGTGGGCGGATTTGGGCCTCATAGCCTTCAGGCAATGCAATGGATACACCCGTTGGGATGAGAGCACGCCTCCCAATCTCCAATACTTTTGGCGATGTTAGGTCTGCACACAGATCATAACCTGCTGCATGAGCGGAAGCACGTTTGGGGATTAAGTTCTCAGATTTGGCTGTGATGTTGATTTGCATGTGAACAGGCATCCTAGACGCTTGCTCCGATTTTGGCTAGACTCTAGCCCTTGTGTATAATTCTCCTATTGAACAACTTCCAGGCGTTGGGCCTGTACGCCTGAAGGCACTCCTTGGCCTTGGGGTTAAGACCCTTGGAGACTTGCTTGGCATTCTGCCTCGAGACTATGAACTTAAAACACGCAGGCCAATTGCTTCGTTAAACGCCGGCATGTCCGGGCTCGTGGTGGCTCAAGTTTTAAGGCTTAAACTTTCTGGCCCCGGCAGGACACAGCGTCTTGAAGTTGTACTGCGCGATAACTCTGGCTTTATGAAGCTGGTCTTTTTTCAGCCTAAGTCGGTCGCTTATTTAAAAAATCTTACTCCCATGACTGAAGTCACTGTCGCAGGGCCCGTCACTTCCTTCAACAGTGTTTTACAGATGGCTCACCCTAAAATTGCCATCGGTGACAAAGCCAAAGAATGGGAAGGTGTTTGGCCCATCTACCCAGAACTCAAAAACATGCCTTCTGGTGAACTCGCGCGCTTGATCGATGTTGCCCTGAATCTGGTGCGCACCCAAAAACCAGCTGAACAGTTTGACCCAGATACGCTGAGGCGCCTCAATATTCTGCCGCTATTTGAAGCCTACGAAGCGATTCATCAACCCAAAGCCTTATTTAAAAGCCTAGATGCACACCCAGGCTTCCGGCGAATGGCCTTCGAAGAACTGTATCAACTCCAGTTGCGCCTTCAAAAACACCGAAAGGCACAAGAACAATCTGAAGCCCCTGTTTTACCAACTGTTCCAAGCGAAATCCTTTTCAAACAAGTCATGCCCTTTGCTCCAACGGGTGCCCAGGCAAGGTCGGTTGCAGAAATTATCGCAGATTTTGCACGCCCCTTCCCCATGCTGCGTTTGCTCCAAGGCGATGTCGGTGCTGGAAAAACCGCTGTTGCTGCATCGATCGCTCATCACATGGCTCAAAACGGGTATCAAACGGCCATTATGGCTCCAACTGAAATTTTGGCCGAACAGCATTACAACTTATTTGTAAAACTTTTTGGCTCTGAAAAAGTGGCACGACTACAGGGCAGTCTTAAAAGCAAAGAGCGCAGGCTTACACTCGAGCGCCTGCAGTCTGGTGAGGTTAAGATTGTTATAGGCACTCATGCGCTCATTTCAGACGATGTGCATTTTCATCAGTTAGGGCTGTGTATTATTGATGAGCAACATCGATTCGGTGTCGACCAACGAACAGCTCTGCGCAACAAGGGTCGTGTTGGCCGAAAAGTTCCTCATGTTTTAGCCATGACCGCAACTCCAATCCCCCGAAGCTTGGCACTCACCGCTTATGGGGATTTTGCATTGTCGATTTTGGATGAATTGCCTCCAGGCCGTACACCGATTTCAACTCATGTTTTGCAA
The DNA here is from genome assembly GCA_964635635.1 of uncultured Myxococcaceae bacterium. Classification (GTDB taxonomy): domain Bacteria; phylum Myxococcota; class UBA727; order UBA727; family JABDBI01; genus CAZWPE01. The sequence goes on along the minus strand of CAZWPE010000005.1, from coordinate 96,711 downwards.
GGAAATCCAACTCACAACCTGTTGATGATCGCAGACCGATGCCTCAAAAACAACGAGCAGGCCTATGTGATTTACCCGCTTGTAGAAGAATCCGAAAAACTTGACCTACTACACGCAGAAGCCGGCTATCGCGAATTAGTTTCACGTTTTGGAGAATCTCAGGTTGCTCTTGTTCACGGCCGTATGAACGCCGCCGACAAAGACACTGCCATGGGACGCTTTAGCCGGGGCGAAGCTCGCTTTCTGGTTTCAACGACCGTGGTCGAAGTGGGTGTAGATGTACCCAATGCGAGCTGCATGATGATTGTTCACCCTGAGCGATTTGGTTTGTCTCAATTGCATCAGCTTCGTGGACGCGTTGGCCGAGGCGCTCGTAAAAGCTCTTGCTACTTGCTGACCGATCAGATGTTCTTGCAACAAGAGGCATTCAGACGTTTATCGATTATGGAAAAAACCCAAAATGGGTTTGAGATCGCCGCTGAAGATTTAGCGATCCGTGGCCCAGGGGATTTCTTAGGCACAAGACAATCGGGGTTACCGATTTTTCACCACTGTGACTTAGTCAAACACGCGGACCTCATTGAACCCGCGCGTGAGCTGGCCTTGAAGGTTTTCTGAAACCTCAGTCAACAGTTCCAATGCCAGCAGTATCACCCTGTGCGCTCAGCTCAACCGAAGGGTTTGAAGGACTTGGAGGTTGAGTGCCAGAGGCTTCAGATATTGGTGAAACAGCTGCTGATGGAGCAGCTGTTTCAGGTGTTGAGGCGATGGGTTCGGCGGCGGCAGCTTGCACAGGAGAAGTTTCAGTTTCTGCCTGCACACCAGCATTTGCAGAATCAATTTTTTCACCTTGATTTTGTTTTTCTCCTGCGGGTGCAATAGCTCCATCGCCATCCTGCTTTTCGGGGGCCGTATTTTTACGAGACCCGACAACAGCAGCGATACGTTTCGCAAGCAACACAGCGCTTGCACTGCTTATTGTAATAGTAAACCAATTGTCTTTTATCGTGTTCCATGTTCTTTCAATGAACCCCGAACTGGTTTTTGCTTCGTTGATAGGCTTTAGTTCATTTACCGCTGAAGCTGTAAAGGCCAAGACCAGAAGAATGCTAAGATATTTTGAAACCAATCGCATCGTAAAACTCCTTTGAGCAACGACGTATCAACACCAAAAGAGTTTGTCACCACCTATGAAACGCAGGGTGCCCCTCTTTCACGGCGACGAAAGTACCCCGGCAAGTTGCTGTAACATGACCACCAGCCTCCAAACTTGCCTCCACAACCGCTTTGCGGTCGCTCGATTCAACGACATGAGCTTTAAGTTTAATTGGTCCACTCATGGGCGTTGGAGCCAAGAGTTTGACAGCATACTCAGCCGTAACCGTGCAGGGAGGGTCCGTTAAGCCATTTCGCTTCATTAAATAGTAGGCTGCGGTCCAATTGCTGTGGCAGTCCAAAAGTGTCCCACAGATTCCGCCGCTTAACATATTATCAAACGCCTGGTGGTGCGGCTCGGCATGAAACTGGCACCAGACCTCATCACCGTGCGGAAAACTCTTGATTTGGAGCCCTTTGGGGTTGGCCGGACCACAGCCAAAGCATTGATTTTTCGGGGCATATTGGTCTTGTAAACACTGTATTGCCATAAACGGATCAAACCTATACGTTTAATAGCCTATGTCTAGAACCTTATCTGCGGGGGTTGCAATGTTTGCCATGCTTTTCGGAGCTGGCAATGTGGTTTTTCCATTAGCTTTGGGTCGTGAAAGTGGCTCCATGGTTGGCTGGGCTATTCTCGGTTTCTGTCTCACCGCAGTGCTTGTCCCTCTCTTGGGTCTCATTTCTATGATGCTCTACGACGGAGATTACAAGCGATTCTTAGGTCGAACTGGCGCGGTTCCTGGAGCTTTACTCGCCGCTGTGTGCATGATCTTGATCGGGCCATTTGGCGCTATCCCACGTTGCATCAATACTGCCTATGCTGCTACCAAGTGGTATTTTCCTGATTTTTCACTGGCTTATTTCAGCATTATGGCCTCTTTGATCCTCTTCTTTTTTGCTTTTAGACAAAATTCAGTGGTTGAAGTCATTGGCCGTTTCTTGGGGCCATTAAAACTTACTCTGCTGCTCGGGATCATTTTTGTTGGCGTGTTGTGGGTCGGTGGTTCACCGGCTGAAGTTCAAGCCGTTCCAAGCGATATTCTGCTGAAGGGTGTTATCGAAGGCTATGGCACCATGGATCTTTTGGCTGCCATTTTCTTTTCTGGCCTCATCGTTCGAAGCCTCAAACAAGGTCTTGGCGAACAAGCGGACTATTCTAAAATCGCCTGGGAGGGCCTTAAGGCTGGAGCTGTTGGCGCCATCTTGCTAGGCTTGGTTTATGTTGGCTTTTGCTTGGTTGCCTCGTTCCATGGCCCAAGTGTTGCAGATGTAAACCGTTATGAGCTGCTGAACGCGCTGGCTCCTTACATTTTGGGGCCCCATGGTGGCATGCTCACCAATGCAGCTGTGGCGGTCTCAACCTTGGTAACAGCACTGGCTTTGACCACTGTTTTTGCAGAATATCTGCAAAAAAACATCTTTAAGGGCCACATTGGCTATGCCACAGCCTTGATGATGACAACCGTGCTCAGCGCCTCCATGGCCAACCTTGGCTTTGCTAAAATCATGGGCCTGATTGTGCCCGTGATTGTGGCTTGCTACCCAGCATTGATTGTTCTGGCTTTAAGCAACTTGGCTTACAAGCTGTTTGGATTTAAGTGGGTAAAAACGCCTGTTTTTGCGACCTTGGCTGTGACTATTCTGTTGATGGTTTATTAATATTGTCATAGTCTGACCCCCTTATGTCAGACATTACTTCGGTTAGTATCGCAGAAGAACTGCGGACTTCATTCCGTGATTACTCCATGAGCGTCATCATCGGTCGCGCTTTGCCCGACGTGCGCGATGGTTTGAAGCCTGTTCACAGACGTATTTTATACGCCATGTTCTCCGAAGGCCTTTTGTCTTCGAGAAAGTTCTCAAAGTGCGCCGGTGTCGTCGGTGAAGTGCTGAAGAAATACCACCCGCACGGTGATATGCCTGTGTATGAAGCCTTGGTTCGTATGGCTCAGCCGTGGAACATGCGTGAGCTCTTAATCGACGGGCAAGGTAACTTCGGAAGCGTTGACGGAGACCCCGCAGCTGCTTACCGTTATACAGAAGCGCGTTTAGCCAAAATCGCAGAAGAACTGCTGCGCGACATTGAAAAAAATACAGTCGACTTTATCCCAAACTTTGACGGCACCGTTGAAGAGCCATCTGTTTTGCCTAGCCGTGTTCCAAATTTATTGGTGAACGGATCTGAAGGTATTGCTGTGGCCATGGCAACACGTTGCCCACCACATAATCTAGGCGAAATCATCACTGCCTTGCTTGCGGTAATTGCAGAGAAATACGAAGGCGGAGAAGTTGTTGATAGCCGTGCTCTGTTCCAAATGGTGCCCGGCCCTGACTTTCCAACTGGTGGTTATATCTGTGGCACCGAAGGATATCGCTCCGCGATTGAGACCGGCCGTGGCTCAGTGATCATGCGCGGTAAGGCAAAGTCTGAGTACAACGAAAAAGCCAAACGCCAACAGGTTATTATCGAAGAGATTCCTTACCAGGTTAATAAAGCCAGACTGCTAGAACGCATTGCCGAATTGGTGCGTGATAAGCGAATCGATGGCATCACAGATATTCGTGATGAATCCGACCGTGAAGGCATGCGTATTGCCATCGACCTGCGCCGTGATGCGGTCGGCGATGTCATTTTGAATCAGCTTTATGAACTGACTTCGCTTCAAAGCTCCTACCCGATTAACATGCTCGCCATTGTTCATGGACAACCAAGAACGATGGGTCTGCGGGATATGCTCGAAGAATTCATCAGCTTTAGACGCGAGGTTGTGACACGTCGAAGCCGATACGAGCTCGAAGAAAACCAAAAACGTTTCCATATTTTGGCCTCTTTGTTGGTTGCGCTGGACTCAATTGACCGCGTGATTGAAATTATTCGTTCCTCGGCCAACACCGAAGAAGCCAAACGACGTCTCTGCGAAGAGAAGTTCTCAGGTGCAACTCAAATTGCTCTGTTTACTGACTCGCCAACAGACCAAATCGCAAACTGGCTCAAACAAGGCTTTGCTCAATTAGATGAAACCCAAGCCTCTGCCATTTTGGAAATGCGCTTGTCTCGTTTGGTTGGTCTTGAGCGTGAAAAATTAATTTCAGAAGGTAATGACTTGCTCGCAGACATGAAGCGCCTCAGAGAAATCTTGGGTGATTTGAAAGTCTTGATGAACGTTATCAAAACCGAACTCATAGAAATCAGAGACCAGTTTGCTACCCCGCGCCGCTGCGAAATCATTGGCAGTGTTGGCAATATGACTGATGAAGACTTGATTCCTGAAGAAGAAATGTTGGTAACGATTTCTCATCAGGGCTACATCAAACGCGCTCCGCTTTCGAACTATCGTTCACAGCGCCGCGGTGGCAAAGGCAAGCAAGCAGTCGCAGCCAAAGAAGAAGACTTCATTGAAGATGCGTTTGCGGCTTCAACCCATGCCTACTTGCTCGCATTCACCAACCTGGGCCGTGTGTTCTGGGTAAAAGTGCATGAGCTACCCATGGCAGGTCCGCAGTCTAAGGGCCGTCCGATCATCAATCTCATTCAGCTTTCAGAAAATGAAAAAGTCCGCGCCATTTTGCCGGTCAGACATTTCCCTGCAGCTGAAAACGAAGCCTATGTGGTCACCGCTACCAAGCAAGGCAAGATTAAGAAAACAGACTTGATGGCTTACTCCAACCCACGTTCTTCAGGCCTTATCGCTTGCGGAATTGAAGATGGTGATGAGTTGGTGAGCGTGAAAATCACCCGCGGAAATCACAACCTGGTGCTTTCAACCAGCGATGGTATGGCCATTCGTTTCGAAGAAGCAGACGTTCGCCCTATGGGCCGTCAGGCAGCCGGTGTACGCGGTATTTCACTCAGAGATGGCGATGAAGTGGTGAGCATGGAAGTACTTGAAGAGCATGCCAGTTTGCTGACTGTAACTGAGTTTGGTTATGGCAAGCGAACCGATATTGCAGAGTACAGAACACAGTCCCGCGGCGGTATTGGGCTCATTACGATCAAAGTCGATGAGCGCAACGGTCAGGTTAAGGGCGTGATTCAGGTTAAGCCAACCGACAACATCATGATTATCACCGATGGCGGAACTTTGATTCGCATGAAAGCCAGCGATGTTTCCGTGATCGGGCGTAACACCAAAGGCGTTCGCTTGATCTCTGTAGACCGCGGCAGCAAAGAGCGCGTGGTTTCGGTTTCAAGAATCGCAGAAGAAGTAGAAGAAGGCGAAGAAGCTACTCCAGCGGAATAGTTCTGGTCATCGGAAACCTCGCCCCTCTCCACCCTGTGGAGAGGGAGATTCGCAGGTTATCTGAAATAAAGAAACATCGTCACCAACAAGGGAATCCCTACAAGAATAAACGTCTGTATTTGATATGAACGGTCTTCCAGCTGACAAAATTCGGCACATTTATGACCGCTTCCATAGTGGTCACGATAGCATTTGCAATTTCTTTTGATGTCTTCAAGCTGACAATAATCTGCGCATTTATGCTTGCTTTTATAGCGTTCTTTGTAGCGGTAACAATCGCACGTATTTTCAGGTTTTTTTGAACGACTTGAATCTTCGTCTGCTTTGGCAATTTGACGACAAACAGAACTTAACAGTTTAATAAATGCAGCAACAGGATGTGCATTTGCGTTTTGAGAAAAACAAACAATAAACACAAAAAATAAACTTCTAAATAAAATCATTTATATTTATTGCCAGTTTAAATGATACTAGTCAACAGTGTTTTAGTTACATGATCCTCCAAAAAACAATGCCTACTTGATACATTTACAAATAACGTCGGTCATTTGACCGATAGACAACTCCCCCTGTCCTTAATTTAGACTGACAAATTGCATGCGCATGGTGCGCATGAAAAAAGCCGGGCTCTCTTTCCCTGGAAAGTTGAGAGAGTCACCGGCAGCCAACTAGGGCCGAGACCAGACATATGGGCTCGGCCACAATGCGTCAAGTGACGCAGGGAGTTTGTATGTCGGAAACCTCACCCCTAACCCCTCTCCACCTTGTGGAGAGGGGAACCAAATTATCGAAACGTGCACAAGAAGTCCTCACCCGCTTCGCTGCGCGAAGCACCCTCTCCACCCGTGGAGAGGGCCCCTGCCATATGGAGGCGGAAGATGTCATATGTATCCCGCAAAAGGAGCTAGCCAAAGAACTTGGCTGCTCCCGTTGGACAATCGGCCGAGCAATTAAAAAACTTAAAGAAGCCGGTCTACTGGCAGAAACCGGACGGGACAAACAAAGTCGGTGCAAAACCTACGCGTTGCAGGCCCCCTCTCCACTGGGTGGAGAGGGGTTAGGGGTGAGGTCTCCGAAACTGGACCCCGGCTCGGTGGCCGGGGATGACAAAATCCCCCCTAACCCCCCTTTGTCAAAGGGGGGAGAAATACAACTCCAAAACTACCGTCGCACATTTGAGCTCAATTTCATCCACTGGCCGGACTGGGAAAAGCATTACCCAGCAGTAACCTGGGAGCTCAAAGATGTGGAGTGTATCCACAAGCTGTTTAGGCAAACTTTCGATAGGCTTTATGTCATTCGGCAACAGGAAACAGGAGTTCAAACGCCGAATTAACCAGCAAAACATGCTTTGATTTGATTTAAAATAAAATGACACCCTACAGTAAGATCTACAGGGAAGGAATCTTTATGAAGAACATAGCCATTAAACTAGTATTCATCGCTTGTTATGCAATCTGTCTGGGGTCTTGTGGAGCAGCGAGCGTGCCCTCAGTGGATGACTTAATATCAAGAGACAATGTTCTACGTCAGTGCACCAATGAGCAGGCCATATCCGCCACACAATCTCAGAAAGATGCTATTGACCAGGCGTGCAGCAACAATGATAAAATAGAACTAGATAAATCAATCAATTGTAGCATCAATGTGAAATGCAACAACAATGGCACAGAAGCCGCTTGTATTGCAGAGGCCTTTCAGGTTTCCGATGCCTGCTCGACCGCTTTTAATACGCTTTTTATGTAAAATAGGATTTTCAGAGCCAACAGCCCCATTTGACTTCCTAACATAAATATCCCATAGAACATGGTTCAAACAGGTCCTCTGGGATTTTCCGTATGACCTAAGGAGTAGATACGATGTTAGGATTGATGGCTACTAAATTGGGAATGACCCAAGTGTTTTTGGAAGACGGCGTTCGCGTGCCCGTCACCGTGCTCAAACTTGAGCCAAACCAAGTGATCTCCAAGCGAGTCATGGAAAAAGATGGCTACACTGCCCTTCAAATCGGGACAGGTTCCATTCGCGAAAAACTTTTAACCAAAGCCGACAAAGGCCACTTCGCCAAAGCTGGCGTAGAAGGCAAGCGTCATCTGCGTGAATACCGCGTAGATCAAGCTAAAATGGATGCCTACGAACTCGGCGCCACCATCGGCTTCGAACTCCTCGAAGGCGTGACTTCCGTAGACGTTACCGGCGTCAGCAAAGGTAAAGGCTACGCAGGTGTTATGAAGCGTCATAACTTCTCCGGTTTCCCACGTACCCACGGTACCCACGAATTCTTCCGTCACGGTGGTTCGATCGGTATGAGAGCTAAGCCTGGTAAAGTTTTGAAAGGCAAGCGCATGGCTGGTCACATGGGTGATGAAACCGTTCGCGTAAACAATTTGCGCGTCATTCGCATCATGGCCGAAGAAGGTCTGCTATTGTTGAGAGGTGCAGTGCCAGGCGCTAAAGGCAAACTGGTTCAAATACTTGCTTCAAGCCGTAAGCCTAAAGCACTCCCAGGAGTTGGCGGCCGCGTGATTGAAGAAGGTAGCAAGAACCCGATGAAGGCTTCTAAGGCTGGCGCAAAGGCTGCACCTAAGAAGAAATAAGGGGTAAGCGTATGTCAGAAGCTTTGGATTCATTAACGGTTAACTGGGAAGAAGACGGAAAACTCAAGGTCAAAGAGCTCAAAAAACATGTTTTGAGCAAAGGGGCTTGGGCTACTGTCATGTTCTTGTACCAAGACATGGATCCAAAGACTGGCGATTACCACGAACCTAAAATCAGCATCAGACGATATAAGAAACGCGCGGAGCAATATATCCCGCAGTCAAAGTTCAATATCTCGTCTGAGGCACAGGGCAAAGAAATCGCCCGCATAATCCACGAATGGTATCCGTCCAAGGCCTAGAAAAAAGCTTCGGGCCCAGGGTCTTGTTCGAGGATGTTTCCTTTCACTTAAACAATGGTGACCGCATGGGACTTGTTGGAGCAAATGGCTCGGGCAAGTCCACCCTCATGCGTATCCTGATGCGCGAAGAGGAAGCCTCTGGCGGCGTTATATCTATTCCAAAAACAACGCGCGTTGGGTTTCTAAAGCAAGACCAGTTTTTAAACGACGACCTGCCAATTATTGATTGCGCATTGAAAGGCCACGGCATTCTTTATGAAATGCTACGCAATTTCGACCCGGATTTACCAGTTCACGCCTACAGCTTTGAGTCTGAAGCCGCAGCTATCTTAGAAGGCCTGGGTATTCCTGCCGCCGTCCACGAACAACCTTTGCGCACCTTGTCTGGTGGGTTCAAACTTCGCGTGCTCCTCGCCCAAGTTCTGGCCAGTAATCCAGAAGTTTTGTTGCTAGATGAGCCGACCAACCACTTAGACATTGTCACCATTCGGTGGCTTGAGAAATTTTTACTCGACTACTCTGGCGCTGTGCTCGTGATTTCTCACGATAGGCGCTTTCTGGACCGCGTTTGCAATAAAGTTTTAGACATAGACTACCAAACGGCCACACTTTACACGGGCAACTATAGCGCGTTTGAAATAGCCAAAAAGCTTGTCTTTGAACAACGAGAAGCCGCGATTGCCAAACAAGAGTCTGAAATCGCCCACAAACAAGCGTTTATTGATCGTTTTAAAGCCAAGGCCTCTAAGGCCCGCCAAGCTCAATCACGCATCAAGCAGCTTGAAAAAATCGAAGTGCTGGAGCTACCTGAGTCTTCAAGGGCCGCGCCTAATTTTGACTTTCCTATTTGCAGAGAAAGCGGGCGTGAGGTCTTAAAAATCGATAAGCTTTGTAAGGCATTTACGAAGCCGGTGCTCACGAATGTCACCGCTGATTTCAGACGAGCCGACCGCATTGGTATTATCGGCCCCAACGGCGTGGGTAAATCTACCCTGCTCAAAATCTTGACTGGAAATCTCGAAGCAGATTCTGGGCATTTCAAATGGGGTCATGAAACCCATATCGGCTACTTTGCCCAAGATCATGAAACAGTTCTACGTAAAGCGGGCGGGACCGCTGAAAAGTGGCTGTGGCAATTTTGCCCAACTCAGCCGATTGGCTTTGTGAAGAGCTATCTCGGCCGTGTTTTATTTTCAGGCGATGACTCTACCAAGCCATTGGCCGCATTATCGGGGGGTGAGTTGGCCCGTTTGGATTTAGCGCGTCTCATGATCCAGCGCCCCAACGTACTGATTTTAGATGAGCCCACCAACCACTTGGACCTAGAAACCATTGAAGCATTGGTTGCTACTCTTAAGAATTACCAAGGCACTCTGTTTTTCGTCTCTCACGATCGCTGGTTTGTGTCTGAATTGGCCACGCGCATTCTTGAAATTACCCCCAAGGGAGTACAAAATTTCCCTGGTACTTTTGAAGAGTATTTGGACAAATGCGGGGATGACCATCTGGATGCAAAACCTGCCGCTAAAATCAAAAAAAGCCCCACCCCCAACCCATCTCCACAGGGTGGAGAGGGTAAAAATAACCGCCGCAAGATCGAGTCTCGTCTTGCTAAAGTCACCGAGCAAATCGAGAAACTAGAAGCGGAGCAAAAACAAATCGAGGCCCGATTTTGTGAGCCAGGATTCTTTGAAAAAACACCCGCAGCTGAGCAGCGAAAACTTCAAGATGACCAACTTGGCAACCAGCAAGCGCTGGAAAAAGCATTCGCTGAGTGGGAAGAGCTCAGCACACAGCTTGAAAGTTAGATGTTTTTGGCTGTTGTTACACTCATGACAAGTTGATAATCATCACTATCCGCCAATCTTCGAAGGATTCTAGCGCAGATGCCACGAGGCGAAAATAATGCGCTCAAGTAAACATTGGCATCCAATATGATTTTCATTTCGAACGTACTTCGCGTTTAATCTCATTCGCCAAATCCATCGCTTCTGCATCAGACAAATTATTTTTGAGATCATCCAAAAACTGAGCCATGTGTTTCCTGGCAACAACTTGGATTTCATTGAATAGACCAATAGGGATAATTGCCGCCATTTGCTTACCTTTTCGCTCAACAACAAATTGTTCGTGGCGCAAGTCTACACGATTAAGGATTTCTCCAAGATTGTGCCTTAGATCAAGAGTGCTAACTGTTTCTCTCATAACAACTATAATAGTTGTTATAGTTTGCAATGTCAAATCAGCTCTCCCCTCATGAGCAGACAGCCCCTGAAACCTCACTGGATGACTTGAAAGTTAAGGATCTTTCTTAAACCTCAGAACTATGCGATATCTCCCGCAGCATGCAGCAGGAGAATATTCGTAACTTTTCAATTATTGCTCACATTGACCATGGCAAGAGCACACTCGCAGATCGTATTCTCGAGTTCACAGGCGCATTGCAAGCCCGTGAAATGAAAGAGCAATTCTTGGACAAAATGGAACTTGAAAGGGAACGCGGGATTACCATCAAGTCCCAAGCCGTTCGCCTGCATTACACGGCTAAAAACGGCAAAGAATACTTATTCAACTTAATCGATACCCCGGGGCACGTGGATTTCGGCTACGAAGTTTCACGCTCACTATCGGCCTGCGAAGGCGCTCTGTTGGTGGTTGATGCTTCCCAGGGGGTTCAAGCTCAGACCTTGGCTAACGTCTATTTGGCTTTGGACTCTGACTTAACCATTGTTCCCGTTATCAATAAAATAGACCTTCCAAGCGCAGAGCCTGAACGGGTGCGTAAAGAAATTGAAGATGTGATTGGGATCGATGCTTCAGGCGCCGTACTCGCTTCCGGGAAGTCAGGAATCGGGATCGATGATGTGTTAGAAGCCGTTGTTCACCAGATGCCCCCTCCGCCAGGAAGTCCTGATGCTCCTTTGAAGGCTTTGATATTCGACAGCTGGTTTGATGTCTACCGAGGTGTGGTCGTTTTGGTACGCGTCAAAGAGGGAACCCTAGCGCCAGGAAATGCCATTCGCCTCATGCACAATGGCAAAGAATTCAACGTGCAAGAAGTTGGCGCTTTCTCCCCGCACCCAGTTAAACTTAAAGAACTCAAAGCTGGCGAAGTAGGCTTCGTCATCGCGAATATTAAAACCGTTACAGATGCCAAGGTTGGCGACACGATCACACGCGTTGATAACCCAGCGCCAGAACCCGTCAAAGGCTTCAAAGAAGTAAAGCCGATGGTGTTCGCCGGGATCTTCCCCACCGAAAGTTCAGACTATGAAAACCTGCGAGATGCCCTGCTGAAACTTTCATTGAACGACGCCGCTTTGGTATTTGAACCAGAGTCTAGCCAGGCTTTAGGGTTTGGGTACCGCTGCGGATTTTTGGGTTTGTTGCACATGGAGATTGTGCAAGAGCGGCTTGAGCGCGAGTTTGACCTCGATTTAATTACCACTGCGCCAACGGTGATTTTCAAAGCATTTTTGAAATCGGGCGAGCAGATCTCGATCGATAACCCCAGCAAGATGCCGGATCCAACTTACGTTGACTACTATGAAGAGCCTTATGTCAAAGTGAATATCCACGCGCCAACGGATTATGTTGGCGGGATTATCACCTTGTGTGAAGCACGCCGCGGTGAGCAGATTGGAATCGAATACCCAAGCCCGACTCATGCTGTCGTGCAATACATGCTCCCGATGGTTGAAATCGTCTTCGATTTTTTTGACAAGCTTAAATCTCTGAGCAAGGGCTACGCGAGCCTTGACTATGAACTTGAAGGTTACAGACGCTCCAAGTTGGTGAAGATTGATATTTTACTCAATGGCGACCCGGTCGATGCGCTTTCGCTTGTGCTGCATCAAACATCTTCTTACGCCAGAGGCAAAGCCATTTGCGAAAAAATGAAAGAGATTATCCCGCGCCAGCAATTTCAGGTCGCAATCCAGGCTGCGATTGGGGGTAAAATTATTTCCCGCGAAACCATTTCTGCTCTGCGCAAAGACGTAACAGCCAAGTGTTACGGAGGCGATATTAGCCGAAAACGCAAGCTGCTTGAAAAGCAAAAGAAAGGCAAAAAGCGCATGCGCCAGATCGGAAAAATTGAAGTGCCGCAGGCCGCATTCCTATCTGTACTAAAGATTGATTAAAGCGCCACCAGGCCAGCAAAGCCGCAAGCTTTAGCCTCTTGGGTCAGTTCTTCTGGCGCTGGCAATTCAAAAGGGCCGGCCGCATAAACTGGAATACTCACCCGACCGATTAGCCAATAGGCACTTGCCAGCCAAGGGTAATTTTCTGCCTTTGAAGTTTGAGTAGTCCGCCTATATTTAAGCGCAGGAAAATCTTTGGTTCCGCCGCTCGCAATAATAAACTGAGCCCCCGCCTTTTCAAAAGCCTGCGCAATCGCAATCCCGTCCGTTGGGTCTAAGCCACCCGGACAGAGCTCTTCAACCGTTAAAGCAACTCCCTGACCTGGTTTTAAATGTACAAGCAAGGCGTCGATTCGAGACCGCAAATCCAAGTATGGTGATGTTCTTGGCGAAGCGATCTTTGCCAAGTCCCCGTCTTCATCGACTGATAAAAATGGGTATGGAAACCGGCTACGAATACAAGCCTCAATTGTCACAAGAACCACTCTTACCCCAAGTAGCGAGGTTATAATTTCGAAGAATCATTCGGTCTCTCGTGATAAGAGGAGAAGAATCTACTCGAGCCTGGGCTGTAATAATTCTGTCAAACGGATCCCGTGTCCAGCGCTCTTCCGCAGCCCTAAAAGTCACCATTTGAAAAGGCAATGTGCACTGTTTCAAATCAAGTGTTCCAGCTAAATCTGAGATGATTTTCGCTGGCTGAATATGTATTTTCTTAAGCTCATAGAGATATTCAAGTTCTAAATACACCATTGGTGAAATTAAAATCTTTTCGGCGGATTCAATGAGGCCCTGTGCGTGGGGGGCTATTTGAGAAAGTCTAGCATCGTGGAGCATCACAACAACATGGGTATCCAGATAGATCATAGTGTTGGTTTCCACTCAGAGGACCAATCCATTTCTATAATGCTCTCCAAATCTCCATTTGTAATGGTTCCGTGCTTTTTCAGCCTGGCCAACTTTGAGGGCTTTTGTTTTGGAGCGAGCTCAACAAGCACACCCTTGCGCTCAATCTCCAATGGAATACCTGTCTCAATAACCTGATCCAAGTACTGATAAATATTCTCTCTCAATTTTGATGGAGTTATATGCATACGCTCAGCATAGCACCAAAAACGTACGCAGTCAAAACATAGGCGTACGCCCCTTGAAAAGCCTATGAAAACAAGCCTATAAAGCTCCTATGCCCCAAGTACTGACCGGTTTAGATGTTTTAGTCGAAGAAAAGTTCAATCGCCTTCAAGGCAAGAAAGTTGGGATTTTGGCACACCCTGCCAGTATCGACCGCCATGTGATTCATATTTTAGACCGCGCACTCGAATTTGGAGTTCAAGTTAAACAGCTATTTGGTGCCGAGCACGGTTTTTGGGGCAATGCTCAGTACATGGAAGGCGTGGATGATACAGTCGATGAGCGAACCAGTATTCCCGTGACAAGCCTGTATGGGCACACAAGAGAAAGTCTCCTCCTCAACCCAGATTTGCTCACGGGGCTTGATGTCTTGATTTGCGATCTGCAGGATATTGGCACGCGCTACTATACTTTCGCCTACACCATCGCATTTGCCATCAAAGCTTGCGCCAAAGCCAGCATCAAATGCATGGTGCTCGACCGGCCTAATCCGCTGGGCGGCCTCCAAAAAGAAGGCAACTTGGTTGAACCGGGTTTTGAATCGTTCGTCGGTGAGTACCCGCTTCAAAATCGACATGGCATGACCTTGGGAGAGCTGGCGCGCTTTTTTATGAATCACGACAAGATTAACTGCGATCTTGAAGTAGTTGAAATGCGCGGCTGGTCCAAAGAATTCTATTTTGAACAAACTGGCCTACCGTGGGTTCTGCCCTCTCCCAATATGCCAACGCCAGACACAGCAGTTGTCTACCCTGGCGCTTGCTTATTTGAAGGCACAAACGTCTCAGAAGGGCGCGGCACCACAAGGCCATTCGAAATCATTGGCGCGAGCTATATTGCGGACCCGTGGAAATTCGTAGAGCTCGCGAATGCCTATGGAGTGCCTGGTGCAGTTTTAAGGCCCTGTTGGTTTACACCAACTTTTGACAAACACGCCGGCAAGCTTTGCGGTGGGCTGCAAATCCATGTGACAGATCGAGCCCTTTTTAACTCTATGCGAACTGGTGTTGCAGTGCTTTGGGCTTCGATGCAATTTGAGGGTTTTGATTGGAGACGCGAGCCGTATGAATTTGTATCAGATCGACTCGCGATCGATTTATTGTTTGGAACAGACCGAGCAAGATTAGCTCTTGAAGCCGGCCAGGGATTTGAAGAGCTCTGTCGTTTGTTAAATCTTTGATGCGTCTTCTGTTCATAGCCAGCCTAATGTTGTGCGGAGCACTGCATGCGATTGTGTTGCTCAAAGATCCAGTTTGTGGCGGTATCGTGGTTGGCAGACAAGCAATCTTGACCCTCAAAGAGTGTATTAGCTCTAGCAGCGAGTTAATTACGCCCGTTAAACTTAAACCTACACACTTTTTGATGCATACAGATGACCTTGTCGGTCTACTTATCTTTCCCGAGCCCCTACCGTATGAACCCATTGTTTTGGGAGGCTCCAGAAATAATCTTCAAAGCCAACATATTGGTCAAAGGGTGAATATTGGCAATTCTGTCCAATCCATCGAGTCATCTATTACTCAAATTTCCGCAAATCATTTATGGATCGCAAGTGGCATATCCCCCGTTTTAGTGGGTTCACCACTGTGGTCCGTGAGCAGCCCATCGCGTGCCTACAGAGCCATTGGTCTCATGGTAGATGAAAGGACGGCTCTAAAGCTCGATCTCTACGCCGACTTCGTGAACTCTTATGTTCGCAGCCCTTCACGTGGCTCACAAAAAATAGTTTCACTCCCTGCGATAGCAGTCAGCGATCGAAAACCTATCGTTTCTTTAAACGCAGAAATTGTTGGGAGCCAAACCCATGAGAATCCCATCGAACCCACACCTGAGACACAAAGCCCCACCACCGAACAACCACGGTCTTCAACTGGACCCCAAAGCGTTGGATGTGCTTGTTCACAAACTGGAATCAATCTCGCCCGTGCCGGATTCTTCCGGCGTCTTTTCGGGCGCTAAACGCTCGCGCAGCTTTTCCAGTACATCCATATGAGACTTGATAATCTTGAGGAAAAATCTTTTGACGCAATCTGGTAATTTGCTTTGGCTGATTCCCGTCGAAGCGTTCTCTGACTTCTTTTTAAAATCAGCACGGATCTGGTCAAACCATTTTGCCAACTCCTTGGGAGTTTGCTTGCTTGGATCTTTGAGCCTAGACTCAAGATCAAGCGTGATGCCCACTGCAACTTCTCGGAGCATTCCAAGTTGAACAACCCACTTACTTTCAAGTTCTTGAACCATTTCTTCGAAATAGGCGTGGCTTGGCGCTGCTAATCCCAAAAGCAGTATGATCGCTGTCAAAATTCTGGTTTTCAAGGTGGCTTTCTCCTATAATGTTCCAAATGGCAATAAGAATTCTGCTCTCACTAACACTGGCTTGCTATCCGATTTTGGCGAACCAAGGCTTTCAAAAAATCTTAAAACAGTTCAAAGACAGCGAGGTTAGCTTTCTGGCTATCTCATCTAAGACTGGTAAGATAATCGAAGAGCGGAACCCAAATCTTCTTTTGAATCCTGCAAGTAATACCAAGCTTGTCACAACTTTGGCTGCTTTGGAGATCTTGCACCCAGAATATCGATTTAAAACAGAGTATTGGGCAGGTGGGCCAATAGAAAATGGTGTTTTAAAAGGTGACCTCATTGTCAAAGGCTTCGGTGACCCCAGCATCACCACCGAACGTCTTCAAAAAGTTGCGCGCCAGCTCCATTTGATTGGTATTCAATCAATCGATGGAGCTTTGGTTTTAGATGAAAGTTACTTCGGGGGTGAGACTGCGCCTCGTGGTTGGGAAAAAGAACTCGGCAGCTCAAAGCTCTATACGACAGTCCCTTCAGCGCTCTCTTTAAACAACAACATGGCCCACTTTTACCTCACCCCGAATCAGGTCGGTTCCAATGCGCACTATATGCCGGATCCACCTTGTGACTTCTTCAAAATTGACGGGGAGATCAAGACCGTTTCAAAAGGCAACCGACCCAAAATAGCCGTACGTGAAGATGGTAAATGCATGAAAGTGTCTCTTGGCGGGACCGTCTCCTCAAATCTAGGTTCTTTGTTTGTGCGTAAGAAAGTTTTCCACCCAACCCAATATTTTGCTTCTGTATTGAGTCACTTTCTCAAAAAAGAAGGCATTACAGTTGAGGAGGGGGTCAAAATATCCTCTAAAGACATCAAGGGCTCCAAATTGCTTATCACAGACAAATCGCCCATTTTGAGCGAAGTCATTGCGGCCACTAATAAGAGCTCAAGCAACTTTATGGCTGAGATGTTGGTGAAAGCAATCGCTGGCAAAAAAGAGCAGCCTGCAAAATATGAAACAGGTCTTAAAGCAATCTCAGACTATCTGGAAACAAAGCTCAAGTTTAAACCCGGAACCTTTGTTTTCGCAAACGGCTCAGGTCTTGGACCCTATAACCGTTTTAGCGCTCAGCAATTTGTCAAACTGCTTCAATACGCGCAGAAAAACTTTGAGGTCTCTTCAGAATTCATGGCTTCTCTGGGTGTTGCCGGAACCCAGGGAACGCTTTCAAAACGGATGAAAAATGGACCCGCCCTGCGCCGTGTACGAGCCAAAACAGGAACCCTTTCAGGGGTGAGTTCGCTGTCTGGGTATATAGACACGGAGGGCGATGACACCATTATCTTCTCGATTTTGCTGCAGGGTAGATCTAAAGTCATGCGCAAGGCCAGAAGCCTTGAAGACAGAATCGGAGCCTTTTTCTCAAGGATGCGCACCGAAAAAGAACCTGAAATCATAATCAGTGATACTGTTACGAACGGTGACTCAAATGAAGATATTGAAGAAGACAGTGAAGACATTGAAGAGCTATCGGGGGGTTAAAATATGAAGTTTGCCTGGCTTTTACTTGCCATTTCAACAAGTGCATGGTCTCAAAGTCTGAACCTCACAGAAGAGAGCCCTCGTTTCATTCCAGACACTGCCGCACAAACCGATGAGTTTCCTAGGCCTGACGCCATTGTCCCAGCTGTCAACTTCTGGAAACGGGTTTATGGCGAATTAGGCAAAAACCAAATTATTTTTTCTGATTATGATGATTTGGCCTTGGTCTACCGAGTGATCACTCTATCTGGAGATAACAAAACCAGAAATCAGGCCATTAAAAAAGCTCACCATGAAATTGTTGCTGCCCTCAAAGAATTAGACGCCTGTGACCCGGACTCTATCGACGAAGTTTCCGGAGTCGCTAAAGAAATCTATGAAAACCTTAAGAGCAGCTCTCGTGAGGATAAATATAAACACTGGAACAATATTCGAAGTCAGTATGGGCTTCGAGACCATTTTGCAGAAGGCGTTAAACGCTCAGGCGCTCATGATAAAGAAATCCGGGCACGCCTCAGGGCCGCTGATCTGCCTGAAGAGTTGATTGGCATTGTTTTCGTCGAAAGCCTTTTCCACCCCAAATCTCGTTCAAGCGTTGGTGCTACTGGAATATGGCAGTTCATGAGGCGAACTGCTTTTGAATTTATGCGAGTCAATCGGCTGGTTGATGAACGGCTGGATCCAATCGTCTCCACCGATGCAGCGATTCGATATATTAAGTCTGCCAAGAAACAGCTTAAAGAGTGGCCCCTGGTGATCACTTCTTATAACTATGGCCGCGGCGGCATGGCGAAAGCAGCCGAAATGGTTGGCTCTACAGACTTCGGCGATATCTTGAAGAACTATCAAAACCCACGCTTTGGGTTCGCTGCTCGGAACTACTATGCCGAATTCCTCGCCGCAGTTGATATCTACAAACAGGCCGATGAATTATTTCCTGATACAGAGCCTGTTTCAGGGTGGGCTTATGAAATCATCCAACTCCCCAAAACAGTATCTATGCGAGATCTTTTATCTACCCAAGCCGTTGAGGCTGTCTGGCTCAAGACCTACAACCCAGCACTTACCAAGCATGCTCACAAGGGCAACGAGCTTCTTCCTAAAGGCTTTACCCTTCGAGTCCCCGCAGAACAGAAAGACTTACTGGAGCGCAAACTGGCACATCTACCTGATAGAAAGATTAAAAAGCGACGGGGTAAGACCTGTAATTTTACGGAGTTGCCGGAACCAGCCACTGTGCAGGATTAGTTTATTTAAGCCCGCCCAGGGCGACTAAGCCTGGCAATTCAAGCCCTTGGATAAACTCCAAGCTGGCACCACCGCCGGTAGAGACATGGCCAATCTTCTCAAATAGACCCGCCTTCTTGAGGGCTGCAATTGAGTCGCCGCCACCCACTACGGTCATGGCTTTACTTTCAGCAATCGCGTTTGCAATACCAAGCGTGCCAACAAGACCAGAGTCCCACTCAAATACGCCCACAGGGCCATTCCAGAAAATGGTCTTGGCATGATGGATTGCGCGCTCACAAGCTGAAAGTGTTTCTGGGCCAATGTCGATACCAATATCTTCTTCACCCAGTTTGGAGACAGTCGTTACAGGTGAATCAGGTGAAAACTCTTGGACCACACGGTGATCTGTTGGTAAAATCACTTGGACTTGTAACTTCGAAGCTTTCTCCAGCAATGCTTTGGCAATATTGAGCCGGTCTTCTTCAAATTTGCTTGCGCCAATCTCTGCACCCTTAGCCTTCAAGAAAGTGTAGGCCATCGCACCGCCAATAATCAGCGTATCTATCTTATTAAGCAAGTTACCCATGGCTCCAAGCTTGTCGCTCACTTTAGAGCCACCAATCACCGCCACAAATGGGCGTTGAGGGTTTTTAATAAGATAGCTCAGGTGCTCAAGCTCTTTCTTGACTAAAAAGCCTGCGTATTTGGAAGGGACAAAGCGGGTCACAGCATCGACGGACGCATGTGCCCGGTGCATACAGCCAAAGGCATCACCAACATAAACGTCGATACCCTGCGCTAAAATCTTCGCAAAAGACTCTTCATTCTTCTCTTCACTTGAGTGGAAACGAAGATTCTCAAGACACATCAGCGAGCCTGGCTTCATCTCAGAAACCAGTTTTTTAATGCCATCTCCAATACAGTCGTGAACAAAGATCACTTCTTTGCTTAAAAGCTGATGCAAACGTTCTGCGACAGGTTGCAAAGAAAGCTCTAGCCGTTCTTTGCCTTTGGGACGCCCCAAATGACTGCCAATGACTACACGAGCGCCTTTGGCCAGCAAATAGCGAAGGGTGTCTAGCGAAGCCAAAATCCGGGTATCGTCTGTGATTTGCCCCGAAGAATCCATGGGGACATTAAGATCCAAGCGGCAAAATACCCGCTTGCCTAGCCAGTCTATTTTAGGGTCATCAATATAAGTCAGCACGCGTTTGCCATTAAAGAAAGCAGATCTACTGCGCGGTTACAAAAGCCCCACTCATTGTCATACCAAGCTAATATCTTGGCCAGATTTCCACCCAACACTTTAGTGCAGGAAGCGTCAACAATCGAAGACTCATTGGTTCCATTCATATCAACCGATACAACTGGATCTTCTGTGTAGCCCATGACGCCTTTCAGATAGCTGTTCGAAGCATCTTTGAGTTTTGCATTGATCTCATCCGCAGTCGTGTCTTTTGCCAAGACTGCAACCAAATCGATACAAGATACATTCGGGGTCGGGACACGGATGGCCATGCCATCAAAGCGGCCTTCGAGCTCCGGCAGAACCAGAGCCACTGCCTTCGCAGCGCCGGTTGTTGTTGGAATCATAGACAGGGCGGCTGCGCGTGCGCGGCGTTTGTCTTTGTGTGGGAAATCCAAGATCTGTTGATCATTGGTATAGCTGTGGATTGTGGTGACAGAGGCTTTTTTGATGCCAAACTGTTCGTGTAAAATCTTTGCAATCGGCGCAATGCAGTTCGTGGTGCATGACGCAGTGGAAACCACCTGCATATCGGGTTTGAAAGCGTCGGTATTCACGCCAAAGCAAACTGTTGCATCCGGCATTTCACCGCTGGCGGGTGCACTGATCAAAACTTTCTTAGCGCCTGCTTCCAAATGCTTAGCAGCTTTATCTCGGCTTAAGAAATGACCTGTGGACTCCAAAACCACATCCACACCCATTGCCTTCCAGGGCAGAAGTGAAGGGTCCTTCTCGGCTGTGACTTTGATCAGTTTGCCGTCAACCAACAAACCCTCACCAGCAACAGCAACTGTCCCCGGGTAACGCCCGTGAACAGAGTCATATTTTAGGAGGTAGGCAAGCGTTCCGACATCACTCAAGTCGTTAATCGCAACGACTTCGATATCTGAACGTTCTTTAATAATGCGAAGAGCCGCACGCCCAATGCGGCCAAAACCATTGATCGCAATGCGTTTCATGGCTTAAACAGCTGAAGGGTATACGCTTGCGCAAACACGGTCATTGCTGCCGCGTTCAAACTTTACAACACCGTTAGCCAAAGCAAACAGGGTGTGATCTCTGCCACAGCCCACGTTTTTGCCAGGGCGGATCTTGGTACCACGTTGTCGCACCAAAATATTACCAGTGATTACCGGGCTGCCATCAGACTTTTTCACGCCCAAATACTTAGGGTTAGAGTCACGGCCGTTACGGGTAGAGCCTTGTCCTTTTTTATGTGCCACTGCGAACCTCGTTAATCAAAATTTCGACATGGTGTTGACGATGGCCTTGGCTTTTTTGATAGCCCTGGCGGCGCTTTTTCTTAAACACCAAAACTTTTTTATCTTTGCCGGTTCCAAGCACGGTTGCTGCAACAGCTGCACCTTTTACAGTTGGGGTCCCGACTTTAACGGCTTCGCCACCGATCATTAAAACTTTATCAAAAGTAACCTGATCTCCAGCTTTCAGCGTCCTAGAGAGATCGAGCTTTAATTTCTCGCCAGCAGTGACGCGGTGCTGCTTTCCTGAGGCTTCAATAATGGCGTAAGTCATAGGTAAAAATCCTTATCCCGCGCAACTTGCTGGATTTTGCAGGGGTTGTCAAGGGAGAGTCTTGGTTTAAGGCTTTGGGGGCCATAAATACCCTTCAGAGCTCTACTGCTTTTGAATTTCTTTATTATACTCTTCTAGTGCCTTCAAAAATCTCTGATATCTGCCAAACACATATTCGGATGAATCTATTTTGCCATTATAAGGCTGCTGAAGTATCACCCCAGCCCCGTACCTGATAACTCTTGCTTTTTCTGAATCAACCACCATGCTGGCCAAGGATTCAATAATCCCACTCACTAGGCCCTGATACTTTGGGCTTAATAATTTCTTGGCAGAACGTATGAGCTCCACATACCGCCCTGAACTCTTGTCGGATTCTTTTTCCCACTTGGTAGCTTTTCTGTGATTGTAAAAATGAATAACCACTTTTGCCAGCGCATAAACATCTGTCAACGGTGTTACAGTGCCTTTAAAAGCCAAAGGGTCTGCATAGCCCTTCGTCCCCTTGGCGCCTTTATCTACACCAACAGTATTCAACATATCCCAGTCAATAATATGTCCCCTATATTTCTCAGGGTCATTCTCTTTAAGGTTCGGGTCCGAAACCGCAATTATATTTTCCCACTTAATGTCTCGATGAACAAAGTTTTCTGTGTGCAATAGACTTAGTGTTTTTGCGGCATCCACTAGTATTTGGATTTGCTGAGCGTGCGTTAATCTATACCAATCAGGCTTTCCTTCTAAGTCACGCGCCTCTACTTGCCCTGTTCCAAGTTTTCTATCTGTATGAGAAGTAACACCAGCCGCTCTGAATTCTGGGTTATTTCGAATTTTTTCTGGAATCTCTTCAAACGGGGTATCTGGTTTCACATATAGTGCTTGTTTTGTTTTTATCAAAGAACGCCTTGTAACAAAGCGCTCCGCTTTCATGGCGTGTTGAGATTGAGACATGTTAATTATTAAAATAGGCGCCTGAAAAACCTCATTAAAGCCCCCTGAGCCCAATTTCTGGCCTTGGATCTCAACTTCGATACTCTTTTTATCAGGAGAGAGAGAAACCCATATATTGCAGGGCAGCTGGACTACATCGCCACCTGGTACTGCCTTGTTCTTTGAATCAAATTTTGGAAATTTGTACGACTCGCCCTCATTAAGTCTTAGCCCATATTCGGCATATTTTGCTGGGTTTTCAGCAACATCAAGTATCTGCCTTGCGATTGCCCTTGAGAGATTCAACCGTTGCTCCGGGCCAAGTGCGGCGTCTTGCAGTGTTTTGAGGTGCCCCAATTGCCTTTCAATTTCACGATTAAGCTGAGTCGTTTGAACAACTTTCTTTCGGACAAGTCGACCCTTTAAACGTGCGGCATGTTTTTGTGCGTACTCAATGGCTGCAAGATCTTTTTCAAAATCTTCTTTGTTTTGCTTCGATAAAAGCCCTTTCAAAAGCTCTGGGTCCACACCTGCTGATGACAGCCGCCCAATACGGACCGCTAAATCTTTTTCAAGTTCTTTTTTATCTTGCTTCGATGAAAGGTCTTTCAAAAGCTCTTTCAAAAGCTCTGGATTCACACCTGCCGATCTTGCTGTGTTTGAATTTGATGACAGCTCCAAAATATGGGCCGCTGATTTTATTTTAATATTTTGAATATTTTGTTTTTTAGCAAAATCCTCTAAGCTCTTGCCAGAACCCTGAGCTACATCGGCAACAACTTTTGATTTAGAATCTGCGCCTCGAGGAATAAACACATCGGTCTCGTTCAACACCTGTGGGCTGGATGTTTCAATCTCACCCTTCCCCCAAACACGCCTTCCTTCATCACCCTCATGTTCAAGTTCATGATTTTTTAGTTTATTACCAAATTCAACACCCATACCCAATTGCCCTTATTTATTTTATCATTTATTTTTGATTTTCGCCTGTTTTCTGCAGGCATTTGAAGCTACACCGCTTATCAGCTCATTAAACTGTGCTTTCTCGGCTTCTCAATGGGGGCCCGGGGCTGGGCCAAGCACAGAAAACGACTGGAACCCAGCTTTCGCCGAAATGACAAAATTGGCTCAAATTTATGAAGCTATACCGTAAAAACGCTTTTCACTTCAGAACTCGTTTTCCATTTGCCCATCTTCCAGAATTTCTAGAAATCTTTCCTGTTCGTTCATTAACATGAGTAAAGAAACCTTCACCATGTTCCAAGATTTCATTCTTTTCACCAACCTTAAACTCACCCTCATAGCCCATAAACAGTCTTCCTTCTTTGAAATCACCCTTCTGCACTCGCTTGCCCCCAAGAAGAAATCGAACCCCCATCCCATCTGCCGGAACTAATCCTTGAAGTCCTTGATTGAATTCAGTTGCACCAACATAGAGCGTGCCATCCCAAAGCTTTTTCTTAATACCATGCGCTGGTGTTCCACCGACAATCCCATAACTGTTACTGTATTTATAGAGAGTTTGTGGATTTTCAGAGTTACCCCCGCTGGACTCCCTAGAATGTTTCATCTCATACTGCACAAAAGACCGATGCGCGACTTCCCTTAACAGCCTAAGCGCAGCCTGCCTAACACCATCATCCTTATCCCCCGACAGTGCTTGAGCCACGTTAGTTGCTTCCGAAATTGCTTCTCCCCTATCAACAAGTTGTCTAAAAATATGAAGCGCCTCTCTACGTGCATTCGCTTCCTCAGATAATGCAAGCTGCCCTGCCTCTTTAATTTTCTCTATTCGCGCTTGCCGGGCACCCGTCAGATCATCAGGGGGGGATGCGCCTAAGAGAGTTAGCGATTTATGAAGTTTTGTATCTAGCTTATTTCGAACGTCAGCATACGCCTCTTGGGTGCTTAGATTATTTTTAGGGCCATACTCTCCCTGAAGCAATACTCGACGGTTCAGGTCATTAGCATCCATTCTACTTTCAGCTTCCTTGGTGGCCTCTGAAACCGCTTCGTAGAGTTTTCTTCTCATGCGAGTGTAATCATGTAACCCCTTGGTGTTTCTCAGATAAGCAAATATCCACTCCAATGCACAATTGCCTGATTTCTGTTCGCTCTGCCAAACAGCTTCAAAAGGGTCTGCTTGAACCATTGTTGCGCCCGGGATACTTAATATGGCCTGGTAAGCCTTATCAATATCGTTTATTTCAGAACCAAATTGTTTATAGTTCAAAATCTCTACAAGTTTCTCTTTCGACAGCTGTCCTCCGGGAATCCTAATCCTCAACATGGTCTGGAAGAGAACTTTATTAGAGGGAGGCAGCGCTCCTCGGGAATGGCGACTAAGACCGTTACCAGAATTAAACAAGTCAAAATAAAAATCTCCTACCTCTGTGGCACGAATATTTAACCCAATAGCATGCCCAGCAGTCCCATAAGCGAGCAGCTGAGAAGACCCGGGCTTGCTTAATTTTTCCAATATTTTGCCTGCGATTTCTGCCTTGTCTTCTAGAGAGAGCTCCATTTCCAGAGCAGACCTGAGGGCCTCATTGCTCGGGTCATTCTGCTGTTTTAAAAAATCATATAAAACACCCAAGTTGTACGAACTGTAAGAACTGCTCAATTGCCCTGTTAATAAGCCTGCAAATTTGAGATCGCCTAGATTTGCGGTACCACTTCGAAGTTCGCCTTTAACAAAGTCACCTTGAATAACTGTGCCGTCCGAAGAAATGCGCTTGCCTTTAACAAACAGGCCATTAACAAAGTCGCCTTCATCAACTTCACCAGTTGGATAGGTCCTCGTGCCTTTAACAAACAGACCATCAACAAAGTCGCCCTCAAGTCGCCTGCCATCTTGAAGGGTAAATGTACCTTTCCCCATAAAAGGCTTTTTGGTTTCCAGAATGGGCTTTCCGTTCTGCCAGGAACCCCGGTAGATTTTGCCATCAGAATCCGGGAAAGTTTCCACCCCCTTAATAAAATTGCCTAAATCAAATTTGCCCTCTCGAATCCTGCCATCCTCTAAAATCTGCTTACAACTTTCCCCATGGAGCAGACCATCCTTAAATTCACCTATAAGCTTAGCCCCATTTGGCAAAGCAAATGAACCCTTACCGGTGA
The DNA here is from genome assembly GCA_964635635.1 of uncultured Myxococcaceae bacterium. Classification (GTDB taxonomy): domain Bacteria; phylum Myxococcota; class UBA727; order UBA727; family JABDBI01; genus CAZWPE01. Next base: position 71,236 of record CAZWPE010000005.1, on the reverse strand, counting down.
AAAGCTTTTTTCGGGGCTCATGATAATAATCTTCAGCATCCAAAGACTGCTCGATGGCTTGCTGTCTTTTTGAATCGAAAGAAATTTGAATCCCTTTAATAAAAATACCCTCGGCAAATACGCCTTTTCGAATCCTGCCATCTTCTAAAATCTGCGTACAGCCTACACCGTTAAGCAAATTATTCTCAAATGGGCCCTCATCAACTCTTCCGCTTGGAAATTTACGCTTACCTTTGATGATTCCATATTCATCACGATCGCCTTCTTCAACTATGCCATCAGGTGTTGTTTGTATTATTGTTCCCCCCGCACCCATCAAGAGAGCCGAGGCATTGGACGACCCAACACCTGATGAATTGGTATATATTGCCTGTTCTATCATGGGGGGGGCTGGTACATGGGAAAGCCCAAAACCTGATGTTTTTGGATCGGGGTTTGGATTGAAATTATCTTCATCCTGCCCAATTAGCGGATTAACAGCCGACTCCTGCTCCGGCCATCGCTCTTCATCCACCCGCTGGGCAGGAAATCCCAGCGGTTTACCCCCAATCTCAGGCATTCAAACACCCTCTCTGCTTGCCTTATTCTATCATTTTTTTACAGATACCGCGCAGCAGAAGCTCAAAGCATTTGGACAGGATCAATATCAACTATTATTTTTGCTCGGGCGTCTCGATGCCCTTTAAGGCAATCTAGAATCTGAGCCCGCTGTATGCTGGTGGCCGTTCGCAGGTACAACTGCCAACGCCAGTGGTTTCTCAGCTTTTCAATAGGTGCCGGAGCCGGGCCAAGCACAAGCGCTTGCTTATCTAAACCAAGCTCGGAAATCCGCGCTGTCAGTAAGTCTGCCAATTTTTGAGCAGTTTCCATGCAAGCCGCCCGGTTTGCTGACTCCACCCGCAAAAGGGCCGCTCGAACAAATGGGGGTTGTTTGGCCTCTCTGCGCTGTTTGGCATCAAACTCCGCAAATTCAACCACTTGGTGGTTTTTCACTGCTTGAAGCGCAGGGTGGCTAGGATTGAAGGTTTGGATAAGCACCCGGCCCCTCTTTTCGCGTCGCCCCGCCCTGCCCGCAACCTGCGTTAGAAGCTGGAATGTCCGTTCTGAAGCCCTAAAATCTGGGACAGAAAGACCGACATCCGCCAAAATTACACCCACAAGAGATAGGTTGGGGAAATCATGTCCTTTAGCGGTCATTTGGGTGCCAATTAAAATACGCGCCTCTCCAGAGCGCACTTGCTCTAATATCGACTTCATTTTTGAAGCATTGCTCGCAGTATCCCGGTCCAAACGAGCCACCTGAACACCGGGGAAATAGAGATTAACCTCAGCCTCTATGCGCTCTGTTCCAACACCCAGCCTTAAAATCGGTCCCTCGTGGCAGGTTGGACAAACCATAGAAAACGCGGCCGAATAATCACACTGATGACAGCGGTATCGTTTTTCGTGTTCATGGTAAGTCAGTGAAACTGCGCAGTGAGAGCAGTGTATTTGTTCTCCACACGCATCACAAAGTGTCAAAGAAGCATAGCCTCGGCGATTTAAAAACAAAAGAACCTGCTCGCCAGCAGCCAGCGTTTGTTTCATAGCCTCACGCAAGGGGCCTGAAAGAATACACATTTCTTGGCCTTCAGATTGTGAGCGATCGGCTTTTTGGGTTGTGCTGTGCTGACTGCGGGATCGAAGATCAATCAGCTCTATTTTGGGCAGCTGCGCATTGGCCACGGCGCGCTGGGTCAGCTTTAAGTGTACAAGTCTGCCCTGCTGTACTCCAAGCCTACTTTCAAGAGACGGTGTGGCGGAACCTAAAACAATCTTTGCATCTTCTTGTTTGGCGCGCCATAAGGCAACATCGCGCGCATGGTATCTGGGAGTGTCATCTTGCTTAAAACTTGGGTCATGTTCTTCATCAATAACAATAAGACCCAGATTGGGCAGCGGGGCAAACAGCGCTGAACGAGCTCCCAATAAGATTCTGGGCTCGCCTTTTAACAGCTCTTCAAAAACGTCTCTACGTTCGGTATTTTTAAGCCCAGAATGAAGCATGAGTGGCGCTTCGCCCAATTGAGAAGCAAAGCGTTCGGCCAATTGGGGGGTTAGAGCTATTTCTGGCACGATCACCAGCACGCTTTTGTCCCTGGCGCGCGTTTGCGCTGCTGCATGGATATAGACTTCCGTTTTGCCTGAACCGGTAATGCCCTCTAGCAAAAAGGCTTTTTGCTCACCCATAATTTCTGAAACAGCGCGATCTTGCTCTGGGTTTAAAATGACAGACTTTGCTTCATGTTTCTGTGGTTCTACAAAAGATTTACGGCGACGCTTGATTAATTTATCTCGCTTTAGAGTCCGAGGCGCATCTGGCGGCATACATAAACGCAACACTTCCCCCAGGGGCGCCATGTAGTAACCGGCCACAAATTTAGCGAGCTCTATTTGCTGTGGCGTTATAACCGGAGAATTATCAAGGATACTGTCGACCGTCTTAATTCTACGCGTGGCTGGCCCCCTCTCCATTTTATGGAGAGGGGTTAGGGGTGAGGTTTCCGAGCGCAAGGCAGGATGACCACCAAGCACCACCCCCGCTACCGGCCGATTCCGCAGGGTTACCCTAACTCGCCGCCCCACCAAATTATCTGCCCACAAAGATTCCGGGAGCTCATAAGTAAGCTCATCCGGAATACCGGCTGCAGGCACGCTGACTTGGATAAGGGGCATAAGAACCCTGTATCGCACAGGTTTTTAGGGTTTGGAATACCTGGATTGACTAATAGGCTTAAATTGATAGAATTTCCGAATGACATTAAAGTATAGAAAAATATTTTTAGGTCTCATGCTTTGCGCTAGTCTTGCAAACGCGCACGAGGGCCTCCTGAGTCCGGTCGCAACCCACGTATGGAAGGCTATACCAGCAGCCGGAGTTTTGGTCACCAATTCCTTTTGGCAGGCAATTGCCGAAGTTGTGGTTGTTCCATTCATCTCTAATTACCTAAATCCCAATGATCCAATTCAGATGACCATTATTAGGGATATAACAATGACCCCGGCCGTTTTCAGTAACGTCCACGAGGCAAGGCCCTTTCGAACCGATTACGTGCATGATTCAAGCCATTTCGTTGCGCACGGTATCAAGATAGGCATGAAAGCTGTAGGTCCTCATATTCTCAATGCTACAGGGATCGAGCTTAAGCCAGCTGTTCGCGCAGCGCTCTATGCAGCGGATACAAGCACGCGATTTTGGACAAACCTTGGGGTTGCTCGTCAAATGCAAAACCCAGACAATGCAGCCCTTCCCTGGCGCGACATGATCTCGATACCTGAATATTACTCCTTAAAGAATATTGGAAATGCTGTTTACGAGGGCCTCCCAGGAAGTCTTGTGGTTGTAACTGTAAGCGACAATGTCCTAGACCGATTTCAGGTTCGTCAAAACTTAGAGTGGGGGTCGGACATCGCTCTTTCTTGGATACCCGGAAACACCTCTAGAACGATCTATGAACAGGCCGACTGGGGTGAGGCTTCAGGAGCCGCCACAAAACTCTTTGTTCGCTCTTTTGTTTCAAAATACATATTTGGACTTCTATGCTCAACAACCGCTCTTTCTGTAATGAATATGGTAGGAAAAATCCCAGATAGTAAAGCTAAAACAATTGGGATCCCAGTTGCGATCGCTGCCTTGCTTGAACTCAATCATGAACTTGGTTCTAAGTTTGGTGATTACATGAAAGGCTGGGTTCCCCTAGACTTCTAACCCCAAAACATCTTAAGCGCATTCTCGCCTGTCACCTGAATTACTTCCTCAAGTGGCAGGTTTTTAATTTCAGCCACTTTTTCTGCCACCAACTTTACAAAGGCTGGCTCGTTGGGCTTGCCGCGGTGCGGAACCGGTGCCAGGTAGGGCGCATCTGTTTCTATCAACAACCGGTCAAGGGGTGTTTCAGCAACCACAGCGCGTAGCTCTTCAGCGTTCTTGAAGGTCACAATCCCTGAAATCGACAAGTAGCAACCCATCGCCAAAAAGGCTTTGGCATGCTCTCGGTCGCCTGAAAAACAGTGGATGATTTTCGTGCCATTGTGAATTTGAAGTGCTTCGAGACAATCTGCATAGGCATCGCGCACGTGTACAACCAGCGGCTTAGATAGTTCCTGAGATAAATCTATTTGTTCAGCAAATACTTTGCGTTGAGTCACTCGGTCTGAATGATCATAGTAATAGTCAAGCCCGCACTCCCCAATGCCAACACATTTTGGGTCCGCGGCTAGCTCGCGCAGCTGAGCGATATAATCCGGCTCCGCCTTTCCGGCATCATGCGGATGTACACCAGCGGTAAAGAAAACATTCGGCTCATTTTGCCCAAATTTTTGAGCCGAATGTGAAGTGGTAATATCGCACCCAATATTTACAAAACGCTCTACCCCCGCAGCCTGGGCGCGTTTCAGGACTTCAAGATCTTCTAAGTGGCAATGGGTATCTATCAGCATAGTTCAGCCGCCCTGTATCCGCTCTCTATCGCCCTGCCTAGCCCTGGGCCATGAATAATAGAGCCCGCAGCGCGTAGGTTAGTTGCAAAAACCTCGCCAAAACGGTCGAGCGGCCTTTGTTGTTCATCCACCTTCAAGTCAGCCTGAAGTCCAAAGATATAACCATTCGTCAGATGCGTTCCTGTGGCCAATATGATCTGTGTTGGCTCTATCGTGCCCCCTGCTTCAAGCGTAATATTGGTAATCCGATGTGACACCCTTTCGCAGCTTAACACCTTATCTTGAACGCAACCCTTCCTAAGAACTTCAGCCAAACGCAAGCCTGCAGGAGAATGAGAAGCGCCCAACAACTCTGATGATGAACAAGCAACCCCTTGGGACAATTTACTATATTCACGAGTTGCTGGAAAAAATAGGTGGGCAAACCCCGCGGAGCGATCCCGATAATCATCAAACCCGACCGGCTCTGCGCGCAAACCCTGATGTCTCAACATCTTCGCGGCAGACTCTGCACAAAATCCAAACACCCCCGGAACCCTCACAACACCTAACAAACTTTCTGAATTAATATGGTCCCAATCTGCCCACTGAATTCCTTGAACCAAAGCACACAAACGGATTTGTCCACTGTGACTGACCGCCTGCTTGGAGGGCCTATAATGCAATTCGTCGGTCACACGCAAAAAAAGCTCTAGCTCTTTTCTGGGGGGGAACTGATCAACGGCCCCAGATGAATAACCCGTAGCACCGAGCGAGTCCGAGACCCAAAGACACGTAAAGCCACGTTCTTTAGCACGAGCAGCCGCCATTGCCCCTGCCGCACCCGAACCAATAATCAAAATATCTGTCATGCCTTAATGTCCAAATAAGCAAGTTAAAGAATAGCTAAACATATGCGTCATACATGTATCGCACTTTCTTTGTGGTCGTTTCTTCTATCTGCCACAGAAATAGACAGCTTTACGCTTCGAGATCCATTCATGCAAGACAGTCTGCAGACAATGAACACAATGATGAATGACTACTTTGCTAAAGCCATTGAAAACGCAAATAGCTACAACTCATGCAAGCCCGATATCTTTGAAGATGCGCTGCACAGTTTAACTGGTGGAGCATTTTGGTCTGAAATCGAAATCCAAGTAGAAAAAGCCAAACATATTGATAAGCGTATTATTGATAAATCAAAGTCGGTTTACCAAGACATTACATTCATTGATGGCCCAGCGCTCCTGATGGCAAAACTCGGATTCCTGCTTCGAATCGGCGATCTGTATATTGGTTCTGATAAATTTGGACATTTTATCGATCAAGGTTTTTATTACTACCGCAGCAAAAGCATTGAAGATGGGATGCGTTACGGAGAAATGACCGAGGCGACTTATTATGGTTTATTTACAACAGGCGTTTACTCGTATGGCGATCTTGCCGCCAACTACGAAGGCTACAATTTTTGGAGCAGTCTAGTTAAAGGTCCAAACCCATATGTCTCTTGCCGAAAGGGGGTCTGGACTCAAAGAATTCCTTTTGATTGGTCGGTCCACATCAACGCAGCTCTAGATGAAGGTTTAAACTGTAGCACCTATAAAAACGAAGACGTTACCCGAGCCGTCTATAACAGAATTGAAGCCCTAGGCATGACATGCCCTGTGCGCAATGGGTACTGCGATGAAATGCGCGAGCGCTATGGCTATTTAGCACCAAGAATTGTCAGCCCTGCATGTTTTTATTAGGCCGCATGTTGTCATCCCGGGCCCCGACCCGGGATCCATGGATTCCGCATCAAGTTCGGAATGGCAGGGAAACATAGCCACGTGTTAGGGCGATAGCTTTGTCACGTCCCAAACCCCGTTCTTCAGCACATAAAGCTCTCGATCGTGCAGCCGGTTCTCCCTGCCTAACCAAAATTCAATACGCTCATGACGCAAACGGTACCCGCCCCAATGCGGGGGTCTTGGGATATCTTTAGATTGATATTGTTTTTCAATGGACGCATAGGCTGATTCAAGTTCGGCGCGGTCCAAAATAGGCGCACTTTGGTGTGAGGCCCAGGCGCCTATTTGGCTCCCCCTCGGGCGGGTTGAAAAGTATTCGTCTGACTCCTGCTCGGAAACCTTGCTCACAGAACCAAAGATGCGAATCTGCCGATACAAAGGCTCCCAGTAAAACACACAGGTTGCCCTGGGGTTATGAGTCAACTGATCGGCTTTGGGACTTTGGTAGTTCGTAAAAAAAACAAAACCCTGAGCAGAGGCTTCTTTCAGTAAAACCATGCGCGCATCTGGGATGCCATCTTCATCTGACGTCGCCAAACACATCGCCTCAGGTGTAGACAGGTTGCTTGAACGCGCCTGTTCAAACCAGTCCCCAAACTTTTTAATAGGATCTAAAGACATAGTTCTCCAAAATTGAACCATTTTTGCTATAAACGCTAGATGTTTGCTGAAGGTTATATTGGAATTGCTGGAACAATTGGTGTTGGTAAGTCAACTTTGACTGCGGAACTCGCACGCGCGCTCGAGTTTGAGCCCGTACTAGAAGAAGTCGACGGAAATCCTTACTTAAATAAATTTTATGAAAATATGGAAGACTATGGAACCATGATGCAAGTCTGGCTTCTTAATCACAGGTTTAGGCAACATCGCGAATTTGTTACACGCATTAGCCTCGGAAAAATAAAGGGTGTAGTTCAAGATAGAACAATTTGGGAAGACACCATCTTTGCACGCATGCTCAACAGACACCCAGCAAAGATTATTAGTGACCTCGATTACAATACTTATTTAGATTTATTTGACAATATGGTTTTGCGCGAATTGGTTTTCCCGCAATTGCTCATCTATTTAGACTGCAAACCTGAGACGGCGATAAAACGAATTCGTGGCCGCGGGCGCAACATGGAGCAAGGAATCGATATTGAATATCTCCAAATGCTGAAGCAAAATTACGATGAGTTCGTCGGTGAAATGGAGCGGGCCGGTGTTCGCGTTTTGCGTATCAACTGGGAAGAGTTCAGGCCGGTATCGGAGATTGTGAAGCTTGTGCACGAGTATTCACTCAAACCGACCAGTTTTACGAAGTGGGTTAGACCTCTCAGGCGCGAGTCTGGTCTATCGCTTTAAGACTGAGTTTAATGCTTTCTCGATGTCTGGACAGGAAAATTCAAACTTATCATCGAGTAATTTTTGAGGCGCAACCGCTGCGCCTTCTAACAACAGGCTAGACCCCATTTCACCAAACAGCCACGAAATAAGTTTCGCAGGGATTCGAATTCGCGCTGGCCTATGAAGTATTTTTCCTAAAATCTGCGCAAATTCTTGATTGCTCACCGGACTTGGAGACACCAGATTAACGGGGCCAGAAATCTTCGATTGAAATATTAAATGCTCCACGGCTGAAACCCAGTCTTCCAAAGCAATCCAACTTAAAATTTGTGTTCCATCACCTAGCGGCCCTCCAAGGCCCAATTTAAATACGGGAAGAACGCTCTTTAAAAACCCACCGTTTGCACCCAACACAGTGCCAGAACGCAAATAAACCGTTCTGATCCCGTGATTCTCCGCCTCATGCGCAGCGCCTTCCCACTCCTTAGATAATTCAGCCAAAAAACCTTCCCCCGCGGAGGAAGATTCATCGAGAGTTATACCGCGCTGTGACCCATAAAATCCGACCCCTGAAGCATTAATAAAAAGCTCGGGTGGTTTTTTAAGCTTAGAGATTGTTCTTGCAAGAAGCTTTGTAGAATCAACTCGACTGCGGGTCAAAATCGCCTTTTGTTTGTTGCTCCAATTATGTGCAGCAATCGGAGCGCCGGAAAGATTGATTAAAACATCAATACCCTCTAGGCCCACACGCTCAATGTGGCCAGACTCCGGGTTCCAATACACTTCTTTAGAAGTATCCTGATGCGGCTGAGTCCGGATAAGCCTTTTAACGCTACAGCCTCGCGCTCTAAGACTTGCTATCAACGCCTCGCCCAGGAACCCCGTGCTCCCGGCAACCGCAATTGAAGGTTTAGAGCTCTTCATTATATAACGATATAACGGATTTATATCGTTTTACAATCAGAACAGCTAATAAAATCCATGCGATCATGAGAAACAGAACAATATGCATGGTATAGGTAGCAAGCCCCACAGCCAAAAGTCCTATCATTAAAATCGCAGCGCTGCTTTTAGCAATTCGGTAAACCAAAATATCAATTAAGGCCTTGCCCTTTGTTTTCTCTTCATGAGTCAATGGGATATAAAGCATTTCCTTTGAAGCTCTAAAAAGCGAATAGTCAAAGCACTTGCTTGTAATCTTCAGGATTGCAGCTGAAAAGAATCTTGGCGCAGAAATAAAGCCTACCAGTGCGGCGCTCAGAATCAGCGGTACCCCAACGAATACCCCGCCCATGCCGGCAAATTTAATAATATACCCGGCAAAAAACTGCAAAAATGCCGCTATCACATTATCTATCGTGTGGACCTGGCCAATAATAGCTGTACGCGCATCGGTATCTGGATAGGACTGAGCCAAAAATATGTTAAATTGTATATCAATCAACGAAATTGATATTTGAACAATCCCAATCAAAAACAGCAGGGGCAGCAAGTATTTGCTCGCCAAAACAACACTTAAACCCTGGGTCCCAAACGCTTTGTTTTTTTTCTCAACAAAAACTGGCTGAATTCCTAAAGATTTTGAAAAACACCATGCCAAAAAAACACACATGCCCAAACAAGGTATTACCCCTAGCAATGCCATCTGGGTACCGTGGGTTCCCGCAAGCATTCCTACTGCTAAATTACTAAGTCCACCAATTGAACTAATCGCCAAAACTAAGCCGTATGACTTCCGGGCTGCCTTTAAGCTGAAAAGGCTGTCGGCCAAGCTCCAGAAAATTTCTATCAAAACCACCATGTAGACTTCGCGCCACACGTACAGCCCATAGACCGACCCAGGGATACGCATTTCATAGGCACCCAGGGCGACTAACATACAGACGATGCTGACTACGGCCCCAAAACCAAGCAACCGAAGCAAAGAATATCTATTATTGTAATGATTATAAACCGCCATAGCCAAGGCGGTCACAAACGGGGAAATTAAATAGGCCTTCGGCAAACTTTCTGCACCGTGATGCAAAACAAAAAGGCTGTCCGTCACCGGCCTGGCAAAGCCATAGCTGGCAATAATGCACATACCTAGTAGCGAAAACTGAAACAGTCTCAGGGTAGAGTGGGTCTTTTCGGGAATCACTGCTTTTTCTTAGACAACCTTGATTTGATTTTCAACCACCCCCTTGGCTAGAATGGTACTTAATTATGCCACTGCGTATTCGCATGCTTTCATTGAAAGATATCCCAAGTCTATTTAATTTGATTCAATCCAATAGGCCACACCTTGAAAAGTGGTTTGATTGGGCACATCATGTAAACTCTCCTAAAGACGTTGAACTATTTATTGAAGAATCTTCAAAACGCTACGAAAAAAATCGTTCTTTTGATGCGGGTGTGTGGACAGATGACGCACTCATAGGTGTTGTCGGATTTCACGAAATCAATTGGAGCCATAAAGAAGTAGAGATTGGTTACTGGATAGATCGACACCAAGAAGGTAAGGGTTACACAAGAAGGGCGATCTCAACCTTAATTAAATACGCTTTTCTTGAATACAAATTAAACCGAATTCAAATAAAGTGCAGCGTTGAAAATATTAGGAGCAAGGGTCTCGCAAAACGTCTGGGTTTTGCGCTTGAAGGGATCGAGCGTGAAGGTTTGTGTTTTCAAGGAAAGTTCTATGATGTTGCTTGCTACTCCCTCCTTTCGAGAGATTTTCAGGCAGAGCTAACAGAGGATATGGTTGTGATTGATCCGGTCTCAGCAAAAGAGGAACCCTGCTTTGCAGAAGCCTAAGATTCTAAATTGACCCGTGCTGCTTTATTAGGTATCCACTAGGGCTTATGTTCAAGCGCCTTCTCACCAAGATTTTTGGGACCAAAAATGACCGAGAGCTCAAAGTGTTGCACGTTCGGGTCGAACAAATCAACGCTCTTGAATCCCAGATATCAACCCTGACCGACGAACAATTAAAAGCACGAATTTTGCAGCTTAAATCAGAAATCAGCCCGCAACTTAATGCTGACTCAGACAAGGCCAAAATTAACGCGGTGCTTGACCCATATCTCAACGAGGTATTTGCGATTGTCAGAGAAGCCGGCAAGCGCGTTCTCAATATGCGTCACTACGATGTGCAGCTCATCGGCGGTATGGCGCTACACTTTGGCCACATTGCAGAAATGCGAACAGGTGAAGGAAAGACCCTCACTGCCACCCTGCCCGCAGTTCTTAATGCGCTCACGGGTCTTGGAGTTCATGTAATCAGCGTGAACGATTATCTTGTTTCTAGAGATGCCGATTGGATGGGGCGCATCTATCGGTTTTTAGGCTTAACCGTTGGCATCGTTATCCCACAACAGGGAGACGAAGAAAAACAAGCTGCCTACAAAGCAGATATTACCTACTGCCAAAACAACGAGGCTGGATTCGATTACCTCCGCGACAATATGAAATTTGACCTTGCCGATTATGCACAGCGCGGACATGCGTTTGCAATTGTTGACGAAGTGGACTCAATTTTAATCGACGAGGCGCGTACACCGCTCATTATTTCTGGACCAGCCGAAGAAAGCAGCGAAAAATACAAGCTCACCAATTCGATTATTCCAAGACTTCGAAAAGATGTCGACTACTCCGTCGATGAGAAGAGTCGTTCAGTCATGCTTACAGAGTCTGGGATTGAAAAATCTGAAGGACTTTTGCAGGTTCAAAATCTCTACGACCCAGCCAACATCGAAGTTCTGCATCATCTTAGTCAGGCTCTTCGAGCACACTCTATATTTAAACGCGACATCGATTATGTGATTGAGCGCGGTGAAGTTGTTATCGTCGACGAGCACACAGGTCGTTTAATGTATGGTCGTCGTTGGTCGGACGGTCTGCATCAAGCCATTGAAGCCAAAGAAAGCGTTCGAATCCAAGCAGAAAATCACACGCTCGCAACGATTACGTTCCAGAATTATTTTAGAATGTACAAGAAGCTCTCCGGAATGACGGGTACAGCCGACACCGAAGCTGAAGAGTTTGCACAGATTTACGATTTGGATGTTCTTGTTGTTCCGACAAACAAGAGCATGATTCGTGAAGACGAGCATGATCAAGTTTATAAAACAGAACGTGAGAAATTTCAGGTTATCATTGACGACATTAAGCGTTCACACGATAAACATCAGCCGGTTCTCGTCGGAACTGTTTCTGTGGAAAAATCTGAGATTTTGTCCAAAGGCCTAACCAAACTTGGGATTGGTCATCATGTGCTTAATGCTAAAAAGCACAAAGACGAAGCCGGAATTATTTCTCAAGCTGGCCGTCTCGGTGCAGTTACAATTGCAACCAATATGGCTGGTCGTGGAACAGATATTATTCTCGGTGGTGACGCTGAGTTTATGGCTAGAAATGCTGTGGCCAAACAAATGTCAGAAACAGACCAGCAAATTGCTGAGTTCGCATTTCTATCAGGTAAGCCCGAACTCATCCGACCAGACGAGCACAACCGCGAATTTCAAGAGCAAGCAATTAAGCTTTATGCCGAAGAGCTCTCTAAGGCCGAGCAGATTTACAAAGCTGAAAAGCAAAAAGTTCTTGAGGCTGGTGGACTTCGAATTATTGGAACAGAGCGCCATGAGTCACGTCGTATCGACAACCAGCTTCGTGGTCGTGCTGGCCGACAAGGTGACCCTGGCTCGAGCCGCTTTTACCTATCTCTTCAAGATGACTTAATGCGAATCTTTGGTTCAGACCGTATGATCGGCGTCATGGAACGTCTCGGGATGAAGGATGGCGAACCCATTGAACATCCTTGGGTATCTAGGTCCATTGAAAACGCTCAAAAGCGCGTCGAAGGATTCCACTTTGATAGCCGTAAGCAGTTGATTGAGTATGACAACGTCATGAACCAGCAGCGTGGGGCGATTTATCGTCTTAGACGTCAGGTTCTTGGAGATGCAAACATCAAGAAGCTTGTATTCGACTGTGTTGAAGAGATGATTGTCAATCTCGTTCAAATTGCTGCGCCTGAAAAAACTTCACCTAACGAATGGAAACTCGAAGAACTCTGCGCGGATATTCTTGCTCTTACTGGCGTTAAGTTTGAAGCTAAATCTTTACCTCTCGACAGGCAAGATTTAATGGATCATCTCTATCGAGGTCTATCAAGTTTCTATGCTGCTAAAGAGAAAGACGTTGATTTAGAAGTTATTCGGCGTGTAGAGCGTTTGATTTATTTGCAGCTTATTGACCAATTTTGGAAAAATCATTTGCAGGCGATGGACCATTTGCGTGAGGGAATTCATTTTAGAGGCTATGCCCAAAAAGATCCTAAGCAAGAATATAAGAAAGAAGGCTTTTTGATTTTCAACAATATGCGTGCCCAGCTTCGAAACGCTGTTCTAGAACGCGTATTCAAAGCTGAAATCAAAATGGCCACGCGCGAACAAATGGCTGCTGACATGGCCCGTTTAGAAGAAATGCAGCGGGCTTTGATGGAGCGTCAAAAACAAGTTCAAAAACTTGGGCATGGTCAAGAACCGGCGCCTGCTGGCTTGCCATCTCCTGTGGCACAACCGGATGGCGATCAACAATTGAATCGTGCTCAGCGAAGGCGGCTAAAAGCTTGATGCATGTCCCCAAAAAATCATTTGGGCAAAACTTTTTGCAAGATACAGCTCTGTTGAAACGAACGGGTGGGTATGTTGCCGCTTTGGGGAGTACTGGCCATTTGGTTTATGAAATTGGAGCTGGGTTGGGAGCTTTAACCGAAGCTCTTTTGCAAGCAGGTCTTACGGTCCACGCGATCGAACGTGATCGAGACTTAATTCCAGTTTTACGCCAAAAGTTTTCCACAGCCCTTGCATCTGGCAGTTTGGTTTTGCATGAAGCTGATGCTGTTAGGTTTTTGGAGTCTGCTGTCATCCCGGGCCTTGACCCGGGATCCAGACTGGACCCCGGCTCTGGGGCCGGGGTGACAATTTGCGGCAACCTGCCCTATCACCTGAGCAGTTCAATTTTCTTTGCACTGGCTGAACTTCACGATCAAATCTCTGGCGGGGTATTTTTGATCCAAAAAGAGGTTGCCGATCGAATTGCCGCTAAACCAAACTCTAAAACCTACGGTCTATTGTCAGTCTTGCTCCAGGCCTACTTTCACGTTCAAATTTTAGAGCACGTTCCCCCGAGCTCATTTTGGCCGCCCCCAAAAGTAGACTCTAGCCTGATTCGCCTAAAGCCCCATGGCCGAAAATTGGGGGTTCCTTGGAAGCCATTTGTCGAAATAGTGAAAGCCGCCTTTTCAAAACGCCGAAAAGTGCTAACTAATTCATTGGCAGACTACCCTGAGATTGAATCTATTTTAATCAGTTTAAATATTGATCCTAAATCTCGTGCAGAAAATTTGTCATTTGAAGATTATGAACGAATCGTGGCAGCAACAATTAAAAAATAGCCCTAAAACAATCGCCGATCTTGAGCGCTATCTCACTTTGAGCCCGGTGGAAAAGTCCGCGATTCAGAAACTCGCGCAATTGGGCGGCTTGCCCCTTCGGATCACGCCACATTATTTATCGCTCATTGATCCTGAAAACCCAGATGATCCCTTGCGCAAGCAAGTGATCCCAACAACTGCTGAATTTAATCCTGTGGAATTAGAGCGCAGGGATCCTTTGGGTGAAGAAGATCATGAAGTGGTTCCACATCTGATTCACAGATACCCCGATCGGGTACTTCTGCTGGTGACGGATCGTTGCGCCTCCTATTGCCGGTTTTGTTTTCGAAAACGCTGGGTTGGCCAAGGCCCTACCCCTAAATCTGCACATCTCCAACAAGCACTTGATTATATTCGGGCGCATCCTGAGATTAAAGAAGTGATTCTTTCAGGTGGGGATGCTTTATTGCTCGACGATGCGAGGCTTGAAGGAATTCTGCGACAAATTAAAGAAATTCCGACAATCGATTTGACTCGTGTTCATACGAGGATGCTATCCTTCGCGCCGCAAAGAATTACAGACAACCTTGTGGCTGTATTCAAAAAATTTCAGCCCACCTATCTTGTGACGCATTTTAATCACCCCAATGAGCTGTCTCTAGAAACCGAACAAGCGATCACTCTACTTGTAGATTCAGGCATCCCTGTTTTAAATCAAACAGTTCTTCTCAAAGGCATCAACGATCAGGCTGAAATTCTAGCTAAGTTATTTAGACGCTTGGTTTTAATGAGGGCGCGCCCATATTACTTACATCAGTGCGACATTGCGCCTGGAACCACCCAGTTCAGAGTCCCCCTTAAGCGTGCCCAGGAGATTGTTAAATCGCTCAGAGGACATATTTCGGGTCTCTGCCAGCCAACCTTTGTGATCGACATTCCTGGAGGCTTTGGGAAGGTCCCCATGTACCCAAGCCCCTCGGTCTCAGAAACGGATGAGTTAATTACGCTAGAAGGCTTCGCAGGTGAGCAGGCTGCCTACCCCTTAATTTAATACGGATTTCAGCTTCTAAGAAATTCAGGGTCTCTTGCAGCCCGGATGTAGTATTAATCTTACGATAAGCATGCATAATGCTCGTGTGGTCTCGTTTTCCAAAATGACAACCAAGTTCACTAAAACTCATATTGAGCTGGTTTCTAGCTAAATAGATGGCAACTTGTCTAGGAAATGAAATCGATTTCTTTCTACTTGCAGATTGAAGATCTGCGACTGCAATCCCAAAATATTTAGAAACGATATCCAAAATTAAAGACATTAAGTTTTCATGAGCTAAAGCTAGTTTATTCGGTTTCTCGAATGAGGCTTTATTTTCTAGATGATCGATCCTTAATCTTAGCCCGCTAAATCCGTTTTCAAGATATCCAACTTTCAATTCTAAATCAGCCGATTCCTTTGATTGCTTTTTGTGCTGAACAAAAAACCTCATGATTGCAATGCTAACCTGGACCGCTCTTTTACTTCTAAGGACAGAAGCCAGCATCGCTATTCCTGCTTCAGTGAATGCAAATGGAGCATAGCGAATACCGCCACGTCCATTTTCGAATTTTGGATCTTTGTTTTGTTTTCTCAATTCGTTAAACTCTTCCGTGCTTAACTCAAACATAAAATCAACCGGAAATCTCTTCATGTTCCTTTTTACGGTCCGCTTAAGAACATTTGTTTCGAACTGATAAATTTCGGCAAGATCACAGTCCAGCATAACCTGTTGTCCTCTAAGAATAAGAAATCGTTCACTAAATGTATTTTGCGAAATTTCTATTTTTTCCATGATGCTCTCCTTTTGGAGAGCCGCGCATTTGACAACGTAAAGCCAAAGCCATATCATGGCCCTAGCCTTAACCGGTTGCCGTTCGCCCAGCTTTTCGACGGAGGGCGCGAGCGGCTCTTTTTTCTAAAAAAATTTGTACCTCAGGCTAAAATTTAAAATCAAGTTATTTGAGAAGATAAAATGTTTCCTCAAACAAGCCTGTATGATTTGAGAAGATGAAATATCATTTCAAAGTGAGATGATAGAATGTTTTCTCAAAATCTCTTCTGACTGATCAAGGGCACCCACTAAAACGCAACCTCTAGGCCATGCATCGGTCAAGTGACTGATCAATGGGAAGCGATTTAAATACACACAGGTTCGAATAAATATGAAGTATCGCTTAGCACTTTTGATTGTCTTAGCTATTACTGGATCATTCACAGCAGATGCCACTACTCTTAAGGAACTGTACCAAAATTACAGTATGATGACACCCGAACAATCCCTAATGCCACACTGGCGAGAGATTGATGGCAGTGCGAACCGATTTATTATTCATACAAAATTAAGAAATTTTTTTGAAGGTGGAACCTTTCAAGAACGCAAAGAACAACTTGAACTCATCAATATTCTATTAGGTGAGTTATTGGCGAGCAAAAGTAAAAGCTCAAGCCATATTATTCCTTCTATAAATCTTGTCGAATTCAGATCTCTTGTTTTGCATGAAATCACCATGCTTTCTCAACTCGAACAACAGCCTGCGAATCACCTTCCAGAAGCTGGACCCCAATTACTGAGATCAGCAACAAGCGCTGAATTTGACTGGGAAGTAATCTAGAACCCCAACAGTTAGATCGTGCATGAGGATCGCTGCGTTACTTTTTCTCATATCACTTCAAGCCTCTGCAATCAGCCTTATAGAGCTTTGTGAGTCCTATAACGGATACATAAGCGAATCAGAGATGCCAGTGCACTGGAAAGCACTTGGAGGCACCTTAAACCGATTAAGTATCCACACCGCGCTCAAAGCAGCTCTAGACACCAAAGCTGAGCAAGACAAACGTATTAATAATTTAAAGAATATTTACAAAACAATCCTACTGCTGATGAAATTTCCTACTTCTGAATTGATGATCTGGCAGATTCTTATTCATGGCAAAATGCAAGAGCTCAGAAGCATTCCCTCTGCCCCACTTCCTCGAGCAAGCAGCAGTGGATTTGATTTGATGGATGATATTAATGATCAATCTGATTCAAAATAGAATCTAGTTTCTTTCTATCTCGTTCCGAATAATCCTCAGGGTCAGATTTGAACTCTATTTTAGGCGTAGGTAACTCTATCTCAGAAACGCGTTTTTTAAAAACTTGAAGTAAGTCCGGCCTGTTCATTCCAAGCCAGTAACCAACAACCAATGCCAAAATTGCTACAAATATTAAACGCAACATAAATTCTTACAATCTAATCGGCATTACAACGCAAAGATGCTTCTCATCGCTAATACCCGTCAAAATTACTGGCGAATATGAGTCCATGAATCGCATCATCACATTTTGATCTGAAAAAGACATTAGTGCTTCCAGTAAATACTGAACACTAAATGCAATCTCCATCTCAGGTCCAGTGTATTCCATTGGTAGGTCATCTGAAACTTCTCCTGCCTCAGGATTAATGCAGGTTACCGTTAGTTCCTGCGACTTCAGCATTAACTTAACGCTCTGATTTTTATCGCTAGTTAAAACAGATACACGCTTCAAGCTAGCCACAAAATCAGCTCTGGTTGCACGAACAATTTTATCCGATAATTTAGGAATCACTTGACGATAATCAGGAAACTTTCCATCGATCAATCTCATGGTCAATAGAATATCTTCTGTCTTTAAAACAGATTGCGTATGCGAAAATCCAAGATCAAACTTATGATCGGCCGCACCTGTATGAGGCTCAAGAATCTTGATCATTTCCACTAAGCCTTTACGAGGGAAAATAATCGATCGGTTAAGCTCAATGCCTGTCTCCCCTAAACCCAACATATAACGGCTTAATCGATGTCCATCGGTGGATACAAAAGTAAAATCATCCATTGGATTTGTGCCTGGCTCTAAGCAAACACCTGCCAGGTTGTATCGATTTTCATCCATACTTGATGAATAAATTGTTTTTTGAATTGCCTCTACCCATGCGGAGGTCTGAATGCGGTTAAATGTAACACCAGCAATATCTGGCAATCTAGGAAACTCTTCAGGCGGTAATGCAGGTAGACGAGCTTGAGTTTTACCACTTTTCACTAAAAGATGCTGATTGGGGAGAGTAACCAATGTCACATAAGGCCCTGGCAACAAACGAACGATATCTAAAAGCGACTTAGCTGATACCGTGATGGCACCTGGTTGATTTATTTCACAGACACGGCTTATTTGAAGACCAATATCTAAATCTGTTGCGCTTAAACGCAGTGTTTGAGCCTGAGCCTCGAGCAAAACATGCGCCAAAATAGGCATGGTATTTTTCTTTTGAGCTACACCTTGAAGAAGCCCTAATGCTTTTGAAAGCTCAGTTACTGCAATTCTAATTTCCATAGATCCATTGATTAACGCGCCAGCATTTGGAGTTCAAGAGTTTTTCCACAGGATTTTTATCCCCCTCCCTTTGCGGGAGAAGGGTTCCTGACTTTTCAGATCAAGGGTCCTTATATGATCAAAAATTCTAATTAATTAAACTCATCATCATCATCAGGCCTGTGGAAAGTGTGGAAAACTTTTTTAATTGCCAATTTTCAAGGCTTTAACCCCTGCCCTGCCTGTGGAAAAGGCTGTGGAGAATCTGTGGAAAACCTGTGGAAAACTTTAGGCACTGATCTTTTCCACAGGTTTTCCACAAGTTTTCCACAGGGATCCTGTGGAAAAAGTGATCAAGCCCCCCCCCTTCCTGTGGAAAAGCTGATCTAGGGCTGTGGAAAACCTGTGGAAAAAGTGATCGTTCTGGATCAGCAGATCAGGTTTTCCACAGGGTTTTCCACAAGTTTTCCACAGGCCCTGTGGAAAACCAATTGAAGATAACCACTTAATTAATTGAGAATTGATTTAAATTCCTAAAAGTTTTCCACAGGCGTGACAAGCATTCAAAATTGTGGAACTGTGGAAAACCTGATCTGTGGAAAAAGTCCCCCTGATCTGTGGAAAACCCTGTGGAAAACTTTTCAGCTCAAAAAATTTATTTGAACGATTTTCAACTTAAAGCGACTAAGGCCCACTTCGAAATCTTGATGAAGTGGAAAGAGGTCCATAACCTAACGAGCCTTACAACATCTGAAGACATGTATTGGAACCACTATGTGGATTGCTTTAAAGGGTTGCAGGCCTTAGATAGGATGTATCCCCCACAAAACTCCCCTCTCCCCCTGGGAGAGGGTGCCCAAAGGGCGGGTGAGGGAACCGTCTTGCAACATGCACCCCCCACCCTACCTTCCCCCTCAAACGGAGAGGGAAATCCAGGCCTTCCTTCTGTAATCTACGATCTTGGCAGCGGAGCCGGATTTCCAGGACTTCTTGCCGCAGTATGGTGGCCAGACAAAGAAATCATTCTCGTAGAATCATCCCAGAAAAAATGCTCCTTTTTAAGAATAGCATCTAAACACATGGGACTGCATCGGGTAAAAATCCTAGGACAAAGGACCGAGTCTCTGCGAAATGTTGAGTTTGCAATTACGAGAGCCGCATTTTCCGACGAGAATTGGGACCAAATAAAACCTTGCTTGACTCCAGCGGGCCGGGTGGCATTCTGGCTTTCGGGGAAACAAGCAAAAATAAAACCAGGCTGGGTACTTGATAAAGAAGAATATTATGAGCTAGAACCTGGGCACCAGCGTGAAATAGCAGTGTTTCACGTGGAACATTAAAAGGAATCGAAAGCATGGGCCGTATTATAGGAATTGTTAATCAAAAAGGTGGCGTCGGAAAAACGACGACGGCGGTAAATCTGGCCTCTGCATTAGCTATTCAGAAAAACAAAGTTTTATTGGTAGATTTAGACCCGCAAGGAAATGCGGGGAGCGGTTTTGGGATTTCCCCTGAGCCTGACGAAAAGACGATCTATCATGCTCTAATTAAAAAGGCTAAATTCGCCGATATCTTGAGAGACACGGAAGTTGAAGGTCTTCAAATGGTGCCTTCCAACACCCAGCTGGCAGGCGCAGAGGTAGAGCTTGTAAGCACTATTTCAAGAGAAATGCATCTTAAACGCATTTTAAAAGAAGTAGTGGACGAGTATGATTTCATTGTCCTGGACTGCCCTCCGTCCATGGGGCTTTTGACCATTAACGCGTTAACTGCCGCAGATGGGGTGGTTATCCCCCTTCAGTGCGAATATTATGCGCTTGAAGGTCTGGCTCATTTGCTTGAGACCGTTGAGTTGGTTCAAGGGTCTTTGAACCCAAACCTTAAAATAGACGGTCTAGCGCTCACGCTTTTTGATTCTCGCAATAAAATCTGCCACCAGGTAGTAGATGAGGCTAAAAAGCACTTTCCGAAGCTGGTGTATAAATCTGTTATTCCTAGAAATGTTAGGCTTTCCGAGGCGCCAAGTCACGGTAAGCCTGCGGTGATCTATGACCCAAGTTCAAAGGGTGCGAAGGCATATGGGGCTTTGGCTAGAGAGATGGTGAAGCAGCATGGGAAGAAGCCCTCATCCGCCTCGCAACGCTCTGCACCTTCTCCCAAGGGGAGAAGGAAATAAGGCCCCTCTCCCTGTGGGAGAGGGTGCCCCTCAGGGCGGGTGAGGGTCGGTAATTAAAAGGAGTTATTAAAATGAGTTCAAAGAAGACTATGGGCGGGCTAGGCAAAGGGCTTGGCTCCTTAATCCCAAAAGCAGTAGAGACAAAGCCTCAGGCTGGCTTGGTTCAAATTAGTGTCGACGAAATTCGTGGCAGCCCAAATCAGCCGCGTCAGTATTTTGAAGAAGGCGCCCTGCGAGAGCTTTCTGAAAGCGTCAAGAGACACGGTATTTTACAGCCAATTGTTGTTCGTAAGCACACGAAGGGGTTTTATGAGATCGTTGCGGGTGAGCGTCGCTGGCGAGCAGCCGAACTTGCAGGACTTAAAACAGTCCCTTGCGTGATTCAAGATATTGCCGACAAGGACCTTTTAACTCTTGCACTCGTCGAGAATATTCAACGCGAAGACTTAAACGCAATTGAAGAAGCAGAAAGCTACAAGCGCCTTGTGGAAGAGCAGGGCCTTAGCCAGGATCAAGTAGCAAAAGCGGTTGGCAAGGACCGAACAACCGTCACAAATGCCCTCAGATTGCTTAAATTGCCTTTCGAGGTCCAGAACCAGGTTGTGTCCAAAAAACTCACCATGGGCCACGCCAGAGCGCTTCTTGGACTTGATGACCAAAACCTAATTCGTCAAATGGCTGGCGAAATTGTGGAGCAGGGCCTTAGTGTTCGCGCAACCGAAGCCCTGGTAACACAAAAGCAAAAAGAAAAGACGAAGTTTTCGAGGCCAAAGAGAGCTGAAACGGGCGATGAAAAAGAAGTGCGTCGTCGGCTAGAACAGATTCTGGGCACAAAAGTGGAACTTCGAAACTACCATGGGATTGGCAGTATTGTTGTGCATTTCTCGTCGATAGACCAGCTGAATGACCTGGTAGACCAGATTACGGCGCGGAAGGTGTAGAAGGGTGGCCCTCATCCGCCTCGCTTTGCTCGGCACCTTCTCCCCGAGGGAGAAGGGTTAATCCCGTCTCCCATAAGGCGAGGGCAGCGCATTCCTGTGTTGCCTGGCCCTGTGGTGGCTCCGCGGTTTTAACCCAGCCCAGCGTCGGCTCCGGGGGGCCTCCTCTGGCTGGGCTGTGGCAGCCACGTCCCCTCCAGGGACTCTAACAGCGCATCGCAGCATCTAAAAAAGGCCACGGAAGTGGCCGTAGTTGCCACAGCCTGCTGACAGCTGGGCGCGGCTTGTCCGCCGAAGCTTTAGCGCAGGCGGAAGCGCACTGCGTGGCGGCAGGATGAATGGACAGCCCTCATCCGCTAGGGTGGGCGAGGGGAGCCCCCTCCCGATTTTGACAAGTCAAAATCTCCCTCCCCCGCAAGCGGGAGAGGGGGAATAAGCCCTTCTCCCCCCGTGAGAAGATGCCGAGCAACGCGAGGCGGATGAGGGTAACGGGTAAAGACAATTGTTTCACGTGGAACGTACAAACCCTTCTTCTAAGATACTGCTGGCGGCTGCGACTGAGGCCCCGGGCGCGAAATTTCGATAACCCTCTTGTTTGAGGATGATTTCTAGGGCGCTTAAAACCGTTAAAATATCTAACTCGTCAAAATAACCCAGGTGGGCAATCCGGAAGATTTTACCTTTGAGCTGGTCCTGGCCGCCGGCGATGGTGATGTTGGCCCGGTCTCGAAGGCCGGTATAAACGCTGTTGGATTTGATTTCGCTTGGAGCGCAGACTGCGGTGAGAGAGTCCGCTGGGTTTTTGGGAAACACTGAAAGATTGAGAGCGGCGGCAGCGGCCCGGGTGGCTTTAGCCATGCGAGCGTGTCTCGCAAATATGTTTTGCAGACCCTCTTCTTGCATCATTAAAAGCGCTTCTTGAAGCCCTGTCATGAGAGAAACGGCAGGTGTGTAAGCGGTCTGATTTTCGCCCTGAGCCTTGCGCTCTTTGGCTAAATCAAAATAGAAGCGCGGCATTTTTGAGGACTTGTTGAGCTCCCAGGCTTTAGGGCTTACCGATAAAAACGCCAAGCCGGGCGGAAGCATCATGGCTTTTTGTGAGCCGGTTACTAGAACATCTATATGGTCTCTTTCTGGCCGAATATCCCAAACGCCTAGGGCGGTGATGGCGTCCACAATAAAGATGCAATCCGCTCGCTTGTGCACCATGTCCCCAATCGCTTCATAGTGTTGTCTGGCGCCAGTTGAGGTTTCACTGGCCACACAGATGACAGCTCGTGTATTTGGGTTTTGTTCGAGGGCTTCGTGGACCTTGGCCGGGTCTGCGCTGTCGCCCCAGGGGGCATCTATGTTTACAACGTTGAGACCAAATGCTGAGGCCATCTTTCCCCAGCGCTCGCCAAACTTACCGCATCCGACGTTGATAACCGTATCTCCAGGAGAGAAAAAGTTCTGGAAAGCGGCTTCAAAAGCACCGGTTCCGGAGCAGGAGAGGGTGAGGACATCATGATTGGTTTGGAATACCCACTTGAGTCCTTGGACACAACCTGCAAAAACCCTCTCAAAGGCCGGGGTTCTGTGATGGTATACAGAGCGAGACATCACGCTCAAAACGCGGTCTGGTACGGGAGTTGGTCCGGGTGCAAGTAAACGATATTTCATTTTGGTCTCCTTGTGAGGCGTTTGTCGAGGTTACAGGCCCCGATGCTACAAGCTTTTTAAACAGACTTACAACTAGAAATATTGAGGCTTCGGGAGCGAACTGCTTTTTGGATGCCAGGGGGCGTTTGGTGGATGTGGTTTGGCAACAAAAAACAGGAGACAAGTCTTGGGTGCTGATGAGTTCGCATGAAACGCCCGAAAAATTGTTCAATTGGTTAGGGAAGTTTTGGTTTACTGAAAATATAGAAATTAAAAAGCTCGATCAAAACCCCGGCATAGATGTTTCAGCTTGGTTAGGGGTGGGGGAGGCCGAACGAATCGCTCGAAAATTACCTCGGGCCCCGGCAGAAATCAATGAATCCTTTAATCCTCTCGAAATTGGCCTAGAATCAACGATAGGGTCAAACAGGGGGTGTTACCCCGGTCAGGAGGCGATCGAGCGCCTAAGGGCCCAGGAAAAGGTCTCCAAAATCCTTGTTTCTGTAGCATGCCAGGAAAAAGATTTTGGTGCAATGTGCCAAAGTCCGGAAATCACCTCTCATCTGGGTTCCTGGGAAGAAGGCCGCCCTTTGGCCTTGGCGGTGATTAAAAAAACGGCATTGACAGATAGTGGTTTATTCACTACATCCACCGGCGTTAACGCTTGGGTCGTTAGCTCAGCCCGGTAGAGCATCGGACTTTTAATCCGTTGGTCCACGGTTCAAATCCGTGACGACCCACCAACCAATGAAACCTTCATTCTTTAATACGTTAACGCGTCAAGTGGAGGTATTTAACTCCATAGAACCCGGCAAAGTGAAGCTTTATACCTGTGGGCCCACGGTGTATAACTATGCTCATATTGGGAATTTGCGGACTTACATATTCGAAGACATTTTACGTCGAGCGCTTGATGTTTTTGGTTACAACGTAGAACATGTGATGAATATCACCGACGTCGGGCATCTTGAGTCTGATGCAGATGAAGGCGATGATAAAATGGAGCTTGCGTCTAAACGCGAGAAGAAATCGCCGTGGGATATTGCTAAATTTTACGAAAACGCCTTTTTGGCTGATTGTTTGGCCCTCAATTTGCTTCCTCCTACAGTAATTTGCCGCGCTACCGAGCATATTTCCGAAATGCAGGCCATGGTTCAGCAGTTAATCGACAAAGATTTGGCGTATGTAGTGGATGGAAATGTTTACTTCCGAATTTTGAAATTCAAAGACTACACGAAGTTGTCTCGACGAAAGCTCGACGAGCTACTTGAGGGAGCTCGAGTAGACGTCGACGAGAAAAAAGAGGACCCGAGAGACTTTGTGTTGTGGTTTTCACAAAGCAAGTTTCCAAATCAAATCATGCAGTGGTCGTCGCCATGGGGCAGGGGGTTTCCGGGTTGGCACATTGAATGCTCGGCTATGGCGTCGAAGTATTTGGGTGAGAATATTGATATTCATTGTGGTGGCATTGATCATATCTCGGTGCATCACACGAACGAGATTGCTCAGTCCGAGGGTTGCTTTGGTCACCAATGGGTGAACGTTTGGATGCATGGCGAATTTTTGGTTTTAGACAAAGGCAAGATGTCAAAATCTAAGGGCGGATTTTTGACTTTGCAAAGTTTACGCGACGAAGGATTTGAGCCTGTGCACTATCGGTATCTGTGCCTTGGCGCGCATTATAGGTCTCAATTATTTTTTAGTTTTGAAGCTTTGCAGGGTGCAAAGAATGCATTTGAGTCTTTAAAAAACAGAGCGATCTCGTGGAAGCTCGACCCACAAAAAGGAAAAAATCCAGACAAGGCTAAAGAGTATACAGCGCGTTTCGAGGCTGCGCTGGCGAATGATTTGGATATGCCTGTCGCTATGAGCGTGCTTTGGGAAGCTGCTAAAGATGCTGATCTCGGCGGCAAAGCGCAGCTCGAGTTGCTAACCCAGTGGGATCGCGTGCTTGGTTTTGGCGTTGAGAAATTTGAGAAGCCAGCGCTGTCTGACGAAAACATGGCCTTGGTTCGCGAGCGTGAATCGGCGCGCGCCGCAAAGGATTGGGCTAAATCCGACGAGCTTCGGAACAAGCTATTAGAGCAAGGCATTTGTCTGAAAGACGGCCCTGCTGGGACAGATTGGTATCTTAAATATTAGCCCGGCAGCTCTGAGGCATATTTGAGTTGCGACTCTAGCGCAGAGTCCATGCTGTCGAGCAAAAACTCTCGCAAGGACTCTTGGCCATCTCGCAGGGATTCATAGTAGCGTTGGCGTTCGCTGCCGTGGATGATGGCTGAGCCATAGCCGCCCTGCTTGAGGAAGCTGTTCATGTACAGTCGGCCGATTTTCCCGGAGCCTTCGGAGAAAGGAAATACGCGCATGAACTGGCTGTGAAAAATAACGGCCTGGTTAATGGGGTGCTGTGCTTTAAATTCAGGATGTTCTGTTTGTTTGCATAAATCCTGAAGCTTGTTTTTGATGTGTGAAGGCTCGGCAAGATCGTGGAAGTAAGTTCCATGGAGTGGGATAATTCTTCTAAAGAGCCCCGTATCTCTCTTGCCGGCGTTATCATAAAGTTCGTGATGCAGTTTTAAGACATCATCGTATTTAACTGTTTTGGGTTCATAAAGATGGTCGTTGCTGCGGATATCTCCGGCCCCGAGGCACATGTTTTGGAAAAGCCGTCGGTGATTCTTGATTTCATGGATAATGCGGTTTCGGATTGTGTTGAGTTTGATTTGTGACTCAAATGCGATGTGTACGTCATCGGTGTTAATCACCTGTCCATCTAGGGCTGAATCATGAATGATATAGGCCCTGCTACACATATCGTTGAACTTTTGATTTAACGGTGTGGGTTTTGTTTGCAAAATGTGTTTGAGTTTTTGAACCTTTTCTTCAATGGCAAAGAAGCGTTCCCGGACGTCGAAATCGTCAAATTCGAAAAACATACCCATGAATATAGGGATGCAAAACAGTGATCACATCGTTCAGATGACCGATAAATCCCGACTCTTGCATCGAAGTCTTAACAGTGAGATAAGGCGTAGTTATGGGAATATTTAAACGCTTTTGGACGATGCTCAAATCCTGGCTCAACCATTTAATCGGCGCCGCCGAAGATCCTGAAAAGATGCTCAATCAAACATTGCTCGATATGCAAGAGCAGCTAATTGCGGCTAAGCGCCAAGTTGCGATTGCGATCGCCGATGAAAAACGTTTGATTCAACAATACGAGCAAGAAAAACAAAATGCTTCCGAGTGGGAACAGCGAGCGATGATTGCGGTGAAGCAAGGCAACGACCAGCTTGCGACACAAGCTCTCGAACGTCAGGCCGAACACGTTAAATTGGCATCTGGATTTGAGGAAAATTGGCAAGCTCAAAAAAGATCCGTTGACCAGCTTAAAACAGGCCTGGTGTCCTTAAGCGAAAAAATCTCAGAAGCAAAACGCCAAAAAGATCTTTTGATTGCCCGCGCCCGAAGAGCTCAAGCACAAAAGAGTATTACTGAAACCATGTCTTCCTTGAGCCCGAACAGTGCCATGGACACCATGAACCGCATGGAAGAAAAAATCAGACAGATGGAAGCAGAGGCGGATGCAACGACGGAGCTTGCTGAAGAAATTCACTCAGATAGCCTCTTGGCAGAGTTTAAAAAACTTGAGCAACCTGCTAAAAGCAGCGAGGCATTGTTGGCCCTTAAAGCCAAAATGGGTGTACCTGTAGGAGCTTTGCAAGATGAAAATACTCGTAACCGTTAAACGCGTTCCAGATTATGAAGCGAAGCTTCAAATCGACGCGTCTGGAAACAAAATAAAACTTGATGGCGTCAATATGATTGCCAACCCATTCGACGAAATTGCAGTCGAAGAAGCCTTGAGGCTTATTGAAAAGCATTCTGGAGAAGTCTGCGTTCTTTCAATTGGTTCTGAAGACTGCACGACCCAGCTTCGGGCGGCAATGGCTATGGGTGCGGATAGAGGGATTTTAGTTAAGACAACTGAGTCCCTAGACTGCACAGCAATTTCTAAAATTATTGCAAAGATTGCTGCCGAAGAAAAACCAGACATGTTGTTAATGGGCAAGCAAGCAATTGATGACGATAGTCACCAGGTTGCAGAAATGGTGGCCGAGCGTCTTGGTTGGGGTCAAGCTACTCAGGCAAGCAAGATTGCTGTCGAAGGCGGCTGGGCCATGGTTACTCGTGAAGCTGATGGTGGCATGGAGACTCTGAGTGTTCAAATGCCGTGTGTGGTAACGGCAGACTTGCGTCTCAATGAACCAAGATATGCTTCTTTGCCTGGAATCATGAAGGCCAAGAAAAAGCCTCTCGACGAGCGCGATTTGGCTTCGCTTGGCATTGACACAAAGGCAGTGCTGACGGTTCAGAAGTTTGAACTGCCTCCTAAAAAACAAGCAGGGCAAATCTTGCCAGATGTTGCAACCCTTGTTTCCAAACTTCACGATACAGAGAAGGTGATCTGATGTCCGCTACACATTTAATCGTTGCAGAATATGATTCAACTCACCTGAAGAAAGCGACTCTGAGCGCGATCTCGGCAGCCAAAAAAGTTGGCGGCGTTATGCATGGCTTGGTACTCGGCAAAGGCGTTAAGCACATTGCTGATGCGATGGCTCAGTATGTGGGCACTGTGCACTATGCTGAACATGATACTTTGGCGCATCGTCTGGCACAAACAGATGCCAAAGTAATTGCAGATGCCGCCAAATCTGTCGGCGCAACTCATGTATGGTCTGCAGCTACTTCCGTTGGTAAGGATGTGATGCCACGTGTGGCGGTACGTCTCGATGCCGCGATGGCTTCAGATATCTCCGGTGTTGCAAATGAAACAACCTACAATCGTCCGATGTGGGCGGGGGATATCACAGGGACTGTTCAGCTGCACACTCCAGTGCAGGTGATTACCGTTCGTGCAACAGAGTTTGCTCCTGCTGAAGCAAGTGGTTCAGGTCAGGTATCCAATTTTGCTGCAGACCCTGGTGTGAGCAGCATGAAGTTTGTAAACTTTGAGGCTGTTAAGTCTGAGCGGCCAGAACTTTCTGAAGCATCCATCGTTGTTTCTGGTGGACGCGGTCTTAAAGGCCCAGAAGGTTTCAAGCAGTTGATTGAACCCTTGGCGGATCGTTTAAACGCAGCCATTGGTGCAAGCCGTGCCGTTTGCGACGCTGGTTGGGTTCCTAATGACTGGCAGGTCGGTCAAACCGGTAAGGTTGTGGCTCCAAAGCTGTATATTGCCGTTGGGATCTCTGGAGCCATTCAGCACGTGGCTGGCATGAAGGGTTCGAAAGTGATTGTGGCGATTAACAAGGATGCTGAGGCGCCGATTTTTCAGGTAGCTGACTATGGTCTTGTGGGAGATGCATTCACGATCGTTCCTGAGTTGGTTGAGAGACTTAAGGCTCTATGAAAACCTGTCGCCTGTTCCCTCTCCCCTTGAGGGAGAGGGTTAGGGAGAGGGGTTCACGCGGCACAGCGCTACCCCCCACCCGATTTTGCCAAGGCAAAATCTCCCTCCCCCACAAGGGGAGAGGGATTTGGGCGCTGCTTCTGCTCATTGCGTTTCCTGTGTTTGCCCAAGTACGCTCCTCGAGCTTTGCCGAATACGAACTTAGCCCAGGTCCTCAAATTGCTGGTGGGCAAGATTCTTGGTCGCTGTTGCATAATCCCGCAGGATTGGCGTTTGTAGATGGCCAAGAGCTCGTCGGTGGTTATGTGTACAACTGGGGTAACCCCGACGGCCTGCACCAAAGTCAGTTTGTACTTGGCCTTGGTTTATTTGAAGGTTTTTCTTTGGCGCTGGGTATGCAGCTTGGATTTCCTAAAGATGAAACACCTGGTGACAAAGGCTATCTCAATGGCCAGCTGGGGATGGCGTATCGGTTTGGTCGAACACTCTCGATCGGCGCCTGGACTCAGTTTCAGCGACGTTATGTCCAAGATAGCTCGGACCCGTTTATTTTTGGATTTGGGCTTCAATATTATCCCCTAGAATGGCTGTCGTTTGGGGCACTGGCCAAACAGGTTTATGGAAGTTTTGCTTCACCGCCAGAATGGCAGGTAGGTGTAGCGATTCGTCCTATGGGGGATGAGTTTTCGATTTTTAGCGAAACACGTTTTTGGCCCAAGGCCGATAACTGGTCGCCGGGTTATGATTTCAATTTTATTGCCGGGCTTCGCTTTGATTTGAGTGAAGGCTCGATTTTTGCCCAGTCGGTAATCCAAAAAGAGCCGCTGTTTATGGTTGGCATCGATATGGCCTTTGATAACTTTGGCCTAGGTCTGCTCGGCGGCAATAGCTACGCCGGTGGGAGATTTAAGCTTTCAAGTGAAAACTCGGGAAGCATCGTCCCGGCTTCGAAACGTTGGGTTCAAGTTGAAATCGATTCAAGCGGAAATCTGCGTCAGGAGTTTCGAACTCTCACAGCGAAGCTTTTCGGTAAACGGATTTCGCAGTTGTCTTTCCTCAATTCGCTCGATGAGCTCGCGCATGACAAAAGCGTTGAGGGTGTTGTGGTCCACCTGGATTCTTTGACTGTGGGCTGGGGCAGGGGAGAGGAGTTGCGTTCAAGCTTTCTCGCGATGAAAAATAGCGGGAAACAGGTTGTCGTTTATTTAAACGAGACCGGTGCGGTTGACTATTATATTGCCTCTGCTGGCACCAAAATAGTGATGAACCCAGGCGCGGCAATTAAACTAGATGAGTTCAGGCGCACATTGGTTTATTTGCGTGATGGCCTTGATAAGCTGGGTGTTGAGCCTCAAGCAATTGTGGCAGGTCAATACAAGTCGGCCCCCAGGATGTTTACCGCCAATAAGCCAAACGCCGAGGAACTAGAGGTCGCTCAGGCGATTTTAGACCAGCGCTATGAGACATTTTGTGGTGTTTTAGCGAACAAGACAGGCAAGAGTCTTGAGGCGATTAAGGCAGAGGTTAATCTGGGGATGATCACGGCCCAAGAGGCGCTAGGCTTCGGGTTGGTAGACGAGATTTCAGAACCCCAAAAACTTGTCGAAAACCAAAAAAGTTTTTACCCGTACTTTGGTGTTCGACGCAAAATCACACAGTGGGGGGCGCTGGATCAAATCGCAGTGATTCCGATTTCAGGAACAATTATTGCGGGTCACGCAAAGAGTAATATTTTTTTTCCTAAAAACCAAACAGGCGCTGAAGATGTCGTAGAGGCAATCCGCTTTGCTGAAAAAAATCCTCACGTGAAAGGAGTCTTACTTCGAGTGGATTCACCCGGGGGCGACAGTTATGGGTCAGAGCAGATTTACCAAGCCCTTCGATCTTTGCGCAGTAAAAAGCCTGTTGTGACCTCGATGGGTGATATTGCAGCTTCAGGGGGTTATTTCGCAGCAGCCGGCACGCAAGAGATTTGGGCAGAGCCCTTGACGCTGACCGGTTCCATAGGCGTTTTCTATTTGCAATTTTCAGGCGCAAAGCTGGCTGAAAAGCTGGGTGTTCACACCACAGAGCTCAAAAAAGGCCAGCTCCCGGGGGCAAGTTTGTTTAGGCCTCTGACCTCTGCTGAACTTGAGCGAGGCCAAAAACTTGTGGATTGGACTTATACCCGCTTTAAGCAATCTGTTGCTGATGGTCAGGGCTTAGCATTTAATGAAGTGAGCAAGCTTGCTGAAGGCAGAGTGTGGACAGGTGAGCAAGCGCATGAACGAAAGCTGGTACAAAAGCTTGGTGGATTTCAGCAGGCGCTGACCCGTTTAAAAGAGTTGGCTAGGATTAGAGATGGAAAGCGCGTTCAGCTGGCCATCTATCAGCCGTCTAGCAATTTTTCATTTGATTTTAATCTAAACCCATTGGCGCATTTACAGGGTAAAACGCTCGCGCTAATGCCATGGCAATTTTCTGAAGGAGTTTGAAGTATGACAGAGACACGCGTAATCCCCTACATTGAAGGCGATGGTACCGGCCCGGATATTTGGAAAGCAAGCCAGCGCGTGTTTGATGCCGCTGTGGAAAAAGCTTATAAAGGCGCTC
Organism: uncultured Myxococcaceae bacterium; assembly: GCA_964635635.1. Lineage (GTDB taxonomy): Bacteria > Myxococcota > UBA727 > UBA727 > JABDBI01 > CAZWPE01. The sequence goes on along the minus strand of CAZWPE010000005.1, from coordinate 40,111 downwards.
GCAAAATCGAATGGCTAGAGGTTCTTGCGGGTGAGAAAGCTTTCAAGCAAGTGAATAACTGGCTTCCCGATGAAACACTTGAAGCATTTAAGAAGTACAAGATTGGGATCAAGGGGCCGCTGACCACCCCAGTCGGCGGCGGTATCCGTTCTTTGAATGTTGCTTTGCGGCAAATTCTCGATCTTTATGTATGCTTGCGTCCGGTTCGCTGGTTCGAGGGTGTTCCATCACCCGTCAAGCGCCCTCAGGATGTAGACATGGTAATCTTCCGTGAAAATACTGAAGATATTTATGCCGGTATTGAGTGGGCAGCGGAATCACCTGAAGCACGTAAGATGATTCAGTTTTTGCAGACTGAAATGGGCGTGAAGAAAATTCGCTTTCCAGAAACCAGCGCCATTGGCGTGAAGCCTGTTTCACGTGAAGGCTCAGAGCGTTTGATTCGTGCGGCGATTGAGTATGCACTACGCGAAAAACGTAAGAGCGTGACTTTTGTTCACAAGGGAAACATCATGAAGTTCACTGAAGGCGGCTTCAGAGATTGGGGTTATGCGCTGGCTAAGCGTGAGTTCCGCGATCAGATTGTGACTGACGAAGAAACTTGGGATAACCCAGAGCTGGCCAAATCAGGCAAGTTGATTATCAAAGACGCCATTGCAGATATTACGCTCCAGCAAGTGCTGACTCGCCCCAAAGAGTTTGATGTGATTGCAACGCTCAATTTGAACGGTGATTATTTAAGTGATGCACTCGCAGCGCAAGTTGGCGGGATTGGTATCGCTCCCGGCGGTAACATCAACTACATGACGGGCCATGCTATTTTTGAAGCTACGCACGGAACGGCTCCAAAGTATGCGGGTCAAGATAAAGTAAACCCAGGCTCTGTTGTTTTGTCTGGCGAAATGATGCTGCGCTATATGGGTTGGACTGAAGCAGCCGATCTCATCATCAAAGGTATGGATGGCGCGATCTCACAAAAACGCGTGACTTACGATTTCCACCGTCTGATGGACGGCGCCACATTACTGAAGTGCTCAGAGTTTGGTGATGCGGTGATTGGGAATATGTAGCAGGAGTCACGTGGCGCCGCTCCTTCGAACACCTCACCCTTAATCCCTCTCCGCTCACGGAGAGGGACAGTGCCACTCGAAGTGCTTGCTTCACGAAAAATTATCGCTTTGATTTGGCAGGGGCCCTCTCCACGAGTGGAGAGGGTGCTTCGCAACGCGAAGCGGGTGAGGTTTCCGACGGACCCCGGCTCGAAGGCCGGGGTGACAGCTTTTCACCCAAACAAATGACACGCCACCTGTCTATTTTTCCCAATCGAAATAAGTTCAGGGACCTCAATGGAACACCTTGGCATAGCAGCAGGGCACCTTGGGTGGAATTTACAGCCTGTGGGTGGATTTAAGGGGCTCGGGATTTCACCGGTGAGCTTAATGCGCTCCTGGCGCTTGGCTGGGTCCAGAGTTGGCACGGCACTGAGCAGAGCTTTGGTGTAAGGGTGCTTGGGGTCGTCATACACCTCACTTGCGGGACCGATTTCGGCTAGGTTGCCCAGATACATAACCGCAATGCGGGTTGAAATATGTTTCACAACATGAAGATCGTGAGCAATAAATAAATAAGTTAGGCCAAGTTGCTCTTGTAAATCTTGCAGCAGATTAACGATTTGGGCCTGAATGGAAACATCTAGTGCTGAAACAGGCTCGTCACAGACAATAAACTTAGGCTGAACTGCCAAGGCTCTGGCGATACCAATACGTTGACGCTGGCCACCTGAAAACTCGTGGGGGTAACGGGACAGAGCCTCTGGTCTTAAGCCCACCAGCGAGAGCAGCTCTAAAAGACGTTTTTCTCGTGCGCCGGGCTCTTTGTATAGACCGTGAATCTCCAGGGCTTCGCCAATAATGTTGCCCACTGAAAGTCTAGGATTAAGCGAGGCGAACGGGTCTTGGAAAATAATTTGGAGATGTCGGCGGATAGGCCTCATTTTCCGGCTGCTTAAATGAGTGATATCTTGGCTTTCAAATTGAACAGACCCTGAGGTTGGCTGATATAAACGCAGAATGCAGCGTCCCAGCGTGGATTTGCCGCAACCTGACTCACCCACCAATCCAAGTGTTTCACCAGCTTGTACTTCAAAGCTAACGCCATCGACAGCTTTGACGAGTTTTTCGCCGGCTTTAAAGTGCATTTTAAGGTCAGATATCTTCAGCATGGTTAATATGGGTTATAGCAGCGGACTGCGTGTTTGGCGTCAGGATTCAAAAGTTCGGGTTCGAGACCTCGGCACTGGTCTGTGACTCGGTCGCAACGTTCTTGAAAACGACAGCCTTGGGGTAGGTGAAGCAAGTTGGGCACGAGGCCTGGAATCGTCTTGAGACGTTTGCCGGTACCATGATTACTGGGAACTGAGTTTAAGAGGCCTACGGTGTAAGGATGTTTTGGTTTGGAAAACAATGTGTTGGTGTCAGCTTGTTCAACCACGCGCCCGGCATACATCACGACAACTTGGTTGCAAGTTTCCGCGACCACCCCCAGATCGTGTGTGATCAACAAAATGCTCATGCCAATTTCTTTTTGCAGACTCAGCATGAGTTCCATAATTTGAGCCTGAATGGTGACGTCTAGGGCCGTGGTGGGCTCATCGGCAATGAGCAAATCGGGCTTGCAGGCAAGGGCCATGGCAATCATGACTCGTTGCCGCATGCCCCCGGAGAGTTGATGCGGGTAAGTGGCGGCTCTCTCTCTGGGGCTCGGTATTCCCACTAGATCGAGCATCTCCACCGCTTTGTCTAACGCTTTAGATTTATCGAGACCTTGATGCAGGCGAACAGCCTCTGAAATTTGATCCCCAATCGTGAAAACTGGATTCAACGAGGTCATCGGCTCTTGAAAGATCATTGAAATCCGATTGCCGCGAAGATGGCGCATTTCAGACTCGGGGAGTTCGAGCAGATTGCGACCCTCATAAAGGATTTGCCCGGCAGCATAACGTCCTGGAGGCGACTTGATGAGCCGCATAATGCTGAGTGCGGTCACACTTTTCCCGCAACCAGACTCACCCACCAACCCTACGGTTTGGCCTTTGGGGATTTCAAAACTAACGCCATCCACTGCGCGGACCAGACCTTTGTCGGTCTTGAATTCGATGGTTAGGTTATCGACGAAACAGCTGTTCATTAAAGTCACCGGTGTTGAGTTGGACGTCTGAACTCGTCAAGGTTAGAGCCTGTGTTTTGTTGTTGTGGCGAACTTCGAAGTCATATTGCTCTGGAAACCTGGCATAGTTGACTGAATATAGCCCTTCACGTTCGATTTTGGTTATTTGGCCAGTGAGGGGGGCTGTTTCGAAACTTGACCCTTTTGGGGGGCGTCTGAGCAGTAGGTCCACCAATTCGGGTGCTTCTACGGGGATCTGGGTGATTTCTTCAAGCTGTTCTTTTGAAACCCCATAAATTTGAGCCCCATCGTAGGTGATTACTCTTGCGGGTTGGCCGAAAAATGAGCCTATGGACAGGTAGAGACGGTGTGGATTTTGAGCAATAATATCAAGCTCTACTCGGCCGAGAAAGCGCTTAGCGCCCTTGGCTTTCAGCGTAAAATGACCCGAGATTTGTGAGATGTCTTGTGGAGTGGGCTTCAAAATCGAAGGCATTCGTGGGTGACATGCTACACCCATCCAAAGAGTGAAAAGCAATAAGAAACGCATGTCTTCGTCTTGACACGCTCGTTATGCTTGAGCAATCCCCAAACCCATGCTAGGGGTTTTGTCTCAACAGGAGGACTTATGTCGTCGGTGTCACAAGTTTTTGAAGAAATGAAGCAGCGCCTTACTCCAGAAAAAGCCCAAAAAATCAATGCAAGCTATCTGTTTGATATTGGCGGTGAGGGTGGCGGTAAGTGGCATGTAGATCTGACCAAGAAGTCGGACTGGATTATGAATACCAATGAAGACTCAGCCGCCCAGTGCGTGATTTCCATCCCGAAGGGAGAGGACTGGGTTTCTATTGCTGCAGGCAAAATGAACCCAACCATGGCTTTTATGCAAGGCAAAATTAAGGTTAAAGGTGATATGGGCTTAGCTTTGAAGCTTCAGGCCCTGCTTGCATAAATTGAAAAAACATATATAATGTCAGGTTTGACTTAAGGGAGACATGTTTTGAAAAAAAACCGCTGGTTTTTGCCCTTAGGCCTTTTCTTATTTGTTCTTTCATTAGGCCTGGGTACATATTTTGTGGTTGCGGACATTGGCAACCAGGTTGGGCAGGAGCCTTTTGAGGCTCCCGAGGCCCAGGCGCCTTTTATGGTGCGCACCACTGAACGAGTGGGTGCCCGTGAAACTTTGGGCCAGGCTGTAGCAAGGGCTGGGGTTTCTTCTACTCAGGCTTCAGTAATCATTGATCTGCTTGGCAAGATGATCAACCTTCGATCTATTCGAGCTGGCGATGTGCTGGTGATTGAAAAGGGTTTGGATTACACGCAAGCGGATGCTCCGATTAATCTTTTTGAACTGGTTCGTCAGGAAAACTACGGGCTTCCCGTTCGATATAGGCTAGAAAGAGCTGGGGACGGCCAATGGGTATCCAAAAAAATCGAGACAGTGGTGACCCAGGAGCGAGCAGTGTTGACGGGGCGCATCAATTCAAGCCTTTATGAAGGTATTTTATCGGCAGGCGGTGATGCTGCCTTGGTGAATCGTTTCTCAGAGCTTTTTGGATGGCAGCTTGATTTCTACCGTGAGGCTCAAAAAGGTGATGTCTTTAAGATGATTGTAGAGACCAAGCATGCAGGTGGTCGGCGTATTGGCTTCGGTCAGGTTCTAGCTGCAGAATACAACAATGCTGGGCGCATGTTTCAAGGCTTCAGATTTGAGTCTGAAGACTCAAAAGTGAGAGGTTTTTTTGATGCCAAGGGCCAGTCTATTGAGAAAGGATTTTTACGAAGCCCCATGGCTTTAACCCGTATTACGTCTCGTTATGGTCAGCGCTTTCACCCGGTTTTACAGCGCCAGAAGAAGCACAATGGAGTTGACTATGGTGCACCAACAGGCACGCCATTTTGGAGTATTGCAGATGGTGTTGTTTTAGAGGCGCGCTACAGCCCGACTGCGGGCAGAATGATTCGTATTCGTCACCGAGGAGGCTATGTGACTGAGTATTTCCACGCCTCCCGTATTGCTGCTGGCATCAGGCCGGGTTCCGTTGTTCGGCAGAAGCAGGTGGTCGGCTATGTTGGCACAACAGGCCGCAGCACGGGACCCCATCTGCACTTCGGCATGATGCTCAATAAGAATTATGTCGATCCATCCAGACAGCGTTTCCCGGCAGGGCAGCCTTTGCCAACGCGTCTGGTTGAACGCTACCGTGCACACATCAAGCCTTTGGTGGAAGAGCTCAGAAAGATTGAAACGCCTCGAGTTTAGACATAAAGCCAAACAGGCTGTTCGGGCGTATTTTGACTCGCAGGGATTTATCGAAATCGACTCACCAATTGTGATCCCTGCGAATGCGATAGAAACATTTATTGATCCGTTTGAGGTCCCTGGACTGGGTGAACTTCGCACCAGTCCAGAGCTCTATCATAAGCGTTTACTGGCACATGGGGCAACCAAGATTTATGAGTTGGGCCATGTGTTTCGTGATGAGCCTAAAGGGCGCCTGCACCTTCAAGAGTTTACGCTTTTAGAATGGTATCGTGTGGGCGGTACACTTAAAGATTTGATTCAGGATTGCGAGCAGCTGTTTCGCCTGGCAATGGCCCTCTCCACGGGTGGAGAGGGTGCTTCGCGCAGCGAAGCGGGTGAGGGGTTCGAAATCCGCACCCTCCAAGATCTCTGGCTTGAACACGCAAAAATTGATCTGCGAGCTGCGCTTGTAGCCGATGACTTGGTGCATCGGGTACAAAGCGCAGGCTTCACTTTACGCCCCGGTGCGGATTTTTTTGATGCTTTCCACCATGTGATGCTGAGCACAATTGAACCTCGCATTGGTCAAGAAGTTCCTTGTGTCGTTATGAGATGGCCAAGGAAAATGGCTGCTTTGGCAAGAATTTGTACGGACGATGTTTACTTTGCAGAGCGCTTTGAGATTTATTATCAGGGGATTGAATTAGCAAACGCATTTTTGGAATTAACAGACCCGGTTGAGCAAAGGGGCAGATTTTTAGAGGAGCAAGAACAGCGACGAAAGTTAGGGAAACAGGGGGGCAAATTAGACGAAGATTTCTTAAGCATCCTGGGCTCTATGCCAGCAGCAGCCGGCATTGCGGTAGGCTTTGATCGCTTACTCATGTGTGCCGTAAAAGCGCGTCAAATAGACGAATTGGATATTTTTTTCCAAAAAACGTTGAACGTTTGATGCACGAAAAGCTATTCATTAAGTACAAGATGTCACTATGTGGTGACACTGCCTTGGGGGTATGAATGCTTGTGTCGAAGTTATCTGGTTCCCTAGTATTATTTCTAGCCGCTGCTGCGCTACCTGTTTCTGCTGAAACAATTAAAAATGAGCGCCTTATTGTACGTTTTAAGGAAGGGGTCTCATCTTATGCCTCTGGCGCGATTCATAAAAAGCTCGGAATCCGAACGAATAAAAGACTAAACTACTTAAAGGGGATCGAGGTTGTTGATCTCCCTGCTGGTATGTCGCCCGATGCGGCCAGCAAGCTGTACGAAAAAGACTCACGAGTTGCCTACGTGGAACGTGATTTTCAAATTCGCGTGGATCCTATTGACGGTGAAGCCAGTAAAAATCCAACTGAGCAATTTGCTCAGCAATGGGCCCTGAAGAATGTCGGTCAAAAAGTGGGCAGATATTCAGGAAAAGCAGGCGCAGATATCAATGGGACTGCGTCTTGGGAACTCACCAAGGGAGACGACGATGTTATCTTGGGAGTTATTGATACAGGCATTTTTCATACGCATCCTAATCTCAAGGACAATATGTGGTCCAACCCAGCTGAAATCGCCGGAAACGGAGAAGATGATGACGGCAATGGATTCGTAGATGACATCCATGGCATTAATGCAATGGATAATACGGGTGACCCGATGGATGACAATGGTCACGGAACCCACTGCGCGGGTATCATGGGTGGCGCTGGAGTCGATGGCAAGGGCACTTTAGGGGTTAATCAAAAAGTATCTATTATCGGGTGTAAATTTCTGGATTCTGACGGTTCGGGAAGCATGAGCGATGCCTTGGTTTGCATGGACTATTTTGTGAAGCTGAAGACCCGAGAAAAAAATCCTGTGGATGTGACAGCTATTAATGCTTCTTGGGGTGGCGGTCGTTACTCTCAAGCAATGTTTGATGCCATCAAGAAATTACGAGATGCAGGTATCCTGTTTGTGGCTGCAGCAGGTAATGATTCTGATGATAATGATACCGTTGGAAGCTACCCTGCAAACTATCAACTGGATAACATTATCTCGGTTGCCGCAACCAATAATAAAGATGAGTTGGCATATTTCTCAAACTATGGTCGTCGAAGCGTTCATGTGGGAGCTCCTGGGCAAGATATCTTGAGCACTTATTTAGATGGTCAGTATAAGATTTTCAGCGGAACTTCGATGGCTGCTCCATATGTGACTGGTTTAATTGGTCTTTTGAAATCGAAAGATCGAAGCCTCGATTGGAAGCAACTTAAAAACTTGGCTATTTCAGGTGGCAATGAGCTCTCTGCTCTTTCTGCAAAAACCGTCTCAGGAAGACGTATCCGCGGTGCTGACAAAGATGGTCATGGTTCTTTGACCTGCTCAGGGCAAAAGGTGTTCTCGCGCGTATTGCCAACGGCTGAACATAGCCAGGTTAAGGTTGGAGATACGGTTGAGTTCAAAGTATTTAGAATCAAGTGCGCCACTCCTGACAGAGTGCCTTCTTTGACGGTGAACATGGGTCACACACCAGATTTCGTGGATGTGGATGGAACCGGAGTCTTCACGGCTTCTTGGAAAGCAGCCGAAGTGGGCAGTTATGAGTTTGACTTGGGTGACGGTCAGAAAGTAACGGTTTTGGTAGAATAAGTCCAAAGCCTATCTGGCGCCAATAGAACCCACATGTATGCCAAATGGGTTTTATTGGCGCTTCTCCTTTTCTCCTGCACAGCAGAGCGAGCACTCGAGCGAGATCGCAGCCCGATTATTCATGGGCAGCCGTGCGATGAATCGCTTTTCCCAAGTTCCATTGAGATATGGGTAGATGCACAAGTTGATTTTGGTGAGCTTGGTATTAGACAGATGCTGTTGCCTTTGTGTGGAGGGACCGTAATTGCTCCAAGAGCGGTTTTGACAGCTGCACATTGTTTTGACCCAAATACAATTACGGAAGGCCTGGGAACCCTTTTGAGTGTGCGATATCGGGTAGGTGATTTTTGGGCGACCGGTTTTAAGCAGCACGAAAACTTTGAGCTACACCCAGAACTGAATGGTCTTAGAAACAATCACGATTTGGGAGTTCTCTACTTTGAACAAGACCTGCCATATCCTGTGGCTGGATTTGCAGATATAGAGCCAGGAGAGCCGATTTGGATTGTTGGCTGGGGGCAAACGCGGGAAGATTCAGACCTTGAGGAACAGCACACGCGCATGTGCGCTCAGACAAGCATTCATGAAATGGGCCCTTGGGAAATGCAAATAGGCTCCGAAGGCTCTAGCCCCCGAAAATGCTTTGGAGACTCTGGGGGAGCCACTTATGTTGACCGTGGGAAAGATGGCTACAAACTCGTTGGGGTGACATCACGCTCCTATGATTCCACGGGCTGTGCGAAGGGCGGTATTGATACGCGCGTATGGCCGCTGAGAGAATGGATTTCTACTGCTATTTAAAATTATTTCATTGAACAGATAGACATAAAAATTATTTGTGTATTATGATTTTAATAATCTAGAAAATTTTTCTGGATTATAAATCTGCTTGGAGTGTATATGTTGAGAATAATAAATATTGGATTAATGTTAGTGTGTACTGCGGGTTTTACTCACGCCACCGTCGAAGCTCGGCCTGGTAGTTTCTTGGTTAAACGCAAAGCTGGCATATCGATTATGTCCGCGGGTGCGATTAACGCAAAGGCCAATGCAAGCACTGTTCAGCATTTTGACAGTGTTGAGGGTTTGGAGTTGGTTCAGGTGAAATTGGGTGGTTCCCCAGAGAAGGCTCTGGAGGTTTACCAAAATGATCCAAGCATTGAATATGCAGAACCAAACTATATTGTTCATGCTTTGGGCTTACCAAATGATAATTATTTCAAATACCAGTGGGGCTTGAACAATGTTGGCCAGACAGCTGGAACTTCAGATGTGGATATAAATGCTCCTGCAGCTTGGGATTCCTTAACCGGGTCTTCAAATGTTGTGGTTGGGATTATTGATACTGGTGTTGATTATACCCACCCTGATTTGGTCAATAATGTCTGGGTTGACCCAAACAATGGAACCCGTGGTTATAACGCAATTAATGGGACCTATAACCCAATGGATGATAACCAACACGGTACACACGTGGCCGGTATTATTGGGGCTCAAGGGGGCAATGGGTTAGGAGTAACGGGTGTGATGCAAAAAGCCAAAATCATTGCCTGCAAATTTTTGTCTGCAGACGGCAGCGGTGATACGGCTGGGGCTCTTGCTTGCATGGATTACTTTGTGAAGCTGGCTACCCGAGCTCAAAATCCAGTGAAGGTTGTTGCAACCAATAATTCTTGGGGTGGCGGAGGTTACTCTCAAGCATTTGCGGATGCAGTCAAGCAACATCAAAAACTTGGTATTTTGTTTATGGCTGCCGCAAGCAATGAATCACAGAACAATGACCTAGTAGATGCATTTCCATCGAATATTCGTCACAGCAATGTGGTGAGTGTGGCCGCAACGGACTCTAAGGATGCCTTGGCTACATTCTCGAATTATGGCCGTCGTTCAGTTCACGTGGCTGCCCCAGGGGTTGATATTTTGAGCACGATTCCAGGTAAACGCTACGCCTATTTGAGTGGTACTTCCATGGCAACACCATTCGTGACGGGTCTTGCTGGGTTCTTGAAGGCTAAGGACCCCTCTTTGGATTGGATTTCACTGAAGAACCTGATCATTGCTGGTGGAGTTCCCACGGCAGCTGCACGTTCAGCGACTATCTCAGGTCGTCGAATCCGAATGATTGATGTGAATGGTCGTGGTTCGATGTCCTGTTCAAACCAAACAGTGACAGAACGTTTATTGCCTAAGTCGAGCACTGTTAGCCTGCGAGTAGGACAATCACTGCTTATTTCAATGCTGAAGATTAATTGTGCTAAATCAACTCAGGTTCCAGGGGCGGCAACCGGATTAATCAATGACCTAGGTCAAGGTCCAGATGATGTTGCATTTGATGGTGTATTTAATGGTTATTTCACTCCAACGGCAGCGGGTAGCTATGTGCTTGCGTTCCCAAACAGCGATAATGTGACTGTTAATGTGACCAACTAAAGAGTTGATACATTGTCAGCCTGGCCACCGAGCCGGGTTGACACGGTTTTGATTATGATATAAATAGTCTTCATGATTTCAGTAAAATTTAAGGCAATATTTTTATTTGTTTTCTCCATTGTTCTTTTCTCGAATGAACTCATCGAAGATGTGTATAAATATATTGATGCTGTGACTTATCAAGACCGAAACGACAAGGAAAAAGCAGCTGATTTTGTGCTGGCTTATCTTGGTATCGCTGAATATTTAACGACCTATGAGGGTCGGCTGCCACCTGCGGTGCTCAATACAGGAATCTCTCTAAACCCATTGCTGCATTTGAAGGCTGCCTTGGAGGTGGCTATAAATTCCGGCAATAGTAGTTTAATAAATATGACCACTGCTTTGGTTCGGCGTAAATATAGCAATGAGAGGCTGGCGCCGATCATGCAGCTTATGCTGTATGCGGAGAGCCTTTTGGAAGTCGAGAAGACTCAAGAAAAAACCAAAAAATTGGCAGGTAAAAGACATGTTCGAGAAGAGCAGGAGCAGAATAGGAATCCTCGTCCACGCGGGAAAAAGCTTCCCGAAACAACCCGTGCTGAGATTGTTGATGAGTTGAGTTGGGCGGTTTTATTGTGTGACAAGGCTGTCGATGCGGGTAGAGGTAGGGCGTTAGCATTGCTTGTTAAATTAAGAGACCTTCTCCAGAAAGACGATGAAAGAACGATTCAAATAAGAGCCAAAATCATGAGGGTAATCCTGAGGCTGGAAAAAGAATTAGAGGCCGCAAGTCAAGGCAGAGCCCGTAATATAAATATAGGACGAACAGAACGTATTCTGCAGACCCTGGGGACTAGGCTTGAGGCTGCTCAAGAGCAATTAGAAGATGCCCAAATTGAGAGGCTATTAAAGATCCTCGAAAACCGTTTAAACGAGTTGGCATCTATAAATTCCGGCAATCAAAACCAAGCCGGCACGCCCACATCTTCGGCAGCAGCAGCCACACAGAGCGGTCAGGGTCCGCAGGTTAACCAGACACAAACAGAAGGCCAGCAAATGATGAATGTGAACAGGCCATCTGCGTGGTTTGGTAGCAGTAGCCACTAGCTTAAAAATTCAACACATATGTTGTGCTCCGGCCGCGGCCATCCAGTTTTCTGATGAGCCCCTGCCGGAGCATGTCTGCAAGCTCTCTTGTAGCTGTTGCCTTAGAGCAGCCGGTGAAAGCCTGATATTTTTTTGGGGTCATATCAGAGTTCGTCATTTCCTTGAGAACTCTATGCTGTCGGTCATTTGAGATGTCTTTTGCGAGTTCAAGAAACTCTGCGCACCAAAGCGTGTGTTCCACAAACTCAACAGCACGCGCCCGGGCTTTATTTAAAATCTCTTTGATGAGTTCTTGCTTGCCTGCGATGTCGAGCCCCTCAAGCTTTTCGGATACTTGTAAAGCCAGATCGGTGGTTGCCCACTCTGGAAGTTGTTGATTGTATGCCATGATTGAAGCCCCCTATATTCGGCTCAAAAATAAACATTCTCTGAGCCGAATAAATCTTAACACTGAGATGTCTTTAGATTCATGGGTCCTGTTTTATTTTTTCTGGGTATCGCATTGGTGACAGGTGTGATTTATCCGCTTGCCATGACTGGTATCTCAAAAGTTGTGTTTCCATACAGAGCTAATGGAAGCCTGGTTGTGAAAGATGATCGGGTGATTGGCAGTGAATTGATTGCTCAGAGTTTTAAGGACCCAAAGTATTTTTGGCCTAGACCTTCTGCTGGCAACTACAATGCCGTACCCTCGGGTGCCAGCAACTTGCCTCCTTGGAATCCAAAATTCCCGAAGAAACAAGCGGATACAACTTCTGCAAGTGGCTTAGACCCACACTTGCCGTTGGAGTTAGCCAGAGAACAAATCGTGCGCGTGGCTAACGCGCGCAGAGTCCCCGCCGAAAAAATAGAGGCGCTTCTTATGGTAAACAAGAAACCCTATGTGAATGTACTCATGACAAATCTGGAACTTGATACGCTATAAAAGTCCTTGAGCTTCAGCCAGCGCCCGAAGGCCAGCTTGTTTTTTTGATTTGCTGGTGCGTTTGGGTCCTGCGAACTCCTGACCTGAAAGCACATACGAAATAGCAACACCCAATGCGTCTGCAGCATCTTCAGCGGGTTTTTTTTCAAGCCCCAGCAAAGCGCGAACCATTTCGCCCACTTGTTCTTTGCTGGCTGCGCCAGAGCCAGTAATCGCTTGTTTAACGCGTCTGGGAGCAACGTTTGCCACAGGCATTCTTCTTAAACCGAGCGTTGCCAAAACAGCTCCCCGAGCTTGCCCAAGAATTAAAGCCGAGCGCGCATGTTCACCAGAAAACACATCTTCGAGTACGGCCTGAGTCGGCGCATGCTCGTCTAACAAGCTGCCTAGGCGCTGTGCCAGCTCTGCCAGACGCGCAGTTAAATCTGTTTCTAAATCAAGACGCAGAACACTTGCATGCACCAGTGTGAACTGACGAGTTTGAGCACTATACTCAACCACGCCAATGCCGGTTTTACGGGATCCTGGGTCAATTCCGATAATTCTCATCAGGGATTCACATTAATTCAGGTTTAATAAATTGTACACTCTTTGATGGGGGGGAAGTATGTCCGAACGAATAGGCCCAAAAATCAGAACAGCCTTAGATATCGAGGAACCGAGTGGGATTAACGCCCCTGATATTGATAAACTTGAAAGTTCTAGACAAAATGCTGCGCAGAATTGGGTCAATGTGAAGAACTTTGAAGAGACTCAGATTGGTGGTATCCAAAAAAAGTTTGAAGAAGGAAGCCTAAAAAGCGTAAGTCCAGAGCAGGCCGAGATATTATTTGCAGGCTGCCCCGGTTTAGAAGAGGCTCAAGAAGAAGACAAATCTACTGCTGCGAAGCGGCTTAATCAATTTCTGGATGCTTATGGTGTTGCTAGCAATGTTGGAAGTGTCCATCAGGCGGCTGCTCAAGGCGGTGGTAAGTCTATCAATCCTGTCAACATAGGTGTGGATGCATTAAAAAAAGCAAGTCAGACGGCAGGTTCTGTCGTTGGGAATACCCTTGCAGGTGCCAGTATCATCAGTAACTTTGCGGGGGCAGTGAATAGCACTGTGCAGGCTGTAGAACGTTCGGATGTTTTGAATACAAAACAAAGGATTTTGAAAGAATTAGAATCCAAGATGCAGGGTTATATTCGTCCAAATAATATGGGCTCTAATGGCTATCTGGCTTCAGAAATCAACTATCCTCAAGACAGCGCCCTTGGTCTGCATGAAATGCTATTTGAAGCTTTATGTTTAGCAGAGAAAAATGAGCAAAAACGTATCGCTCGTGCTTCTATCAATGCCATCGGAAACGGTGTGAGTACCCTTGGTGGTGCCATGGCGATAGCGGGTTCTGCGGGGGCTGGCATAGGAGCGATTCCGGGTCTTGTCGTGGGGGCTGTGGGTGCTGGAGTCAGTTTATCTACTTCGGCTTGGCAGTTGTTTAACTATGCAGTGAAGCGTATTGCGGGGATTAAAGGAGTAGACAGAGAGGCTGCATCCAAGCTTATTTGGGGTTTGGCGTTGATGCATAAAGATTCGGGCGCTGTCGATCGTCATACTGCAAGAGACATCGAGGAAGACCCTATGAATCTTTCAGAAAGCCCAGTAAAAGATGCACTTTACTTGGCCAACGCTTGTCAAAATGCAAATTTGAAATTTACAACGCAGGAACAACGAAAGCTTGCACGAGAGAAAGCGACTGAGTATTGGGAAGACTTAGCCAAGCGTTGGAAACAGGATACTGGAGAAGAACTTTCAATCGATAGCCCTAGGGCAGGTCAGGCAATCTTCAGCGATCTAGGTTCTGTTCCGAGCTCTTGATAAGACAATACATCATCTATCGATAGCTCAGTCCGAACCCCGCGGCCTAAAAGCGGAATCTGCACCAAAATGCGTCTTTGGCCAGAAGCTTCTTTTTCAACAATCCCCGTCGCCCCTTTGAGTGGCCCTTGAAGAACCATGACCTCGGTACCAGGAACAAGTTTGAGCGTAGGCTCAAGCAGCGCTTTAGAACCGAGCATGATTTTAAGGCTGTCGATTTGGACTTGTGGAATCGGGGCCGCCATGAGTCCGCCATCTAGAGCTTTTTGCTTGCCTACAAAGTCATAAATTGGTTTGAGGCGGATCATCTTCACTCTGACATCTGGTGTTAATGCTGTGTGCACAAACAGATAACCTGGGAACAACGGTGTATCCAGCGTTTTAACCCGGTCACTCCACAAACGGCGAACAGGGTGTGATGGCAAAAAAGAATCAAACCCCAAGTTTAAGAGATCTTGGTGAGCAGTTTTTTCCTGACGGGTGTGAACCGCTAGGGCATACCAGCGGGGTGCTTCTTGAAAATTCACGACGCCAAACATAAAACATTCTGACTAATAATTCCAGGAGGTCTTATGACAAAAGCCATTCTGGCCCTTTCTGTAGTTCTTTCTTCAACTGTGTGGGCAGCGCCGAGCGAATATTTTATTGCTGTCCTTGGAAGCAGTACTCTCAAAAAAGTGATGACTGCCGAAGGAACTTCTCAGATCAAAGGGATTGAGAAGACCATGACTTACAGATGTCTGGGGTGCTTTGACTTTTCGGTGACCCTTCAGGGTTCAAACACGAGTGTTGTCACACTGACCACGAGCCAAGGTGCCAACGGGAAGATTGAAGTGCATTTGAAATAGAGTCTTCACCAGCATATCATTCTCAAGATTGACCTTCTCACCAACTTGAAGATCTCCAAGCTTTGTCTTTTCAAGGGTGTGTGGGACTAGGCATACGGTGAACAGGTGTTCTCTGATGTGATTAATCGTTAGACTGACGCCATTCACTGCAATAGAACCCTTCGGGATACAGAGGCGAATGATTTCTTTGGGGGCCTTGAAACCGATTTCAAGCGAGTCGCCCAGACGTTCGAGATATGCCACTTGGCCAACGTCATCGATGTGACCTTGCACAAAATGCCCGCCGAGTCGGTCAGACATTCTGAGTGCCTTTTCTAAGTGAACAATGGCTCCTTGTTCTAAGTTGCCCAAGGTTGTTTTGGTTAGGGTCTCTGGGCCGAGGTCAAATTCTAGTGAAGAATTATTCAGAGCTGTGAGACAAACACCATTCACTGCAATGCTGTCTCCGGCAGCCACGTCACTTAAGTCCATATCAGACTGAATGGATACACGTGTTTCTTGGCGCTCAAAATGGCCTGTGTGCTGAATAATTCCGGTGAACATGGAAAGCCCAGGCTAGCTCGTTAGTTTTAAACTGACAATAGATAGCCCTCTCCCTTTGGGAGAGGGAGATTTTGGATTGCCAAAATCGGGAGAGGGTTAGGTATTTCAATGGACCGCCTATTTTTTTAATGAAGCCAAATAGTCTTCAACGCTTTGGCCTTTCGCCTTTGCATCAAGATACTTTTCGGCACTAGAGCCATGGTCTCTTAATTTCACGTAATTATCATACTCTAAACCCAATTCAGCGAGAGGTCCTTGAAGGAGTCTTTTCGATAAAAATCCCTGATAGCCTCCAGCCAATTCTTCCAGCTCAGCTAATTTCTTTAATCGTTTCGACCTTAAATCGGATTCTTTTTCTGTCTCGCTTTTTAGGGAGTTAATATAATTTTCTAAGCTCATTCCATGTTCATCTCGAGCCTGAAAGTAACCTTTAATGCTTCCTTTCAATTGTGTGATTTCTTCATAAAATTCGCGTGGGATTTGTAAGCTCTTGAGGGTTTCATTAATCAGATTCTGGTTCATGCCTTGTTGTGCTTGTTCCAGGGTCTCTAGGTGTTCTGATCGTTTTATTTTTTGAGCTACTCCTGACCGTTCATGTTCTTGTTTTGCTTTTTTGATGCCTTCTTCCATTATGCTCGTAGATTCGCGGTTTCCCTTGAGTTTATAAGCCCCTCGTAAATTCTTATTGGTTTCAGGAGTAATTTTGTCACCAGGCTGAAAATCCACAGGCGCTTTTTGAGGTGGCTGTTTGATGTCAAATGGCACCTCATAAGCTTCAGAGTTATGTTCACCTCTTGTAACCGTCTCTCTTATCTCTGCTTCAGGTTTAAAATCGACTTTTTTAAGTTTGGGCTCCACTTGAGAGCCCGCCCCGGTTGGAATCTCTTGCCCTTTCACAATTTTAAATTCACCTTGATATCCTTTGAGCAGTTTGCCGTTTTTGAACTCGCCCTTTTCAATTTGTTTACCATTGTCAAAATAGCGAATACCCATACCATGAGGTTTCAGCGTTTCTCTCGTTCCCATCAGTTCGCCTTTATACTGGCTTCCATCAGGCAGAGAGATCGGCTGAAGGCTATAAAATCTTTCGGGAGATTGTATTGACTGTTTGGGTAACTCAAACTCATCTCTCTCTAAATCACCCCCACCTGCAGCTGCTGTTGCGGAGCTTTTTGAAGGTTCTTTTTCTTCAACACTTCGATGTGATTTGTTGGCAGAAACAATTTTCTCTATAGGCATATTTAATTCTCTCAAGCTCAGCAGTAAATTGTATCTGGAGCTGAGGGGTGGATTCAATCTAAAACGATTTTTATCCAGCAACCCACTAACCCAAAGCAGGCATGGTGCCTGCATAAAATAGCAAAGCCGCATTCTCCAAAACTTTGAGCGGTAGCGGAGAATACGGCAGCCAACTAGGGCCGAGACCAAGATAAGGACTCGGCCACAATGCGTCAATAGGCGCAGGAGTTTGTCATGGTCGAAGTTAAGTTGTCGAAACGTGCCCAGGAAGTCCTCACCCGCTTCGCTGCGCAAAGCACCCTCTCCACCGAGCGGAGAGGGCCCCTGCCGCATGGGGGTCAAGACAGCATATGTATCCCACAAAAAGAGCTTGCCAGAGACCTCGGTTGCTCTCGCTGGACCATCGGCCGAGCAATTAAAAAGCTGAAAGAGGCCGGTCTTTTACTGGAAACCGGACGGGACAAACAAAGTCGGTGCAAAACCTACGCGTTGCAGGCCCCCTCTCCACCCGCCTCCGCCAAGGCTTCGGCCGGCACGCAGGGGGGAGAGGGGTTAGGGGTGAGGTTCCCGATGGACCCCGGCTCGGTGGCCGGGGTGACAGCCACTCCCCAAGGCCTCGTTCAACTCCAAAACTATCGCCACTTGTTTGAATGCAATCTAGGCAATTGGCCCAACTGGGAGAAACGCTACCCGGCGGTGACCTGGGAGCTTAAAGATGTGGAATGTATCCACAAATTGTTTAGGCAGACTTTTGACCGGTTGTATGAGATTCGGTTTCAGGAAACCGGCATCACCGGTCCAAATCAGCCAGCACGAAGTCTGTAGCCCCTAAAATCGCCATGAGATCTGAGATGGTTGCTCCCTTGGAAAGCATGGGTATCATCTGCATGTGTGGGAACGAAGGCGTTCGGATTCTGCAGCGGTAGGCATGTGTGCTAGCATCACTCACCAGGTAGTAGGAGTTGATCCCCTTGCTGGCTTCAATGGCATGGAATGACTCGCCCGCAGGCATCACCGGACCCCAGGTGGTGTTCAAAAAGTGGTTAATCAACGTCTCGATGCTCACCAAAGTTTGGTCTTTGGGCGGCGGTGTGGTGAGCGGGTGTTCTGCTTTGACGGGCCCTGAAGGCATGTTTTTCATGCACTGTTCAATAATGCGCAAGCTTTGACGCATTTCTTCAATGCGTACTTGGGCACGAGCATAGCAGTCTCCTGCTGTCGCTGTGGGTACGTCGAACTCAAAGTTTTCATAACCTGAGTAGGGCTTTGCTTTGCGCAAATCAAACCCAAGGCCGGTGGCTCTGAGGCCAGCGCCTGTGACACCCCATTCGACGGCCTCTCGGGTGTTATAAGCACCAACACCAACGGTGCGTGCTTTCAAAATCGGGTTGGCCATGACTAAGCTGTCATACTCTTTGAGTCTTGCAGGGAAATAGTCGAGGAAACTTTGGAAGGCAGCTTCCCAGCCAGGTGGCAGATCGTGCGCTACGCCGCCGATTCTAAACCAGCTTGGGTGCATACGGCCGCCCGTGACCAGTTCGACGATCTCAAGTGCGCGTTCACGATCGGTGAACATGTAGAACACGGGGGACATTCCGCCGATGTCTTGAACGAAAGTCCCATACCAAACCAAGTGACTGATAATCCTGAACAGCTCAGACATCATGACCCGGATCACCTGTGCGCGCTCGGGAACTTTAATGCCTGCGAGCTGCTCAACGGTGAGCACATAGGCGAGGTTATTCATGACGCCGCTGAGGTAGTCGATGCGGTCGGTGTAAGGGATGTAGGTGTGCCAGGTTTGGCGCTCAGCCATTTTTTCGGCACCGCGGTGGTGAAAACCAATTTCTGGCGCCACCTCGTGGATGATTTCCCCATCCATCTTCAAAACGAGCCTTAAAACCCCGTGTGTTCCAGGATGCTGTGGCCCTAAGTTCAAATAGACGTATTCGCCGCTAGGGTCTTCTTGCTCAAAAGGTGCATTCTCTGGGATCTGAAAAGACATTTCCGTGGCCCGTGCTGGGTGTGTTTTGAGGAGCGGGTGTCCTTGCCAATAGTTTGGCATCAAAATCCGTTCGAGATTCGGGTGTCCCTCAAACTGAAGGCCGAACATGTCATAGACCTCTCGCTCATACCAGTTGGCGTTTTTATATTTACCAGTCAGGGACGGTATCGCGTGGGAGGCATCTTTAACCGGTATTTTTTCTTGTGAGAAATCGCCGGTGTTTAGATCTAAAAAATGCTGCACAACAGTGAAATCCCCATCGTGCTCACGTGGGGATTTTTTCTGAGTTTCGTCAATGGCGGTGATATCAAAAAGCATGTGGGTCATCGAGCGTTGTAGCCTTCATTCTAAGAGGGGATTTAAGATCGCGCATGCTGATGGGGTCCGGCTTAATAATCTCTTGCGAGCCGCCAACCCACGAAATGGGCCTTCGTTCTTTGCCGATGGAGTCTTTTAAGAGGAGCAAGCCTTCAATAAAAGCATCTGGCCTTGGAGGGCACCCTGAAACATACATGTCGACGGGTAAAATTTTGTCTACACCCTGAACGACGCTGTAAATGTCATACATGCCGCCCGAGTTGGAGCATGAACCCATGGAGATCACCCATTTAGGCTCCATCATCTGGTCATAAAGGTGTCTGACAATCGGCGCCATTTTCACAAACACGGTGCCCGCGACAATCATGACGTCAGCTTCGCGCGGCGTGCCTCGAATCACTTCAGAGCCGAAACGGGCCAGGTCATACTTGCTGGTAAGGCTGGTGGCCATTTCTACGAAACAGCAGCTAAGGCCAAAGTTAAAGGGCCAAACCGAGTTGCTGCGCCCCCAGGCAATCATGTCTTGCAGTTTGGCAAATAAAAAAGGTTCTGATTTCATGTGGAGTCACCGGCCTTTCGAAGTTTCGGGCCAATATCAAGCGCGCCGTTTTTAAGCAAGTAAGCGAGGCTTAAAAGCAGTACAGCGATGAAGATGGAAATCTGGCCAAACCCGCGCCAGCCAAGTTCGCGAACACAGGTTGTCCAGGCATAAATGAAAATTGATTCAATATCGAAAACCACGAACAACAGGGCAATGACGTAAAAGCCAATGTGAAAGCGCGCCCTGGTTGGAGCAGGGATCGAAATACCCGACTCATAAGGCATTGCGGTGGCTTTCTTGATGCTCTGAGGCCCCAGAAAATAAGCGCCAAGCATGCTTAGCACGACAACAGTGACGCCAGCGACGAATATCCAAACCATGGTTTAGATGATTTAGAGCTGTCGCCGGTTTTTGACAAGGCAATTTGCTTTGTGAGTCATTGAATTGGGCACTGTGAAGTTGCGCCTGAACATTTTCCATTAATCAGCTGTAAGCCGACGCAACATGGAGAAGACCCCCCGGCGTTTGAGCAGGAAGTTCCTGCATAACATTGACCGGGCGAAGCAGTCCCCGAGCACGAACAGCCCCCGCCGAGCGCACTGGGGATGCAACTCCTGGAAGAAAGACACACGTAACCCGAAGAGCAACTGCTTTGAGATGTGCAGCTGCTGCCGGCTGTGCCGCCGCCAGAACCAGAGCCGTCACCACCTGTGCCAGTATTACCACCAGTTAGATCTGCTAATGAAATAATTTTTTGGGTGATTCGGGTGGGTTCTCCAATCGCGATAGTTTTACCATCGATCGTTGTAGGTGCTGGTTTATTTTGTTCGCCTGTGGCGATGGTGTTGAGCATTTCAAGTACAGGAGCTCCGCCTGATGCAGAGATTGGTATGACCTCCAGTTGGCCATCGGCTGTCGTTCCAGCAGCTCCAGCACTTAAAGCAGAGTATCCAATGGTTGAACGCCATGTTCCACTCTTGAGGCCGTCCTTTATAGAGGCTGTGCAGCGAAAGGTGGATGTGCACATAACGCTTTTTGGGCATGGGCGAAGACAAAATGCTGGCCTTGCGCCATTGGCGTCGGTCCAGTTGAAATCAATGATGTACCCAAATGCGGTGGTCTCGATGCTTAAATATTTTGAGGTGTCAGCCTGTGACAGTGTTACGCTACCGCTATTAGTATTCGGTACGATAAATGCCGAAGGAAATGAAATAGGATTGACTGAAGTGCCATCGTCCTTAAAAAACAGAGCGCTGCTCCAGCAATCATAGTCATCAGACTGACAAGTTTTGGTCGCGGACCCGCTTCCGCTGCCGCAGGACACTAGAAATGGAATGAGTAGTAATAATTTTTTCATAACAGGAATATTATACTATAAAAAATAAGGCAATTTGATGTGTTTCAGAATTTATTCCAAAGGCCCTTGAGGAGCGGAGAAAAACCGTTTACGCTCCGGCAACTTATATGACTCAACATTGTGGAACTATTGCCCTGATTGGGCTGCCAAACGCTGGCAAAAGCTCGCTTCTAAATGCTCTGATCGGCCAAAAATTGGCCCCTGTGACTTACAAGCCCAATACCACCCGCCGGATTGTGAATGGCGTTGTGACCAAGGGTGAGGCTCAGTTTATTTTTGTAGATACGCCCGGCATGACCGAAAAGGGTTCGATGCCGGATGCGGACTTAATCTTATGGGTAGCAGATGCGAAACTCAGACCAGAAAAACCACCGGTGCGCTTACCGAAAGAGTTTACCCTCGTTCTCAATCAAATTGATCGTTTTAAAGACAAGCGCGAAATATTGCCTGTTATAGGGGCGTGGCATGAGCTAATTCAGCCTAGCCAGATTTTGCCCGTGTCAGCCAGAACAGCCGAGGGTTTGGATGAGCTGCTGAAACTGCTTGGACCGAAGTTGCCAGAGCGCGGGTTTATGTTTGACCCAGATGCGATTACGGATGCCACAGAACGTGAATTGGTCGCTGAATTGATCCGCGAAAAGGCGCTGCTTTGTTTGCTGAACGAAGTGCCACATCAGTTGCAAGTTCGAATTGAGTCATTTGATGAAAGCCGGCGTGAGAATGCCAAGAAAAGTTTGGTCGATATCTCAGCGGTGATCGAAGTTGCGAAAGACACCCATAAGCCAATTGTGATCGGTAAGGGTGGCGCTGGTCTTAAGAAGATCGGCCAGCTGGCCCGAGCAGAACTCGAGCGCCTATTGGATTGTCAGGTGATGCTGAGATTGTTTGTGCGAGTCGCGAAATAAGTGGAGCGGGAAAAGGGATTCGAACCCTCGACTTTAACCTTGGCAAGGTTACACTCTACCACTGAGTTATTCCCGCGTATGAGTGTTAGCCTTATGCAATAGGGTTAAAGTCTTGTCAAGGGTCTGTTATTGGCAAGCGTTTACAAGCTGGTCACCATAAGAGGCGAAGCAAGTGGCAAATTTCCCCAAATCCATACAGGCTTTGCCAGTGCAAAGAAGCTCAACGGCATTTGTTGCATCTGTGCAGGCTTGGGTGTTTTTTGAGGGTGTCTTGGTGGGTGAGCTTTGAGCAGAAGCGCAGAGTGTTTTCACTTGGTCTGCTGTTAAACCTGTACAGGTGGATGCTTCGCATTGAGTAAGAGCAGCTGCAGGGGTTGGCAGGGAATTCCCGCTGTTGCAAGCAGAAAGTCCCAGAAACAAAAGAATCGAGATTGCGTTTTTCATGGTCCAAATAAGTTACGCTTGTTGCTTTTAAGGGTGCAACAATCGATTCAGATTATCTTTAAACCAGCGGTCAGCCAGTTCTGCCTCAGAAAAAAGTTTCTCAGCTGCACGGAACTCTGCATGATGCACGCATCTGCGTCGGCCCCGGCTCTGTCTGGCGGGGTAGTATTGATGCAACATTTCGTGATGGATCACGCGCTCAATGCAAACACGCGGCACGCAGGCCTGATCAAGCGCGGGGTGAATCACGATGTGTTTGCGGTCATAGCAGTAGGACCCAAGTTTAATTGAACGACGTCTGCTAGAAGTTGGGGCGTGTTTGCCCCAGGCGATTTTTGCGTCGATATTTCCAGAAAAATATTGTCGATTCAATTCTTCATAAATCGCTTCAAGGTTGTGATAGACCCCCTTGGGCAATGATTTTGCAGTGTGATAGGCCATTGCTATGACATTTAGCATAATTGCAATTATTGTTGCCCTGGGAATTTTGGGTTTTTTCGCGTTTAAACGCTTCCAAAAGCCACGGGCACTAACCGGCAAGGCTGCTATACTGGAAAAGACACTACTCAAGGCGGATCTCGGCGCAGCGGTGGTTCGTGGCTTGGTGAGTGATGTGGCGGCTAACAACCCCGAAGCGCTTAAGCAGGAGATCAAAGCGGTTTTTCGTCATTGCGAGGAGCCACAGGCGACGCGGCAATCCTGTATCGCTCAAAAAGACACCCCAACGGTGGTGTTATTTGTGGGCGTTAACGGCGTAGGTAAAACCACGAGTATTGGCAAAATGGCTGCTCTTTTAAAGCGTGAAGGTAAAAAAGTTCTGCTTGGAGCGGGTGATACCTTCAGAGCTGCTGCGGGTGAACAACTTGGAATCTGGGCAGAGCGAACAAATAGTGAATTGGTTTACAGGCCAGGGGGAGACCCGGCGTCTGTTTTATTTGATGCTGTTTCCAAAGCTAAGGCAGAGAGCATCGATTTCGTCTTATGTGATACTGCCGGGCGTCTGCACACCAAAGACAATCTCATGGAAGAGCTCAAAAAAGTTCACCGCGTGTTGGGCAAAGCATTGCCTGGTGCGCCTCATGAGGTGTTTTTAGTGTTGGATGGAACAACCGGTCAAAATGCCCTGAACCAGGCCAGAGAGTTTATGGAAGCCGCGCCCATTACGGGGATTGTGCTGACCAAAATGGATGGCACTGCGAAGGGCGGTGTTGTGGTGAGTATCACCAAAGAACTTGGAATCCCAGTTCGTTTTGTGGGAGTGGGTGAGCAGGCCAGTGATTTGAAGCCGTTTGATGCAGAGGAATTTGCAGAGGGGTTGTTTGCTTAGAGTGGAGCGAGAAACGGGTCTCGAACCCCATGCCTTAAGCCTATTCAAGTCGATATGTCAAAGATTGACAATCTATGTTAATTTTGCTAAGATTTCGGCTGAGGGGTGAGTGTATGAATGTTTCATTAACACCAGAACTTGAAGAGTTTGTGGCACAGAAAACAAAAAGCGGTTTGTATAACTCTGCAAGTGAGGTCATACGACAGGCACTCCGGGTACTAATTACTTTTGAAGATCAACGAACCGCTCAAATCGCACGGCTGAATCGAGACATAGAAGAAGGACTTCTAGACCTAGAGCAGGGCAGGATCGTGTCAGGAGACATCGTTATGTCGCGGCTTAGGGCTAAAAATTCTGCACGGAAAACTGCTTAAATATGAGTCGCTTTGTATTTACTCGTAAAGCAGAGATGGATCTTGAAAAAATTTCTGACTACATAGGCGAGCGCAATCCTAAAGCAGCTAATGACCTATTGGAGCAATTCGATGAAGCATTTAAAATGCTAGCCGATTCTCCTCAAATAGGACATCCGCGACCTGATTTGACAAAACTTAAAGTAAGATTTTGGCCTGTGGGTTCATACTTGATCATTTATAAAGAAGCCAACCCACTAGAAATCATTCGTGTTTTAAGCGGATTTAGGAACCTGATAGAGATTCTCTAAAAAGAAAGAATGAGCGAGAAACGGGTCTCGAACCCGCGACCTTAAGCTTGGGAAGCTTACGCTCTACCAACTGAGCTATTCTCGCTTACCCCTACTTGATAGGATTCTCGAAATTGCTTGTCAACAAGAATTCAAGCCCTGTTTTGTGTTAGCATTATTTAATGCTGGCAGAATTGCCAAATAATTTAGAAATAAATCTTCGATTTTTAGACCGAAGCGATAATGAACGCGTTAGAAAGTGGCTTTTAGACCCATATGTATTGGAACTAACCTTCGTCATTCCTGGCCCTGAGCGCCGTGCATCGCTGCCGTTTGATGACAAAATGATGAATCAATATATTGAAGCATTGTTGTCAGATAAGACGCGCAAAACCTTTGCGATCGAGGCAGATGGCGTTCATGTAGGTAACTTGGGCCTCAAAGAGATTGATCACGAAAGGGGTAAGGCAGAACTCTTTATTGAAATTGGCGAAGAAGAGTACCGAGGCAGGGGTGTGGGCAAGGCTGCCATGACCATTTTAATGGATCATGTTTTTTTCAACATGGGCTTTTCAGAAGTTTGTTTGGAAGTTTTGGAATTCAATGGTCCTGCCCTCAGTCTTTACAAACAGCTTGGGTTTCAAACCTCTCACCGCTCTGGCTGGCATTACGACCAAAATGGCAGATACTGGCAAGTATGGTGGATGCGGCTGCCCAAGGAGCGTTGGTTTATCACTCGTGAGCAGTTGATGTTTCCGTCCAATATGACAATCAGAACGTTGTGAAAATTTGGGATGCGATTGTCGTGGGCTCCGGCCCCAATGGCAGCACAGCTGCTAAATATTTAACTGAAAATGGCCTCAGTGTCCTTTTGCTGGAAGCAGGTCCTCAAACCACACCCGCAAAAGCGTATGGGTCTTTTGTGACCAATGGACTCAAGCAGCTAAGCAGGCATTTTTTTTCAAAGCGCCAGGAAATGCAAAAGTCGCACCCCACCTATTGGGCGACCAACCCCGATTTGTTTGTTGATGACATAGACAACCCCTACACGCATCCGGCAGACAGGCCTTTTCGCTGGATCCGCGGGCGACAGCTTGGCGGGCGTTCTCTGACCTGGGATGCTGTGACTCCCAGATTTTCAGATTTTGAGTTTCACGCGGCCAGGCAAGACGGTTTTGGTCCAGACTGGCCAATTTCTCACTCAGATTTAGACCCATATTACTCACAGCTAGAGCGTTTGCTTGGCGTTCATGGCTCTAAAGACGCTTTGCCACAAATGCCTGATGGAGATTTTCTGGACCCAAGACCCATGACAGCGGCTGAGCAAGTTTTTAAAGAACGTGTGGAGACTGCCGGCGGCCCTCCGGTTTTAATCTCACGCGGGCTTTGTGCTACACGCTCCCCAACTCAACCGCTTTCGACACTCTCAAACATGTTGGCCTTGGCCAAGCAGACCGGCAGGCTTACAATCCGGCCGAACTCGGTGGTCTCCAAAGTGCTTGGAAATCGGGTTGAGTTTGTAGACCGAGAGAGCTTGGTGTCTGAACAAGTAGAAGGCCGAGTGATTTTCTTGTGTGCCTCTACGCTTGAGACTGTTCGCATCATGCTGAACTCAGAGTTGGGGGCGCAGTCGGGCGTTTTGGGCCGCTATATTATGGATCACTCAGCGGGCAATGTTTATTTCTACATGCCTGAAATGGGTCGAAACCAAGAAAGACACGCCTTGCTTGGAAGCGATAGCATTTTGATCCCAAGATACCAAAATCTTGGCAAGCAGGATTCAAATCACTTGCGCGGCTTTGGAATTTGGGGTGGCATTGGCCGCCTGCCTGTGCCGGGGTTTTTACATAAACACCGAGATGCTGCGATTGGTTTTCTGTGTGCACGTTCTGAAACGCTTCCGTTTGAAGACAACCGCCTTGAGCTCCATGGAACACTCAAAGACAAATGGGGAATCCCGGCAGCGCACATATCGCACGCATGGCACTCTGAAGATATTCAGATCGCGGCTGCTGGTAGAAAAGCAGCACTTGAGATCGTCGAGTCTGCAGGTTGTGTCCCTGCCAATGTAACCGACTTGTTCCACACGCCCTTGGTCAAAGGCCATATCGACAAAATGCAAAAAGAGTGGACTCTGTCTACGCCAGGCATGTTTGTCCACGAAGTAGGTGGTGCGCGTATGGGTGATGACCCCAAAACTTCAGTCGTCAACCCTTGGGGCCAGGTGTGGGAGTCAAAACATGTGTTTGTGACAGATGGCGCTTGTTGGCCAACTTCAGGCTGGCAGAATCCAACACTGACGCAAATGGCGATCACCGCGAGAGCCTGCGATCATGCTGTCGAAGAACTGAAGCGAATGAACCTTTAAAAAAAACGAGACCAGTGCTACCAGTGATGGCATGAACGCTTCTCTCAGCATTAACACGATTCGAACGCTTTCCATGGATGCTGTTCAGGCAGCTAACTCAGGGCACCCGGGTACACCCATGGCTCTGGCTCCATTGATGTACACTTTGTGGCAACGCGTGCTGCGCTATGACCCAAAGAACCCAAACTGGGCAGATCGAGATCGTTTTGTGCTCTCCAATGGTCACTCGTCGATGCTTTTATATGCCACGCTTTATCTGGCCCAGGTAAAGGACAGCGTTACTTTAGAAGACATTAAAAATTTCAGACAGCTTGGCAGTAAATGTCCTGGCCACCCGGAGTATCATCATACAGCTGGCGTTGAATGCACCACCGGTCCTTTAGGCCAGGGTTTGGCGATGAGCGTTGGCATGGCGATGGCTTCGTTGTGGCAGGCTCACCACTTTAATCGTCCAGGTCATGACATTGTGAAGCACCGCGTTTACTCAATTTGCGGCGATGGCTGCATGATGGAAGGCATTAGCTCAGAGGCCGCTTCCCTGGCAGGTCATTTGAAGCTTGCGAACTTGTGCTGGCTTTATGACAACAATCACATCACCATTGAGGGCAAAACAGATTTGGCATTCAGTGAAAGTGTAGCCAAGCGCTTTGAGGCTTATGGCTGGGCAGTGATGCATGTTTCTGATGCGAATGATACCGATGCCATCGAGGGTGCAATCTTAGCAAGTCATAACCACACGAAGCCAACCTTGATTATTGTTGATAGTCATATCGGGTACGGCGCACCCAACAAGCAAGACACAGCGGCAGCTCACGGTGAGCCACTGGGCGCTGATGAAATTAAGCTCGCTAAGAAATTCTATAACTGGCCCAGTGAAGAGGCGTTTTTTGTGCCTGATGGCGTGCTGGCTGATTTCGAAAAAGGAGTGGGTGCTCGGGGAGCGAAGTTGCAAGAAGATTGGAGCAAGCGTTTTGCTGCGTACCAAAAAGAGTTCCCCGACTTGGCAGAAGAGTTCATGCAAATGACCCGGGGAGAACTTCCAGCAAACTGGGATCGCGAGCTGCCAGTGTTTCAGGCAGATGCCAAAGGCATTGCTGGGCGTGCGGCTTCTGCAAAAGTGCTGAACACGATTGCCAAAAAAGTTCCATGGTTTTTGGGTGGCTCTGCTGATTTGGCGCCTTCCACTAAAACTTTAATCGATGGTGAGCCTTCCTTCGAGGCAGACTCCCAGGGTGCTCGTAATTTACACTTTGGGATTCGCGAGCATGCCATGGCGGCAATCACGAATGGTTTAGCGTTGTCTGGTACTAGGCCTTATGGCTCGACGTTTTTTACGTTTAGCGATTATTTAAAGCCAGGTCTCAGATTGTCAGCACTGATGGGAACGCGGGCGATTTATATTTTTACCCATGACTCTATCGGCGTGGGGGAAGATGGCCCAACGCATCAACCCATTGAACACCTCATGGCACTGAGAGCAATCCCCAATATGTTGGTACTCAGGCCCTCAGATGCCAACGAAGTGACGGAATGCTGGCGTGCAATCATGGAGCACGAAGGGCCATCAGCCATTATGCTGACGCGTCAAAACTTACCAACTTTCGATAGAACCAAGCTGGGTCATGCTGAAAACACGCTCAAAGGAGCCTATGTTTTGGCGGACTGCGAAGGGACTCCTGAAGTTCTACTCATGGCTACCGGCAGTGAAGTGGCCCCATGCTTGCAGGCCCACGAATTGCTTTTGGCCGACGGAGTTCGCTCGCGTGTGGTCAGTATGCCTTCTTGGGAATTATTTGCCAAGCAGCCCCAGAGCTACCGCGATTCAGTCTTGCCTCCTTCGGTGCGCGCTCGTTTGTCTGTTGAGGCAGGTGCTACCTTGGGTTGGGAGCGATTTGTGGGGTTAGACGGTGCTACACTCGGCATGACAGAATTTGGGCAGTCTGCTCCCGCTGGGAAGTTATTTGAGCACTTTGGATTTACAGCAGAAAATATTAGGAGACTCGCTCATGAGCAAGCAAAGAAAAATCGCACTCGCGTCTGATCATGCAGGGTTTGCACTCAAAGAAATCTTGGCCGAGTTCTTGGCGCCTAATTATCAAATTCTAGATTTGGGAACGAACTCGACTGCGCCTGTGGACTACCCAGATTTCGCCGAGGCGATTGGCCAGGCGGTTTTGGAAGGCAAAGCTGAGCGCGGTATTTTGCTGTGTGGCAGCGGTGTTGGGGCAAGCATTGCGGCGAATAAACTACCGGGCATTCGAGCTGCTGTTTGTCATGATACGTACTCTGCTCACCAGGGTGTTGAGCATGATCACATGAATATCTTGGTTCTGGGAGCCAGGGTGATCGGCTCTGAAGTCGCGAAAGAATTGGTAACACAGTTCTTGGCGGCCGAAGAGTCTCAGGAGTTAAGGCACTTAAAGCGCCTTGAGAAAATCCAGAAGCTTGAGCAGAGGTAGTGATTACCCTCTCCCGCTTGCGGGGGAGGGAGATTTTGACTTGTCAAAATCGGGTGGGGGGTTGTCTCAAACTACCGCTTGACGTCGAGTCGGCCTTGAGACATAGACAGAGATTCGTATGGACCATCATCAGTCTTGGTATGATCTTTTACCCGGTTACCCGGGACACGCGGTTAATCACTTAACCTCGGCGTTGCTTGTTTTTGTGGTGCTCGGCATTTTTGCTTTCAGAGCCAACCGCCAGCTCGCCAATATTGACAATTGTTTAGTCCCTAGCCCGAAGTTTTCGATTTTGAATTTCTTTGAAGTGATGATCGAAGGTCTTTTGGGCCTGATGCGCGATATTATTGGTCCAGACTACAAAAGACATGTGCCTTTGATTGGCAGCTTGGCTTTATTTATTTTGTTTTCGAATCTCCTAGGCCTGGTGCCGGGTTTCTCGCCCCCGACGGATACCCTCAACACGACACTTGCGTGTGGTTTGGTTGTTTTTTTGTATTTCAACTATCAGGGTATGCGCGTGCATGGCATGGGCCACTGGACTCACATGGCGAACCCAATTGGCGAGTGGTGGGGTTGGTTTTTAATGCCACTCTTTTTGCCCATTGAGCTGATTAGTATGTCGGTGCGACCATTTTCACTTGCGATTCGTTTGGCGGGCAATATGATCGGCGATCACAAAGTATTGTTTGCTTTTGCAGGCATTATGCCGCTTTTGTTGCCATTGCCTTTTTACGCTTTAGGTCTTTTGGTTTCGCTGATTCAGACGGCGGTGTTTTGCATTCTGAGCTGCGTTTACATCTCACTACACACACAAGAGGAGTCACATTAAAGTTATGAGAAATTTACTTGTTACAATCGCCACTTTTGCCGCATCTGCACTTTTTGCTAACGAAGGCGCTGCTCCAGCTGCTTCTGGTGATATCGGAGCTTGGCTTGCGATCGCCGCTGCACTCGCGATTGCTCTTCCAGCATTAGGAGGCGCTCTTGGCCAAGGTAAGGCTGCCGCTGCTGCACTCGAAGGGATTGCTCGCAATCCAAGTGCTTCCGGCAAGATCTTCGTGCCTATGATTTTGGGCATGGCTTTGATCGAGTCACTTGTATTGTTCGGCTTGCTGATGGCCTTTATTTTGTCAGGTAAAATCTGACAGAGAAAGCCGTATGCCTTGACTTAACCATAAAAGGCATATATTGTATGTTTAATGAGAACATCAATGAACATACCCCGAGAGCTTTTAAGGGAGGCTGTGGCCGTAAGCGGTGCTCCCTCACAAACGGTGGCGGTGATCTTCGGGCTTGAAGAATTGATCCGTCGAAAAAAGCTTGAGCGCCTGAGCAATTTAATGGGTTCTGGTGCCATCAAACTGAGCGAGAAGGATCTTCGTGGGATGCGGGATCGATGAACCGCATTTTGGTGGATACTTCTGTTTGGATTGAGTTCTTTGCGCCACATTCCACCTTGCCAAAGGATTTTCTTGCACTTTTGCAAGCAAATATTGCAGAAGGAAATGTAGCAATTATTCAGCCTATACGAGCAGAATTGCTATCGGGTCACCTCACAAAATCTCAGCGACAGAAAATGGGCAACCTGTTTGAAGCGCTTGAGTTTGTTGATGTAAATTGGGGCGAACGGGAACCCTGGGATGACATAACTTCCTTTGCGGAAATTGCGAGAAAGAAAGGTCTGGCTATCCCTGGTATTGTGGATCGAATGATTCTCTTGTCCGCTCAGCGAGCGGGAGTCACCTTATGTACGCTTGATAAGGCTTTGGTTAAACTGGCCCACGCAATTGGTGTGCAAACAACGTAATCCGTATTTCAGTCAACAGATCTTCAATAAACTCAAAAAGCGCTTCTTCGCTTTCATTTGCGGCGATCAACATAGGCCTGGCCATTGCACCCAAGTTAGCCCCGAGTTTCAAAGCCTTGACAACATCTTGACCCGAGCGAATCCCCCCAGTCGCGATCAATGGGATCTTTTTCGACACACTTCGGACGTTCTGAATCGAATCGGCGGTAGGGATTCCCCATTCTCCAAAACGCATCGCGAGATTCTTTTGACGCTCTGTTTTGGCACATAAGGCTTCGACTTTAGACCACGAAGTTCCGCCTGCACCGGCGCAGTCGATCGCTGTGACACCCATGTTGATAAACCGCTGAGTTGCTTCAGGTGTGAGACCAAAGCAGACTTCGCGAGCGATCACGGGCAAATTTTGCTTTGCAAAGTACTCGCAAACTTTTGACATGTTGGCGTTTAGATTCCTGTAATCGACATCACCGCCTTGGCAAGCTTCTTGCATGGCGTTGAAGTGGATCATGATTGCATCTGCTCGGATCATATCGACCGCGCGCTGGATTTGTTCCAAAGGCATGCCACGAGCGATCTGTGCGGCACCGAGATTGGACATCAAAAAAGCGTTTGGTGCATGCTTGCGTACTTCGAAAGTAGCGGCGAGCTCGGGGTTTTCAAGAGCTACGCGCTGACTACCCACACCCATGGCGATCCCGAAATGCTCGGCAGCTTTAGCCCAGCGTTCGTTTAAGAGTCGTCCTTTTTCAACGCCGCCCGTCATGGGAGCAATCATGAGTGGTGCTTTGAGTTTGTGGCCGAAAAAACAAGTCTCGAGAGAGATATCTTGAAATGCAATATCGCAGCCAGCCTGATTGTTGAGCACAACATGCTCTAGTCCAGTCGTTTTTGTATACTGGGATTCAGGAAGCAAGCAGGCCTCTAAATGGGCCAATTTGGCTGCGGGTGCGCGCATGCTGTGATTTTATGTGGTTTATATGATTCTGAGAAGGGGGGCGGGGTTCGCTGGGACCGACTAATTTAATGCGCCAATTAAAATAGTCTTGACTAATTTAATATAAGTGTTATATTAGTCATATGCGTCGTTTATATGAATCCGTTGTTCGGCAGCATTTCACAGAAAACGAACAAATGGCGTTTTTATCTGGTCCAAGGCAAGTTGGGAAAACGACAATTTCAAAGAAAATTTCAGCAGAATCAAAGCGTTCTAAATACCTTAACTGGGATATTTTAGAGGATAGAGCCTCCATTCTGGAGGGTCTTTCTGCTCTTGTTGGTGGGTTAAAAATAGATTTGGTTGCGGCTGATAGGCCTCTACTGATTTTGGATGAAGTCCACAAAAACAGAAACTGGAAAAATTTACTCAAAGGCTACTTTGATGCTACCAAGGGTAGGTTGAATATCCTGGTTACGGGTAGTTCAAAACTTAATGTATTTAGGCGTGGTGGCGACAGTCTAATGGGCCGTTATTTTCTTTACCGTATACACCCATTATCTGTTGCCGAACTCAAGCATGACGAAATTTGCGAGGATTTGCTTCGAAAACCGGAGCGTCCCGACTCTGTGCAGTGGGAAACACTGTTTCGTTTCGGAGGGTTCCCGGAGCCCTTTTCGAGGGCTGATACTCGATTTTATAACCGGTGGCAGAATCTCAGGCTCGAACAGCTATTCAAGGAAGATATTCGTAATCTTGAACAGGTCCAAGACATTGCCCAGCTCGAGCTTTTAGCTTTCCAAATCCGTTCTTATGCGTCCAAACAACTAAGTTATAATAGTCTTGCGAATAAGGTGCGTATTAGTGACCCAACTGTTCGACGTTGGATTCGAATTTTGGAACAGTTTTATTATTGTTTCACGTTAACACCATACAGCCAAAATGTTGCTCGGAGCATTCTTAAGGAGCCTAAAGTTTATTTGCGCGATTGGTCTATGGTGGATGACCCCGGTGCGCGTGTTGAGAACTTCCTGGCTTGCCACCTGCTTAAAGCCGTGGAATTTTGGAATGATGCCGGGCTGGGAAGTTTTGCATTACATTATGTCCGAGATAAGGAGCAGCGCGAAGTTGATTTTCTGATCGTGAAGGATCGAATTCCCTGGATTTTGATCGAAGCCAAGAAATCTGCTTCTGATGGTTTAAATCCAGCGCTAGGCTATTTTCAAAAACAACTTAAGGTTCCGATCGCAATCCAGGCCGCCTTCGATGCGGAATATGTTGAACAAGACGTTAGAGGTATGAATTCTCCCGTGATTTTTCCCATGCAAACTTTGTTGAGTCAGCTTGTCTAGGGCTAGCGCTAACGCCCCTTTAAAAATACATAAAGTTTTTCGATGGGGTTCAAGAAGCCTTTCACGTCGGCATAAATATCATCAGCTGTGGCTTCGTTGTAAGTATGGCTCGTGAGATTTCGATCTTTCATCATTTTCAGCCATAAATCTGCATCGTCAATCCAATGTTGTTGATACGCTTCCTGGAATACTGCCCTAGGGGAGCTGGCCTCAATGCCAATCTCGGAAAGATGGATTTTTAGAGCTTTCCACAGAAGCTCAAATGTGAACTCAAAGCGCTGAATACTAGCGTCAATGCTGATACGAGATTGATCTGGAGTGATGTTGAGCGCTTCCTTTAAACGTTCAATCGCACTTCCCAGGCTGTCCATAACATCATGCTTTTTATCATTCATGCTTAGCTCCGTTTAAAGATTAATTGATGATCTTTTTGAATGTTTGAACCCAATTTTAGGCTCTTAACTTTCAAGAAATCAACATAGTCGATTTTTAAAAGTGTATCGGCGTTTTCAATGATTTCCGCAATGTGATTCCAATCTTTCTGGGTTGCATTTGGGGCTTCAATGGCGAGATCAATGTCTGAGCGTTCAGAGGCGTCACCGCGGGCACGGGAGCCATAGAGGTAAATAGCCTCGATGTATGGCAATTTTTTTAGATTCTCGATAAATGCGAGTTTGGATACAGAAAACATTGCTCATGAGCCCATAGCTGCTTTGAGTATTTCGATCAATCCAATTGGCCCAGATTGATGAATTCAAGGGGTGGTGGAAGGGGACTTCTACTTTAAAAAAATCTGCTTGGGCGCTATTTTTAAACCTGGGCGAGTCTATTTTGAGCCTATTAAGTCGATCTGATAAGCGGCTTTTGGGCCTTTCCCTAGCCTGAATCTGTCTTTCCGAAAGCCCTATTTGTTCCAATTTCACAAATTTTTTAAATTTATTTTGCACTCGTAAGCTCCCGTATTTTCTAGCGTTTACAGCCCACGAGGATTTCCTTGTGCGCAAAAGAATCCAAAGTTCCACAAAAATTGAAATTGTGGTATTTTGTAATCATGGGCGGTTCTATTCAGTTCCCAAAGACTTTAGCTGGTTCTATTTTTTCCTTTCGAAAGCTTGTCGAAGCCGGTTTTTCTCAACGCCAAATTGATCATTGGCTAAGAGAAGAGTTAATAGAGCGTCTCGCAAGGGGCATTTATCGTTTGACTGCGGCTGATATTTCCGAGGAAGAGCAGTTTGCTATTGCTAGCATTTGGGCGGGGAAACCATCAGCGATTTGTCTTTTGTCGGCCCTTTCATATTATGGTCTTACGGATGAAATTCCCAAGAAAACATGGATTATGGTTCCACACTCAAAAATTTCTAGGCAAAAAAATTTGCAGTTGCTGAGAGTGAGAACACCCCGATGGGAGATTGGGATTACTAAACAAAAAGAATTTTGGATAACGGATGTGACAAGGACGATCGTGGATGCATTTGCTCACTCTAGGTTAATAAGTAATCAAGTTGCAGTTGAAAGTCTAAGAAGAGCTATTGAACAAGGGTCTACAACAATGAAGGCTGTCTATGAGATGGCAATTCAATTTGAGATTGGCCATCGTGTGCTTCCGTATGTGGGGGTATGGGCATGAGTTTGGAAAAACAGGGTGCTAAGATTGCACAGACGCTGAAGAAAATAGTGAATACAACTATTGGTGCAAGCTACAATGAGCTTAGAGTGATTGTGGCAATAGAGCGTGCAATTGCACGTCTGGAAACAGAAGAAAAATT
This sequence comes from uncultured Myxococcaceae bacterium, assembly GCA_964635635.1. Lineage (GTDB taxonomy): Bacteria > Myxococcota > UBA727 > UBA727 > JABDBI01 > CAZWPE01. The sequence goes on along the minus strand of CAZWPE010000005.1, from coordinate 4,921 downwards.
AAAAAAACATCTTGTATTTAAGGGAGGATTTGTTTTGCTGAAAACGATTTCAAGTTCAAGATTTACTCGAGATCTAGATGCCCAGGCTTTAGGAGTTGGAAGAAAAGAAATTGTTTTATTGGTTCAGCAAGCGCTTAAGAAAGACTTGAAAGATGGTCTCTGGTATGGAGAAGTTGCTATCGAGGAACTGAGACACGTTCAATATCCAGGAATCCGTTTTAAGGTACCATTTCAAATAGGTGCTCCACCTCCTGATGCTGCAGGACTGAAAAAATTGACTAAAATTGATATCGACATTGCTATCGATGCAAAACCGGTCACCGACTTTGAGATTCAATACGAAGAAATGCCGTCTGTGCTTGCCGAGTGGCCTCCCGTATCGTGGTCAGTATATCCTCCAGAACATATCTTCTCAGAAAAGTTAGAAGCTTTAATGAGTCGTGGCTCTGCAAGTTCTCGCGCAAAAGATGTGTATGATTTGATAGAACTCTTTCCCAGATGCAAAAATAAACAGGTCCTTCTTGAAATAATCAAAACAACGTTTTTCAACCGGAATACAAAGTTGCCAGATTCTTTTTACGAAGTTGCGTCGGCTTTCGATGTATCAGCTCTCAAGATGGCGTGGCCAAATATTGCGAAGAATACAGGTAGAGGTCGCTTTGAAGAGCTTTGGGGGACATTGTTAATGGTCCTAAAAGAATTGGATCAAAACTGACGCCCTTGTAACCCCGCGTATTTTCTAGCGATTTCAGCTCTGCCGGGGCTTTTTCATGGTGCTGCGCCAGACCTGCCACAAAAAGCTGTTTTCTGGGCGTTCATATTCTCCTGAAGTTGAGCAGTTTAAAAGCCAATTAAAATTTAATTTCATTGATTTCTCAGAATATTTTCGAGCGACCCAAACCCACGAAATTCCGCACCAAATAGGCGTAATTCTCTGATAGCCAAGATTCTAAACTCCACCGGCGCTCGTGTGTCCAGGAAAAAAAACGAGCCCTTTGCTTGAATCTCAATTTGGCTCTGTCTTAGTCTTAGGAATACTAGAGGGAATTTACCCTCATACGGAGGCATTTTATATGACGATTTTGAAGAAAAGGCCACTAAGAGTAGTGGCTTTGGGAGCCCTCTTAGTGGGGACAATTTCCTGTGGTAGTTCCAGTACCGACAGCACGACCGCTGGTACGACTGCTGGTGCAACTACTACTACAACTGGTGGTGCGACGACAACAACGGGTGGCGCTTGTCCGGCTTCTGGAACGTTTACGCAATCACTTGCCAATGGAACTGATCATCTGACTGGTGCAGCTAGCTGTGCAAACGTATTTTTGGCCGACTTTTCAGCAGGAACAAATGCAGTTAGCCCGAGTGATATCATTGTTGGTGTTGGCACGAATAATACGCTTAAGATTTCAGGAGTTGACACGACGTCACTAGCTACCTTCAAGACAGCTTATGGAAAACTCCCTGACTCTATGACCAATGTTCAAACAGTTGAAATTGCTACTCAGTTGCCAGCCGGCGATTACAACTTTACTTCTCTCCCTAAGGTTTATACATCTGGAGAGAACGGAGTTTCGCTGTTTAAGTTAAATGATGTTTCTTTATTGGCTGCTAATACCATTACGACAGGACCTGGCCAAGGGTTAAGCTTGCGAACGACAGGTGGTGTAATTACTGCTGGCGCTGTGATATGGGCACCAGGTTCTTCAAAAACTGATACATTTCACAATTTAACTTTTAACGGATATCAAGGGGCTCTCGGCGTTACACCTGCGGCATTTTCGATCACAAACGCCTCTGCTATCGCAACCACGTTGAATATTGCTTCTATGGGTGCCGATAATGCGACGGGTACATTCACCGGCCTAACTACCTACACAAAACATGTGATTACTGGTGATAAGCCATTCAAATACGCTCTGGCTGCTGCGGACGTAGCAAAAGTAGCAAGTATTGATGCAAGTGCTAGCACGGGTGGCGTGAACGCGAGCGTTGCAGCAGCAACATCTCCTACTGGTTTTACATTCACAGGTGGCTCAGGGAATGATAGGCTTCAATTCGGCACAGCTGGTTACACGACGGCGGGTGCTTTGAACCTCGGCACAGGTACTGATGATATCTTTGCGGTTGGTGGTGTGGCTCCATTTACTGCAGTACCAACAAACTGGACAGGCGTCGAACAGCTTGAGTTTACTACTGCAGCTGCTACTCAAAATTTAGCTTTGGTTGGGAATGGGGTTCTGCAGTTTAGATACGTTGCAGGTGGTAATATTGCAGTCACCAATAATGAAAGCACCTATACTCATACTCTTTTAACGACAGATGCTGGTACATTCAGCGCAACTATTTCAAACGACGGTGGAACAGATATCCTCAACATGGTTTTAAAGGGTGTTGACACTGGTGTGATTACTGCCACAAACTATGAAACATTCAACTTGGTTTCCAATAAGAATGCATTAGGTACGGTAAATGGTACTGCCACAGCAGGTGTAAACACTGTAGCAGATATTGCAAACTCAGCTAACTCTACAATAACTGTGACAGGCGATACTAATTTGACTGTGACAGGCGCTTACGATAACCAAGCTACGTTTAATGCAAGCGCACTTACGGGCAACTTGTCGGTTACAGGTAGTGCAGGGAATGATACTATAACTGGTGGTACTGGTAACGATACTATGGTTGGTGGTGCTGGTAATGACACTATCGTTGGTGGTGCTGGCAACGATGCGATTAACGGGAGTGCAGGGAACGATACTATGACTGGTGGCGCAGGAGTCGATGCCTTTACGTCTGGTGTGGCCGGCCAATCTACGGTTGCAAGTGCGAACACTTTAGCTGCCACTATCGCAAACGGAAATACGATTACTTTTGCTAACAGTCTGGATGTTGTTACTGATTTGGTATCAGGAACGGATAAGCTTGACGTAACCACAGCCGCCGTAGCTCCTACTAGCCTAGTTGGCTGGACGCTTGCTACTGCACTCGTTGCCACTACTACGTACTCGTTGTTGGGTACATGGGATTCGGCTACTAAAGTGTTTACTGTTAACAGTGCTGCTACTTCGGCAACACCGAATGTTGCTACATTGGTTGTTGTTGGTGATGGAACGCTCACTGCAGCAAACACAACGGGCTATGTGTTATTGCTTGGTGTTTCCACGCTCGTGGCTGCTGACATACTCTAACTCTTCTGAAAGGGTTATGTAAGCTGAACCCCCGGGGCCTCCTCGGGGGTTTTTTAATTGCGGACGCAGCGGAAAAGGCTTCCATTACCACTTCTTTCTAAAAGGCGTCATAAAAGGCGTCAAAAAGGCGAAAAGGCGTCTGGCTACCACTGCCACTTCTTTGTGTGGTTTTTCACAGTGTTAGCTTTTCCTTGACATTTGTCGCTTCTGAGCTACAATTGGTATGTGATTACAACCAAAAAGATCGTGAAAATTTATCAGGATCGATTGGGGCGAGAGCCTTACTCTGATTGGCTTAAATCTTTTAAAGATCCTATGGTTAGGGCGCGCATTAGAAAGCGTGTTTCCAGGGTTGAAGAAGGCAATTTGGGGATTTTAGAATCTGTTGTAAATTGGATTTTGGACCAGGATACCGAGTCTATTTTGGCGAATTAGGGAGTCAGATAGTAATTCTTTTGTGTGGTGGCGATAAATCTTCACAGAAAGAAGATATTCGCAGAGCCAAGGTTTTTTGGAAAGAATTCAAGGAGTCAAAATAATATGCGTCATTTACGAAATTTTAGAGATGGTTTGATTGAAGATTTAAAAGATCCCAAAGAGGCAGAAGCTTATCTTCAAGTAGCTTTGGAAGAATACGAGTTAGACCAAAATGTGGAATCCTTTCTCTTGGCCCTTAGAAACATTACAGATGCCCAAGGTGGGATTGGAAAACTTGCAGAGAAGACACATTTAAACAGGCAAAACCTGTACAGAGCTCTTTCTAAGACGGGTCAACCAAAATTCCCTACAATACTCGCAATCCTTCACGGTCTAGGTTTCGCTTTGAGGCCTCGTCACTCAGCCGTGGCTTGAAGAAAAGGCGTCAAAAAGGCTGCCACTTCTTTGTTGACGACGTCATTTGCCTGCGCCCCTTGTCCAGGGGCTTATTTCGATGGTGGATGTCTGAACCCAGCCCTGGCAGGCTGGGCTGTGGCAGCTGTGTCCATGTCCATGGACGAAAAACCAAAGGAAGGTCTAGGGTCTCAAATGTGTTGAACTAGGACACTCTCTTGTGCCAAGTCAGATGATTTGATATAGAGTAAATTTGATGAGTCCTACGATTCTGCGCTTCAGGAGTTATAGGTTTTTCTTTTGGCGAAGCGAAATTTTGGCTTGAACCTGTTGTGGCTCTGGCAGATTTTGAAGGCTTTTCAAAAAAGCAACTGAATGAGTTGCAGGAAATAGTAGAGAGTAATGCGGATGAATTTACAAACACATGGAAAAGATATTTCGCTTGATGTCGAAGTCATGCATCTGACGTCTTTTGGGTTCTGGATACTAGCAAATAACCAAGAGTTTTTTGTGTCGTTTAATCATTTTCCTTGGTTCCGCAATGCAACAGTTAACCAAATCTGCCATGTAACATCTGAGCGTCGTAACCATTTCTATTGGCCTGACTTGGATATTGATTTGGATGCTGAGTGTCTTAAACACCCAGAAAGATATCCGCTGGTGTCGCAAACGCTTAGTTAGCCAAGGGAAGGCGGGGAAGGCTGCCACTGTCATAATCTATCACTTATCTGTTGCTATTGTATCCATCACCTGGGTTATGCTGGCGATCAGCATGCATGGTGCATGCCTTAAATTAGCAAAGCCGTTTCCATACCCGATCAAAAGTTAGGAAACGGCAGCCAATCACGGCCGAGACCAGACATATGGGCTCGGCCACAATGCGTCAAGTGACGCATGGAGTT
>CAZWPE010000004.1:40069-191763 GCA_964635635.1 uncultured Myxococcaceae bacterium | reverse complement strand
TAACCGCTGAAAGCATCTAAGCGGGAAGCTCCTCCCAAGATTAGACTTCACAGGCCTTGAGCCTCTAAAGACCCCTTGTAGACTACAAGGTTGATAGGATGGAAGTGGAAGTGCAGTAATGCATGAAGCGGACCATTACTAATCGGTCGTGCGGCTTAGCATCTCTTGATATTATAAGATCAAGGTTGTTGTGTCTGATGGTTGTTATCATCAGTATCAGTCATTTTTACAAGTTTTCGGTGGCTATAGCGACAGGGCCACACCCGATCCCATCCCGAACTCGGAAGTTAAGCCTGTCTGCGCTGATGGTACTGCACGGGAAGCCGTGTGGGAGAGTAAGTCGCTGCCGAGATTTTTTTCCTTCCCGCCTTTAAGGTCGAAAGACCCTAACGGCGGGTTTTTTTATTTAAAATCAATAGGTTATCCATCTTGACAACCCGCTTTGCCCTTGTCAGCCTCTGAAGATATGAATAACACATTCAAATATCTTGTTTTTAGTTTGCTTTTGTTGAACACTGCTTTGGCTACAGCTTTGGAGAATCAGGCTGGGGTTCAATACAACGTTATGGATGAAAATATCTATAAATATAGAATTATGGATCAACTTATCGAACATGCACGGGAGCAGGATGCTGCAGCAGGGGTCAAGTCTGTCCAATGCATAAGCCAGTTCGAGGATGCTGCAGCTAACCTCAAATGTGAAGTTGATGCTCTTATGGGGAGCCAAGCAGCGGCCCGAGAGTGCTCGTTGGAAGAGCTCAATAAATTACTCTCGATTTCCGAGTGTCGAAAGGATTTGTTGTCAAAAATACCACCAAAAGACTATCGCTTGAACCCAAACAAGTTTCGAGGGGAATTCGAGGCTAGTTGCGGAACCCCCAAACCGGAATTATTTTCGCCTGCTTGTGTCGGTGCGATCAAATCTCTGGCGATTGACCCAAGGTAAGGGTGTTTTGTCGGCAAGGATTATTTCCAATTCCCGCCTTTAAGATCGAAAGATCCTAATGGTGGGTTTTTTTTGCCTTTAGTTTTCGTTGTATCATATGACTATAACCAGAATGTTTTTTCTTGTCTTTTGTTTCGCCTTAATAGTCCTTGTTTACTTCTTAAAGCCTTGGCAGGCATTACTTCCGAGATTTGAAAACGAAGTAAAGCTTTCAAAGGATTGGACGCTGGTAGATGTTTTGAAAATGCGCTTTGGCTCTGAATGGGCAAAGTGGCCTGATTGGGTAGGCTCCCCAGCGGCTCCAAAGCCCCTTGAACGAGTAACAGGTTCTCAATCTCGCGTTACAGTGATCAATCATGCCACCATTTTGATACAATCAGACGGTTACAATATTCTTACGGATCCTATTTTTTCGGAGCGTTGTAGCCCGGTGTCGTTCATGGGTCCCAAACGTGCTCGGGCGCCCGCGATTGCTTTTGAAGAACTTCCTAAAATCGATGTGGTTTTGATTAGTCATGATCATTATGACCACTTAGACCTTCCAACTTTGGAGCGATTAATTGCACGGGATAACCCCCAGATATTGGTGGGTCTACGGGTTGGGCAATATATCAACTCTTCGCATGTGCGCGAGTTAGATTGGTGGGAGGTGGCTCGGATAGCCCCAGGCTTACAAGTTACTTTCGTGCCTACGCAGCATTTTTCAGGTCGAGGTCTTTTCGATCGTTTCACAACTTTGTGGGGAGCTTTTGTTGTCGAAGTTGCCTCTAAAAAAATCTACTTTGGTGGTGACAGTGGTTATGCCGCTCATTACACCCAGACTTTTGAAAGGTTTGGTCCAATGGATATCGCTCTGCTTCCAATAGGTGCTTATAGACCACGTGATTTTATGCGCTATGCACATGTCGATCCTGCAGAAGCTGTGAAGGCACACCAAGATCTGCATGCCAAGAAATCTGTTGCGATGCACTATGGGACTTTTCAATTGAGTGCAGAGCCCCTGAACGAGCCTGAAATGTTTTTGCGCGAGGCTATCCAGGCTGCTGGCCTCAATTCAGGGGCATTTGTGGCCCCTGATTTTGGAACGCCGTTACTATTTTAATAGCCTTACTAATGCCATGAAACCACTAAACTGTCGAAACGCGCCGAGCAGGTGTGGGCTTTATGTCATTCCAGCGAAAGCTGGAATCCAGAGGGGTTATTAGTTGAAATTGGCCGAGACAAAAAAACGAGATGCAAAACCTACGCGTTGCAGGCCCCCTCTCCACTCGGTGGAGAGGGGTTCGGGGTGAGGTTTCCGGACAATTCGCACTCCCTAGACAGCCCTTTTTTAGTGGGCTAATTTCACCCTGTGAGTCAATTACATTTTATATCATTGGGTTGCCCCAAGAATCGTGTTGATGCTGAGCACATGCTCGGCTTAGCTCTTGAGCAGGGCCATACCCTGACAGACAACGCAGAAGAGTCTGACACGATTATTGTTAATACTTGCTCGTTTATTGGTGAAGCCAAAAAAGAGTCAATCGATGCAATTTTGCAGATGGCCGAAATCAAAAAAAAGCATGGCCAAAAGCTAATTGTTTCAGGATGCTTGGCTCAGCGATATTCCAAAGAACTCGAACAAGAAATGCCCGAAGTAGACCACTTCTTGGGTACGGCTGATTTTACACAAATTACCAATGCACTCACCAAGCCCAAAACTGAACTCATTCAAATCAAAAAGAACTTGGTGAGTCACGAGCTTAAATACTTGGCCAACTACGACCTTCCACGGGTCAACTCCATGCCAAAATATACGGCATATCTGAAGATTTCCGAAGGCTGCGACAATGCCTGCGCCTTCTGTATTATCCCTAAATTGCGAGGCAAACAGCGCAGTCGAACGATTGAAGACTTGATTCGAGAAGCTGAGAGCCTTGCAAAACAAGGTGTTGTGGAAATCAGTTTGATTGCCCAAGATTTAACAGCTTATGGCCATGACTTGCCTGGCAGACCAACGCTTGCACAGCTTTTGAAGGCGTTGAACAAAGTAGAAGGTATCAAATGGGTGCGCTGCATGTATGCTTACCCTCGAAGTCTTAGCCCGGAATTGATGGAAGCCCTGGCGATGGGTGGAAATATTCTGCCTTATTTGGACATCCCTGTTCAGCACGGTTCAGACAAAGTGCTACGCCGCATGCGTCGTGGGAAAGACCAAGCCAAGCTGACTGAATTGTTGCTGAAACTTCGTGAAAAAGTGCCTGGTCTTGTCTTGCGCTCAACCGTGATGGTGGGTTTTCCTAGCGAAGACGAAGAAGACTTCCAAAAGTTGATGGATTTTGCTGATGCGATCAAATTTGAACGTCTTGGTGTATTTAAGTACTCTGATGAAGAAGGCACTGCGGCATTTGATTTTGATGAGCGCGTCCCTGCTAAAAGCAAAAAGGCTCGTTACGACAAGCTGATGCGTCTCCAAAAACGCATTCACAAGGCCAAACTGAAAGCGCTGATTGGCACTACCCAAGAAGCCATTGTGGAAGGCCCCTCAGAAGAACACCCGCTTTTGATGAAGGGTCGTCTTTGGTCTCAAGCGCCTGATATTGATGGTGTCACTTACTTGTCTTCCGAAGAACCTCTAACCCCTGGGCAGATTGTCAAAGTGCGCATCGATAGCGCCCATGACTATGACCTGGCGGGTGAGGTAATTTAATCAACGAATCTCCCTAGCCAACTTGTTAAACCGTCAGTAAACGATGCTCATGAATATGTCTCGTGTAGCGAGGTCTTTGAGTGTTTATGCACTGCTGTTCGCAATAAATGTGAATGCTGCAATTTTTGAACCGCTCAGAAATCACTGGTCAATCGGTGGCAGTGCTTCTCTTCCCTTTAAAGGCACAGAAAAAGGAGTCTTATCTCTCAAGTTAAATCTTGAGCCCTCTGTGAGCTGGTATGTTTGGGATCACATTGAAATCCTGGCCCGCCCCAAGCTTGGGGTTACGTTGGTGAGCGGAGAAAAAAATGGTTATTGGGACCCAGTCTCGTGGGGATTATCGATTCAAACTCGCTATGTATTTGGTGAAAAACAAACAATCTATCCATATGTAGGTCTACTGGGTGGAGTCAGTCTGCAGAATTGGTGGGCTGAAACCATTGAATGGCGTGGCGGATTCTGGACCGGCTTTTTGGTGACTCTGCACGAATCCTGGATGTTAGATGTTGGTTTCCCAATCGCGTTTGCGTTCTCTCCCGCAAGATTTCAGTATGTCGAAGTTGTATTGGGTCAGGTTGGATTTAGCTATTATTTCTAGGAGCAGCACATGCGCATAATTATCGTTCTGATTTTGGCTATTACCAACTGCACCTTAGAGGACCCTTTTCCCAAACTAAGCAAGCCTTATTCAGACGCTGGCTACGCAGAGTGCATGGCTCAAAACCCATCACTCTCAAGAGCAGAATGTGATGTCGAAAGTTGTCTGAGTCCACAACTCACACTGGTTGGTTTAAAGCGTCTCTTGACCGATATTGCACCAGTCTTCACGGCTATGAAACTAACTTATTGGCTCGATGGCGCAAGTATTTATGGCGGGATCAGATTTAATGCATTTATACCCTGGGATGATGATGTTGATGTCGGTGTGATCGCGAGAGAGTTTGAACCTCGCGTCGAGGAGTTGAGAAGCAAGCTTGCTGCACTTGGGTACGAACTGCATCCTGTATATTCAAGCACCAACGCAGCATTCAGGGGGTTCTTTGGAGGAAGTCCTGATTTTTGGCAGGCTGTTATGACTAAGCCTGTGTTGGATGGTGTGCAACTGAGTTTGGCATCCACGCTGAGTGCAGAATTCCTGCAAAGAAGCTATTTGCGTTATTTGTCTGCGGACTATTTGCCGCATTTGGACATTTTTGTTTTTGATGAACAGGGCGATAAGCTTTTTATGCGGGCTTACAACATAAGCTATCCCAAGGAGGCAGTCTTAGGGCCGGATGGTCCAGGGCAGCTTACGATTCTTGGCTCAAACTATTCTATGCCGTACAACCCCGATCTTTATGCTTCAACTTACATTGGCAAAACGATTGTGATTAAAGAAGATGTTGCCATCCAGAGAGAGCACGGGTCCTCTGCTTGCTCAAATAAAATTCGATTCAAGAACTTCAGCACATCGGTTACCAGAAAATATCTGTGTGATTATTTGACTGCGGTTTTCCCTAATTCGGCTGTATGCCCTCAAGGATAATTATGAAACACATGATACTGATTGCTCTCTTCTCAAGCTTCGTATTTGGGAGTGAGGCACCTAAAAAGCGGGTTTGGGTCGATGGGATCTATGACTTGGCTCACTATGGACACCAGCGTTCATTCGAGAAAGCTCGCACAATTGCTGCAGAGCAGTTCGGCATCTCTCCCGAACAAATATACTTGATTGCGGGTGTTTGCGGCGGAGATATCAAGGCTTATAAACGAGAACCTGTGATGACGTTAGAGCAACGAGTCAATCAAGTTAAAAGTTTTAAGGGTGTGGATGAGGTAGTTCCTGACGCATCGATTACTTTCGATGAGAGATATATTGATGAGTACAAATTAGACTTAGTGATGCATGGCGATGATTTTTCCCAAGAAAAGGCTGAGAAGTACTATGGAGCTGCTATCGCTCGTGGTAAATTCAAGACCTACCCTTACGAAGATGGGATTTCTACAACGCATCTCATTAATCGAGCTGCTAAGACCAAGCTTGAAGCATTGTTAGACGACCCAGGCATTGATTGCGAAAAGAAAAGCGCTATCCGGACAGCACTAGATTTGATAGATGATACTACCAAATGAAGCGATATCTCTCTCTCGTTCTTTTTGCAGTTACTCTGAACGCACAATACACCGCCACGACCAGTCACTTTATGGCGCTCCCATTAGAGAGCGACCGCCCCTGGCGTTTAAGCATTCTAGGTAATTTTACAGGTCGCCCAGCTCTGGAGGCTGATCTCAATCTTGTTCGAGCCTTGGGCGCTGGTTTTGACTTTGGCTTTGGGCTTCATGGTGGGTCAATAGCTGAAAAAAGTCCTGCCAATGGCGCAGGAATCATCGGCCTCGATCTCATGATTCGCTATTTAAGGCCTATTAGTTCGTCGTTATTCTTAGGAACACATCTGCAGGCTGGATATACCTACACAGGCATTGGCCAGATGGGTTATCCACCCAATTATGCGAGTGCGATCCCAATTAGTTTTGGTATGACCTTTGGTGGGCATTTGCGAGAAGCAGCAGCTCTTTATCTATGCCCTACTGCTGAGTTTGGGCAGACCATGCATAATGGAGACCCTGTTTGGAAAAGCGGCATAGGCCTTCGTTTGACTCTTGGTTCAGTGATGGAAGTCTCTGAAAGAGTTCGTTTAGCGATCGAAGTGAGACCTGCTCTTCATGACTTTACAGCAGATTCTATTTGGAGCTCACTCGGTGTAGATGCTGGGCTAGGCGTTTTATTTGATTTTTAACTTGTATTCATAAACACACCGTTGATAGCGCTCACTGTGTGTTGTGTTAGCGATCATAGCCTCCCAAGACCAATGCGGATTCCAGCTGTCAGCTTTAGATTTTGGCGCCTTGTGTAGTGCGTTGCCATCTTCGCCAAAATCAAATCGATGCACGTCATAAACAAAATCGTTTGCAATTCGGATCCTAGGAACTTTGTCCATTGCCAAAACATATGAAATCACCAGATCGTCTGAGGTTCTGCAGGATTTACTCGAACGAGTCATTTCTGTCATTTTGCTTGAATTAAAAAGTCTCGGTTTATAAGCAATGCCGCGATAACCTTCGACGATATTACAGTAGCTGATCCCAATATTGCCGCAGTAAGGAGCCCTGCGAGTCATATCATCATCTGGCCATTCGTAAGTCTTTATCCCAAAAAGCTCTGCATAACTGCCTGCTGCAGCGATGACCGCATGAGGATAAATCACCGCATATTTAATGAGTTGGCCAATGGTGCCATTTTGGTACCCGATATCGTCATCAACGGAAATCACGATTGCATCTGGGTCGATTTCCCGAACTTCTTCAATCGCGGGCAAGATTTTCATGATGGGCCCAAGATCTTCCTGGTCTTGAGCGATCACTTTAAGCTTTGGAAATTTTAAGATTTCATCAGGAATTTCTGGGTAGGGGTCTTTGTTGCGATAGAGCTTTGGAATCGCCAAAAATATATTTTCGATATAGGTTAAATCGAGTGTTCGGAGCATCCAGATGGAGTCTTTCAGACGCTCAGGGCTTGTCGTATACGATACATAAACTTTATGTTTCTGCAGATAGAGTCTGGTCGGGGCGTAAGTAAAAAGATTCTCACTGGGCATTTCTTGAAGACACTGAACGACATCATCTTTGCTGCCTTTGTCGCAGAGTTTACAGCCAACGGCCCCAAAAATAATTATGCTCAGCAGGAGTTTCATTACTTCTTTAAATCAACATCATTTCTGTTTCATTTCAATATCCGTTCCAAGATTCTCGAACGACGTGATTCAAACCAGGCAGAAGTTAGGCCTGCTCTGACAGCTTTGAAACTTCTGACCGGTGAGGGCAGAGCGGTTACCAGTGTAGCGCATTCATGAGCATTTAAGTTTTGGGGCTTTTTGCCAAAGTACGCTTTGGCAGCTGCCTGGATACCATAGATCTTTGGCCCAAATTCAACCACATTAAAGTACCAAGTGAGTTGATCTCTTTTGCTCATGATGGGGTCTAAAAGCAATGCGCCGAGGATTTCACGAGATTTACGTAGATAACTTTTGTCGCGGGCTAAGAATAAATTTTTCACCAGCTGCTGAGTGATCGTACTGGCACCATAACGAATTTTGCCTTTGCGTTCGTTTCGTTCCATTGCGCGTTTAATGTTTTCAGGATCAATTCCCCAGTGATCCCAAAAATTCATATCTTCAGAAGCAACCAGCGCCCTGGTGCAAGCCTTGGGGATTTGATTTTCTGGCGTCCAGGTTTTAAACCAAGGACCCGCAACAGCCCAATACCTCGTGACTCCGTCTGCTTCATAGGGGCGGTAAATAACAGCGCCTAATTTAAGCACTCCGACCCAAGGGACAAACCACATGAGAAAGAGAGTTAGAAAGAGCAGCCTAAGCATGTAAGCTGTTCTAACCAAATTTGTATTTTGGATCCACCAGAAGTTTGAAGCCAAGGGCCTAAAGTTTCACAGCCGAGCTTAGCCTGACGTTCTAGCTCTTTTTTGGTCGTAGCAATTGGATCTTGGTTACCTGCCAAAGCCAAAAGCCTTGGGTATGAGCCTTCTGCGTTATTCGCATCTTCTTTTAAGTCATGCAAATCATCGACCAACTGAAATACTTGACCGATATGATGTCCAGAGGTCTTGAATGCTTCTTTGGCAGCAGGGTTATTGGCATGCAACGCAATAGAGGTGCCACAAAACGCAAAAAGTGACCCAGTTTTTCCAACAGCCATCTTACGCCAGTCATTGGTTGTATGTATTTGGCTGCCGCGCATTTGAAGTTCTAAAATGGCAGCCTCAGTCATTTCGCTGACCACAGAAATCGCCTCTTGAGTGATTTCAGATGAGAAGCTTCTCAAACACTTGAAGGCTGTGGACAACAAGTGGTTCCCTGAAAGCACCGCGATGGAGTTACTCCACTGGGCATTTACGGTTGGTCTGCCTCGACGCGTATCTCCGGCATCAATCACATCATCGTGCAGCAAGCTGGCAGAATGGATTAATTCACTGGCGAGCGCTAATGGGATTATATCCTCAACAGGAATATTCAAACACTCTCCAAAATAGGAGGTCAATAATGGACGCACACGTTTGGCGTCGGAGGCCAAACATAAGTGAGCGCCGGTTTGTCCTAGCAAAGTACTCGTTTCAAAGGCAGCTTTCAAACCGTCTTCGATTTGAGCCAAAAAATCATGCATCATGGCTCCTTACGCTCTAGCACGAGCTCCGCCAAGAGGCTTTCTTGCGCTGACTTTTTTTCTTTGGTTATTTTAGGTTTTGAGTATGCGCCTGATTCGCGGAGTTCAAAGCTCCCTGCATTGTCGTCGAGATATAACTCAAAAGACTCATGAACAATCCGTTTTTTAAATTCAGGATTATTAATTGGGAATGCAAGTTCAATGCGCTGTGAAAGATTTCGAGTCATCCAATCTGCGCTGGAAAGATAGACTTCAGGGTCTCCATTATTTTCAAAATAAATTACCCGGGTGTGCTCCAGAAACCTACCGAGAACCGAACGGATTCGGAGATTTTTTTGAGGTCGCAGGGCACAGATCCCTCTGATGACCAAATCTACCTGGACACCTGCTTCAGCTGCTTTCTGAAGAGCCGCCATCATCTCGCGGTCTGCCAATGCATTCATCTTTACCAAGATTTTAGCTTTTTTTCCGGCTTTGGCGTGCTTGGTCTCTTGTTCGATCTTGGCCAGAAAACCTGGACGCATGGAGAATGGAGCTTCGAGGCAAACATTTAATTCGTTCACTTTGCTCAGTCCAGTAAGTTCCATGAAGATCTGATGAATGTCTTGTCCGAAGTGAGCGTCACAGGTCAAAAAGCTGTAATCCGTATACTGCCTAGCTGTTTTTGTGTGGTAATTTCCTGTGCCCAGGTGAACATAGCGTCTTAAACCACCGTTTTCACGGCGAACCACCAGAAGCATTTTGGCGTGTGTTTTATAACCAACTACGCCATAAACAACATGAACACCGGCTTGCTGGAGTCTTGTAGCGAGTGAAATATTTGCTTCTTCGTCAAAACGAGCGCGCAATTCAATCACTACAGTGACTTCTTTCCCAGAGTTGGCTGCATCAACTAAGTAGTCGACAATTACTGAATCTGCACCGGTTCGATACAGAGTTTGCTTAATCACAAGGACATTAGGATCTTGTGACGCTTGTTTCAGAAAATCACAGATAGCGCTAAAGGATTCATAGGGGTGCAGCAGCAATGCATCATTTTTCTGCAGGGATTCGAACGAAATGCTCTGATGCTTGGCAATAAAATTGGGGTACTTCAAATCTGGCTTTTCGACCAAATCATAAAGCGCAAGCAAGCGACTCAAGTTTACAGGGCCGTTAATTTTGTAAACGTCTTGGTCCTGTAAGTGAAAGTGATTCTTGAGAAAAAGAGTCAGTTGTGGCGGGCAGTCAGCTTCTATTTCTAGTCGAACAGCATCTCCATATCGCCTAGAAGGGAGTTCACCTTCGAGGGTAACAAGCAGATCCTCAACTTCTTCTTCATCGACAAATAAATTACTGTTGCGCGTTACTCGGAATTGGTAACTTTCCAGCAAGTTCATGTCTGGAAAAAGTTTCTCATCATAGGCTCTCAAAATGGATGCGAGAGAAACAAACTCATATTCTATTTTTGAGATCTCGGCTGGAAGCCGTATGAGTCTTGGCAGGGATCTGGGGGCCGGAATAATCGCAACTTCTATTTTACGCCCAAAAGCACCTTTCCCCTCTAGAGAAACGATGAAATTGAGACTTTTGTTTGGGATTTGCGGAAATGGGTGAGCAGGGTCTAAGCCGATAGGGCTTAATACGGGGAGTAACTCCCTCATAAAGTATTCTTCAATCCAAGCAGCTTGTTCCTCATTCCACTCGCTGCGTCTCAGGAGGCGAATACCATTGGCAGTTAATTCAGTGCGGAGCTTATTTTCAAATACGTTATACTGGTCTTCCACCAGGGCATGAGCATTTTGACCGATTTGCGCTAGAAGCTCACGGGTCCCAAGACCGGCGATATCTTTTTGCTTAAGCCCGGCAACTCGAATCTCAAAGAACTCATCTAAGTTGCTGCTAGATATGCACAGGAACTTGAGCCGCTCCAGGAGGGGAATCGACTCGTCCTTCGCGAGTTCCAACACTCGCGCATGAAAGCCTAATAGGCTCAAGTCCCTGTCTATGTGCATATCGCTTGTTCTATTGTTAAGAGCTTTGCTTTGGCTGCTTGATTAACACTAGAAGCAATAACATCCCTGGAACTGCAACCAATCCCGAGATCCCAAAATAGACTGGCCAGCTTACAGTATCTGCCAAAACGCCGCAGGGTGCCGCTAAGAATGTTCTGCCCACTGCAGTCAGAGACGAAAGCAGCGCATACTGCGTGGCAGTAAACGATGCATTACAAAGTTTTGAAAGATACGCGACCAATGCAGCGGTTCCCATTCCACCCGCAATATTTTCGATGCCGATTGTAAAAACCAAAAGCGTTAAATCATGCCCAGCATAGGCTTGTGCCACAAACGCAAAGTTTGAAGCGAGTTGAACCAAACCACACACAAGTAAGCCTTTTAAGATACCCAAACGCGAAACCACCCAACCGCCGAGGAATGAGCCTAACAAAGTGGCTATAATGCCAAAAACTTTGGTGACATTAGCAATTTCGATTTTTGAAAAGCCCATCGCCAAATAAAATGGACTGGTCATGCTGGAGACGAACACATCTCCCAATTTGTAAAACACAACAAATGCTAAAATTAAAACCCAAGCGGGGCGGGTCATAAAATCTGCAAACGGCGCAACAACTGCGTTATAAAACCAACTATGTTCTCTGGGAGCTTCAACACGCACGGGTTCTCGCCCTAAAAGAGTGGCAAGGAGGCCAACGCCCATGAGCCCAGCCATGGTTTGGTAGACCAATTGCCACGAATAAAAATGGGCCAAATAAAGAGCGCCTGCGCCGGAGGCTAGCATGCCAATCCTATAACCGAATACGATGGTGGCGGCGCCCGCCCCATAAAGTTTCTCATCTAGAATATCGACCCTGTAAGCATCAATCACGATATCTTGGGTTGCAGACAAAAACGCCAACAACAAAGCAAAACCTGCAATCGCCCCAGGTGCTTCAGAAGGGTTGATGAGTGACATTGAGAACATGGCAGCTGCTAAGGCAAGCTGTGACAGGAGCATCCATCCACGTCTTCGGCCAAAAACTTGAGTAAACCCAGGCAGAGACATGCGGTCAACCAAAGGTGCCCAGGCAAATTTGAACGTGTATGGCACCCCAACTAGAGCGAACAGCCCGATTGATGTATTGCTGACACCAACTTCAGCCAGCCAATAAGTTAATGTTCCTGCAGTTAAAGCCAGCGGTAATCCGCTCGAGAATCCAAGTAAAAATATAATCCAAAGCCTGGGTTCCAAATAAAGCATGGGCTCTAGTGTAACACATTACTCAGAAACCTCACCCGCCTTCGCCGAGGCTTCGGCGGGCAGGCCCCTAACCCCTCTCCGCAGGGTGGAGAGGGGAAGTGCAACTCAAACGATTTTATTTTGGGTAGCGACTAACCCTGAGCAGGCATGGTGTCTGCACAAAATTAGCAAAGCCGCATTCTCCTGAACTTTGAGCGGTTACGGAGAATACGGCAGCCACTTAGGCCGAGACCAGACATATGGGCTCGGCCACAATGCGTCAAGTGACGCATGGAGTTCGTATGTCGGAAATCAAATTGTCGAAACGTGCCCAGGAAGTCCTCACCCGCTTCGCTTCCGCCTACGCCGAGGCTTCGGCGGACAAGCCGCGAAGCACCCTCTCCACTCGGTGGAGAGGGCCCCTGCCGCACGGGGGGCAAGATAACATATGTATCTCGCAAAAAGAGCTTGCCAGAGAACTCGGCTGCTCGCGCTGGACGATTGGCCGAGCAATTAAAAAACTGAAAGAGGCCGGTCTTTTATTGGAAACCGGAAGAGACAAACAAAGTCGGTGCAAAACTTACGCGTTGCAGGCCCCCTCTCCACTGGGTGGAGAGGGGTTAGGGGTGAGGTTTCCGACACTGGACCCCGGCTCGGTGGCCGGGGTGACAGCACCAACTCCCCAGGGTCTCACTCAACTCCAAAACTACCGCCGCACATTTGAGCTTAATTTCATCCATTGGCCTGATTGGGAAAAACACTACGCAGCTGTTACCTGGGAACTCAAAGATGTGGAATGTATTCACAAACTCTTTAGGCAAACTTTTGATAAACTCTATGCAATACGGGATCGCGAACTAGGATTGCTATGCCAACAATTTACCGAAAAGCAGGGTTCAGATACTTTTTCTACTCGAATGAAGGAGATGAGCCGCCCCATGTGCACATAGAAGGCCATGGTGGTGAAATGAAAGTATGGTTAGAGCCGATTAAGGCAGACTTTTCCTATGCCTTGTCTGATTCAGCGCAACGGGCTATTATGAGAGTTGTAAAAGAGAATTCCGTTTTATTTAGGGAACAGTGGTATGGTTTTGTCGCTCAAAAGATCCGGTGAAGAGTTGCGTATTAAAGAAGTACGTATTGCGGATGAACAACTTGTTGTTCAGATGAATGATGGCCAACGGGTGAACGTTCCATTTGAGCTGTTCCCAAAGCTGAAAAATGCTACTCCTGGGCAGCGTCTTCATATGGAGGTATCTCCAAGTGGTTATGGTATCCATTGGCCAGAAATTGATGAAGATATCAGTGTGAAGGCTTTTCTATCTAACTAAGCGCAAGCAAATCCATGCTTAAGGCCACAGCATAGTGAATCGCAACACCCAGCATGACAGAGTTGTTTCGAAAGCTTAAATAGCCCAAGATCAATCCGGCAAATATGGAACCGATGCATTCAGGAAAGGGTTTCCCAAAATGAATCATGCAGTAGGGGATTAGCATGAACAAAATTGAGTGAATTCCAAAACGTTTTTTGAGGCCATGAACCATGAATCCTCGGAAGAAGAATTCGAGTCCTAAGAATTGCAAAAAGTAAAAGAACTCCCAAATGAATAGATTTGGGTACAAACTTTCCCAGGGTTGGATTCTATAAAATGGATAATGCTCTCTGAAGTTAGGTGTCTGTGAGCAGATGTAGATGACCGGCAGCATGAAGAGAAACATGGCCAAATACAGTTGCCAGCTTTTCAGGGACCCTTTGAGCTTAAAGCCATAGTCTTGCCAGTGATCTCCAAGAATCCACTTCATGACCAGACTTGGGACAACAAAGTAAAACACAAAACATTTGGATGCCCAAATTATAAGATGTTCGAGTTGTGTGTCGGTTTGGATCTTAATGAAGTTAATAAAAGTTAAACAGAAGGCGACTGTGAGACAAATGACAGTGGCTTTAAAATCAATTTCTTCAGGGACGAATCGTTTCAACATATGGTGGAGCTGACCGGGATCGAACCGGTGGCCTCTAGAGTGCGATTCTAGCGCTCTCCCAGCTGAGCTACAGCCCCGAACCAGGCCTGCTTGTACTATAGTGATGAGTTAAAAGTCCAGCTTCATGACGGATGCGTCTGTTGACCCGGCTGTGGTGTTGTGGCATAGGGTCACAGAGTTAGGCTCTGGTGCCGTGCCCGAGTGGTTAGGGAGCGGTCTGCAAAACCGTCTACATCGGTTCAATTCCGATCGGCACCTCCAATGAACTCTGTCAGCGCCATTGCCCATAGTAACATCGCGTTGATCAAGTACTGGGGCAAGGCAAACTCAGACAGGAATCTTCCTGCCACGGGTTCTTTGTCTCTGACACTTGATATTTTTTATACCCAGACCCAGATCCGCCAAGCAGAGCAGGATCGATTTTTCCTCAATGGTTCTGAGCAAACCGGAGAACGATTTGAACGTGTGGGTCGCTTTCTAAACCATGTTCGTCAGATTTCAGGCAAGAATATTTTTTGCGACGTGATGTCAAAAAATCATGTTCCAACCCATGCCGGTCTTGCCTCTTCGGCGTCTGGTTTTGCCGCATTGGCGCAGGCGTGTAATCAGTTCTTTGAGCTTGGGCTAGACACGAAAGCTTTGAGTGAATTGGCGCGTTTGGGCTCTGGCTCTGCTACTCGAAGTATTTTTCCAGGGTTTGCTCGCATGCATTTGGAAGGGTATGCAGAGCCCATTCAGGCTCCGAAGTTTGAGATGAAGCTTTTGGTGGTGAATTGCAGCCCGAATGAAAAATCGATCGATTCACGTCAGGCGATGAAGCACACATCCGAAACCTCTCCATACTATTCACGCTGGGTGATGACCCATGCAGATGATCTGCGGGCTGCTCTTTCCGCCATTGAGGAAGGAGATTTTTCAAAGCTTGGCGAATTAACAGAATATTCAACTTTAAAAATGCACGCGAGCCTAATGGCTGCACGTCCAGGATACTGGTACTTTGAGCCAGCCAGCATTGCAGCTATGAATGCTGTTCGCGTGCTGCGCCAACAAGGCTTGGAAGGTTATTTTACTTTGGATGCAGGGCCTCATGTGAAAGTACTTTGTTTGGCAGAACATGCCGAAGCCTGGAAGCAAGAGTTGGAGCAAGTGCCGGGTGTCCTGGGAGTCTCAATCGCTGGGCCAGGGCCAGGGGCCTACTGTTTATGATCAGTGCGCCCGGGAAATTGGTTTTAGCTGGTGAGTATGCTGTTTTGGAGGGGTACCCAGGTTTAGCCATGGCGGTGAACCGACGTGTTTTTCTAGAATCATCACCAAACACGCACCGGTCAAAGCTGTGGGATGCGGTCTCCGCGGGGGTAAAAGCCAAAGCGAATTTTGAAATAGACTCCAGTGAGCTTTATGTTGGGGCTCAAAAGATGGGACTTGGGTCTTCTGCGGCAGTCGCTGTATGTATGGCTGCGTTTGTTGACCCTGAAAATGCTTATGAGCGAGCCCTTGAAGGTCATCGGGCGTTTTTTAAGGGTTCTGGTTCAGGGATCGATGTTGCTACTTGTTATCAAGGTGGTTTGATTCGATTCCAAAATGGCCGCCCAGAATCTTTGTGGCCCAACATTGATGAATCTATGGTGATGACCGTTTTTACGGGGGCGTCAAAAGAGACCGCCTCGTTTTTAGCCAAAGTGGATTTATTTAAAAAAAGTGCCCCCGAATCTTATGAGCAGCTGATGAAAGATTTGGGCGGGCTGACCAATGCTTGGCAGCAGTTTTATACCGGTTTTTTGGGCTGGAGTGAGTTGGCATCTCTGGTGACCGAGAACCGCAAGCTTCACTTAGAACTTGGCAAGCGGGCGAAGATTCAATTGTTGAGTTCTGAGCACCAAGCAATCTGGGCGATCTGTAGGCAATTCGGGGCTTACTCGAAACCAAGTGGTGCCGGCGGCGGAGATATTGCACTGTGTTTTGTCCCGCCAGATATGAGAAGTTCCTTGGAGCAGGCTTTGCATGATGCGGGTTTCAAACCCCTCGCTCTGAAGTATTTTGAACCGGGACTATCGGTAGATAATCGTGCTATGATTTCTTGATGTCGAATTCACGATTGACCTTGGCTGTATTTTTGATTCTGTTGCTGTTTACGCTTTACTTAACGGTTCAGCTGTTTTGGGTGTTTGTGACCCCAATCGTCTTAGCTTTGGTTTTAGTTTCGATCTTTAATCCATTTTATAACCGCTTGGTGAGAATCCTGTGGGGTAATCGATATTTGGCGGCAACAGCAGCCTTGCTGGTGATTATCCTTTGTGTGAGTTTGCCATTCAGCTTTTTCATTAGCCAGCTCTCGAGGCAGGCTTTTGAGTTTTATCAAAGCAAGAGTATGATTAATTTGCTGGGCTCACCACTGTCGCAATTTTCTAGCCAGCACCCATTGGTGATGCAAATCCAAGGTTTAGCAGAAAAACTTGACCTCCCGATTCCGGCAGAAAAAATTGTAACCAGTATTTCTAGTTTGATGAGTTCATTCGGGATGATGCTTTACGATCGTTTAAGTGAAGTAGCCAGCAATGCACTGTTTATTGCTTATAACTTTGCCATTACCATGATGTTGGTCTTTATGTTCTTTGTGATGGGTAGTGACCTTAAAAAGTACCTCATGGATATTTCCCCGCTTCCTGAAGACGAAAAAGAATTCTTGGTGAGTAGATTCAGTGAAATCAGCAAGGCTGTCTTTTTAGGTAATGGGTTTGTGGCGTTTCTGGAAGGCGTTTTAGGGGGCCTTGGTTTTTATATGTTTGACTTAGGACCAGCCTTCTTCTGGGGTCTGGTACTTGGACTTTCAGCATTTTTGCCTGTCGTTGGGACCTGGATTATTGTTTTACCGGCAACCTTGGTGCTCGTAGGTCAAAACCGTGTTGGTGAGGCCTGGGCTTATTTCTTTTATAATGTCGCCTACTTAATCGTTTGTGAGCTGATTATTAAGCCTAAATTGATTGCAGGTAAGAGCCGCGTCAACATTGTTTTAGTGCTTTTGTCTGTTTTAGGCGGGGTCCACCTGTTTGGGGTTTTGGGTCTGTTCTATGGCCCATTGGTGGTAACCATGTTCCTGACTTTGGTGGAGATCTATCGGGAGCACTATAGGCAGTACCTGTGACCCCTTGACCCTTTTGCCCCTGTGCTTACACTCCTGCCAGAACATTTAAAAGGAGTGAACAAATGGCACAACTTAGACCGTTGCATGACCGCGTATTGGTTAAGCGATTAACCAGTGAAGAAATGACCAAGGGGGGCCTCTACATCCCCGATTCCGCAAAAGAAAAGCCGCTTGAAGGCGAAGTCGTTGCAGTGGGAACTGGCAAAAGACTCGAAAACGGAACTGTCCGACCAGTATGCGTGAAAGCTGGCGATAAGGTTTTGTTCGCAAAATATGCAGAAACTGAAGTGAAAGTAGGCGCTGAGAGCTTCTTGCTGCTCAAAGAAGACGACCTGCTTGGCGTGATTGCTTAATTTAAAGGAGATAACCATGGCTGCAAAAGAGATTATTTTTGATACCAACGCTCGTGAGAAACTACTCCGTGGCGTAAACTTGCTCGCAAACACTGTGAAAGTCACCTTGGGTCCAAAGGGCCGTAATGTGGTGATTGAAAAGAGCTGGGGCTCACCAACCATTAGCAAAGACGGTGTGACCGTAGCGAAGGAAATTGAGCTGGCCAATAAGTTCGAAAACATGGGCGCCCAGATGGTGAAGGAAGTCGCTTCCAGAACCTCAGACAATGCCGGTGATGGAACCACCACTGCAACCGTTTTGGCTCAGGCAATCTTTGCTGAAGGTTCCAAATACGTCGCAGCTGGTCACAACCCAATGGAAATCAAGCGTGGTTTGGACAAAGCAACCAAAGTCTTGGTCGAAGAGTTGAAGAAGCTTTCTAAGCCAACCAAAGATCACAAAGAAATCGCTCAGGTTGGTACGATTTCAGCGAATGGCGACAACACCATTGGTGAAATCATTGCCCAAGCAATGGAAAAAGTAGGCAAAGAAGGCGTAATCACAGTTGAAGAAGCCAAGAGCCTTGAAACCACTTTGGAAGTTGTGGAAGGTATGCAGTTTGACCGTGGTTACCTGTCTCCATACTTTGTCAGCAATGCTGAACGTATGGAAGCCACTTTGGATGACCCATACATCTTGGTTTACGAAAAGAAGATTTCGAACCTTAAAGATATGATCCCTGTGCTTGAGCAAGTCGCTAAGTCAGGTCGTCCACTTTTGATCATTGCTGAAGAAGTCGAAGGTGAAGCCTTGGCTACTTTGGTCGTGAACAAATTGCGTGGTACCTTGAATGTCTGCGCTGTGAAGGCTCCAGGTTTTGGTGACCGTCGTAAAGCCATGCTTGAAGACATTGCAACCCTCACCGGTGCACGCTTTGTTTCGGAAGATATGGGCATTAAGCTTGAAAGCGTTGGTCTTGCAGATCTCGGTCGTGCGAAGCGCGTAACTGTAGACAAGGACAACACAACCTTGATCGATGGCGCTGGTAAAGCTGATGAAATCCAAGCTCGTATTAAGCAAATCCGCGGTCAGATTGAAGCAACCACTTCAGACTACGATCGTGAAAAACTGCAAGAACGTTTGGCTAAGTTGGCCGGTGGTGTTGCAGTGGTTCGCGTTGGTGCTGCTACTGAAGTAGAAATGAAAGAGAAGAAAGCTCGCGTAGAAGATGCTTTGCATGCTACTCGCGCTGCCGTGGAAGAAGGTATTGTTCCTGGTGGTGGTGTTGCTTTGCTTCGTGCATTGAAAGCTTTGGATGGTTTCAAAGTTGCTGCCAATGAGCAGTTTGGTGTCGAGCTCTTGAAGCGTGCCTGCGAAGAGCCGCTGCGCATGATCTCTGCTAACGCAGGCCATGAAGGCTCCGTGGTCGTGAACAAAGTTAAAGAAGGCACTGGCAACTTTGGCTTTAACGCTGCAACTGAAGAATACGGCGACATGATTGCTTGGGGTATTATGGACCCAACCAAAGTAACCCGTACAGCACTTCAAAACGCTGTGTCGGTTTCTTCACTCTTGCTCACCACTGAAGCAATGGTGGCCGAGAAAGCTGAAGAGAAGAAAGAAGCTGCTGCTCCTGGCGCCGGAATGGGCGGCATGGGTGGTATGGGAGGCATGGGCGGAATGGGTGGTATGGGCTTCTAACCCCCACACCTGTGTCACCCCGCACTTGCCTGCCGGCCGAAGCCTCGGCGTAGGCTGGATGCGGGGTCCATAGATCCCGGGTCGAGGCGCGGGATGACAAAGACCCCTGGAGTAATCCGGGGTTTTTTATTCAGATAACCAGGGGTGTTGCAATAAGTCTGATAGCGAGCCTGGCTTTAGGCAGGCTCTAATAAAGTCTTTCTCGCCTGCTTTAGCCCAGTTAGCGTTTAAAAATTTCTCTGGTTCTATGTGAGAAAATCCAGCAAAAATTGATGCTAAACTGACTGCAATCGAGTATTTGTCAATCTCAACAAGATTCCCAGCATTAGTTATTTCCAAATTTCGAAAAGCCTCTGTTCCTCTTGGGATATCACCTAAGGCATCAGTGACTGGCTTGCCTGGAGTAAAAAAACGAGCAGAACCAAAATCTACAATAGTTAATTCTCTACTGTCTCTATGAAAAATTAAATTGCCTGGTTTAATGTCTAAATGCGCAACCCCTCTTTGATGACACTCATTAATTGTTGTTAGAAGCTGGCGAGCGATAGCTCTTTTGCTTTTAGTTGATAAGTCATCTGGGGGCTCTTCAAGTGATTTTCCTCTAGCCATCTCCATCATGATTCTATAGGTTTTGTTCTTGAATTTTGCGCCATAGAGTTTGGGGATATGATTTATCCCCTGTAGACGCAGCAGAGCTCTTCCTTCGGTTGAAACTTCATGTTCTGTTAAACCTTCAATAGAGTCTTCATTTATATTGTGGATAATTTTTATTGCTATCTGGCCTTGATTTGGATCTTCTACTGCTTTTACTTGCCCATAGCTTCCTCGACCGATTGGCTTTTTTTTGCCTTGAGGAGTCTCAAATCTATCCGGGTCTTCATACATAGACCCGTATAGACTTGGTTCTCTCTCTTCAAGAGTGTTGGGATTTAATTCTTGCAAATGAGTCGTTGGTTTTGCTTTATCGTTAGCTTCAACTTGATGACGCTTATCTTCAAATCTTGAGTCCTCCATTTCTGTAGGTGCTCTTTTGGAGGCCTGACCCCTGCCTGTGAATTTAACCATGATAATAAAATATCATTCGAGTTGCCTATTTCCAAATTTTGAAAGCCAAAATTATGGGTTGTTCACTAGAAACCAAGACTATGAGAATTTTAACCGTCTTTTTTGTGCTGTTTTCCCTTCATGTATCTGCGCTCAGACTAATTGAATGCAGCAGTGATAATGGGGCAAGAATCATATATTCTACTGCTAGCTTTTCTGGTGTTGCTAAACTTGCTGTTTTTACTTCAGATAGGAGATTGTCCTTCGCAGGGTCACATCAGATTTTCATGCTCCAGCGATTAGGCTCATCATATCTTGTGGATGCTGCAGACCGTTTGAGTGGTATTAGTTACGACAATGTCCAGTTTACAGTCCTCGATCGGGATTTTTTTGAGACAGACGTTGTGATTGCCAAAGTGAATGGCTGTTCCAGGCAAGAAACTAAACTGCGGATGAAGTGTGTATCTGAAAAGACTGTATTTTAAAAATAGCTGTTGAAGCACAAAACTGAGGCTCAAAAAAATTTTCTTCAAACCAGCTATAAGTTGAAAGTCCTGCTGGTAGTAGTTTGGGGCTTGCAATTCCGGCGAGCATGACGAGCCAGCTAATGCCTAGAGCGCTTTCAAAGCATGAGCTCACAACCAGATCCAAACCACGATCGTTGGCTAAGTCGATCCAGTAGAAAATGGCTTTTAAATTTGGCATCATGAAAGGTTTAAGGGCCAGTGTAGTTACGCCGTGTGGGATCTCAATGTTCTGACTGAGTGATTCATCGAGTGCGACTGCGATACCTGTAGCATCAGCAAATGCAGGGATCAGGCTAGGATCTTTCAGTGGCTCTTCAAAATACGAGATACCTACCGATGCAACACGTTTCCCGAATTCGATAGCATCTTCAAGCGACATGGACTGATTGGCATCAAGCCGAATGCTATAGTTGGGGCCAATATTTCGACGCAATTCAAGTAACTGTTCAGCCTCAAGTGCCCAGTTAGAGCCAACTTTAAATTTTAAGCACTTACCTACATGTTGCAGGTCCCCTCTCCACTGTATGGAGAGGGGTAGGGGTAAGGTTCCCCTGTGTTGGGCAATCGAAGAATACATCCACGCAACCGAAATATTTTCATGCAACACAGGCCTTCCAAGCAATTCTGGGATTGATTTTCCGGTTAAGCGACTTTGCAAATCAAGTTCGGCCATCTCATGCGCAAGCTCTTTTGAATACACCACTTCGCCGTAACCGGTATGCCCAAGACAAGAATAGGTGACGAGCTCTCCAGTATAGATGAATGGGTCAGGTGAGTTCAAAAATCGACGTTTGACGAGTAGGGGGCGATTTAATCGCAATGCAAAGGGGAATGCGCCGAGCTGTATTTCTGTTTTTTGCATCATGAGACTGTTCCACGCAATTATTCTTTGTGGACTAATTGGAGCACAAGCAAATCATGCCTGTGAAGGATGTCTAGACGGCTTGGCAAGCGCGAGAGGCTTGGCAATTGTGGCTACTGTGTACGCAGCGAGTCAGGCGATATCGAATTTTATGTGGTCATTTCGGTGGTCGGTTCACACCAATATTTCAAATGAAACTTCTGCTGTGATTCAAGAATGGGGTGGGTTAACCGCTGCGATTGAGAATTTAGCACTAGGAGTTGTGATACCTGTCATGGTCTATTTGCATCAACAAAAAGCACTCATGGCAACAGAGCAAAACTCCGTGTGAGACCCATGGCGCTCTATTGACAAATTCTTTAAGATATATAATCTTGATTTGTGAATAAATATCTTGTGGTATTTTTATTATTTACATTAAAATCTTACTCTGGTAGCGGTGTTAACTCTGAATCATGTGGCGTCGCTTTAAGAGGGGAAACAGAGTGGCTGAAAGAACTCTCAAAAGAACCTGGTTTCGATTCAAGTTCATTTTGTAGTGTACATGCAGAAGATGGGTTTTATGCGGGCACTTTGCTTTACCTTGCTGCACGGAATGGGCACCTGGAAACAGTAAGAACGCTAATGGATTTAGATTCGAGAGCCAGTAAATTTCACCCTTCATCTGGTACTCCACTCGCTGCAGCAGCCCTAAAAGGTCACGTTGAAGTTGTTAGGCTACTGCTGGAAAGAGGGGTTTCTCCTGAGCTGGGCTTCATGACCCAAACCGTTCTAGAGGCCGTGATAGAACAACCATATTCAGAATCCATGAGTCAAATCATTGCTTTACTACTAAAATACGGCGCAGAGTCTTCTTTAGAAACTGTGATGCCTCAAGAGTAGTATCTGGCACCCTTTTGCAAAAGACCTGAAAATATGTTCGTCTCTCGAAATTAGAGGAGTTTAAAAAATGGGCGAAATGTTTGGCCAGAGTGGCGCAGAAGGTGGTGGATTGATGTCAATGATCATGTTGTTTGGCGGAATGTTCGCCATCATGTACTTTATCTTGATCAGGCCCCAGCAAAAACAACAGAAAAAACACCAAGAATTGATCGATTCTTTGAAGAAAGGCGACGAAGTTATGCTAAGCAGCGGAATCGTTGGCCGTATTTTTTCTGTTGAGGATAGGTATGTTATTTTGGAGATGTTGGACAAAAACAAGCTAAAGGTGCTAAAACATGCCGTCCAGGCATTAATTGCTTCTTGAACCTTAACCCGGAAAGTGCTTCATGTTTGAAAGTTGGAAAACAAGACTGATATTCGCGATTGGCCTCTTAGGATTTGCAATCTATTTGCTGGTCCCAACGGCTGTCTATTTTAGTTTAGATGAGGCACGACTCAGGGAAGTCCGCCGAGACAAGCATGCGTTTCATAAAATGCTGCCGTCTTGGACGATTGATTCTCATATCGTTCCCGGCCTTGACTTGCAGGGTGGGATTCACATGGTTCTGGGTGTTGATGTTGATAAAGCACTTAAGGACCGTACTGCTCGAACAGCAGAGCGTTTGAAGGATTATGCCAAAGAGCAGAAACTGGCTTTTGTGAGCATCGATCCTAATTTGAGTGCAACCTTTGCGAATGCAAAAGATCTTGAAGCATTTGATGAGTTTGCCGGTAAAAAATTTGGCGAAGTTCGCGTCAAACGCAAACACGATTTGACCATTGAGTTTGAGCTAGATCCAAACATGGTTCAGATGGCTCGTCGTGATGCGGTTGACCAAACCATCAATACGATTCGTACTCGTATTGATAAGATGGGTGTGACTGAGCCGAGTATTTCAAAGCGTTCTGGTGATAAAATACAAATTCAGTTGCCAGGATTTGATAACCCTGATGAAGCCAAGAGTCTGATTGGTAGAACGGCTCAGCTTGAGTTTCAAATGTGTGACGACCAAACCGACTTTTTGGGCCAGCTGAAAGATCTTCCCAAAGATGTTGAGCTTGTCAAAAGTGCTTATGGGAAACCAAATGGAGGCCAAGGAAAAGATTGGTTCTTGGTTTTCCCGGAAGCCAAGCTTGACGAAGTCAAAGCATACTTAAAAGACAAAGTCCCAGAGAATGACGTGATCAAGTATGGCCAGGCGGGCGATGGGCACCTTAGAACCTATACTCTTGAGAAAAAAGTTACTTTGACAGGTGAGGACTTGGTCGACGCTCAGGTTTCTCGTCAGAGCGACATGGATCCTCGTCCAGCTGTAGCGATTGCATTTAGCCAAGCAGGTGCTCGAATTTTTGATGAGCTTACCAAGGTGAATATTGGAAATCGAATGGCAATCGTTCTCGAAGAGCGTGTGGATAGTGCACCTGTATTCCAAACTCGAATCCCAAATGGCCGTGCGAGCATCACTTTGGGTGGCAACAAGAACATGGAAGAAATCCTGCGTGATGCGAACCAGTTGGCGCTTGTGTTGAAATCTGGCGCATTACCTGCTCCTGTAACCTTTAGAGAAGAACGCAGTGTGGGTCCATCGCTGGGGGCTGATTCTGTGAAAGAAGGTCAGAAGGCTTTCTTGGTGGGAAGTATCTTGGTGATGCTGCTCATGATGTTCTACTATAGGATTTCCGGATTCTTTTCGGTTGTTGCAGTGCTTTACAACTTGATCCTGATGTTGGCTGCACTTGCATGGCTTGGAGCGACGATTACGTTGCCGGGTATTGCTGGACTTCTATTAACCTTTGGTATTGCTGTTGATGCGAATGTGATTATCAACGAGCGTATTCGAGAAGAGCTACGTTTAGGCAAGTCACCTCAACAGGCAGTTGAGACAGGTTACAAATCAGCGTTTACGGCGGTGTTTGATTCTCACGTGACGAGCTTTATTGCAGGTATTGTGCTTTGGGAGTTTGGAACCGGACCTGTTCAGAACTTTGCGATGATGTTGATTATCGGAACGGTTCTATCGATTTTCACGGCTGTGTTTATAACCCGAATTTTCTTTGACATGGTGACCGCTCAAGGGCCGAAGGAGTTATCCATATGAGCCGCAAGATGTTTCGATTTTTTGACCCAAAGAGTGAAGTTGATTTCGTTCGGTTTTTTAAGCCCTCTTTGATTCTTTCCTTTGTGATTCCGGTGATTGCCATTGTTGGTACCATGGTGCTGGGCTTGAACTGGGGTATTGATTTTAAAGGCGGGACTGAAATGCAAGTTCAGTTCACCCAAGAAGTCCACGCAGATGAGATCCGACGGGTATTAGATGAATTGGGTTATGAAAAAAATCAAGTTCAGTCTTACGGAACGAAAGACAGTCATGAAATGTTGATTCGCGTTGAACGAATGGAAACGTTTGCTCAAACAGACGTTGATCGTATCACTGCTGTACTAACTGGAGAAGTTGGCGAGGCTCAGGTTCGCCGTGACCCAGGCAGTGCAGATAGGTTGATGGTGCGGGTTAAAGCTGCTGAAGATACAAAAGCACAGCAAGCTCAGTTGGCCGAGATCTTGAACAGTAAGAGTGGTTTCAAACTTCGAAAAGGTGTTGATTTAGCCAGCGCTTTAATGCCAGGTGGCGTTGAGAATGGCTATGTTGAGTACAATGTTTTGTTCATGGGTGTCTCAGACAAGATTGCTGAGGCTCTCACAGCTAAGTTTGGTTCTGCAGAGGTTCGTCGAGTGGACTTCGTAGACAGTCAGGTTTCTCAGCAGCTTCGAACCGATGGGGCTCTGGCGGTGTTCTACGCAATTCTGGCAATTTTGATTTATATTGCCATTCGCTTCGACTTGTTCTTTGCACCGGGTGCCGTGGTGTGCTTGATCCAAGATACTTTTGGTGCGTTTTTGGTGTTCACATTTTTGAGGTATGAATTTGACTTGCCATCTGTGGCAGCGCTTTTGACTGTGGTGGGTGTGTCGATTAACAATACGATTGTGGTGTATGACCGTATTCGTGAGACCCTACCCCCAGGGGATCGAGCCCGTATCCCTGAATCAGAGCTGACACACATCGTAAACAAAGCTGTGAATGACACCTTGAGCCGTACGATCAACACGGCGTTGACCGTGTTGTTCTCATCGATTTCGCTCTGGGTATTCGCTGGTGGCGTGATCAAGAGCTTTGCAGCAGTTTTGACGATTGGTCTTGCACTCGGTGCATTTTCGTCAACCTTTGCAGCTCCAGCCGCTTACTTGTTCATGATGCATAACTTTAGAGCCCGTGTTGCGGCTGCTCAAGCGAACGGCCCCAAAGGTTATTCACGCGAAGAAAAATCTCGCGGCGTTGTATAAGGGTGGCTACTCATCCGCATGACGGGTGAGCCACAAAAATGACGTTAGAATAATTGCGGCTAAAATGGCGGTGGCATAAAATTCAAGACCAACCGCCAGGCCTACGATGCCTGTAGCCCAGAGACTTGCTGCTGATGTGAGGCCATACACCGAGTCATCATGTGTTCTGATGATGACAGCGCCAGCAATAAATCCCATGCCTGTCATGATGTTATCAACAGCCGGCATGCTGGTGGAGTGAAAAAGATGTGCCAGATGCATCAAGCAGCCGGAGGCCAGAGACGTACCGATGGCTACAGCAGAAAAAGTTCGTGCGCCAATTTTTATTTTGGGTTTTTCATGATTGAATCCGATTAACCAACCAAGGAGTGCGGCAATAATCGTGTTGATTGCGTAATGAAGCGCATCATAAGAATTCCAATGGGCGATGTGATAAGAAAGAATATCACTCAGTGAATTAAAGCGTGTTGTAAGCTCTATCATTTAGGAAGCTTACAACAGCTGGCTTTTATTTTTCTGTAAACGTGCCTAGAA
Source organism: uncultured Myxococcaceae bacterium (assembly GCA_964635635.1). GTDB lineage: Bacteria > Myxococcota > UBA727 > UBA727 > JABDBI01 > CAZWPE01. Next base: position 165,308 of record CAZWPE010000004.1, on the reverse strand, counting down.
ACTTGGTTGCAGCCGGCTTTTGCTGCTTAACCAAGGCTGCACACAGCCTAATCTCCTCAAGAGTTTCAGCAAGAGCTCTGGGAGCTCCTGGGAGTCCTTGGGCAACCGGTTTGATGAGTATCTCCAGTCTTTTGGCATCTGGTTCAGAACAAAGATTGCCGGCAACGGAGGGCAAATGTGCGCTGGCTTTTTCTGGCAAAACACGAAGTACATTCGCCAAGTTCTTTTCAAGCCAAGAAAGCCCCTTCTGAGCATCTTCAGGTGTAGACATGTAACTGTTCAAAAGAGAGAGCATTTCATTTTTCTTCAATAGAGGCGATAAAACAAAATCAAGTGCTTTGTCAGATTCTGCCATTCCTCGGAGAAGTGCACCTCTCTGAATAGCATCCGTTGTTTTCGCTAATTTTTGTGTGAGTTTTATAAAGAGTTGAGGTTTTTCTTGAATCAGTATTTCAAGCGCCAGTGGGGCGGTATCTGATGGAATACTGTTTGGATTCTTCAAAAACTCGAGACCTTTCTGAACTAACTCCAACCGAGTTTTAGAGTCCTCAACCACTGTTGCCATGAAGTCTAAGTAAGCAACATCGAACAGGCGCTGCTCATCAGGCTCGTTCATAGAGGGTTTTATCGAGTAAACAGTTTTGGCATAAGCTGTTAATGCATCACTGTCGGGGACTGCAAAAAACTTGAGCCAGCTTAGAAGACTCATGGGTGCGGTTGCAAGCTGTCTATAAGGTTTTTGTGTAAATACACCAAGCTGAGTTAAAGCTGTTTTTGTATCAATCATCCCGGCGTTAAATGAAGCATTGAGATTGGCAATTTGAGCGATTTGGTCCCCGATCGACTCTGAGTTCGCTGGGTAGTCTCCCGAAAATCGGTAATAGCCTAGGCCATTGCGAGAAGGGAATCCAAAATTACTGAGAGTTCCAGAGCCTGAACGGAGCAACTGACAACCTCCCTGTTCTGGGCAGAAGGGGATCTGCCATGTTTCATGTGGATTAAGCGAAGAGCCAAAGGGTAAATAACGTGTTTGTCGATACTGGTCACCTGTGAACTTCAGCAATGGAACCCCCGGCTGAGTGAGAAAGCTCCCAAAACTCGGGGCTAAATTTTGCTCACTTGCCTTTGAAAGCTCTGAAATGAAGTCATTGGTGTCGGCGGTTCCGCGTGAATATTTTGTGAGATAAGAACGGATTCCTTTTTGAAACACACCAGATGTAAGATATTGTTCAAACATGGCGATTACAGCTGCACCTTTGGTGTAGGTAATTCCATCAAATGCACTGTATATATCGTGGTGTGACAATATAGGCTCTTTGATTTTCCTTGATGCCTGGAGAGAATCCTCATTCATGGCGTATTGGGTATGTGCAATTAAATCCCAATCTGCATGATAAGCAGGGTTGTATTCTTGCATTATTTTTGATGCCATCCAAGTCGCGAAAGCTTCATTGAGCCATAAATCTTCCCACCAAGCCATGGTGACTAAATTGCCAAACCACTGGTGTGCCAACTCGTGAGCCATAACGTCTGCAAAACGACGAAGTTGATTAACGGGTGCATGTTTTGCATCAATCAACAGCAATGAATCTCTAAAAGTAATTGCTCCCGGATTTTCCATGGCCCCAGCGGCAAAATCTGGAACTGCAATGATATCTAGCTTTTCGAAGGGGTAAGATGTGCCAAAATAATTCTCAAGTAGCTTGAGGATTTTAGGTGTTTCTCGAAGGGCATATGCAATGCGATGGCCTTGACCCTTTGGGGTGATACCACGCAAAAAATTATCATGTTTAATAATATCAAATGGTCCCACCAAGAATGCGAGTAGGTAGGTTGGTAGGGCAGGAGTCTCGGAGAATTCGAGTGTTTTGGTTTTGTTTGTGTGCTTAGTTTCTTTGATAACGGGATTGTTAGAAACGCCGGAATCATTTTGCGGGATTGTCATGCTGATCTTGAATGGTGTTTTGAATCTTGGTTCATCAAAACAAGGAAATGTGCTTCGCGCGGCAATGGGCTCAAACTGTGAATAAATGTATGAGTATCCGTTTTGGGTGACTTGATACAAACCAGACAAGTCACTCCTGTATGAAGCTGAGTAGCCCAGATGCAAAGTTGCTTCACCGGTTTTGATCACTTCAGGAGCATCAATGCGAACGACACCTTCAGGAGTGACTTGGGTATAAGTAACAGGAATCTTGGTGTTGCCAGAAATAATCTCGGCTGTTTTAACGTCAAGCTTTTCGCCATGCATCCAGAATTCTTTCGTGGCTTTATCCAGTCGAATCCGAATCGAGACATTGCCCGAAAATTTCTTGGATTTTGGATTGATCTCAAGCTTGAGATCATAGTGCAGAGGTTTGACTGCTTTCGGCAGTTGCCCTTCTGGCGCTTCTCCTGCGACGATAAATGATGACAGGAAAAGACTAAGAAAAAATGCAAGCATCAAAAAGCTATAGCGGCTTTGAGTGATTTATCAACACGCTTCAACCAAACTCTTCTCAAGCTTGGACAACACGGTCTGTATGCTGATATCAGTCTCACGCAGGTCGTCAATCTTGCGAAGAGAGGATAGGACTGTTGTGTGGTCTCTATTGCCAAAAAAACGACCAATCTCTGGCATGCTGAATGCCATCATATTACGGCACAAAGCCATGGCAACTTGTCTTGCTAGTGCAACCTGACGCTGCCGACTTTGCCCTTTAAGCTCAACGGGTTTGAGATCATAATATGCAGCCACATGATCACAGATCCGATCAGGTGTTAGTGCACCAATATTTCTTTTCAGTACAGGTGAAAGATAATCTTTGGCTCCTGCAAGGGAGATGCCATGTTTACTAACTTTGGAAAACGCCGAAAGTCTTAGAAGAGAGCCCTCAAGCTCTCGAACCGAAGAAGTAATATTGGTTGCAAGATACTGGGCGACATCTTCCGGTAGATTGATCCCGCAGCGCTGAGCCTTTTGTTGCAAGATTGCTTTTCGGGTTTCATATTCAGGCGGCCTAATATCTGCAATCAAACCCCAAGAAAGTCTGGTCTGCAAACGTTCTTCGAGGCCTTGGATCTCGTGCGGGTACTTATCTGAAGTAACTACAATCTGCTTGTGAGCTTGATGCAAGCTGTTGAAAGTGTGAAAGAATTCATCCTGGCTGGCATCTTTTCCTGCCAAAAATTGAATGTCATCAATCAGCAAAATATCGCAGTCGGATCGGAATTTTTTACGGAATGCATCAAAACGCTTTTCCCGAATCGCCAAGATATAAGCGTTCACCCACTGTTCTGCGGTCATGTACAAAATCTTGGTATTTGGATTGTTGGCCAGAGCTTGAAGACCAATGGCATGTACCAAATGGGTTTTACCAATACCTGCTGGCCCGAACAAAAAGAGTGGACTGTATTGTGCACCAGGATGCTCAGCTACTGCTAGACAAGCGGAAGATCCCATTTGGTTCGAAGGCCCAACCACAAAAGTTTCAAAAGTATTGGCTGGATTGAGAGCAATAGATTCCATGGCCACTGGTGCATGAGATACTCCAGTTGGGTTTGAAGCTTTCAGCGGACTGATGGTTTCAGACAATGTGGCAACAGGTGGTGGCAGGTAAGGTTCAGGAGCCATCATAGGAGCTTGTGGCTCCATGCCTTCCACTATTTCAATATTCAATGAACGGCCATAGATTCTGGTGACTGCATCTTGAAGTTCAGCGAAATAGTGGTTGCGCACCCAGTCTTTGTGAAAAGTGGAAGGAGCTGAAATTGTAAGCGTATTGTGGTGCAGCGAAACAAATGAGAGCGATTCAAAGAAGCCCTGCCATACAAATAAGCTCAGACGCCGTTTGAGAGACATAAGAGTCTCGCCAAACAGATCTGTCGGCTGGGTTTCAAATTCACGGATCGCTACCATAGGTCTCACAGGATGTATCAATAGGTTCATCACTTAGGCAAGCATGGATTTTGTGATTTAAGCCAACCCCCTAGAATTTGTAACGAAAAATTATTTTTTTATGAAATTACTGCAAGGGGACTTGCGGACCAGCTGATCAGGGTGATCCAACCAAACTGAATGCCAATTCAAGCGCTTGATAGGCATTCAATCTTGGGTCACATAAAGTCTCATAATTACCACCAACCAAATGCTCTTCTTGGATCTCTTGTCCGCCGCCGAGGCATTCAATAACATTGCCACCGGTCATTTCTAAATGGATTCCTCCAGCGTAGCTTCCTTCATCTTGATGAATCGCTAGAAACTGCTGAGCTTCACTTAAAATCTCGGCGAAGTTTCGGGTTTTGTAACCATTAGATACCGTTACGGTATTCCCATGCATGGGGTCGCAACACCAGATCACATGCTTTCCTTCACGCTGAATATTTTTAATCAACTTGGGAAGTGATTCAGCAATTTTTTGATGCCCAAAACGAGTGATGACGGTTAATCGACCGGGTTCATTTTTGGGGTTTAGCAAATCGCACAGCTTGATCAGATCATCGACTGACATTTGGGAGCTGCACTTAACTCCAATTGGGTTTGAAACGCCGCGTAGGAACTCTACATGCGCACTGTCGAGTTCTCTTGTCCGCTCACCCACCCAAAGATAGTGCGCAGAAAGATCATACCAAGAATCCTCTTCACGGCGCGTGAGGGCTTGCTCATATGGAAGCAAGAGTGCTTCGTGAGAAGTATAAAATTCGATCTCCCGAAGCTGGCTATGGTTCAGCTCGGAAATTCCAAGAACGCGCATGAATCTGAGAGCTTCTTGGACTTTTTGACTAAGAGATTCGTAACGTTGTCCCTGGGGACTTTGATGAGCAAAGTCAAGATTCCATGCATGAATCTGCTCTAAATTTGCAAAGCCGCCATGAGCTAGGCCTCGAAGCATGTTGAGTGTTGCGCCGGAATGAAAATAGGCACGCTCCATTCGCTTGGGATCTGGTGTTCGAGATTTTTCATCAAAATCAAATCCATTAATGATGTCTCCACGGAAAGAAGGAAGTTCATGATCTCCACGCTTTTCAATGTTACTCGATCTCGGTTTGGCGAATTGTCCTGCGGTTCTGCCAACTTTCACCACGTGTCTCTTAAGCGTGAAAGTGAGAACAATGGCCATTTGAAGCAAGACCCGAAAATTATCGCGCAGCGTATTGGTGCTGAGATCCGCAAAACTTTCTGCGCAATCGCCACCATGGAGTAAAAATGCTTCGCCTAAACAAACTTCGGCGAGACGACTCTTTAGTCTTCGTGCTTCACCTGCAAAAACCAAGGGAGGGTAATGAGACAAGCGCGACACTATTTGTTCTAGTTCAACAGCGTCAGGATACTGAGGAAGTTGAGAAATGCGTTTGTTTTTCCAGGAGTCGGGTGTCCATGTCATGACTGAAGTCTCTCAAGTGTTTTGAAAAATTCGGGGTAAGAAATTTGAACGCATGAAGGATTATCAATATTTGTTTGGCCAGATGCAACGAGTCCAGCGATTGCAAATGCCATTGCGATTCTATGATCATCATGGGTTTTGATATTGGCACCCTGAAGACTTGTTGGGCCAGTGATTGAAAATCCATCAGGGGTTAGATCGATCTCTGCACCCATCGCCCGTAAATTCTGAGCAATCGCTTCGAGCCGGTCGCTTTCTTTGACGCGGAGTTCTTCTGCGCCTGAAACTCTACTTTCACCGATTGCTTGGCTCATGGCGATTGCAAGAATTGGAATCTCATCGATGACGTTTGGGATTTCATCTGCAATGATCTCTGTAGCTGACAGCTTTGCATGCTGAATGTGTAAATTGCCTGCAGGTTCGGGTCCGCCCACAGTGGTCTCACGAGTGATTTTTGCACCCATGCGCTCAAGAACATCTAAATAGCCTATTCGTGTTGGATTTAATGAAATGCCTTGCAGGGTAATCTCTGAACCTGGGACCAGTGTGGCCGCCACCACCCAAAAAGCAGCAGTGGATGGGTCTCCAGGGACTTTGAGTTGAATCCCGCGGGGTGGCTTTCCAAACATTTCGAACATTCGTTCAGTATGATCCCGACTTTGAGTTTGTCCTGTGATAACAGGGGGCGTATCGCAATATAAGCCAGCGAGCATGATTGCTGATTTTACCTGTGCGCTAGCAATAGGAAGTTCATAATGAATGCCGTGCAATTGGATGCCATGAATATGGACGGGGGCATTTTTCTCATCGGTGAGATCGATATGGGCTCCCATTTGACGCAAGGGTTCGGCAACCCGTTTCATGGGTCTTTTCGAAAGAGATGTATCCCCAATTAGGGTTGCGCTGAAAGGCTGGCCTGCCAGTAGACCCATGAGTAGACGCATGGTGGTACCAGAGTTGCCACAGTCAATAGGATGTGAAGCTGCTTTGAATCCATGAAGTCCTTGACCATGTATAACAACTTTAGAACCATCATCATCAATCTGGACGCCTAATGAACGCATGGCGCTCATGGTTGATAAAACATCGGCTCCTCGAAGTAAATTCGTGATTTCGGTATCGCCGGAAGCGATAGAGCCTAACATAAGGGCTCTGTGTGAAATCGATTTGTCACCCGGAAGAGTGAGAGTACCTCGAAGTGGTTTCATCATATCGTTCTGCGCTCTAATATCACAAATCGAGTTTTGTTATTTGGTTTATCTGCAATATCCTGAGCTAAAACGGATAATCCATATAAAGACCCAGCTTCAGCGCTTGCGATAGCTGCACATGATGGATTTTTGTCTTGAGATACTTTCTGAGCGGCCAGTGCTGTATCCGCATATTCTATAGCTTCGATGTTTGGGTTGGAAGAAAGAAAATATTTACACTGGGCTAGGGCTTGTGGATGTGAATAAATGTCTGTGATGTCAGATAATCTTGCGCCTTCTAACCCAAGAACACAGTGATAAATCGCGACTGTGATTTCACCAATTTGATGAAATAGTTTTTGTGGGTAGTCTTGAATAAAACCAGTGGTACTATTTTCAACCGGAATGACTACGTAACGACATGTGCCTTCAAGGACAGAGTTAAGTGCATCATTGAAAGTGTCATGTCCGACAAACTCCAGCGAGGAGCCAACGCCGAAGTAATTCTGGGCTGCAATTGTGCTATAAGCACCTGGCCCACCCTGATACGCGATTCTTGTCATAGGAACAAAGAGACACTAATAGCTGTTTTCCGAGTGTGAGACAATATTCACTGGTCAGAAAGATTGGTATTGGAGGGATGGCTGAGGTTTATCTTGCGCATGATGCGCAAAAAAATCCAATTGTGGTCAAAAAGATTTTGCCCCAGCTTGCATCCAATGTTGAATATGTTCGTATGTTTCAAAATGAGTTTAATATTTTATCGAAGTTGAAGCACCCTCAAATTGTTCGAGTAATTGAAGTTCAAAAAGATTGTGCGCTGATGGAATACTTGGATGGTCGAGACTGGCGGGTGCTTTCGGGCTTTGAAGTCCCGATCCCTATTGTGGTGGCGATTTTTTTGAGAGCTTTAGAGGTTCTGTCATTTGTTCATGAGAAAAATATTGTTCACCGAGATATCTCTCCACAAAATTGGATGTTAACGAATGATGGAAATGTTAAATTGCTGGATTTTGGTATCTCGAAACTTGAGCATGAATCGTCACACACAGTGACAGGGGTCCTCAAGGGAAAATATGGCTATATGTCACCAGAACAAGCTTCTGGAGAAAAAATTTCTTATCAAAGTGATATTTTTTCCATGGGGATAATTTTGTATGAATTTTGCACAGGAAATCGCTTGTTCAAACGTTCGAATGATTTGCTGACTCTTCGAAGTATTCTTGACTGCCGTGTTGATATCCCCAAAGAAATACCTGGGAGACTTGCAGACATTATGCGTCGTTCATTGATGAAAGAACCTGGTAAACGCTATCAGAATTGTCAGGATTTTTCTCGTGATTTAATGGCGTTTGGTCAGTCTGCAGGACAAATAGCTTCTCATATAGAAGTTCTCGAATTTATCTCTAAACTTCCTAAAGTTCATACCCGTGTTTTATTTGAGATTACCCAAGTTCGCTTTTCAGCGGAAAGTTTTTTGGGTCTTGGCACACTGGCGCTATTTTTTGGGTTGTTTGGTTTAGGGTGGTAGATTGTCGCCATCGGTTATTCTTTTTGCTGCAGCTATGCTCGGGAGTTATGCAGGATTTCTTTGTGGTTTAGCTCCCTGGCACTGGTTACTGTTGGTATTCCTGAGTGGGATTTTGGCCCCGCTCGCTCCAAAGCGACTTATTCGGGCGATAGCTGTATTGGGATGTATACTGGCTACGGCAGCGTTTTTAGCCCAAAAACACTTAGACATATTCGAAACCATCTTGGAAAGAATTCCCAAAGGCTATGTTGAAATCAATGGCATTGTTGAGGAGTCCGTTCCGACATTATTGAGCGGTAAGCGTCTGCAATTCTTGGCAGATGGCGGTTATCGTTTGAAAGTTTATCTGAAAGACGGTGCGGCTTTGACCCCTGTTTCAGCGGGGGATAGGCTGAAATTATTTGGACAGGTTAAAAGGCCTCACCATGCATTGGCACCGGGCGACTTTGATGCTTATTGGCTTGGCCTCGCACGAAGTTTTCATGGGCAAATGACGGTAAGCAGCCCCTTTAAAGTGCGGACTCTCTCGCCCCGGCCTTCGAGCCGGGGTCCATGGATCCCGGGTCAAGCCCGGGATGACTTGCGTCGTCGATTGTTTGCAGCCCTGAATCCAAGAGAAGCGAGTGTTTTGCTTGCCTTGATGGTAGGTGAAACGGACTTTTTTGAGCGTGATCAAAAAGAAATATACACCGATGTGGGTGCAGGCCATTTGTTGGCCGTGAGTGGGCTTCAGGTCGGTTGCCTTTCGTTTGTGTTTTTCTGGTTATTTAAATTGCTGCTTTTATTGATGCCGGGTGTTGGGCGCTTATCAAGGACAAGATTCCCAGCGGCAATCCTGACGCTGGCTGCGATTTGGGGATTTACTCTTCTATCAGGTTCATCACCCTCGGTCGTACGGTCGACGCTGATGAGTTCATTGGCATTATGTGGTCTTGTTCTGGGCAGAGACAGCAAAATACTTGATGCATTTGGAATAGCTGGTTTCTTGAGTGTGATGATTGTTCCACAATCTGTTTTCGACCCAAGTTTTTTGTTTTCATATCTTGCGATATTTGGGCTTTTGATTTCAGGCAGTGTTTTGGCTGGTATTGTGACGGTGCCACTATCTCTTTACTATTTTGGGGCAGTGGCGCTGGGGGGTATCCTCGTGAACCTGGTTTTGATTCCGATATCTGTTTTTCTGCAGACGCCGGCGATTTTGTTGGCGAGTATTGGTCTTTATAAACCTGCTGCTGCGTTTGCGGGTGCACTGGAATCTCTGTGTGAGGCCACGGGGGATTGGCTTGGAGGTTTGTGGTGGTTTTCACCGCCCCATGCACTGCAAGTTGTTGGGTTGATTGTTGTGTTTGTTTTGTTTGCACGCAAGTATCGGTTGAACGCAGCACTTTTAAGTGGGCTATTATTTGTTCCTGGATACTTTGGTGAACCTGAGGGCGTCAAGATTACAGTGTTGCCGGCAGGACAGGGGGACTCAAGTGTCTTTGAATTCCCAGATGGCCAAGTGATGGTGATTGATGGGGGGCCCAGAGAAGAATATTTACTGCGTTTTTTGAGACAGAGGCATATTAAAAAAATAGACATTGTAGTTCTTTCACACCCAGATGCCGATCATCTAGTTGGCTTGCTGAGAGTTTTAGAAGAGATACCTGTACAAGAGATCTGGCATAGTGGATTTTCTGGCGAATCTGGGCTTATGAAACAGTTTCTAGAATTAGCCTCCAAGAATAAGGCTCTAGTTAGAGTAGCATCTGAATTGTTAGGAATTCACCAATTAGGAGGGGCCTCCATTAATGTTTTGGCACCAACTCATTTTGACCAAAACAAGACCGCTAATGATAACAGTCTTGTGGTGAAAGTTACCTATGGTTCCAACTCTGCTTTGTGGCCCGGGGATATTGAATCTGGTGCGGAGAATCAGGCTCATGAAGGATGGGCGTCTGATATAGTAAAGGCCCCACACCATGGTTCCCAAACATCATCGAGTGCCTATTTTATCAAGCATGTTGAAGCCAGACAGGTGATTTATTCTACTGGACCAGATAACCAATTCAGCTTCCCCCATGAACAAGTGAAAAGACGCTGGCAAGAGGCTGGTGCAAAAGCCTGGGATACGGCGGAGCATGGCTTGCTGCAAGTATTTCTGACCGGGTCTCAAGTAATTATCAAGCCTTTTCTGGTATCAAATTAAACATGCATTTTCTCAAACTCATGATGGGCTGCCTCTTGTTGAGTTTCAGCACTTACGCAGAGGACTCTGAACCATTCAAACTTAAATTAATGGGTACAACAGGGCTTGGCTACAACACGAATCCATATTCGTTGACATCCGCACAAAAAAACCAGGCGAACGCAGGCGATATCAATATACGCGTTAGACCTGAAATTAAGCTCACGATGAATGGGCAACGTTTTCATTTTAATTTGGGCGGGGGTACGGACTTGAACTGGCTGTTAGGGTTGTCTGGTAAGCCAGGTTTTTTGGCTGTGAATGCTTTGACGAACACGGGTTTTGATTATAACCAGGGTGGAAAAATAAGCTTGAATGCTGCTGCTGGCTTTCAGGCAACTCGAGCAGTTGGTGAAGTTTTCATTGGAAATGTAACGACTCTGGGAGGAACCTTCTCACTTGGAACTGTTCTGAAGCCATTTGATGATCGTTGGTCTTTAACGCTTCAGGGGGATTATGCAGTTCGGGGGTATGTTGGCTCAAAATATGGTGACGAGGATAAAGATCTCTCCATTTTGAACAACCAAACCTGGACTTTGGGAGCGAAATTGGGATGGCGCTTTTTGCCTAGAACACAATTATACTTAGAAAGTCGTTATGGATTCTTCTTGAATGGTGATTTGGATAATCAAAAAATAAAAAGCAATCCATTTTCGTTTGGGGCGGGTTTGATGGGACAGATCACCCAAACGATTTCAGGTTCTTTGGGTCTATATTGGCAAAGGGTTTTTCTTTCCCAAGACTCCAGCTCCCTGCCTCAAACTTCGTTTCCTTTCGGGGCACGCCTTAACTTCAATTGGCAGTATGAACCACAAAGCTCTCTTGGCTTAGCAATGAGTCGAGAGCTGAGACCAAGCCCAATATTCCTCGATGAGGCCTCAAATAGTTTAGGGCTGACTTGGAGCCATGTATTTCCGATTAGATTTACGCTGTCGGCGAATCTTCAAGGTGGTTTGATTCAATATGGAAAGCCATCTACGTCTTTGATCCCCAAAGATTATCGAACAGACTCAGGAGCGTCTTCGCGCCAAGATTTATTTGTAGGTGCGGGTGTAACGTTCTCCTACTCATTTAAAGAGTGGTTTGCAGCAGGTATTAATGGCTCCGGAGACTGGCGTTGGACGAATGCTGATGCAAGTCAGATCCTGAATTCACAAGGCTTGATCCAAAGTGGCGGTGGGTATCAATGGCTTTTTCAGGCTTATCAAGGAAATGTTTTTGCGAGATTCACCTACTAACAACACATGACCCGATTTTTGCTGTTATTTTTTTTACTGAGCGCGGCATGTACTCACTTGCCTCAGTTAAGCAAATTTGATGCCTCAACCTACTCGGGTCGCACGATTCTGGGACCAAGTGATGTTGTTGATATCCGCATATTTGATGAAAAAGAGCTGTCGGGTGTGTATCAGATCAATTCAGATGGAACATTGAGACTGCCTCTTGTGGGCGTGATCAAGATTAGTGGATTAGCGCCCGATGAAGCTGCTCAGAAAATTGCGGGTGAATATGGAACGAAATACCTTAAGAACCCTCAGGTGACGATCTTTGTGCAGCAATTTAATTCTCGTAAGATTTACTTGCTAGGCGAGGTTAAGGCCCCTGGTCCCTATACTTACGAGGAAAATATGACCGTGATTGCTGCAGTGGCTAAAGCCGGCGGGACGACGGCATATGCTTCAGCAAATAAAACAATTGTTACTCGTAATGTAAATGGAAAACCTGAAAAATATGTGGCGCGAGTAGCCGATATGGGTCGAGGCGATGCCGGTGATCTTCCGGTTATGCCCGGAGATGTGATCTTTGTGCCTCAAAGCTTGTTTTAGATTTGGAGAATTACTGTGAACGATAAAATTGGAGATCTGTACCGCTACATATTATCGGTCCGAAAGCGATGGCCGTTGATGCTGGCCATCGTAGCTTCTGTGATGTTGATTGGGGTAGTTAAAACGGTTCGCACGCAGAAGCTCTATAAGGCCTCAGCATCCATGGTGATTATGCCAGAAGCTCCTCGCGTTCTCACGGGGCTTCAAGAAGTTAACCCAGCGGGAACAACTGCAAATTTTTGGGCGGAAGAAGCATTTTTGCAAACAGAATATCGCATCATGGCAGGGCGACAGGTTCTAAAACGTGTTTTCGAAAAAATGAATCTGGGTCCAAAGAATAAGGGAGTCGACCCATATGATTTTCTGAGTCCTTATGTGAGTGTTGTTCCAGATAAAAAGACCCGAATCGTCAATATTGAAGTTGTACATCATGAACCAAAGTTTGCAACTAACCTGGCCAATACAATTGCTGCTGTGTATTTGGATTATAAAATAGATAGGCAGCACTCAGCATCTGGTGAGGCAAGTGACTGGCTTCAAATCCAGCATGAAGAGCTTAAAAAGAAACTCGAAGCTTCGGAAAATAAACTTTATGAGTATATGGAGTCTCATGGAATCCTGAATGCAAGTCTTGAAAGCCAGATGGAGACTGTTAAGAATAGGATTAGCCTCTTTGTGGGAAAACTTGCGGAGACCGAGGCAGAGCAAATTACGAGACGCTCAGATACGGATGCCCTCACACGCATGGCTGAAGATACCGATAAATTAGAGACTTTGGCAGAGGTGCAGAAGGCACCCTTGGTAACTGACCTTCGAGCAAAATTGATGGCCCTTAAACGGACGAAGTTGGATTTATCGGAGCGTTATTTAACCGAACACCCACGTTTGAAGGCCCTTGATGTTGAGATCGCTGCTGTTGCTGCGAATCTTAAAGATGCGATTGCAAATGCAGTTCAAATCTTGGAGCAAGAACAAAGAGCCTTATTGGTGACTGAACGGGGCCTTGAAGAAGCAATCGCTACAGAACGTGAACAGGAAGCAAATTTAAATCGGCTCGGTCTGGATTATGGTCGGCTTAAACGAGAAGTTGATATTAATGCCAAACTCTATGACTTAGTCGCCAATAGACTGAAAGAAATTGGCTTAACAGGTATGTTGAGGTCCAACAACGTTTCAATGCTCGATGTGGCTCGTGTTCCGACATCACCCTATAAACCAGATTGGAACATGAATATGGGGGTAAGTTTTCTGATTGCTTTGATGCTGGCAATTGGTTTGGCTCTACTGCTTGAATATATTGATCAGACATTCAAGGGCCGCGAAGATGTTGAGGAACTTCTCAAGTTGCCTTTCTTGGGTGTATTGCCAGTTATAGAGCTTGAAGAAAATGCTAAGAAGCATCTTAAAGCTCGAAGTAAACAAGAGATTCAGGCAGATGCGCGGGTGCGAGATCTCTTCGTATTTAATAACCCCAAAAGTTCAGTTGCAGAATGTTCACGTGCGATTCGAACGAATCTTCTGTTTATGACTCCAGACAAACCGTTCAGAAGTTTGTTGGTTTCATCTTCAATGGCTGGAGAGGGAAAGACAACGATGACTTTGAATCTTGCTACGGCGATGGCACAAGCAGGTTCCAGGGTGTTATTGGTAGATGCTGATTTAAGAAGACCCAGAATTCATAAGAGTTTCCAAGTTTCTAATGATGTTGGTTTGTCTAGCTTGTTGATTGAGAACTGCAAACTCGATCAGGCAGTAGTGAGATCTCCTGTTGAAAATTTAGATATTCTACCTTGTGGTCCAATACCACCGAACCCATCTGAGCTTTTGCATACGGCTAAATTTCGAGAGGTTTATGCGGAGCTGTTGAAGAGTTACGATAAAGTCATATTTGACTCAGCGCCAATCTCTGCTGTCACAGACTCTGTTGTATTAAGCACGATTGTTGATGGAACCATGTTGGTGATTAAGACAGGGGTAACGCACCGTGAAGCTGTCAAGCGTGCCGTGCGTTCACTCCAAGATGCCCATGCGAATATTCTGGGTGTTGTTCTGAATGACCTTGAAGCCAATAAGACCGAGTATGGTTATTCGTATTCTCGCTATTATTGGTACGGCAATTATTATTACGGATATGGTGAGGGTCAGAAATCTCCAATATGACCCTTGGGTGCATCTTTCTCTAGCCCGGGCCAAAATTTTTGACGAATCTTGGCCTTGGCGCTTTGTTCTCTAAAACCCTCGCGAATAACATCTGCGCGCATTTTAGCCGGGAAGTACTCAGGGTGAGGCCCTTCTTCCATATCTTTGAGAAATTTAATCATGGGTTCGCAGCTCATTCCAAGTTCTGCTAAAGCGCGCCCCGCAAATAGATCTGCTCTGGTTTCCTCGTAACGACAGAGTTTTTGGAGCTCGGCAATATTAAGGGGTTTATCTTTTTTGTACTCTGCCCAGCGTTTTGGCCTGTGACCGATTTCGTGACCAATTGCACCGACCAATACAGGGAAGTTATCTTTGAACTTCATCAGGAATTTAATGCCAATCATGATCATATTGTTTTTATCAATCATAGCAATGGTTCCGTCCGCCAATTGAAGCCGATAGTCATCTTCAGGGTCACCGATTAATACACAAATTTTACGACGATATTTATCAAGTTTAGCTAAAACTTCAGCGGCTTCAGGGAAGTCATCTTCGTTCAATAAAGGGGGCTTTTTTTTACCGAAAAGAGAGTCTTCAACTTGTTCTGCAACCGATGTTGGCGCGGATTGTTGGACAGGCCCTGACCAATCTGGTCCAAACGGGTTGAGCGTGGTGCTCATTCCAGAAGAAATCTTATATCCCATGATAAGAGTATACTACAAGAAGTAGCGATTTCCTTGCTCCATGATCTGAACAAATCCAGATTCATCATGTTTTTTCACGAGATTTCTGATTTTTTCCAGTGATTCAGACAAAAGCTTTAAGGGCGTATCTCCATATGGATTGAGTGCCTGAATTTCATAGTAGAGATGAGGATTTTCAGAAGCAACTCGGCGGGCAACTTCAACTTGGGCGTCGAAGGTTGTACTGGAAAGTTCTTTCAGGCGTGGGGCGGACTCACCGCTTTGCGCAAGCGCTGTAAAAAAAGCAATGTTGAGCGCATGCGATAAGCCCAGTAAAAAGCCCACAACTTTATCATGCTCGCTGAGGCTCATCATTACAACTTGCGCCATTGTGGGCTCAAATAGAGCTTTCACGGTGTTGTTCGCTTCGGGGCAACCTAGGTCTCCAATAATAAGATGTTTGCCAGAGAGAAGCTCTGTGCTGGCTCCAAACATAGGATGGACAGAGCAAACTTGAACGCCTGCTGCAAGCAAGGCCTCTAAACCCTCTCGCACGGGTTCTTTAAGCGATGCAATATCAAAGACAACACCTGATATCTTGCGGGTAGCCAATCTTTTTAAGATGTCTCCGCTGATAGACATAGGAGTTGCGACAATCGTCATGTCATAGGACCCAAGTCCTGCTTTTAAAAATCCGTCCGGGCTTGGGTGGGTATCTTCAACCTCAACGTAAAAACCTTGGGATGACAAAAAGCGCCCAAACCAAGAGCCCATTTTACCTGAACCACCAATAATCAAAGCTGTTTTACCTTTGTTTTTGCTTTGACTGCTGACCCGGTTTTGTTCTTGGTGTTTGAGAGACTCCCGAATTAACTGTTCGATCATTTTTTCGGCAAAATCGGAGGAAAGTCCTAGGGATTTGGCATTTTTTTTGGCCATATCAAGACACTGTTTTTCTCTACCGAAATCACGGACCGGGATTTGTCCGCTTGCTTTAAAGGCGCTAATTTGATCCACAAGTTTGAGACGTTTCGCGGCATTTTCAAGAATGCTGCGGTCAATTGCGTCAATTTCTTGTCGTAGAGATTCTAGTATCGTCATGCTAAGGCACCTTTTAATATGAAGAATATCACCATTTTGGACATTCAAAATAGAAAATCTTCTAACCAAAAGATTTCGATGCTAACTTGTTATGACGCCACGTTTGCTCAAATCGTTGATAGGTCAGGAGTTGAACTCATACTTGTTGGTGACTCTCTTGGCATGGTGATTGGAGGCGAAGAGACAACGCTCAGAGTGACGCTTGACGATATCATCTATCATACGAAAGCCGTCGCCCGAGGAACGGCAAAGGCACATATTGTTGCTGATATGCCTTTCATGACCTACCGGCATGACGCGCGAGATGCATTGCTAAATGCAGCAGGGTTGATGAAAGCTGGAGCCCACTCAGTTAAACTTGAGGGTGGAGCAGAAATTGCCCCGACTGTTCGTGCTCTGACAATCGCAGGTATTCCGGTGATGGGTCATGTTGGCTTAACGCCTCAGAGTGTACATATGATGTCTGGCTTTCGAGTCCAGGGGAAAACAGAAGAATCTGCTCGTCAAATCATGGAGAATGCATTGGCCTTGCAGGAAGCGGGTGCTTATGCTGTGGTTTTAGAGTGTATTCCGCCCGTATTGGCAGAACTTGTAACAAGTGAGCTGAGTATTCCAACGATTGGGATTGGTTCAGGACCCAACTGTGATGGTCAGGTATTGGTGTTATATGATGTTTTGGGTTTGAAGCCCGAGTCTACGCCCAAATTTGCTAAACAATATTTGAATGCAGGAGCGTTAGCTTTGCAGGCTTGCGAAAATTTTGTTTCGGATACTCGAGGCTGCTCGGTCAAATGACCGTTCTGGTCTCCATGCGCTAAGTTTATTTTTGGGTTATGAAAAAGACCCTAATCTTGCTGGTATTGCTGGGAGTAAACTTCGCTTTTGCAAAATATGAATGGCCAGGGTTCCGCGCCAAAGAGGGGGAGCATTGTGACCATGAAATGCGTCCAGCCTATAGCTGTGCAGAAGGTTTATTTTGTCATCGAACGGACCCTGCGGATTACTGGGGTGGTACTTGTCGTAGACCGTGCCATCAAGATACAGACTGTAAGGCAGGGGAGTATTGTTCCATGGTTACCAACTCTTTTGGGGCTTGTCTGAGAACAGAATGATCTTATATAAAGCCTAATGCAGTTCCAAGACTATTATAAAATCCTGGGTGTAGCTCGAACGGCTACACAAGATGAAATCCAAAAGGCTTATCGCAGCCTTGCGAGAAAATATCACCCAGACGTCAACAAAGAAAAAGGTGCTGAAGATCAGTTCAAAAAAGTATCTGAAGCATATGAAGTCCTGAAAAATCCTGAATCACGTAAAAAATACGATGCCCTTGGTGCGGGCTACAAAGCAGGTGACAATTTTAGGCCTCCACCGGGTTGGCAGAATGTTCAGTTTGATTTTAGCAATCTAGGCGGCGGTGCTGGGTTCGGGGGTTTTAGTAGCTTTTTCGATGCGATTTTCGGGGGAGGTGTCCCTAGAACATCTCGCAGAAATGTTTGGCAAGACATTGAGGAGCCTCAAGTTCACCAGCAACCATCGCACGATTCTGAGATGATTCTCAACCTTTCACCTTGGGAAGCGGCTTTGGGGACAACCCTTGACCTTTCAACTCTATCTGGGAAAGTAAAACTTAAAATACCAGCTGGTTCTCAAAGTGGCACAAAAATGCGCTTGAAGGGCAAAGGCCAAATCACCCGCCAGGGCCCCAGCGATTTGTACTTAAATCTCCAGATCAAAGTTCCATCAAAGCTGACTCCACGTGAGAAAGAACTTTTTGAGGCGTTAAGTAAGGAGTCTAAGTTCAACGCGCGAAAACCTCACCCCTAACCCCTCTCCACCAAGTGGAGAGGGGCTGTGCTCACCATAGGTTAAGCTAGATAAGCACGGATTTGTTGCACCACATTTTTGGACTGAACAACACAATCTGCAATCCCGACTCCACGATATGGGCTGCCTGCAATAAAGAATCCATCTGGGAGTGTTTTTTCAAGGATTTCGACTTGTTTAAAGTGATCGGGGGCCAGTTTGGGGTCAGCATATTCAATGCTGGCGCTTTCAAATAAAACAGCTTCACGCTTTGGTTTAAATAAACGTTCGAAATCAATTTTGGCAGCTTCAGGTTTTAGCTTTGTGAAGAGACGTATGAGAACGTGCCCGGCTGGTGCACGGAAATCAAATTTCGAAGTCGCAAAGGTTGCACCGCTGAACGCTCGATTTTCAGAGGCTGGGATAATCATGCCAAATGCTTGAAGAGGCTTTTCGAAAGCTGTTTCCGGGTAGCCCAAAAAAACAGATGTAGTGGTTGTGGTTTTAAACTGAGGCCACTGGCGTCCGAGTAGGCGTGCGGTTTCTGCCGCTGGCAGCGTTGACAGGATCGCTTTGGCGTTGAGCTGACTCAGGCTTTCAACACGCGCGTTAAGTTTGACAGAGTCACCAAGTTTATTTGCGATTGCCAATGGCCAAGTTTGCATGCCGTTTTTAAAACTTAGGAAAGCATTTGGATTTACGCCGTCTCGTTTACGTGCGCCTAAAAACTCGTTGATGGTTTTGTCTTCATAATCACTGGTTTTAATTTCGCCATCTTTCAGGGTCCATACGGCCCGTTGATAATCTTTGCTCTCAACGAGTTCATCGCGCAGGCCGATCTCAAGTGCAAAATCGAGCCCAACGGGATTTTGATTCATAAAACAGTCAGGGCCTTCTTCTAGGAGAAACCCATTCACATGCTTTGTTTGAATAACACCGCCAACGTGCTTTGATGCTTCTAAAACACAAACTGAACCATAGGGTTTAAAGAGATATGCGGCAGTAAGCCCAGTGATGCCAGCACCGAGGATTGCAAGGTCATAGTTTGGAGGAGGGTTCATTAATTCGAAGCCAATTGACGATTTCGGTTAGAAAATTGAGGCAGGGTTCTCGGAGGATTTCGTAGAGGGTCCCAAGATAAAGGCACTCCTGAGGAAGCGGCTGAAGTAGGTAAGTTTTGTTGTTGCTGAGTTGGCCTATTTGAATCCAATATTTTCTGGGCGGTATTTCCGCTGGGAGATTCGGTGTTGGGATTAATTCCGGCCTTGACTAGCATCTCTATTATTTCAATATGACGAGTACCGAGTACCATCTGAATTGGCTGACAATAGATCTCAGCGTCGAGTCTTCTAAAGTCAGCACCTGCATCAATAAGTATACGAATGGCCAGTGCGTTTTCGTGATACGTCGCATATTGGAGTAAGGTGAGGTCATTATATCTTTGTTCAAGAAAAATGCCCCGTTCTTTGGAACCTTGGACTGTGGCTGCAATCTCCATCATAAGCCGATCAATGTTGATGTTACCTACCGCAAAGTCTTCCAGCAGTGTCCCTAAACAGGGGATTGAAATTAGTACCAAAAGACAAAAAAGTCGTTCGAACTTCATGCCTCATTCAAATACAACAGATGTCTCAGCTGTCCAGAGCCTATGGTGCCCGGTGTAGCCATTTTATCAAAAACTCAGGATGTGATTCTTCGCGTTCAACAGTCCACTGGTTGACATCATACTTCGGGAAAAACGTGTCTCCCGGATATTCGCCGGGAATTTCGCTTAAAATCATATGGGTAGCTATTGGTAGGGCGGCTGAATAGATTTCAGCGCCACCAGCGATGATAACTTCGGGGGCGTCTTTGGTTTTTTCAAGCGCTTGTTCAAGCGATAAGCCAGAGCGCGAGACAACAATAATCTCTCGACCAGGAAGCGGCATGCCTTTTAAAGATTCAAATGTTCGAGTGCCCATGATGACGGGCTTGCCTAAAGTAACACGCTTGAAGTGTGCAAGATCACCCGGAATATGCCAAGGGATTCCGCCTTGATAGCCAATCACTCGATCTTTGGTCATGGCTGCAACGATGGTTATTTTTCTCATACAGCCACCGCCCCAACAAGTTTCGGGTGATGCTGATAGCCCTCGATTCGAATATCCTCAAACTTAAACTCGAAGAGATCTTTGACAGCTGGGTTTAAGACAAGTTTAGGCAATGGGTAGGGTTCACGTTCAAGCTGTGTTTTCACTTGCTCGAGGTGATTAAGGTAAATATGCGCATCTCCAAAGGTGTGAACAAAATCGCCAACACCTAAACCGCAAACTTGAGCCACCATATGAGTGAACAACGCATACGAAGCAATGTTAAATGGAACACCGAGGAATGCATCCCCGCTGCGTTGATAAAGTTGGCATGATAATTTTCTGTCGACCACGTAAAATTGGAACATGGTGTGACAGGGTGCTAGCGCCATTTGGGGGATTTCAGGCGGGTTCCAGCTGGAGACAATCAGGCGTCTTGAGTCTGGGTTTTGTTTGATTTCATTGACGACCCATTTAATCTGGTCGACACCACCAAAATTACGCCACTGCTTGCCATAGACTGGCCCAAGCTCACCTTCGGGGTTTGCCCACTCGTTCCAAATGCGGACTCCATTCTCTTGTAAATAACGGATATTAGTATTGCCCTGCAAGAACCAGAGTAATTCGTGAATGATTGATTTGGTGTGCACTTGCTTCGTGGTTACCAAGGGGAAGCCTTCAGAAAGATCAAATCGCATTTGATAACCAAAGACACTGAGAGTTCCTGTGCCTGTACGGTCTGATTTTTGGGTGCCATGTTCCAAAATATGCTTTAGAAAATCCAAATAGCTTCGCATAGAAGTATGACTTAACATGCCAGCAGTGAATCCTGAAGCGAATGTGAACATAAGGACACAGATACGACAGGATTTAGATCGTCTGGAACAGGTTAACAATATTGAGGCTCTGTTCCAAGATTATGCTTTTCAAGAACATGAACCTATCAGGCTTGTTCCTCCCACAAGAACACAGGCTAATTTTGAACGTGAGCTAGCAGGGGCTATTGCCTGTAATCCGCCGAAGCCAACTAAAAGCGGGGTTAATGGATCGTTCTTGATTATTGGTCCTGAGGGCAAGCCAATAGCGGTATTTAAACCCATGAATATGGAAACCGGAATGCCGCGAAACCCAAGAATGGGTGCTGGCAGAAATGTTCAGTTCAGAGATACAATTTTGCCGGGGCAGGGTGCTGGTAACGAAGTTTTAGCCTATTACCTTGACCATTATGGACTTAGTGGACGGTATGGGATTGCTCAAACCATTTTGGTGAGTGTTGGTCATAAAGCCATGAGCTCACGCTTGGAACTAGGTTCGGCGCAACGATTTATCCCTAATGCAAGACCGTTGGCCGATATGAGTCAAGCTGAGATAGCTCAAATCCCTCGAACAGAATGGGACAAACTTAATTTTAGGTTAATTACCGGAAGTACAGATGCACATCTTGGAAATATTTTGTACTGCGCTAACACGCGTAGCATTCATCTGATTGATAGCGGTGATGACTTTGTGGGAGCAGATGGCCAGCATCAGTATTATAATCCGTGGACATCGACTCCGATGTCTCATTTTAAAATGTCTGAAGGGGAATATAAATTTCTGGCCAATCTGGACCTGAATCTAGCTGTAACAGCCTTTGAACGCTGCGCGAGAAACAATGAAGTTGCCAATGATATTCTTATGGTTACCCCGGATAAGTATTTGACTCAATTGCTCAGGCTATACCTTGCTCGTGTTGTTGGTCAGATGAAATTAACCCAGCACGAGTGGGCTTCAATTATGTCTCGTAAACGCCTTCCTCAAGGTGGGACTTCACGTTCTGATATTGAAAAAATATATGATTCTTGGATTCGTATGCATCAGCATTCATCAAATGATTGGAAGAAGATTGCAGCTCAGGTTAATTGGAATAAGGTGCTTGAGGACTTGAGATTTGTGGCTCAGGCTCAAATCACTCGACGAACGCTTCTTTGAAGACGCTCTTCAAGTCTGGCTGACTCGATTTTAGCATGGTTCCCACTGAGCAGAACTTCTGGAACCTTGTGACCCTCAAATTCGACCGGTCGTGTGTATTGCCGGTGCTCAACGAGTTCATCAACGTGACTTTCTTGTAGAAGAGACTCTGGGTTGCCCAGAACACCTGGGACATATCTGGCAATTGCATCCAGCATCACCATCGCAGGTAATTCTCCACCGGTTAGGACATAAGGTCCTATCGATAATGATTCATCGACATAATGTTCAATCCGAGCATCGATTCCCTCATAACGACCACAGACAAAAATAAGATGTTCATAACCTGCCAGACGTTTGGCGTCTGCTTGAGTAAATTGCTTTGCGGCAGGGTCCATCAGTAAGATACGCCTATTGGGTCCCCTTTCGGCACTTCGAACTGCCTTCACCACCACATCCACCTTCATGACTTGTCCTGGTCCGCCACCATAAGGCGTGTCATCAACGGTTTTGTGGCGCCCTTCAGCAAAATCTCTGATTTGAACTTCATTGATTTTAAGCAAACCAGACTCAATTGCTCTGCCTAGTATGGAAGCCTGAACAACGGATCGTGTCATCTCCGGGAACAGTGAAACAAAACTTGCAGTGAGCATCACTCGTAGCCTTCCGGTAGATCAAAAACGAGCTTGGCTGCTTTTTCATCAACACTTACCCATAATGGTTTGACCATAGGAATGAGCATTTTATTTTCAATCTCAACCAAAATTTGAGGCCCATTGTCTGAAAACCCAGTGACTTCTCCCAACACTTTACCGTGAATATCTTCAGCTTTAAATCCCATGAGATCGGCTAGATATAACTCATCCGGTTCTGGGGTTGGCAGATCACTGCGACGTATCCAAATTTCAAGACTACTGAGTTTCTCTGCGGCGTTGCGGTCATCAATGCCTTCAAATGTGATGATGCCAGACCTGTATGTGGCAATGGCCCTTTCCACTGGGTGGAGAGGGTGTGGGTTTGCTTGTGATGAACGCAGCTGAATTTTAATTCCAGGCGTTAATGCTTGGCTGTTAGGATTTAACAATTTGATCGCAAGCGCACCCTTAATCCCATGGGCGCGTCTGATGATCCCAAGCTGAACCCAATCAGGTAGAGACGGTTTCATCCACTTCCGTAGGAGCCTCGGCAGATACTTCCGCGGGTGGCTCAACAATTTCGAGAGAAATTTCTTTGCCTTTTTCGGCTGCAAAAGTGGACACCAAGAGCCGCATCGCTTTGGCGGTACGACCACGTTTGCCAATTACTTTACCGAGATCAGCCTTAGAGACGTGAATCTTATATTGAAGACGGCCCCCATCTTCGGTTTCTTGGACCATAACTTCCGAGGGGGAGTCCACCAAGGAAGTTACTAAATATTCAATGAGTTTTTTCACGGGAGCGAGATTTAAACAGCAGGCTGAATCGCTTTGAAGCGTTTAACGATATCGGCAACTGTTTCTGACAACTGAGCGCCTTTTCCAGTCCAATGAGCGATCCGATCAAGCTTGAGATTGATAGGGGCTTTTTCAGCTCTTGGGTCGTAAGTTCCAACTTGTTCGATAAAGCGGCCATCACGAGGCATACGCTTATCGGCAACCATAACGCCGTAGAAGGGCCTGTTTGTGGAACCGCGACGAGACAAACGAATTACTACCATGTTTCAAAAACTCCTGAATGTGCCATAAGACCCCAAAAAAGGAGCTTTGTCAATGGAGCCCGTGATCTTAAGCGCTGTGAGAACCCCGATTGGTAAATTGAAGGGTGCGTTGAGTGGAATGAGACCAGATGATCTTTTGGCCAGTGTCTTTGCCGAAGCGGTTAAGCGTTCTGGCGTAGAGCCCGCTCAGATCAACGAATGTTTTGCAGGCTGTGCCAATCAGGCCGGGGAGGATAACCGAAATGTGGCCCGCATGGCTGTTTTGTTGGCCGGATTTCCAGAGACAATTCCAGCCGTTACGGTGAATAGACTGTGTGCCTCAGGCCTTGAAGCCGTGAGCCAAGCAGCTCGATTAATCCGGACCGGTGAAGCAGAAGTGGTTTTGGCGGGTGGTGTCGAAAGTATGAGCCGTGCACCATATGTGGTCTCCAAAGAAGATCCGGAGCTTAGATTTGATACTAGTCTGGGCTGGCGTTTTCCAAATCCTAAACTAGCAGCGCGATTTCCGCTGGAGTCCATGGGGGAAACCGCAGAAAATATTGCTGATCGCTATGGGATTAGCCGTGCTCAACAAGATGCGTTTGCATTTGCAAGCCACCAAAAAGCAGTTGCTGCCCAGCAGGCAGGCTGGTTTGATGGCGAAATTGTCACTCCGCACTTGATGCGGGGTCCAGACTGGATTCCGGGTCAAGCCCGGAATGACAGAGACGAATGCCCCAGGCCCGATACATCTCTTGAAAAATTAGCCTCTCTTAAGCCCGTATTTCGGGCGGGTGGAAGTGTGACTGCTGGCAATAGTTCGGGTCTCAATGATGGTGCGTCTGCCTTGGTTTTAGCATCCGCCAAGTATGCCAAAGAACAGGGCTTAAAGCCTATGGCTCGAATTTTAGGCTCTGCTTCAGCTGGGGTCGATCCGCGCTTGATGGGGATTGGTCCAGTGCCTGCAACCCAGAAATTGCTTCGAAACCTAGGGCTTGGTATTAAGAATATTGGTTTGATAGAGCTGAATGAGGCATTTGCTGTTCAATCGTTAGGTGTGATCCGTGAACTGGGCTTGGAGATTTCTCGCGTGAATATTTCAGGTGGCGCCATTGCATTGGGACACCCTTTAGGATGTTCAGGAGCTCGGATATTGACAACTTTGGTGCACAACTTAAATCGCACAGGGAATAGCTTAGGTCTGGCAACCCTTTGTGTCGGGGTAGGCCAGGGATTAAGTATGATTGTCGAGAATACTATGCTACACTAGGGAGCCCATGATTCGACTGAATGATATCTTTGAAATAATTAAAACATATCATCCCCAGGCAGATTTTGATCTCATTCAAAAGGCTTATGTCTACTGCGCCAAAGTTCATGCAGGACAAACTCGTAAAAGCGGTGAGCCTTATTTGAGCCACCCCATGGAAGTTGCCAAAATTTTGGCAGAACTAAAGTTAGACGAAGCGAGTATTTGCACTGGCCTGCTGCATGACACGGTTGAAGACACACTGGCAACCCTTGAAGACATAGAGCAGCTTTTCGGTAAAGATATAGCCTTACTGGTTGATGGCGTTACGAAACTTTCAGCGGTTAAGTTTAAAAGTACCGAAGAAAAAATGGCCGAGAATTTTCGAAAAATGCTCGTTGCCATGTCCAAGGACATTCGTGTTCTTTTGGTTAAACTCGCTGACCGTCTTCATAATATGCGCACTCTGCAATATATGAGCGCTGAAAAGCAGGCTGCTATTGCAGAGGAAACACTCGAAATCTATGCACCCCTCGCAAACCGTTTAGGGATTGGCTGGATCAAAACAGAACTCGAGGACTTAAGCTTCAAGTATCTCAAACCAACAGAGTATCAGGATCTCAAAGAAAAAATTGGCAAAAAAAAGGAAGAACGCAACCGCTTTATTGAAGAGGTTTTAAAAGAGCTTCGGGGGGCCCTTAAAGAAGGCGGAGTACAGAATTTTGAAGTTTCTGGAAGACCCAAGCACATGTGGTCAATTTATCGCAAGATGGTTGATAAGAGCTTAGCTTTTGAAGATATTCATGATCTGATTGCGTTTCGTGTGCTGGTTGGAACCATTAGTCAGTGTTATGAGGCTTTGGGGGCGATCCATACACTTTGGCGTCCGGTTCCAGGGAAGTTTAAAGATTATATTGCGATGCCAAAACCCAATGGCTACCGAAGTCTGCATACGACTTTGGTGGGTCCTAAGGGCGAGCGTATTGAAGTTCAGATCCGGACCTTTGACATGCATCAAGTCGCCGAGTCAGGAATTGCTGCCCATTGGAAGTATAAAGAACAGGGCGGACAACCCGTTCTTGCCAGCGATGCGGCTGATAAAGGATTTTCATGGCTTCGCCAGCTCATGAATTGGCAGCGCGAATTGAGGGACCCCAATGAGTTTTTGGACTCCGTAAAGGTCGATCTCTTTTCTGAGGAAGTTTATATATTCACTCCCAAAGGTGATGTGATTGAGCTCCCGAGAGGTGCAACTGTTTTGGATTTTGCTTTTGCAATCCATTCGAATGTTGGAATGCACTGTGTTTCTGCAAGGGTAAACAATCAAATCGCACCACTCAGACAAGTACTAGATAGTGGTGATACTTGTGAAATCATCACTCAGAAAAATCAGCAGCCAAATCGCTCTTGGTTGGAGTTTGCAAAAACTTCAAGAGCTAGGACAAAAATCCGAAACTACATCAAGCAACTTGAGCGCCAGCGTAGTGAGGAGTTAGGTCGTGAGCTTCTTGAAAAAGAATTCAGACGCTATGGAACAAGCCTTCAAAAATGGATCAAGCATGAAGCTCTGGTGGATTTCTTGGAGAAAGATGGTTTGGTTGCTCTGGGTTATGGCAAGATTGAGCCTAAAGTCGTACTCCAGAAGGTTCTGCCAGCTGACTTGTTGAATCAAGGGGCGCCAGAAGTACCCAAAAGCCGCATTGCTCAGATGGTGGATCGTTTTTCGCGTAAAGCGCCAGCTGGGATTAAAGTTGAGGGTCTAGAACAAGTTTTGGTGCATTATGCACGCTGCTGTCTCCCCATCAAGGGTGACCCTGTTGTTGGTTTTATTACCCGTGGGCGCGGTTTAACAATTCATCGCCGAAGCTGCCCCAAAATAATGGAACTCGACCCTGAGCGCCAGATAGATGTGAGTTGGGACGATGATAGTTCGCTCACCCGTTCAATTTATATCAAAGTCACTACGGATGATCGAGAAGGTATGCTGGCTGAGATTTCATCTGTTTTCAGTAAGATGAATATTAATATTTCAGAGGCTAATTGTAGAACCTATGGTAATGGTCAAGCGATCAACACATTTAAGTGTGCAATAGCTGATTTGAGCCAATTGAAATCTATCTTCAGGACACTTCAAGCCATCAAAGGGGTTCATTCAGTTGAACGTGCCAGATCAATATTAAGTTGAATTTAGAACGCATTCTTAATTAAACTAGAGTAATGATTGTTTTATCCTTTGTGCTTGCTGTTTCATTAACTCCAGGGGCTTCTTTGCGTCTTGCTCAAAAAGAGACAGAAGTTACGTTCGCAGACCAGGTAACAAATATTCAAACAGCAAAGGCTGATATCAGGAATAAGATAGATTCAGTCAAGCAAAAGAAAAAGTCTGTTACAGCGGGTGGAACCACAGATAAAGAATTAGATAAAATACTGGATCGTTTAAATAAATATCTTAAATATCTTGATTATCTGACGGACAATCCATCACTTGATGTTGACGATAAATTGCTCACAATTAAGGCTGCAACTGACAATGTTATGGATATGTCAGATAAGGTTTTTCTTGAAGATGCGACGATCAATTTCTCTGGAAGAGATCTTTCCGGTGATTTTGACACCGTTACTCAGTCAGATATGGGACTTACATATAATCCAATTACGAGCTCAATCGGTTCTGGAACGATTGGTTCAAACACAGGCAACGACGGGGGTGGAACCACGGGTGGGGGCACTACGGGCGGTGGAACTACAGGTGGTGGTACTACAGGTGGGGGAACTACGGGCGGTGGAACTACGGGTGGTGGCGGCGGAGGTCCAGCAAGCCCCTGAACTGATAATTGATTTGCGTCTCTGTTTAATATCGTTGTAAAGCATAGAGCCATGTTGTTCATGTCTCTTGTTTTTGCTTTAACGGTTACGCCTATGCAGTCGCTGAAACTGGCTCAGACTACAACAACTCAACAAACGTCCTCGAAGAAACCTGACATTAAAAAAGCAAAAGAAAACCTGCAAAGTAAAATAGATCAGTTATCAAAAAGTTCTGTTAGGGGTGTGAGTCAGCTTGTGAGTCGTCTAATCGCCTATATGAGCTATCTAAGTTATCTTGAAATAAATTTGGCCACACAAAATCCAGATAACCTCTCGTCGAAACTGGATAAGATCGGCTCGGCAATAGATAATATCTTCAAGGTCGCCAATGATGTGATTAAAGCTGGTGGTGCTGATGTTACTGTGAGTACATCAACTATTTCGAATTCTAATGTTGACAGTGTTAGTCAGACAGATACGGGAATTTCCTATAGCCCTATATCGGGAGCAGTTACTTCTGGTCAGATTGGCTCTGGAATCCCAGGGGAAGGAACAACAGGTGGAGGAACGACGGGTGGTGGAAGTACTACTACTGGTGGAGGCGGTACACCTGCGACACCGTCTCCTTAGCTGATAAACCTTAAATCAGAAACTTGCTCAAATTCTTTGATTCGCTTCAGCCGTCCTAGAATATCGAGCTTTCTGAAAGACATTTCGTGTGCCACGCTTGCAGACTCAACTTGAATCAATATCGTTCTCTGCTGCTTATCACCAAAACCAACAGGTTTTATCTTGGAAAATAATTCTTCACCGAGAACAGGCTTTAAAACTTCTGGTGCAAAGCAAGCAGCTTGTTTCAGTAAGTCAGCCAAAGGACTTTTCATAATTAGCCCTCGGATATCTTGTTTAGGAAGTTCGGCGCCAATAGATTTTGGGAGAGATAAAATTTGTGCCAGGCGATTATTGGGGTCTGCTGGGATATAAGTCTT
Organism: uncultured Myxococcaceae bacterium; assembly: GCA_964635635.1. Taxonomy (GTDB): domain Bacteria; phylum Myxococcota; class UBA727; order UBA727; family JABDBI01; genus CAZWPE01. Next base: position 136,705 of record CAZWPE010000004.1, on the reverse strand, counting down.
CCCTCGGTGTTCTCGTCGCTTGGTTTGAAAATATTTTGCGGCGGCTCTGGATGCTGCTGCTTGGTCATCTTCTCCTAGAGCACGTTCAGCTTGAATCAAGCCCGCTAGATGACGCTGTTCAAGAACTGTTTTGGAGTGATTAGGCAAGCGAATCATCACTTTAGCAATAGCTTGCTGGGCAAAATTCAACAGGCTTTTCATATCATTTGCGTAAGCAAGTTGACTTGCGATTGGTATTAATTCTTTGAGAAGCGCCTGTTTTTGGAGAGGTTTCAAATTTTCTCCAGGCCAACCTGGTCTGGTAAGGTGCATTAGGGTAAGGGCTGGGGCTCCTTGCCATGCATCGCCTAGTACTTTGCTTTTTTCAAAGTGAGCGCGAAGAACTTTAAGAAGTGCTCCCGTTGTTTCATCCACGAGGGTCACCTAAAACATAGGCGAGTCTGATGTGTGAAATAGACAGCGCAACTTCACTGCGGCGTAGTTCACTTTGGGCATCAAAAAGGCGTGTTTGTTCATCGAGGACATCTAAGCTGGTTGCTTGCCCAACGGCTCTTCGGTTTTCTGCGCTTTTTACCGAGACTTCAGCAATTTCCAAAAGCTGCTTGTTGATGCCAAGCAATTCTGTTTGACGGTCAATGTCAACGAGTGAACCGCTAATTTCTAAATCAATTTCACGTTCCAATAATGCTTTCTTGAGGTTCTCTTGCCGCCACTTTGAATTTGCTGTTTTCAAAAGACCATAACGAACACCGCCATCAAAGAACGGCATGGTTAGTGTTAAGTTACCTGTAAGCTTGTAATCGCCTCCCCAAGGATATTTTAAATCAAATCCAGCACTCAGAGTGGGTGCCATAAGCCACAAAGCACTCTGCTTGGTGTACCAGGCCGCTTGCACGGCAATCCGTTGAGCCTCAAGATCTTTACGTTTAGATTTTGCTTGGTGTCTGAGTTCATCTGTATTGATGGGATTAAGCGAGGTGAGACTTTTTGGTTCAGCAAGTTTCACAAGCATATTCTCGCCAAGTAAATATGTAAGTCTTCCCAGAGCTAAGCGCCAGCTCGTTTCAGCGCTGATAATTTTTGATTTTGTTCGGGCGACCAAAAGTTCTGCGCGTTTTAAATCGAGCCGAGAGACTTCTTCGAGGGCGGCCTTGCGTTTGGCAGAGGCATATTGTTCTTCAGAAATACGTTGTTGATTTCGGGCAACCGCGAGGAGTTCTTGTTCAAGCCAAGCTTGATAATATGAAATGGCGACGTCAAAAATTAATGTGTCACGTGCACGCTCATACGATCTCTCCACTGAGTGTACCAATGTAGCGGCACCTCGTGTACCTAGGATATTGGATAAGTCGAGCAGGGGCGCTTTCAAAGAAAGACCAAGCGACAGTTGATCGCTTAATACTCCAGTACCAGTGACACTCGGCAATAACTTACCAATGCCCAGGACGGTAACTCCTTTTTGGATACCGATATCTTCGTTCCGCTGAAGTAGACGTTCGTTTTTAATCAGGGCTTTTTGAAAAGCCTCTTCGAGAGTAATGACTGGAGCTTGTATATTGTCGGGCAACGCAAAAAATTGTGCTTGCTGGGCAAATAGTGCACTACCAATCCAAAAGCTCGCTAGGAAAATCCTGAACATCAAAAGTCTCTAGGGGATCTTGAGCCCCTTGGAAAGCCAGGTGTGCTGACCAACCGATGCCTAAGTCCAGTTTTTGAGTGCTCCAGCCTGCGGGGTCAGGGTTTTGAAGAAGCGAGAGGCCTTGAGCTTTGATGAGAGCTTCACGTGCGGTCCATAGGTCAAAAAAGTTATCAATGTCATTAAAGCCAAAACGTTTAGCGATTTGAGCCATGTTCCTGACTGGGCGATGCGCTTCTAAATCCACTCCAAGGGGCCGATTGAAATCAAGGGCGATCAAGGTTCGATTCCGGCTATGACTGATGCTGAAATAGATAGCTGGGTGCCAGGGTTTGCCATTTGAATTGAACTGGATGTGTACTTGATCTGGCTCACAATTGAGATAATGACCTAAAAGAGCCTTAAGCAAGCTTTGATGACACTGTTTTGCTGGAATCTGGTATGTTTTCACTGTGTTAGCGCTAGGGCAATTAGGATTTTTGCGGAGTTTATATGCAATCGTTAGATAGGCCAAGGAGTTTCGGCTGGTGCGCGGCATCCCTTCCTCTTACTGTCACGTTCTTAGCCGGCGCTCTTTTTTTATTGTCATCTTGCGTGCATCAAACATCCATGTCTGACCCCACATTAGGCAAACTTTGGGCAGGGTACCCTGTCTCAGATGCAGTGTTGCAGGAAGCTAAAAATAAATGGGTGAATGACAAAACCTTGCTCGATATGCAGGAAGGTCTCAGCATTTTAAGGCGCGGAGATTTGACCCCAGAGGAGCTGAAACGTGCTGAAGAGTATCTCGTTTCGGCCTACAACACCTTCGAAGATCTCAAAGACCCTGAAAACTTTAGTAAAGCTTTCACCGCAGATAGCCAGACGCCTTATCGCGGCCGTCCTTATGAGCGTATGCTGACATCTATGATTCTTGGGCTGATGGATGCAAGCCAAAAACGCTGTGATATTGCACTGCCAGCATTTAGAGCCGCTGAGTTTTTGGACGCTCGTTGGCAGGCTTACATGTATGGCAGTGATGCCCCAATGATCTATGCCATGACTTTGAGGTGCCAATTGGAGGCGCATGCTTCTGAGTCTGATCTCAATCGAACCCGTGAAGGTTTACAGAAGGCTTTGAGGCTTCAGTTGTTGTTGGATCCCTTGCTGGATGCATTGGCAAGCTATGCCGGTTCTGCTCCTAAAACACCTGAGACTCAGGTGGCCTTGACGCTTTTAGAGGTGGGTCTTCCCAGTGCGCTATTGGTGGCGCCTGCGAATGCTGAGGTTGGACAGATTTTAAGTGCTGCTTCCGCTGAATCCATGAGATTTTTATCGAGGGCACTCAAAGACAAAGAAGAGCCCTATTACAGTGCGATCAATCCAAAACTGAAAACATTAGGCGCTAATCATGTGCTGCTCGAACAGGCATTTAGACCTATTGAACAATCTGTCAGCAACTACACACACTTAAATGATCGACTGAATCAGGCCGAATCTCTAACGCGAGAGATTGAGTCAAATCTAAAGCTCCCCGTGGCGGCAGTGTATTTTGATGGTTATGGCCCTGAGGTGAAACAGGCAGGGGAGTACAGAGAAATAGCTCAAATTGTCCCTAGGCTGCCAAGCTATGCTGTCCCAGGTGTTCCCAAGCATATGATTTCAGTGCAGGCGCCTTGTGGGATTAGCAATTCTGGCGGGAACCTTATATTCTCCCTTTGCCGCAATCCAAAGTCAGGGTTTGTTTTGGATGGCGAGTATCCGGCCCTTAAACTATGGTCTTCAAGTTTTCAGGCAACCACGATGGCCGGTAGGCGCTTTGATAAAATTTTGAAGGGGCGTGCTCAATTTCGCATGGGTACGGAAGTGGCATCTTTAATCGGAGCCTATACTGCACTGGCCTTGATGGATGCTGGTTTGCGTAATCGTGACAGCAATCTTCAGGCTGCTGGAGCAATTGTGGGAGCAGTTGCTCTGGGTGCATTCTTGGCTGGGCGTGCCACTAATCCAGAGGCAGATATCCGCCAGGTCACAAAAAACCTAGAGTCTGGGTACTTGCTGTTGCTGAAGTAAAAATCACTGCATACAGCAGCAATAAGAATCGCTTGTTTTCGGGATGTTAAGGATGACTTGAAAACACTTTTTTGAGTCTGGGTTTTTGCCAATTATTGCCAAATATTTAGCACTGCAGCCTTGATGATTCTCAATCTCTGCGTCTGCACCATGGTCTAGAAGCATCTTGATTATATGACAATTCCCTCTTGCGGCCGCGATATGTAAGGCTGTATTTCCTTGGCTATCTTGTTGGTTAATATTGGCGCCATTTTCTAGTAGCATCTGAATAACAAATAGAGGCAGATTTTTTGATGCCCGTAGTAAAACAGATGGGTTTCTGTCTATCAGCTGGGAACAGATATGCTTTTTGCAGTGATATTCTATGACCTCTTTCCAAGACTGACAGACAAAAGCGCAGCTAAAGATTTTTTCTGGTTTTTTAATGGCAAATTTCATGATTCGCGTAAGGGTTGGTATTGCCTGCAGCGGATTGTCTTGTACCGATGTTGCGAATGAAACAGTCTCATCGGTTTCGGAATAGGTAGCGGCTTCGGATTCTTCAGCGGTCTCTGGAGACGAGCTCTTTGGGGCCATCCATACACCACGAAAATTCTGGTAGCTTACTGAAGGTTGAACATTGCTAAACTCTACGTTGTCATCTGCGTAGAAGTCCGGACCAGAGGCTAAACTCTTAAGGTTCTCGTGGTACTGTTCCAAGCTTTCTGGGGACAAATTCTTGAGCAACTTTCTGTTTGATTTCCAGTCTTGATAATACTCCTTTTCTGGATTCGCTCCTAAAACACCAAAATGTGCACCAGGGCCAGCTATTAAAAATTGACTTGTAAAGATTATTAATAATAAAAACATTTACGCTTTTATTATTGCCAATTTTAATGCAAGTCAATCCGGGTTTAAAAAATCTATGAACTATAGTGATGAGCTTTTGCGGCTTCGTATGAACTCTTTAAACCAATCATGTGTTCCTTCATGGTGTCCAGTAACTTTTGTGATTTAGATAAAAACAACTCATGCTTTCTTATGTTTTCTTTTATTGATTCTGTTTCTTTTGGGTTTGTGTGAACTAGAAGCTCTTTTAAGAGTTCTACATACTCTTTGCTGCTTGAGAGCATCGCTTGAGACGTCCTAATTTCTTTTTCGCACGACTCTAGGCTTTTTTTAGCGTTGGCAAGGTCTTCTTTGCTTGGTTTTGGGGTGAGACTTACTGGTTTTTGGGGCTGGTCTTCAAAGACATCAATCAATTCTGGTTGGCTTGTTGTTGACTCTATGTGTGTGCTGGCACTGATTGATGATGAGCAGTTTGTTGCTGGTGAGGCTGATACTTGGTTTAACATAAAGTTCTTATCGAGCTTAAGACCTAAATGTTTCTGGAATATTCTCTTAGTATCAGCTAGAAATTCGTTATGCCTGGCAACACTTTTGGACAAATATTTCGAGTTACTACTTTTGGAGAGTCCCATGGGACTGGGATTGGGGCTGTGATTGATGGATGCCCAGCAGGTTTAGAGATTTCTGAACAGGATATTCAAGTTGATTTGGATAGACGCCGCCCAGGGCAGTCTGCCATTACGACGCAGCGTCAAGAAGAAGATAAAGTCCAGATTTTATCAGGTGTTTATCAAGGAAAGACCACAGGTGCGCCGATTGGACTTTGGATACTTAACAAAGACCAGCGCTCTGCAGATTATGACAAAATTTCCAAAGAATTTAGACCATCCCACGCAGATTTTACCTATCAAGCCAAATATGGACATAGAGATCCACGGGGCGGGGGACGTTCATCAGCCAGGGAGACAGCGGCGCGTGTGATGGCAGGTGCCGTAGCCAAAAAGCTCCTTGCTTTGCGAGGTGTGCAAATTGACGCTTTTGTTTCACAGGTGGGCAACATCAAACTAGAGCTTCCTCTTGAGAACCTTGATTTATCTCAAATCGAAAAGACACCAGTTCGATGTCCAGACCCCAAGACAGCTCAGAAAATGATTGATCTGATTGAGCAAGTTCGAGATGAAGGGGACACGATTGGCGGTACAGTAACAGGCTGGATTCGCGGGTGCCCGGTGGGACTCGGCGAGCCAGTATTCGACCGCTTACATGCTGATTTAGGCAAAGCCATGTTGAGCATTAATGCCGTGAAAGGTTTTGACTATGGCTCAGGCTTCGAAGGCATTGGCATGAAGGGTTCTGAGCACAATGATGAGTTTGTTGAAGTTGACGCCCAGACTCGTACTAAAACTAACCACTCTGGTGGAATCCAAGGCGGTATTTCAAATGGGATGGATATCTACTTTAGAGTCGCATTTAAACCTGTGGCAACGCTCTTAAAAAACCATGTGGGGCGTCATGACCCGTGCGTTCTGCCCAGAGCAGTGCCAATTGTAGAAGCTATGGCTGCTTTGGTATTGGCAGATCATATGTTGAGAGCGTCTAGGGCTTCATGAAGGGCTCGTAACTTCAAGAAATCAAAGCCTGCATGATCTGCGTAGCACTATTCAGGGTGGTATCTGGCTCTGGCTGATGTACTCCTGGGTGGTGTACAAAAGGGGCCACTTCAACCAAATCGGCACCACCTAATCGCACTCCTGTTAACAAAGTCTTAATCACACTTACAGCGTCATCCACGAAAAGACCATTTGGCTCGGGTGTTCCGGTTGCAGAGGCCTGGGTAATGTCCAAAACATCAATGTCAAAAGTTAAGTATATTTCGTTGATTTGCTTGTTTCGCAAATCAGCTAAAATCTTTTGAGAAATACTACTTGGACTAGCTATAACTTGGTCGGACCAAAATTGGTGAATGCCATAAGTTTTTTCCCAATGAGTACGCTCTTTACCCGAAGATCGAATGCCAATTTGGTACAAATCAGAAGCTGACTCCAAGAAGGGAATGACGTGATGTACCCAGCTGCCAAAACAAATTTCAACACCCAGTCGATTAGGCATCAAGTCTGTGTGAGCATCAAAGTGAATTAACGCGCAGCGTTTGGCTTGCTTTTTTCGTGCCTGCAAATAAGTTTTGACCAACGGGTAAGCCACCGAGTGGTCGCCTCCGAGTCCAAAAACCCGCAAATGATTTGTTTCCTTATAAAGCGTTTCTAAAAAATGCTCGGCAATAGAAAGCGGTGCTACTGGCAATTGAAGTTCTGCATTGCCATACATGGCTGCGCGTGCTGCTTGGATCGCCTCTTTTGACAAGAGCGAGTCACTCAAAAAATGTGGGTTGACCCGCACATCTCCCAAATCACCCACTGGCAAATCACAAACTGTTCTGAGGGCCAAAGGCCCCCAGTTAGCTCCGCGCAAAACTCCACCGCCAGAGTCTGATGGAATCCCTAAAAAAACTGTCTGTTCGTGCTGTGACTCAAATAAATCACGCAGATTTTTCTCCCAAGCCTTTTTAACAACAGCAGATTCCGTGCTGCCATAAAGCTTTTTGTGAAGTTCATTTTTTTTGTCTTGTCCTGCATGGACAGTATAAACACCTAATCCTGGGGGAACGAGCAATTGTGTCGCAAGCTCTTTGAGCATTGAAGTACCTCTAACGCCTTGCGGCTAGTCGATGCTCTCTACGTTCATGAGCTTGTTTAGAACGTCTTTTGTCTTCGCTGTTTTCGAGCATAATTTCTGGCAGCTTGACTGGGTTGCCATGATTGTCGAGGGCTACGAAAGTGCAATAAGCACTGCAAGCTTTATGACGTTCACCGGTTAATGGATTTTCAGCGGTGACAATTACCCCAACTTCCATGCTGGTTTTGAATACAGCATTAACTTGGGATTGAAGAATCACAACTTGGCCTTGTTTAACGGGAGCAATAAAGTTTACTGTATCAAAGGAGGCTGTTACGACTGGGTGGCGTGCATGACGTCCAGCTGAGACAGCTGCGCAGATATCAATCCAAGCCATGATTTGTCCCCCGAACACAGTGCCGATTGCATTTGCAAATTGGGGTAAAACGAGTTGGGTCATTTCCACTTGAGTATTTTTAACTGTTCGAGTTGCAGCTTGCCTTGCGCTCATGAAAGAATCCTACCATGAAAATCTTTAAGAAAGCACTGATTGTGGTGGGTCTTGCTTTGATTGTCTTTTTTGCAGTGGGCTTCCTTCTTCCCTCTCAAGTCCATGTTCAACGGAGCCTGGTAATTCATGCAACACCTGCTCAAATCCAGCCATATATTTCGGATTTGAAACGTTGGTCGGAATGGACACCCTGGAACAAGGAAATGGACGCAACAGTAGTGTATGTTTATGCCGATTCAGAAATGACCTGGAACGGTGAGAAAATGGGTGCGGGGACACTCCGAATCACGAAATCGGAGCCTGGTATCGGCATTTGGTATACGATAGATTTCAATCATGGTTCCATGGGTTCAGTAGGGAGAATCTTGTACCAGGTAGTTCCAGAGGGCACTGAGGTTGTCTGGGAAGACACATTTGAACTCGGTAAAAACCCTGTTAACCGCTATTTTGGACTCTTGATGAACTCCATGATAGGCGCGGATTTTGATAAGGGGCTAACCAAGCTCAAAGAACTTGTTACTCAACATAAACCGTGATGGTTTTAGCCAAGCGTTTGCCATAAGAGCGGTGTGCACCATCTGCGAACTGAAGTGTTAAAGTGTGTTTTCCGGGTGTCAGTTCGAGCACGCTCTCGGTTTGTCCTTTGCCGTAGTGGATGCTGGTTGCATTCATGGGAACCACTTGCCCTTCGGGGATTTCTTCTGCTGGGTTATCAATGAGGATGTGATGGTGGCCGGCATGTTTATTCTCGATATCTTGGCCAGCAGGTTTGACTTCAAGGCCTTTGACACCGAATTGAGCCAAAAAAGTTTTTGGAACTTTGGCGTTGTTGGTCAAATTCACAAAATAGACTTCTTCGGCGGGCTTCTTTTGACAGCCAGCTAGTAGCAGGACAAGCATAAGAGCGAATTTAGAAACGTGGTGTTTTTGCGAGAGCATATACTTGTACATCGTGTCCATCCTCTTGCAGGATTTTGCGAGCAGTTTCAAGAGTTGCTCCGGTCGTTGTGACATCATCAACCAACAGCAGTCGTTTTGGGGAGACTTGTTTTCGAATACGATAACGACCTTGGGTGAGCTTAAATCGCTCATCTCGTGACTTCGCCAGGGTAAGCGGAGCATCGAAGCGTGTATTTTGAAGCAGATCAAGCACTGGTAGCTTGAGTTGTTTACCTAGAGTCAGCGCAAATATAGCTGACAAATCAAACCCACGTTTAATTCTTCGACGCCAGTGAATCGGAACGAAAGTAATTGCATCCCTCACCCCGAACCCCTCTCCACCCTGTGGAGAGGGGGCCTGCCATGCGGAGCTTAGGGTTCTCATGAGACGTCGGGCTTTGATTTCACTGGGCAAAAACTTGGCTTGCTGAATCGCAGTTTGAATGGGTCCTGCGAATGCAAAGACAGCTTCATGATCTAAGCGCTTGATAAAGTCATGGCAGTCTTCGCAAAACTCAGACTGTATGCAGAGTTGCTCACAACCTAGACAAGTTTGTGGCCAGATGGAATCAAGAAGCGTTAGGATGTGTCTCACTATGTCTTTAAAGGAAGAATTCAAAAGTTTTATTGCCAAGGGCAATGTGGTTGATCTGGCTGTTGCTGTGATTATGGGCGGTGCCTTCGGGAAAGTTGTATCATCCTTGGTCGCTGATATAATCATGCCGCCTATTGGTTATTTAGTTGGTGGAATCAGTTTTACCGATTTGAAGTTCACCCTTCCGGCGCTTTTAGGTAAGTCACCTGCTACAATTAACTATGGGAACTTTCTTCAGAGCGCTTTCGATTTCTTAATCGTAGCGATTGCTGTGTTTAGTTTCGTGAAGGCTGTGAGCGTTATTAAACTTCGCCGAGATCCAAGCGCTGGTCCGAGCGAAGAGATAAAGCTCTTGACCGAAATTCGGGATGCCTTAAGAAAAAGCTCATGAAGATTCTTCCGGTTGCAGTTTCGAGTCGATTTGAGTGGTCGGAATATTTGAGTGGTAGGAATGCTCTTGAATCACGCGAGCACCAATTTTTGGCTGACCCTGAGCTGCGTCAATCTGGTGAAGCATATTTGAACGGAACAGATACAGAGCGTTTGGCTGAGTTGTCCATTGCTTTAGGGCACGAAGAGGCCCAGTTGCTATGGGCTGTTCGGGGCGGCTATGGCCTTACGCGGCTTCTACCTCAGCTCACCAGAAAGCCTGGAGCAGGGGTTGTTGCTGGTTTTTCTGATGTTACGGCCATTTTATGGCATTTGTGGGCGCAATATAAAAAACCAGGTTTACATGCATCCGTCATCACCAAATTAGCGAATGAAAATGCAGAATCTTTGGCTGCTCTGGATCTCATATTTGCAGGTCGGGCAAGAGCTGTTGTGTACCCAGAATTTCAGGCGCCGATTGAGAAGGGGCATATTGTTGGGACTTTGATGCCGGGTAATCTTGCAATTATCGCAGAACTCATAGGCACTCGTTCAATGCCCAGTCTTGAGGGGGCAATTCTGATATTGGAAGATATTAAAGAGCAACCCTATAAGATTGACCGAATGATGACCCATTTGTGGGCAGCGGGTTGCTTGAAGGGTGTTGCCGCAGTGGTTGTTGGATATTTGACGGACTGTGGAGAGGGCGCTGTGGATGTAATTAAACATCGTTGCCAGGATTTTGGGATACTCTGTTTCACGGGTTTTTCCATGGGTCATGAATCTCCGAACTGGCCGATCCCATTGGGTATTCAAGGAGAAATCAGGGTTCAAGGTAGTGCTGCAAGTTTGAAACTTCTCAGTGAGCTATTCGGCTCAAAAAATACGGAACGGTGAGCCGAATGTTGATCAAAGGGCTTCTTGAACAGGCTGTTCGTGAAGGTCTAACACCCGGTGCAGCATGCTTTGTCTCCCATGGTAGTCAAGAGTTTGAACTGCATGTAGGTAATTCAAAGCCAGAGCTTGAATATGACCTAGCTTCGCTGACTAAGATTTTGTGTACAGCTTATTTAACCCACCAGGCTGTTGTAGAAGGTAGGTTGGCGGTAGATGAAACACCTTGGTCCCAATGGCCCGGTGTGAGTGTACGACATGTTTTAGATCACAATGCAGGACTGCCGGCCTGGGTTAGAGTGCATAGCTTTGATGATTTAAAGCAAATCAAGTTGGTTTCTAGGCCTGGTGAAAAAAGAGTTTATTCGGATATTGGGTTCATGGCTTTGGGCCAGCTGCTCGAGCAACGTATGGGCCAGAAACTTGACGCTCTATTCCCCCCCACGCAAAATCAAGACCGGCTTGCCGGCCGAAGCCTTGGCGTAGGCTGGCCACATTTCCACGGCCCTGTGGCAGTTGATGACGAAAACTGTAGAGATTTAGGGGGAGTCGCTGGACATGCAGGGCTGTTCGGGACACTGGGTGCTGTTAAAAGCCAGGCACAATATTTTCTAGAACACTTAGATAAGCAGGCTCTTGGGTTCGATAAACCAACGCCCGGTGGTTCTACGGGCGAGGTGTTGTCTGCTAAAGCTGTGGGACATCTGGGTTTTACTGGAACGAGTTTGTGGCTAGACCCAGAAACACGCTCGATTTATATTCTGCTCACGCGCGTTCTGGGCAGAGATAATGCTACGCGAGATAGGTTAAAAAAATTACGTCGAGAATTTCATCAACAAGCAGCTGCATTAGGCACTTCCCCTCTCCACAGGGTGGAGAGGGGTTAGGGGTGAGGGGCCGGGGGATGTGAGGTCACCAACAAGCAGCTTCTCTGTTGTCATCTAGCTCATAACCCTCTTGTCGCTTCCAGCGAGGGTTTGGCGTATAGCTCACCAAATAGCCATTCTTGCGAAGCGCTTCTAGGAATCGTTTGCGCATATTTTTTTCGAGCAACTTAATGCGAGCTCTGGTGGTGCCCATCTGGTCTGCGGTGCCTTCTTGAGTAAAGCCTTTGGCAAAACGAAATTTGAAAAATTCGCGGCCTTCTATATCAAGCTGATCAATGAAACTTTGCATAATTGCCTTGAGCTGTTGATTTTCGGCGTGTTTTTCAGGATTGATGCAGTGTTCAGTCTGAACAGAGTCCCCGAAAGCGCCTTCGGTGCATTCAGTTTCATCGATGAATTCAGAGGAGATCATCCGGTCTCTTTGCAGGCTTTCGCGAAGTACCAGATTTTTTGCGATGGAGAAGAGATAGGTCTGAAAAGGCCTAACACCATCGTAATTTTCTCGCGTTGTTTTTGCGAAAGCACGTGCAAAAGTTTCTTGAACTAGGGATTCCGCGTCTAGACTAGAATCCGTACCTTTGAAACGACACATTTTGCCTTGGCTTGAAAAATTAAATCCACCTTGAAGGAATCTTCTGAGGGAGGTCGCGTGTTTCTCGTAGAGAGCTAAAAACGCACTTTCTTCACCATCTCGGTAAGCTTGTAGCAATTGCGGATCTCGTACCACATCGAACTCCTTTGTTTGGGTCTGTATGAGGAGTTTCGCACCAGTTTGACAAAGGTTGCGTGGAGAGTTAGCCCGGGCAGCAAGATGAGGAAGTTTTTTTTATTCGTCGCAGTGTTTGCTTTTTCTACATTTGCTGAAGATTGGCAGCAAGAATCCTCGCCTAAACTCAATTTCTTTGAACTCGACGGGTATTTTAGAACTCGAATGGATCTCTGGAGTCGGTGTGATCTAGGGACCTATATCCCAAACAATGCTGATGCGGAAAATGTGGGAAACGCTAGAGGAACTTCGGGTTGTCCCGTTCCAACTTCCTATAATGATTCTCAGTATGCTGGTAAGGGATCTGGAGATAGACCAAGCACGCTATTTTCAACCAATATGCGTCTTCGTTTGGATCCGACCTTGAATGTGACTGAAGAAATTCGGATCAAGGGTCGTGCGGATGTTTTGGATAACGCTGTGTTTGGCAGTTCTCCAGGCTTATTTAAAAGTCCAAGTTACCCATATGCATTTTTAACTCCGACTGTTTATGACGGAGAGGCATCTTTGATCGCTATTCGCCGATTGTGGGCTGAGATTGATACGCCTGTGGGTGAAATCCGTTTCGGACGTCAACCGCTGAATTTCGGTATGGGGCTGCTCTATAATGCAGGAAACCATATTACTCAAGATTACGGTGATAACGTTGATGGGATCATGTTTGCCACCAAACTTTGGGGCCATTATCTAATCCCAGGGTTCTTTGTTTCTGGTTCGGCGCCTGTTGGCAGAATGGGTGGCATGGGCAGTATGGGTGATCAAGGTATTGGTTATTCTACTGTTGAGTGGGGTCCGCGCTATGATTTGGACCCATCGAACAATATTTATTCTTTTGTGATCAGCTTCTCGAAGAAAGATACACCGGCAGATATTGAAGCGCTTTTGGCTGATAATCGCCAAGTTTTTAACTATGGGTTCATGGGTACTTATCGGTTCCAGTCAAATGAGTCTGTGTTTGCAGATGGAAAATGGGGCAGCCAATATCGTAATAGCAATGCCGGATTTTTATCTTTATGGGGAGACTACCACTTTGGAAAACTTCATATTGAGAGCGAGGCGGTTGGTGTTGCTGGTGCGATTGGTAATTCTCAAGGTCTCTGGTTGTCTCCAGAGCAAGACCGAAGCAGCTCGTTATCTGTTCTGCAGGCTGGTGTAGCGCTCAAGTCGCGCTATGGCTTTATGAACAACAAGTTGGGGGTTGGTCTGGATGCGGGTTGGGCTTCGGGTGATTCAGCCTATGGTATGGGAGCTCGCCCAAGAGCCAATAATCGTGATGTGAAACTTGGCGATGCAGATGGACAGCAGTTTGTCGGAAATGATACGGCGATCAATAACTTTAGATTCAACCCTGATTTCAGAATCGACTTGTTGCTCTTTAGAGAAATCATTGGGACCGTGACCGATGCATTCTACTTAAAACCTCATATTGGATATGACTTAACCAAAAGCCTAAGTGCCCGTTTAGATGTCATTTCTTCGTTCAGCAACTTTGCGGAGTCTACCCCAGGTCAGAGCCGTATTTTGGGGCTCGAATTTGATGCCAATGTTAAATATGAAAGCGAGCAAGGTATCTATGCGATGCTCCAGTATGGTCTTTTGGTCCCATTTTCAGGACTCAATCATGCTACGGCAGAGCTGACCAATGCTGATTTATACAGCAAATTTGGGACCGCCAGGGTGGCTCAGGCGCTTCAGGTGTTTGGCGGTATTCGGTTCTGACGACCCTCCATTGACGCATGGGGCCTGTGTGCTTAGTATTCAGGCCCTATGAGTCAAGACCAAAGCCCAGAAGTAGAACAAGCAGAGCACCAGCTTCAAGAGTCTGAAAAGCAAGTTCAGGATGAGCTTGGTGGACTTCAGGATCGTTTTTTGCGTCTTGGCGCTGAGTTTGAAAATTTTAAAAAACGCGCAGAACGAGAACGGCAGATTTCAATTAAATTTGCGGTTGAATCCCTTTTGATGGATCTGTTGCCGGTTATGGACCACCTAGAGCAGGCTATTAGTGTTGGGCCGGAAAGTTCCAATGATGCCATTTTGACCGGTGTTAAAATGGTGCTCAAGCAATTCGAAGATACCCTCGGGAAATATGGCGTAAAGCGTTTTAGCGCGCTGGGTGAGGCTTTTGACCCGAGTAAACATGAGGCCGTTGCCCAGCAAGAGTCAGAAGATACCCCTGCGGGTCAAGTGATTACAGAGTATCAAAAGGGTTATTTTTTGCACGACCGACTGGTGAGACCAGCAAGGGTGGTTGTTTCTAAGTGAAATTTGTTGATGAAGTAAAACTTTATGCCAAAGCCGGAGACGGCGGAAATGGCGCTGTATGCTGGCGCAGAGAAGCCTGCGTGCCCATGGGTGGTCCTGCTGGTGGTGACGGCGGTGATGGCGGAAATGTAATTTTAGAGGCCGATGAAGGTCTGCACTCGCTGCTCGATTATCACTATGTATTTAAGTTAGAAGCCAAAAGCGGCCAGCCTGGTCGTTCTAAAAACCAGTATGGTGCGATTGGCGCGGACGTAATTTCAAAGGTTCCAGTTGGGACTCAAGTCCGTGATGCAGATACAGGTGATTTGCTGGCTGATTTTACCACTCATGGCCAGCAAGAAGTCATCTGCAAAGGTGGTTCTGGTGGTTTTGGAAACACCCGTTTTGCGACCGCTACCAGACAAGCACCTGATTTTGCGAAGCCTGGCTTGCCTGGTGAAGAGCATAACCTGATCTTGAGCCTGAAGTTAATGGCCGATGTTGGGCTTTTAGGTTTCCCCAATGCGGGCAAATCAACTCTGTTGTCGGTGATGAGCGCTGCAAAACCAAAAATTGCAGATTACCCGTTTACAACCTTAACCCCCCAGTTGGGAGTGGTGCGTGGACCGGAATATCATACCTTTGTTATGGCGGACATTCCGGGTCTGATTGAAGGTGCCAGCGATGGCGTGGGACTTGGATTCCGATTTTTGAAGCATTTAGAGCGTGTGCGGGTCTTGTGCCACTTGATTGAACCAGGTGATGACATCTGGGAACGCTACCAAACTATCCGTGGTGAGCTTAAAAAATTCAATCCGGAGTTGTGCGATCTTCCAGAGCTGGTGGTGCTAACCAAGCAAGATCTAGGCTATGAGTCCCAGAAGAATATTTTCACTAAAAAGAAGATCCCAGTTATGGAAATTTCGGCAGTCACCCGTAAAGGAACAGACGCTTTGCGCATGAAGCTGTGGGAGATGCTGACACGCGCATAACTATTGGACATTTGGCCCGTTAGTGCTAGAGTCCAAGGCCTTATGACCACTAGTTATGATGCTTCTTCTATTAAGATTTTAGAAGGTTTAGAGGCTGTTCGTAAACGCCCAGGGATGTACATTGGTGATACCGACGATGGTTCCGGGCTTCATCACATGGTGTTTGAAGTCGTCGACAACTCTGTTGACGAAGCTTTGGCGGGTCACTGTGATACGGTGACTGTGACCTTGCACGATGATGGAAGTGCGAGTATCGAGGACAATGGCCGTGGTATTCCTGTTGATATGCACGAGTCAGGCAAGCCTGCTTGTGAAGTAATTTTGTGCGTACTTCATGCTGGTGGTAAGTTTGACCAAAATTCCTACAAAGTGTCTGGTGGTCTTCACGGCGTGGGCGTGAGTGTGGTGAATGCTTTGAGTGAAGAGCTGGTTCTTCACATCAAGCGTAATGGCAAACTTTACGAACAAACATTCAGCCGCGGTGACCCAACCTCTGGTCTTAAAATTTTGGGCGAAGCTGAAGGAACTGGAACCAAAATCCGCTTTAAGCCGGATTCTCAGATTTTCACTAACAATATCACTTTTCACTTTGATTTATTGGCAGCACGTTTGCGTGAACAGGCTTTTTTAAATAAAGGTCTCATGGTTCGCATTGCCGATGAACGCACCGGTAAAGACAAAGATTTCTTTTACCAAGATGGTATCAAAGAATTTGTTCAGCATTTGAATAAAAATAATCAAGCACTCAACAAAGAACCTGTTTGTATTTCAGGTTCAAAACCGATGGGTGACGATGCCAAAGGTCCAGAATGTTCTGTCGATATTGCGATTCAGTGGAACGATTCTTACCAAGAGCATGTTTTTTGCTTTACCAATAATATTAAAAACGGCGATGGCGGAGCCCATTTGGCCGGTTTCAGAGCAGCGCTGACACGTACTTTGAACACCTATGCAAATCGGGTGTTTGCGAAGCAGCTTGAAAAATCAGCTTTGTCAGGGGAAGACATGCGCGAAGGCCTTACGGCTGTTGTTGCAGTCAAATTGCCTGACCCTAAGTTCAGTTCTCAGACCAAAGATAAGCTTGTTTCTTCCGAAGTCAAAAGCGTGGTGGAAAGTCTTGTGTCTGAGCAGCTCACCTTGTGGCTTGAAGAGCGTCCAACTGAAGCAAAACTGATTTGCCAAAAGATTATTGAAGCCGCTCGTGCGCGTGAAGCTGCGCGTAAGGCTCGTGAACTTACCCGCCGTAAAGGTGTGCTGGATGGTCTTGGTTTGCCGGGTAAACTGGCGGATTGCCAAGAGAAAGACCCAGCAAACTGCGAGTTGTTCATTGTAGAGGGTGACTCTGCTGGCGGCTCCGCTAAGAGCGGCCGTGACCGACGTGCGCAGGCGATTTTGCCCCTTCGAGGTAAAATCTTGAACGTTGAGAAAGCTCGCTTTGACAAGATGCTTTCGAGTCAAGAAATCATTACGTTGATTACAGCATTGGGTACCGGAATTGGGCCAGATGAATTTGATGCTACAAAAGTGCGTTATCATAAAATCGTTTTGATGACCGATGCTGACGTTGACGGAAGTCACATTCGAACACTCTTGTTGACATTCTTTTATCGGCAAATGCGTGAGTTGGTTGAGCGTGGCTACTTGTACATTGCTCAGCCACCACTTTATAAAGTTCAAAAAGGCAAAAAAGAGAATTATTTGAAAGATGATGATGCCTTGGAAAACTTCCTCGTAGCCAACATGTTGGAGTCAGTGGAAGTTTACTCGACGACTGGCAAAGTAGAGGCAGCAGTTCTGCAGAAGTCGGTTACAGGTCTTTATGCTTACCAACGATTGTTGGAGCGGATTCGAAAGCGCCAAGACCCCAATATTATTGATGCATTGGTTCGTGCGGCGAATGTTGATTCACTACAAGTTGACAAAGACGCGCTCGAAAAACATCTGGCCGTGCATGCTCCAGAAGTTTTGCCGATTACCGTTGAGCATCGCGAGAATGAAACAGTGATTCAGAGCTTGCACAATGGTGCACCAGTTGAAACCTGGGTGAACGAGACTTGGCTAAAGAGTGTTGAGCATCGAGAACTCAAAAAGAATGCAGAGCAAATAGCATTGCTTGGTCCTGGTCCTTACAAAATTGCTAAAGGCCAAGGCTTTGAAGATTTAGCGACTGTGTTTGAGCTTTCGGAAGCCCTGGATCAGTTGGCTCGAAAAGGCCAAACCATTCAGCGATACAAAGGTCTCGGCGAGATGAACCCAAATCAGCTGTGGGAAACCACCATGGATCCTGCCAACAGAACCTTCTTGCAAGTTCGAATCGAAGATGCGGTTGAGGCGGATGGTGCTTTCTCAGACTTGATGGGCGATGAAGTTGACCCAAGACGTGAGTTCATTGAAAAAGCTGCGCTTGATGTTGTGAATCTAGATATTTAACCTCACCCCGAGCCCCTCTCCACTCGTGGAGAGGGGGCCTGCCACGCGATACACTTTTATTTATTACCATGCTACATGTTGCATTTCCCCTCTCCATTGTATGGAGAGGGGTAGGGGTGAGGTTTTCGAAAATGCTGGATCCCGGGTCGTAGCCCGGGATGACAGGGTTGTAGACGAGGTTTTCATGTATGACGTGATCATCATTGGCGGGGGAATCAACGGGACAGGCATTGCTAGAGACTGTGCTCTGCGCGGCATTAAAACCCTGCTGATTGAAAAACATGATTTCGCCAAAGGCGCATCCGGTAATAACACCGGGATGATTCATGGGGGTATTCGCTACCTTCGTTATGATGTTGGGACTACGCGTTCAAGTTGCACTGACTCTGGTTACATTCAAAAAATAGCAGGCCATTTGCTTCACCGAGTTCCATTTCTGTTTCCAGTCATGAAAAGTGATTTTGGTGGGCACTTTTTGCTTGAAGGTGCGGAGATTTTTTTCGAGGCCTATGACCGCTTTCAGCCGCTGAAAAATGGCAAGATGCATACGCGTCTGACTCGAGAAGAAGCTTTGAGTTTGGAGCCAGGTTTGAGCCCAGATATTATTGGTGCTGTCACGCTTGATGAGTGGGCCATCGACTATTACAGGCTCAATGTTGAAAATGCTGTCGATGCAAAGCTGTCTGGTGCTGAAGTTCGGAATTATTGTGAGTTTACGCGTTTTATCCAAAACTCGTCCGGTAAAGTCGTTGGTGTCGAATTTTATGACCACATCAATAAGTGCCATGAAGAGCGCCAAGCAAAGTGGATCATTAATGCCACGGGTGCTTGGGGAGCATCGATTTCGAATCAGACAGAAACCCCTTATAAATTGAGACCGGGCAAAGGCATTCATGTTGTCTATCCCAAGCGTATTTCAAACTATGGGCTGATTATGAAAGCCATCGACGGCAGACAAATGTTTTTCTTGCCGCATGGCTCTAACACAGTGATTGGAACGACTGATGATGACTATTATGGCGATTTGGATACTCCGCCGATTTTGGAAGAAGAAGTCAAATACGTGATTGAGTCTGCTCGTTCTGTATTCCCAAGCATAGACCAATACACGCCGCACAGCAGCTATGTGGGTGTTAGACCGACGCTCTACGAATGGGGCAAAAACGAAGATGCTTTAAGCCGTGAGCATATGGTTTATGATCATCACAACGGTGTCTTCTCAATCTTGGGCGGCAAACTTGCTTCTTACCGAGAGCTTTCAGAAGAAGTGACGGATATGCTGGCTCACAAACTAGGTGTTACAGCGCCTTGCCAAACCCACACACGTGTGTTGCCAGGCATTCACCCAGAACCCTCAACAGAAGAAGTGTGTTTTTGTGAAAGTGTTAGCCGTGAGAAACTCGAGTACAGCATTAAACATGAAATTTGCGGGCATTTAAACGATCTTCGAGGACGAACCAAGTTGGGCAAAGGCATGTGCGGTGGAGCTCATTGCTTGCCCCGTGCTGCTCAGATCTTTGCGTCAGTAAAAGGGCTGAGCTGCGAGCAGCAATTGCAGGAGTTAGCAGCTTGCGATGCCGAGTGCACTCGCGAGCGTGAAGCAGTGCTTACAGGGGCAAATCTAGCGCGCGAAGAACTCAGGCAAATGCTACGGAAGTATGCTTAAAAGTTATATGTCTTCCAACAGAACAAGATGTTTAGCTAATTTTTCGGCTTGCTGCGGGTTCCATTTTCCTGATTTCACCAATAAACGACTTAATGTTTCCAGCTGATTTTCATCGTCCATGTTTCTGAAGAGGTTTGGATTGTTCCCATAAATTTCAGCAGCGTCGATAACATCTTGTTCTGTGACATTCTCATTAAATAAGTCGATTGGTTGTGGGTCTGGAATTTTTGACAACGTCTCTTGCTCATCTAAAAGCGCTTGGAGACCGTTTTTGGATTCAGATTCAAGACTTTTATCTGTAAGAAATTCAAGTTTTTTCTTTCTGATCTGAACAGCTTTTTTTATCCAAAATGGAAGCTCACCCTTTAAGTTCTCTTGAGGTTGCAGTATTCCAGCTGTAAGGAGTAGAAACGGGACTGCTTCTTCGGATAGCTCAGTGCAGCCTGCATCCTTGAAAACGATTGCAAAAAGTCTTTCCTGCTCTTTTTCATGTTCTTGCTTATCGACTGTTTCAATCTCTTCTTGGATGCTGGAGAAAATCGAAATGGGGATTTTCTTGTGAGCGATGGCAGTTTTTACTGTGTTAATAATGACAGCTTGTGAGTATTGTGTGTCGAATGATTTCAATAAATCGCTTTTATCCAGTTTGGTTGCGAGTGGGTCCTTGTATGATGAATTATCCGTGGAAATTCCTACTTCTTGGCCAATCGTGTTCATAAATGCGTTATAGGTATGAACATTGTCATGTTCTGGATGTTGGCGAATCATCTTATCGACAATCTGAACTCTTAGTTCATAGAGCAGTTTTTCTATTAAATCTTCGGAGGCTTGATTTGAATCACTCGGATTTAAGAGCATTCGAGCTAACGATATTTCTTGGAATTGCCTGGTGGAACAATAGTTGGCGCTGTCAACAATCCCTGATAAGGCAGACTTCTTTAAGTCTGTATTTGTTTCAGAGTCTGCTATTTTAATGGCGATATGTTCTAAGTTTTCCCTCATGGAGTTATAAAACTTTGTTCGTTCTTTGGCGTCATTGGGTGTAGACACAATTTTTGTTTCATTTTCCACGTATGATAGAAGCTTATCGAGATTTTCAAAATCGCTTTTGCTGAGAAGAATTTTTGAGTGTTTTCTTATGAAGTTGGTTAGACTTCCGTTATTTTCGTAGATTTTTTGTCGTTCAATTTCTGATATTGGGGGTGTTTTGTGTTGTTTAGGGATGTTTAATTTGTCTTTTTGGAAGTCTAACATTGACAAATGCGTTGATTTTTCTTCTATGAGTTTAGAAATTTCGCTATTCTTGCTTAGGCTAAGTGCAGTATTCCCCTCCCGGCTTGGAAGCATTATTTGCTCGGCGGACATTTTGCCAATCAAGGCTGTGGCAATTTCTGTGTATCCCCTATTGGCGGCCCAGATTAAGGCGGTATTTCCAAATTGACCTTGCAAGGCGATTTTCTCAGGAGACATTTTATCAATTAAGGCTTTGACAATTTCTGTGTATCCCCTATCGGCGGCACAGATTAAGGCGGTATCTCCAAATTGATTTTGCAAGGCGATTTGCTCGGCGGACATTTTGCCAATCAAGGCTGTGGCAATTTCTGTGTATCCCCTATCGGCGGCCCAGATTAAGGCGGTAATTCCAAGTTGACCTTGCAAGGCGATTTTCTCAGGAGACATTTTATCAATTAAGGCTGTGGCAATTTCTGTGTCTCCCCTATTGGCGGCCCAGAATAAAGCGGTATTTCCAAATTGACCTTGCAAGGCGATTTTCTCAGGAGACATTTTATCAATTAAGGCTTTGACAATTTCTGTGTCTCCCCTATTGGCGGCCCAGATTAAGACGGTATCTCCAAATTGATTTTGCAAGGCGATTTGCTCGGGAGACATTTTATCAATTAAGGCTTTGGCAATTTCTGTGTCTCCCCTATCGGCGGCCCAGAATAAAGCGGTATTTCCAAATTGATTTTGCAAGGCGATTTTCTCAGGAGACATTTTATCAATTAAGGCTTTGGCAATTTCTGTGTGCCCACGCTTTGCTGCGCGTATTAAGGCGGTATTTCCAAATTGATCTCTCCAGTTGAGTGTTTCTGGATTGATTGGGGGGTCTCTCCTAATTAATTGTTCGGCAATTTCTGTGTGGCCATTGATAACTGCCCAGTGAAGTAAGGTGCAGTTTGTGAAATCACCTGACTTGGCATGCTTGAAATTAAATCGAATGTCTGGATGATTTGTGGCTAAAATCCGCATCCTGCGAAAATTTTTATCATCGATACTATCAATAGGCCCTTCTTTTGAGCCTACTTCAGCGGCTATTTTTTCCTTCAGTTTTGCATCAGAGAGTAGGATGTCAGGTATTTTCTTTAGGACCCAATTGTACAGCTCTGTTCTCCAGTTGGATTCTTTGCCTGTAGTGGAACTAGCTCTAGAGGACTCTTCAAACGAGTCTATTCTCTGGTTTTTTTGCGGGTTTTTATTGCTTGTTTCACCGGTTTCGATGACGGGGATGGTTGTTCTGGTTTCAGAAACTACTGTTGAATCAGGCATTGTAATATTATATTGGTTTATTTGATTAGTTCAAAATATTTTTATAAATTTAAATCTCAAACCAGTTTTCTATTTTTAAGCCTTGAAACATTCGGTAGTTTTTATGGTTTCGAGTTACCGGGACGAGATCATTGGTGTAAGCTATGGCTGCAATCTGCCCATCTTGAAAAGAAGAAGTAACCCCTTGTTTTTGAAGCCGAATTCTTTCAGATGCATGCCAATGAGCGGCTTTTTCATCATAAGCGAGTATAGGCAGTTCTGGGCCAACAACTTGGTTTAAATAACACACCTGTTTGTACAGAATCTGGCACAATTCCAACTTTAATCCAATTCTTTCAAGCCAGCCACAAAGCTCAGGGCCTGCATAGGAGTTGAGGCGTTGATGTCAAAGCCTTTAAGGGCCATCCGCAGGGGGTCTATAAACAGTGGCAGTTGAACTTGTTTGGGCTTGCTGACTTTGGGGGTAGGCTTTTCTTGTTCCAGTGATTCCAACACTTCACTGGCACGTTCAAGCACGCGTTTGGGTAGGCCCGCGAGGCTTGCAACTTGAATGCCATAACTGCGTTCTGCAGCGCCTTCTTGGAGTGTGTATAAGAACTTAATTTCACCTGCTTTTTCAGAAACAGCAACTTGCAAGTTGCGCATCTTGTTTAAGCTCTCACTGAGCTTGGTGAGCTCATGGTAGTGCGTCGCAAACATCGTACGGGCTTTGGTTTGGTTGTGCAGATGTTCTGCTACTGCCCAAGCGATGGACAGGCCGTCAAAGGTACTGGTTCCACGGCCGATTTCATCAAGTAAGACCAAAGAAAACGCGGTTGAATGATTCAAAATATGAGCTGTTTCGGTCATTTCAACCATGAAAGTTGAACGTCCAGATTGAGCATCGTCAGAAGCGCCCACGCGGGTGAAGATGCGATCGCATAAACTCAAAGTTGCTGAATCTGCAGGCACAAAGCAGCCGGCTTGAGCAAGGAGTTGAATAAGCGCAACCTGACGCATGATTGTGCTCTTACCAGCCATATTGGGGCCGGTAATTAGTGCAAGCTGGCAATCTGTTGAGTTGAGCGTGACAGAGTTCGGGATAAAACGTGAACCCTGCTTCTGGAGCAATGCTTCGATAACCGGGTGCCGGCCATTGGTAATCTCAAGTTTTAAGTCTGTTGCCGGCAAGAGAGCAGGGCGCACATAACGATGCATTTCTGCAAGTTCTGCCCAAGCTGCAAAAGTATCGATCTCCGCAATCCAGGCAGCAGTTTTAAACAAACGATCTGTGTGGGGGAGCAGAGAAGTGCGCAGTTGTTCGAAGAGTTCAGCTTCACGCGCAAGACGCCTGACATCTGCAGTTGAGACCATTTCTTCGAGTCGCATGAGCTCTGGGGTAACAAAGCGTTCACCACCAGCGACGGTTTGTTTACGCTTGTAATGTTCTGGAACTTTGGCGAGATGTGTATGGGTGACTTCTATGTAGTAACCAAAGACGCGTGTGTATTTGACTTTAAGGCTTGGGATACCGGTGGCTTCGCGTTCACGTTGTTCGATTTGAGCGATCTGATCCCGGCCACCAGTCGCATATTCGGTGTACTCATCTAGGAGTGCATCATAGCCTTTTTGGAAGATACCGCCGTCTTTGAGTGCGAAGGGCGGATTTTCTGAAAGTGCTTCTTGCAATTGCTCATGGATATCTTCGAGCCCTCGCGCGGCAGGCCCCCTCTCCACGAGTGGAGAGGGGTTAGGGGTGAGGTTTTCGGGTGAGGTTCCCAGGGTCGCAACCAGGCTAGGTAGATGGGTGAGTGAATCCCGCATATTTCCAAGTTCCCGCGGATTAATCCGTGAAGCGGCCAACTTGACGGTTAAACGTTCTAGATCGTAAAGATGCTTAAGGGCATTTCGAACTGAACCACGCTCGCTGGGGTGATCAATAAACCACTGTACCTGATCTTGTCTGCGCGTGATTTCGTCTATGGAAGTGGAGGGCGCTGAAATCCAGCGATTCATCTGCCGTGCACCCATGGCTGTCCCCGTAATGTGAAACAGCTTCACAAGGCTGTCTAAATCCAAATGCTCTCGCGATGTAGCGTCGATAATCAACTCGCCTTGAATCGAATAAGCCTTGGGCTCATCTAGAAAATCAAATGCTCCGCCTTGAGTTTCGTGAACATAGGTTTTGATGATTTTAGCAGCGCTATCACCAGCTGATGGCGACATGGATTCAAAACGACATGTCTTGGTTTGGTTGGTAACACGGTGCAACTCGGCCAGGCATTCTTTGGTCCAATATTGGCCAGATAAAAGTACTTCGCTTGGCGCTAGTTTGGCTGCCTCATCAATGATGTTTTGAGGATTGGAGGCAGATGTTTCAATGAACTCGCCAGTTGAAAGATCAAGGGCTGCGAGGCCAAACCCATTTTGAGCATTGGCGCAGAGTGCTAAGAGCCAATTGTTTTGGCTCGGTTTTAAGCTGTCATCTTCTAAAACGGTTCCGGGCGTGACGATGCGTGTGATGTCACGTTTGACAATGCCTTTGGCTTGTTTGGGGTCTTCAAGTTGATCGCAGACAGCAACTTTGTGTCCAAGGCCAACAAGTTTGGCGATGTAAGCAGGCGCAGCATGGTGGGGAAATCCCGCCATAGGAATATCACCATCACGCGAAGTGAGCGTGAGTTCTAAAATCGGAGCGGCTTTTTCTGCGTCGTCGGCAAACAGTTCATAAAAGTCGCCCATGCGAAAAAGCAAAATCGCATCTTTGGCTCGCTCTTTGGCGGCAGCCCACTGCTTTTGCATTGGAGTCATGTGTGAAGCCTAGGAAGTCAGAAAGGATATTACCAGAGGGTTCTCAAAGACCTAATGGGCATGCAGTCTCAGTCCGAAAACGACCGTAGGACCATGGCCAGCATTCATGCCTGGGTTAAAAATTGCTTGGATGTCTGCTGATGCTTCAACGTGTTCGCCAAAACTAACCAAGTAATAAGATTCTAGGATGCTTTCCCAGCCATAGCTGAGAGAGCCATCTCCAAGCTGGAATCCAACGCCGCCAGCTGCCAAATAGGCCGCATGGCTGTTTGACAGTCCATTGGCAGCAAACGCCAGAGCAAGTCTGTCTTCTGGTCGATTCCAATAAGCACCTGTCATATGAGCTCCTAAGCTGACCGAATGATCAATCTCTGTAAAAGCATAGGTTTCTGTTTGACCGTCATTAAGGCCGGCACGCATAAAAGCAAGAGTTTCGGAGCCTATCTGTTGTTCAATCAAGACACCTCCACCATATTTGATGGCAGAGGGGGATCGTACCGAGGTGATATCAGGTGGAGCACCAGTTGCGGCAGATCGAATCGCTTGGTTGTAATTTCCCATGTTGGCATGGTTGATGTAACCTAACGTTTTGATAAGTCCAGGTTGCTCCCCCAATCGCCATCTGAACTCGAGTTCGAGCATGCCTGATTGGCTGTCAATCAGGTTCCAATTGAGATCAGGCCCGTTGGCAGTTTTAGGCATGAGAGCGATGCCAGTTCGAAGCCCAAAAAGAGGTTTATCGAGTTCGAAAACCAATCCATAGGTATACCCACGTGTATCGGCAGCGTAGTCCCATGCGCCTTGATCCATGAGAGACCAGTTTAAAAAACGATGCCTGGGGTCGCTTGCGACCCGACTGTTGTCAAAGAAATCATTCGAGGCAAATTTTCCCACCGTGAACGCGAGTGAATTATCGCATGTGTGAAAGAAACGATTTTCAAATTTTGACAAGGGGCGCTCAGTTTGGGGCCCCAGGGCAAATTCTTGGCGATAAAGAGCTCGCGCGATGTAGGGTGGCGGGTTAGCTCCAACAACGCCCGATCTGACAATTTCGCCATTAGGGTAACCCGCAATACCGCTGGCATTAGGCATGCCATGGCCATTGGCATATTCAGGCTCTAAAAGAAAAAACGCTCCTTTCCAAGGCGTGACAGCGGCAAAAATGGAAACCGTGCCGGACCAGCCAAAACTGGCCTCGGGGCCAAAACTCACATTGGGGTTAAAAGTTTTACCTGAAACACCGGTGCTCTGTTCAAAAACCCAAGTGGTTTGCGCACCCAACAACCAGATAGAGTCATCATGGTTTTCTTCTGCCATGACGAACAGCGATAGAAGCCCTAACAAGCATAACCTGAAGAAGAAGCACATTGATAACAGAAGGCGCTGGGGAACTAAAAATATTCCTAATCTTTCAGGATTGCGAGTAATAAATTTCCAGTTTAAAGTTATATCTATGAATCCCAATAGTTTTCTCGAATTCGATACAAACCTGGTTGTTTCTGATGCCAGAAATGAGTTCTTCAGAAAATGTTGCATAGACCCGGATGGTTACAATCGAGGCTATTTTGGGGGTCGTTTTCTCGGGGTCCCCTTCAAACTACCAAATACTGAATCGACACACCTTCACGACATTCACCATATTGTGACTGGATACAATACCACTTGGCACGGCGAGGCTCAGATGGGGGCGTGGGAACTGGGTTCTGGCGGTGGAGGGTCACTTTTAGCAAATTTTTATGGGCTGTCTTTGATGTTTATTGGGTTGTTCTTATGCCCGAAGAGAACTTTATCTGCATTCAATAGAGGAAGGCATTCGCTAAACCTTTGCCAATTGAAAATCCCGTCGGATGAACTTGAAAAACTCACTGTTGGTGAGTTAAGAAATCGTCTCTTGGACAAAAAGTTATAAATCCAGTGTCCTGGTTCAAGTTATTTAATCAAACTGAGAATACTCTCAAGTTTAAACTTGAGTTGCAAAAGGCTTTCTTGCATAGGGGTCAGTTCAGGGCCTTTCATGGCTTGGCGGGCACCTGCAATCGTAAATCTTTCTTTATAAAGGAGTTTTTGAATCCGAACCAAGGCTTCCAGGTCTGAGCGTTTGTACAAACGCTGGCCAGTTTTGGATTTAAATGGCCTGATTTGAGGGAATTCTGATTCCCAGTAGCGTAATACATGGGGTTTGACGCCTAAAAGTGAAGACGTCTCACCAATTTTAAAATATTTTTTATTTGGCAGTTCAGTGTCTAGCATTCTATTTTTCCATAGCCTCACGCAATATGGGGCTCGCTTTAAAGCTAATGACCTTACGGGCTGAAATCTGCAAGGCCTGTCCAGTTTGCGGGTTCCTGCCCCTGCGAGCGTGTTTTTCGCGAACTTGAAACCGGCCAATGCTACTGATTTTCACATCTTCACCCTTTTCGAGGGATTCTTTCATAAGTTCAAAAACCCTATCTACGAGGTGTGCGCACTGGGTTCTTGGAAAGCCCAGAGATTGTGAAATCGCATCTGCAATACCAGCTTTTGTGAGGGTTTGTGTGTCCGCCATACTTCTGATATCAAAGCAACAAACAAAGGGTGTTGTCAAACGATATGGCGGGTTATGAGCGAAAAGATACTTTCTATCGAGCTGCAAAGAAGCAAGGCTTCGTTGCGCGGTCGATTTTTAAGCTCGAAGAGATTGACCATGATTTTCGGCTTATTAAGCCAAAAGCGCGGGTCTTAGATCTGGGATGTTCACCTGGTTCTTGGCTTCAATACGTTGAGAAAAAAATTGCCAATGGCGGCTATGCCTTGGGAATTGATCTGGCACCACTGGCTTTGAGTTTTGGGCCTCATGTGGAATTTATCCAGGGCGATATTTATGAAGTGCCTATGCCAAAAGGGTCTTTTGATGTCGTTTTAAGTGATATGGCCCCTAAAACATGTGGGATTAAAAGCGTCGACCAGGATCGAAGCCTAGGTCTTTGTGAACGTGCACTTGATATTGCAAAACATGTGCTCAAGCCTGACGGTAATTTTTGCGTCAAAATCCTAGAAGGCGGGGGCCTGCCTGATTTTGTGAAAGAATGCCGAAAGGTCTTTAAAGAAGTTAAAATCCGTAGACCTGAGAGTACCCGGGCTCGAAGCATGGAAACGTTTGTTATAGGCTTAGGCTATAAAAAAACGTGATAAAATAAATTCTGGTCATGTCAACACAAAGAGAGACGATAGAGTTTATTTTGGACCACCTGGCCGGATCGGCTGAGTTTTCAGCGCGCGCTATGTTTGGTGAATATGCTCTATATGCAAACAAAAAGGTTGTTGCCCTGGTTTGTGACAATCAGCTCTACGTCAAGATCCTGCCAGCAAGTGCATTACTGGAAGATGAATGCGAAAAAGACACCCCATATCCGGGTGCCAAGCTGCACTATGTTGTTACAGAGGATCAGATCATATCCATGAGAGAGCTTCGCAAAATCTTGTTAGATATTGCGAAGTCTTTGCCCGAACCGAAAAAGAAAGTTAAAAAATCGCTACTTTCTTGAAAGTAGTTGGCGTGCCAGTCTTTCGATGGCGGGAACTTTGGACTGCAGTCCTGTTTCCAAAACGAGCTTCGCGTTTTTATCCTGACTACGTGAAGCCAGCTTGAGTGCCATTAATGCTGGGTAAGCTAGAGTTACTTCATCTGCATTCAGATTTTTGGGCGTAGGCTCAGTGACAACTTTTTTCAAGAAGTTCCAATCTGCTTTTGTTTTGGCAGCCTTACCGAGAAGATAGACAATGGTTCCAAGGGCATTACGCGCTTCACTTGGCGTTCTAGCGTATTCTTGTGTGAGTGCCTGTTTTTCTTCGGAAGACAGATTTGTGCTTTCGATATGTAAAGTTCCATTCAGTTTTTTGAAATCTGAAAGCATTTCTGCTCGGGCGTCATCATCGATGATTCTTCCAAGTTGATTGTCAGCATAAATCCCTGCGTCGAGTCTGACTTTTTCAGAGCAATTGGTGCATTGTTTTTCAATGTTCTTCAGCATGATGGTTGAGGAACCATAGGAGCCGAGTGGGGTTTCATCGCATGCTGGGTGCCCAGCCAATGAAGAGCCTGTCCAAATGCTTGTCATGTCTTTGCCGTTAGCATCCAAGAATGGCTCTGGGCAGGTTGCATGTGACCAGTGACCATGACCGGATTCTGTGTGTCGGGCCTCGTGGAACAGAATCATCAGTCTAGCGATGGCTGGATGGGTGAAGTTCACAAAATTGGGGGTGAGCCACATTTTGCGCGGGTTCATGAATGGGATTACGCAAGCCACAGCCTTTGAGTCTCCACAGTCGTCCATGCCAACACCTCGAACATGGGATTCAAAAAATTTGGTGTAATTTTTACCATCGAGTTCACCAAAGATTTTTTGGTGTAGAGGGCTCGCTTTACCACCTTGGATGCTGCCAATAAACTTTAAGTCGTCTAACATTTGAGCTTTGATGGCAGCGGGGACATCGCTGTCAAACTGAAGAGGCCCAGCTAGGCTATCAAACTCTTCAAGAAAACTTAAGTTTGGCAAATGCTCAACTTGTTTTGGGGAAAAGTAATATAAATCGACACCTGCGTGAGCTGAAGTGACGGTGGCTAGAAGCAAAATCGTGCTGAGTAATTTCATGTGTTCCTCGGTTGGAAGCCAAGCGTAGCAAAAAGGCTTGTCTAGTTTCAAACGATACGGCTAAAGTTTCTATCGTTATGTCTAGTGCAGATATTTTGGAACTTGAAAGGCTCATTCGTTACCACAATAGAGCATATTTTGTGCTCAACAAGCCTGAGATCAGTGACCCCGAGTTTGACCAATTGGTTGAACGATTGAAACGTTTGAAACCGAACTCGTCAGTTCTGACCGAGATCGGTTCAGATCTTTCAGTCTCGAGTAAGAAGGTGACTCACAAACGCCCGATGCTATCGCTGGACAAGTGTTATGGACAGCGTGATTTCGAAAAATGGTTCGAGAAGATCAAAGGCTCCGTGCTCGGAATGCCTAAAACAGATGGCATCGCCTGCTCGATTCATTACGATTCGCATGGCAATTTAACCCTTGCCGCCACTCGTGGGGATGGCGAAGTGGGTGAAGATATTACGGCCAATGTGCTTCGAATCAAAGGCATTCCATCAAAAATCCCCCTCAATCCCCCTTTGCTAAAGGGGGAAGCGTCACCCCCCTTTGAAAAAGGGGGGCAGGGGGGATTTGAAATCCGCGGCGAAGTATACATGAAACTTTCACGTTTTAGAGAGCATTACGCCAAAGAGTTTTCTAACCCGAGAAACCTTGCAGCAGGTGCACTCAAACAAAAAGAGTCCGACAAATCTGCGGCCTATGGCTTGTCTTTTTTGGCCTATGATATCGACGGAACAAGCTTAGCGACTGAATCTGAAAAATTCGCATTTCTGAAATCATTAGGCTTCGAGGTCATGGAAACTCATGTGTTTCAGCGACCGGAAGAATGTGAACAGCACTATCGAGATTGGGCCAAAAGACGTTCTAATTTAGATTATGAAATCGATGGTGTTGTATTCAGGGCCGATCAAGTGAGCGAACAAACACGTTTGGGGGTAACGGCACATCACCCAAAGTGGAGTATTGCTTATAAGTTTCAAGGTGAGAGTGCGAGCACGCAGTTGCTAGGCGTTGAATGGTCATTGGGCCGAACGGGTGTGATTACACCGGTGGCGATTGTAGAGCCAGTTCAGGTTTCTGGTGCGATGGTGTCTCGGGCCAGTCTTCATAATCTCACAATCTTTGAGAACTTGAAGCTCACAGAACATGCTGTCGTTGAGATTGTCCGGCGTGGTGGTGTGATCCCGCATGTTGAGCAAGTCTTTGAAGCGGTTGGAAAGCCACTGAATCGACCTCATGATTGTCCATCTTGTGGGCGTGAAGCTGTGATTGATGGTGAGTTCTTGTGTTGCCCTGAACCGGAGACTTGTCCGGAAATTATTGCAGGGCGCTTGATTCATTTTTGTTCTGTTCTTGAGCTTGAGGGTTTTGGGGAAAAGATTATTCATAATTTGATACGCGCTGGTTTGTTGAAAGAACCTGCTGATTTATTCAAATTAAAACTTGAGCAACTATTGCAGCTTGAACGCATGGGAGATGTGCTTGCCAAGAAGTTGTTGGCCCAAGTTGATGCTAAGCGTGTGATAGGGCTAGCTGATTTTCTGACGGCACTTGGATTTGACGAGCTGGGACCGACCATTGCGGAAGCACTGGCTAACCACTTTGGGACCTTGGAGCGTTTGCAGCAGGCGTCTTCAGAAGAGTTGACCAGCATTTTTGGGATTGGTGAATCGATCGCTGAGTCTGTACAGCATGGCTTTAAGGCCTTTGCATCTGAAATAGATGCGTTGTTGAAGGTTGTTCGCATTGAAAAGCCCACGCCCAAGGCTGAAAACACAGGGCACCCGTTGTTTGGCAAGAGTGTAGTTTTTACTGGAACGCTTCAGAAGTTTGAACGCAAAGAAATCCAAAAGCGTGTTCGCGCATTAGGTGGCTTGACGCCATCGACTGTTTCAGCCCAGACAGACTATTTGGTTTTAGGTGGCGGTGAGGGGGCACCTAGTTCCAAGCACAAAGCAGCGCTTAAACATGGAGTGAAGGTTTTAAGTGAGGAAGAATTTGAACAATTATTGTCTTAATCAACGGTAAATAACTTCATAATAATTCGGAAGCTCTTGCCTTAAGCATGCAGCCATGAGTTCGCTGGTGACAATAACAACAGATTGCTCGGTCATATGGCTTATGTACCCTTCGGGTTCAGCCTTCCAACAAGCAGAGAGTTGTTGAAGTCGGAATATTATTGCTCGGACAGTGCCTATCGAAGGGTCTTTGCAGTGGATTTCAAAGCGTCCTGATTGGATTGAAGTGTGAAGCATCAAAAATGTGCCAACAAGGGCGATTCGCATATTTGGGTGTATCGGGTGCTAACCAACTTTGGTGCGTCTTTATTCCGGCTTCAAATACTTGACCTTTGGTCCAAAACCCCGTATTTCTACGGACTTCACGTGCCGACATAGCTCAGTTGGTAGAGCAGCTGATTCGTAATCAGCAGGTCAGCAGTTCGATTCTGCTTGTCGGCTCCAACCCAAGCCCTATTTGGTAATTTGATTTATAATGTCTGCTACCGTCATTTGATCAAGTTTCCAGTTTAACCAATTCGGCATATTGTCGGATATGTTCCCAACCGTTTGGAGCTGTTGGCGCATTACCATGAGAAAAATTCCTAGACGATTTTCGCCATTTCCATCCAAGCCCGCTCCCCAAATGTTATCTATTTTCAGAACCTTATAGAGTTCATTCAATCGTTTCGTATTTTCAACAATAATCGCCTGATGGGTTGCAATAAGCTTCCAACGAACGCTTGGATTTTGCTTAAATTTAGCAACCATTGATTTCCACATGGTTTTTTTTGCATCAAATGACGGTACTGGGCCATTGGTCAATCTAGACCTTACAGCCGGTGGAAATTTTGCGTAAGACTGACCTGGTGCTTGCCCATAGGTTTGAGCCCAAGTGAAATTAGGGTCAGTGACGTCAAATTTGCTGGCTTGATAATAATTTTCATTGGTGGGGTAAGTTCGGTTGTCGATTGTGATAGGCATGCCTCTTGCTGTATTGGCAAAATCTCCCCATCTTTCTGCTGCCTCATAGAAATAGACAACTCCCCCAGAATAATTCCCAAAATTCCCAAGCCCCCACTTCCCAATATTTAGCGGGACATACGCTTGGTTGGCCGCCTCTTGATGCCAAGCAGATTGAACCTTCGCTAAATCCGTTTTGGGGTTATATAAGTCACCGGATGGCTTAGTTTGAATCTCCTGATGATTTGGAGCAGGATCTCCTGGCTTGCCAGAAGTTTCACAAGAAATAGCTAAAGCGGCAATAGAGCATATTAGAAAGTGTTTAAGCATAGTTATTACTCAGCTCTATCGTATCACAATTTGCTTTTTTTGAGTATTTTGGCTTCTTTGGCGTAAAAAAACCCGGCTTGCGCCGGGGTTTAAGACTGGGACATTAAATCCAATTAATTACTTGTCAACTTCAATGCAGTAGAGATGTTGCGCTGCGTTGCATTGAGAATTTCCTTCATTGTTCCAGCCTGAGTCCTTGTTTTGAACATTGCCGACTTGAATTGATGAAGTGTCACTCTTCGAATAGTCTGTACAATTACTGGTGCTATTAACTCCAATCCAAACTTGGCTGCTGCCATTAAATGCAACCGTTTGAGAAGCACTCAGTGTGCTTTTGTCCTCAGCCATATTGATCGGGTTAACATGGTTACTAACGCGAGAATTAAATTGTCCATCTCCCTGACCAACGGGCCCAGAAATTTTAGTTGTACCATCTACCAAATATACATCTGCAACATCGCCAGAATTGATATTATCCCCCACCCTATCAGAAGCTGCCCGTTGGTTGGTAGCTAACCAAGCCATCCATTTACCAGATAGACCAGCGCGCTGTGCTAAATCACCGCATGCCCTATCAGCGTCATCAGCCCCAGTTGTGCCTGTTGTGGCCGAGCCACCAAAGCGTAATGTTCCCGAAGAGCTGAAATTATATTGTGCACCTGGTTGAAAAATACGACTTGTCACAAATACTCTTCTGTAGCTGCATTGCCCTCCGCTGCACTTCTGATTAGAATTGCAAGCCTTACCAGTGCTGCCACAGACACAGGCGCCATTGCTACATTGATCCACCAATGTTCCCGAACAGGCCACAGCACCTGCTTTAGAGCCGCAAACGCACTGATTACTTGCGCTGCAGGTATCTGATAAACCTGAACAAGCGCCATTGGTTCCGCAACCACAAACACCTGTTTGAGTATTGCAAGTCTTAGCATTCTGTGCTGTGCACTCAGTGTTGCTTGCGCAAGCTTTGCAAGCTCCTTTTACACAATAGGGTGTTGAACCGGAACAAATAGAGTTGCTGGTTCCGCAAACGCAGTTCCCACTCGCATTGCAAGTGTCACTTGCGCCCATGCATTGGCTGCTGGCTACACAGTTCACGCATTTGCCACTAGAACAGAATTGCCCAGTAGTGCAAGGTTCTTCGGTTCCGCAAACACATTTTCCTGCTACGCATGTATCAGTTTCTTGTGTATTGCAGTGAGTTTGGTCTGAGCAAGCCTGACAAGTTCCGGCATTGCAATACGCTGTGTCACCAGAACAGGCTGCATTGCTACCACAGGTACAAACACCATTACTATTGGTTATTGTGCACTTGTTAACATTGCTCTTTGTACACTCTGAATCAACAGTGCAACCAACGGGCTGTCGTTGTGGCACCGGTGTATTTTTTTTGCTTGAACAAGAAACCATTAAAAGAAGCGCTAAAATAGATAAAAATCTCATGTTTTCCTCCTTTTTGATGTTAATCGATGTGTGTTCTTATGTGCATGATTTGTGCTAAGTTTTTTATGAGGGATAGATAAAGGGTCGGTCTGTGTTGATTTTGTTGCCTTGGATGAAACTTTGCTCCCAATCCGTTACAACTTTTGTAGCACTGCGGATAAAAAGGCGGGAACAGAGTTCTGCTACCTCAAGAAGGTTCTAATTCTTTGATTGGTTTAATAAAACAGTGACTGAGTAAGTTGCGGTCACAAGCCAGCCGATTCCGGTCCCTATGAGGATCGATGCTGACAGACAGACTGCTGCTGTAGAGTCACCCCCAGAAGTTGATCTGTTGCACTCTGGGGAGAATTGGAGTCCTGTGTAAACCAAAGCAACTCCAGCCAGCACTGATCCAAACATGACTAATCCGGCTTTATACTTAGGCTCATGCGCAAGTGTTTGCGAGGAAATGAATGACAGTAACAGTAGTATAAGAATTTGTTTTTTCATGATTTATAAAATTGTCGTTAATTTTAATAGGAAAATCTAAAAACGCAAGCGGGTTGAATTTTTATATAAAATTAATATACGATTAATTTATGGATAAAAATATTGTATCAATAGATGTGGAAGAAACGGTCAAAGAAGGTTTTGAGTCTGTGTTGGAAGTATTGGATATCCCTGGCTCTAGCCTTGAATTTCCTAGTGAAAGTGAGTCTTGTGAGAGAACAGACTGATCTTTGTCCATAGTCGTCCGGGGCTTGATATATATGCCCATGGCAAGCCGGGCGATTATTCATTTTTTAGAATCAATTGGTGTTCAGTGTGCTTTCGGGATTACCGGGGGTCCTATTGCGCGCTTTAGCTCGGAATTGAGTGAGAGCAGGATTCAAACACTCCATTGCAGACATGAAACGGGGGCTGCCTTTGCCGCGCTTGAAGCGTCTATGGCCTCCAAAAAACCTGTTTTATTATTTGTGACCACAGGTCCGGGGCTTACCAATGCACTCACGGGGATTATTTCTGCTAAAAGTGAGGGCGCTAAATTGATTGTTGTTTCAGGGTATACGCCGCCCAGCCAGAGAGGGCGGTACCCTGCCCAAAACACGACCTCTGATTCCTTCGCACAAGGTATTCTCAGCTGCCCAGAAATCTTTGATTTTTCGATTTTATTAGATCACCCGGAAGATATCCCTAGGGCATTTGCTCGAATCGAACAGGGATTTCAGAGACCCAATGGGTTTATTGCAAATATCAGTTTACCCCCAAGCATGCAGAGCATGGTGATTGACCTGAAGTTCACTCACAGGCCTAATCGTATAACTCTGCCTCCAGAGGCGTCTTTGGCTCAAATAAAGCAATGTGTGGATATCTTGTCCGCAGGGCCATTCGCAATTTGGGCTGGCCATGGTGCACGCCATGCTTGGCAAGAAATTAGAAGCTTTGTTGAAACAACCGGAGCAGGGCTTATGTGTACGCCCCGAGGCAAGGGCATCTTGCCTAGCAAGCACCCAAATTTCATTGGCATGACAGGGTTAGGATGTGACCCAAGCATTGAATCCTATTTCAGCAAGCAGCCTGTGGAAACCCTTCTGGTTTTGGGCTCTAAACTTGGAGAGGCATCATCATTTTGGTCCACGGATTTCTTGCCTCGAAAACAAATTATCCATGTTGATTTAAATCCAGAAGCGTTTGTTGCGGCTTACCCCAACATAGATACTTTAGGGATTGAAGCAGAAATAAGTGCTTTTGTTTTGGCGCTTGCACAAGAATGGCAGTCCAGAAGCATTCAACGGTCAAACAACGAAGCATTCAACACATTTGAAGCTCTTGAACTTCAAGCTTTGGAGGGACCCGTGAGACCAAGCTTTTTGATGCAGGCATTGCAGCAAGAAATCATAGATAAAACGGATGCCAGCATATTGGTTGACGTTGGTAATGCATTCTCGTTTTCAAATCGGTATCTGAATTTTTCCAAACCCGGGCGGTATCGAGTGCAGTTTGAAGTTGGATCTATGGGCTGTGCATCGGCAGGTGTTATTGGAGCGGCCTTAGGCCACAATGCTCAGGCTTTTGCTGTTGTAGGGGATGGAGCCATGCTTATGTACAACGAGATCAATACGGCAGCCCAATATCATCTGCCGTGTGTTTGGGTAGTTTTGAATGATGCTCGCTATGGCATGGTGGCTCAGGGTCTTGAAGCCATGAAACAAACAGACACACTGAGTGAATTTCCTCAGTGTAACTTTGCTCAGATTGCGCGTGCTATGGGAGCTGAAGCTCTTGAGGTCAATTCTGAGAGACAGTTGGCAGATGCCCTTAAATCTTCAATTGGGAAAAGTGGGCCATTCTTGATTGATGTTCAAATTGAGCGTTCTGAGAAAGCACCCGCGGCTAAACGATTCATATCACTTTCGGAGCATGGAAAATCAAAATGACATCATCTACAATCTTATCAGTCGGAGTTTGCGTTCCCAAACAAATCCGGAGCAATGAGTACTACTTAAACCACCCATCAGCAGAGGTTCAGCGTCTTGTTGAACTTGGAGTTGGAAAGCTTTGGAGAAAAATTCCGGAACTTTCAGACCCATTTACAGAAGAGATGGAGCAATATCTAGGTGATCCGTTTCGGGGTTCTAAAGAGCGCCGCATGATGTTACCCGGTCAAACATCAATTTTGTTTGAAATTCAGGCAGCAAAAAATGCACTTGAAGCAGCAAAAATGACTCCTAAAGATATTGATGCAATGATTGTAACTTCATTTTTGCCAGATCACGTTGGGGCTGGGAATGCAGCCTATATCGCACGGGAACTTGGGACCCGTTGCCCTGCTTGGAATCTGGAAAGTGCTTGTTCAAGTGGGATTGTGGCGCTTGAGAACGCAAATGCTTTAATCCGCAGTGGTTCATATCAAAATATCTTGATTATTCAGTCCTGTAATTATGGCCAGACTGTTGTGGATGAAGATTCGACTTCATGGTTTGTAGGTGATGGGTGCGGCGCGTTGGTTGTCTCAAAATGTAATACAGAAAACGGTTTTTTGGGGTTCCATGTAGAGTCTACAAACGAAACCTGCGGGATTGTAAGCTACAGGATTAATCGTGAGAATCTTGAACAGCCTGCTCTGATTTTGGAAAACGTGAAGGGAGCTGGCAAAATATTACAAGAAAGTTCAAAACCCCATTTGGTCTCTTGTTGTCAGAGTGCGACTCAAAAAGCAGGAGTTTCTTTGGGGCAAATAGATTTCGCTATCTTTAGTACCCCGACTGCTTGGTACGCCAATGCCAGTGCGCGGACTCTGGGGCTTTCAGTGCAACGAACTATCTCAACCCATGAAAAATATGGAAACATTGGCCCTGCTATGTTGCCTGCTAATTTGTACGAAGCACTCTCGAAGAATTTGATTCAACCGGGCAGTAAAACTCTACTTTACCAGATAGGCAGTGTTTCCAATGCCGCTGCTGCGGTGCTGAAAGTCGGAAATATTCATACGAAGTATAGCGAGATATAGCTTTGAACAGAGCGCATCCCTTGACAATTAATCCTTTCTAAGTCAAGAAGTAAGACTATGCGCCTGTATCGTAAGATCATTCCGAAAATCGCCAAAGATAGCATTCGTCTGCTTACGACGGCTGGCCTGATTGAAGTCGAAGATGATAAAGTCGAAGAGGCTGAGCTCGATCTGGCTGCTGTGATGGTAGAGTATTTGGACGCAGATGACCGCTTGGCCGACCAAGCCCGTGATTTGCTTAGCCGCAGAGGCCTGGGTGCAGATCGATTTATAGAAGCCAAAAAATCTCTGGCTGCTGCCAAGAACTTCAAAATTGGTGAAGAAGCACTAGATTACGTGCTTGCTCAGCTTTCTGAAGCGCTGCTTGCATCGAAGAACATTGAAGAAGTGTTTGGTGAAGATGCAGAGCTCAAAAAGACTTTGCGTCAGGCGATTGAGAAATATGCTTCAATTCCAGAAGAACTGGACAAAGAGGCCCGTGCACGCTTGAAAAATCTGCGTGAAGGCTCACCAGAGTGGGACATTGAATACCCTAGAGTTGTTGCTCAGCTCAAACGCCAAAAAGGTTTAGCTTAATAACAGTTCGTTTGGTTTGACTGCTTGGTTGTCACTCCGCACTTGATGCGGGGTCCAGGGGTTCCAGGTGAACTAGATATCTTCCTGGCTCAAGATTTCTACGCCATCATGGTTTTTAACCGGTTCAATAAACTCATCATGCATAGGCTTGACGCTTTTTTCAAACATCTTGAGGGTGTTTTCAGGTGATACTCCGCGTTCATGAACGTCTCTTTTGATGCGACGTGCAAGCCTTAACTCTTCGGAAGCATCTACAAATACTTTTCGGTTACAAATACTGCGTAATTCTTGGTCATGGAGCGCATGGATACCCTCAAAAATAATGATTTCTGCTGGTTTCAGAGTTTCGGTATGCTCTGCTCGGGCAAACTTCGTAAAATCTCGTACTGGTACTTCAATGGGCTGCCCGACTTTGAGCAGCATCAGGTGTTCTTTCACAAGTGTCCAATCCAGCGCATTTGGATGATCCCAGTTAAAGGCTAGCTTGTCTTCTATCGTTCCAGCAATATCAATAAAATAACGATCAAACTCCAGTAAGACCGCATTGTCACCGTGCTGAGCCTTCAGTTTTTTAGCGTAAGTTGTTTTTCCGGAAGCTGAACCGCCTGCGATGCAGATGAGTTCGACAGCCAAACTTGCTTGAGAGATGAGCAATAGGGCAGATAGTGCGAGTGTTTTCATGGAGTCGTGAGTAATAAATATTGCTTTTTAGGCTGTCAAACACTCTTTTTAGGTGTTATCGCCAAATTATGTTTGAATTGTTGATGCAAAGTCCCTTGGGGCTTTTGAGGCTTGTTGCCGATGAAAACGCCTTGGTGGGGGTCAGTTTTCCCTCTCCCCTTGAGGGAGAGGGTCAGGGTGAGGGGTGTGGACTGCTTAACGATGCAAGAACTCAGCTCACGGAATACTTTAACGGCCAGCGCAAAGTATTTAATCTGCCAACTCAATTCGATGGCACTGATTTCCAAAAGCGAGTTTGGAAGGCTTTGCTTGAAATCCCATTCGGTGAGACTCGAAGTTATGCTGATATTGCAAAAGCTGTTGGCTCCCCCAGAGCTGTTCGGGCAGTAGGACTTGCAAATAAACGAAACCCTATTGCGATTATTGCTGCATGCCACAGAGTGATTGGCTCCAATGGCAAACTTACCGGCTATGCAGGGGGCTTGCACAACAAAGAGTGGTTATTGAAACATGAGCAAAGCTAAATGGGTCGAGCGGGCTGCCGACTTAAATGATATTAATAAGTTGATTATTGAGTTGGACTTGCCAAGAGTTTTAGCGCGTATTTTGGTCGCTCGTGGGATTACTCAGCCAGAACAAGCTAGGCGCTATCTAGAACCATCTTTGACGCATTTGCCAGACCCCAGTTCGCTGGCAGGTATGCCTGAGGCTTGCAAACGACTTGTTATAGCCCTGGAACGCGGTGAAAAAGTTGGTGTGTTTGGGGATTATGATGTGGATGGAGTCACTTCCAGTGTCATTCTATCCGAGTTTTTAGAGAGTTTAGGGGCGCCAGTTTATGTGACACTCCCGGATCGCTTGAAAGAAGGCTATGGCCTAAGCCATGCAGGCCTTGAACGCATGAAAAGTGCAGGCGTAAGCCTGATTGTGACAGTTGACTGTGGCGTAACGGCTCATGATGAAATCGATGCAGCCCTCGCTCAAGGCATGGACGTTATTGTCATAGACCACCACACGGTGCCTGTGGAATTGCCGAATGCAGTTGCAGTGGTAAATCCGCACCGGTCAGATTGCACGCGCGAGGCGCATCACCTGTGCGCAGCAGGGGTAACATTCAACCTGTGCATGGCTTTGCGCAAAGAGCTCAGAGCGCTTGGATTCTTCCAAAATCGCCCAGAGCCCAACTTGAGCCAGTGGCTTGATTTGGTGGCATTAGGTACAGTTGCAGACGTAGTACCTTTAATCGAAGACAATCGTGTGTTTGTCCAAAAAGGGCTAGAGCTTA
Organism: uncultured Myxococcaceae bacterium; assembly: GCA_964635635.1. Lineage (GTDB taxonomy): Bacteria > Myxococcota > UBA727 > UBA727 > JABDBI01 > CAZWPE01. The sequence continues at coordinate 96,490 of CAZWPE010000004.1, read as the reverse complement.
TCAAAAAGCCGCGGCGTGCTGGGATTAAAGCTCTATTGGAGGCCGCAAAGATAGAACCCTCTAAAGTTGGCGCAGGGACTCTAGGGTTTCATCTTGGTCCCAGAATCAATGCCGCGGGACGGCTTGAGAACGCCATGAGTGCCGTTGAACTTTTAAAATGCTCCCATGAAGCAACAGCTTTACTCATGGCTGAGCAACTTGATGCGAGCAATGCTGAACGCCGGGCCTTGGAAAAGCAGATTGTGGAAGAGGCGCTGGCTCAGATTGCTCGCTCTCCAGAGCACCAAGATGCTTTTGGGATCGTGGTGGGCGACCCCAAATGGCACCCTGGAGTGGTTGGGATTGTGGCAAGCCGCATTGTTGAAAAAACAGGCAAACCCACTTTGGTGATTGGCAAAGATGGTAAAGGCTCGGGCCGCAGTATCCCAGGCTTTCATTTGCATGAAGCACTTTGTGCGATTGAAGATACCCTCACAGGCTTTGGCGGTCACGCCCATGCGGTGGGTGTTCATATTGATTGGGAACTCTGGGATGAGTTTGTGGATAGTTTTAGGGAGTACGCCCGGCTTAAACTGAAACCCGAAGATTTGATTCCAACCTCTTACTATGATGGTGAAATTTCTCCGGGCGAGCTGTCAGAAAAACTTGTGACACTTTTGTCTAAAGCAGCACCTTATGGACGTTCAAATCCGGAACCGGTTTTCAAACTTTCGGGTGTGCAAATTGAAGAGTTTAAAGAACTCAAAGGTGGCCATATCAAGGGCAGGCTTACAGGCGGCTATGAGTTTATTGCTTTTGGAATGTCTGAGAGACAGCCTGATTTTGACAAGCCACTTGACATGCTGGTAACCCCAGAAATGAACGAATGGCTGGGGAAAAAGACATTGCAGTTGAGGGTGAAGGATTTAAAACAAGTGGTTGTAGAATCCTGGCGGTAGAGTAGGAAGGTTGGGATTATCAAAACCTTGGTATTTCTTAACCAAGGGAATGCTCTCTCCTTTGAACCATGGCTTAAAGATTTGATCTCTGAAATCTTCAACTTCCATTGAAAGTGCCCAACAATCAATTAACTTCATGAATTTAGGTGGCTCAATATTCTTCTCTTGACATAGAGCCACAAAAATCGCTTGCGTAATCGCGGAGGAGCCTCGCTCATAAAAAGTTCCCTGTACCGCAGTGTGATACCAGTGTGCCAAATCACTTATTAGGTCATCTTGTTTTTGTGTGTAATCAGTTGTCAGAATATGGTTGGTCCATTGTTCAAAGAAGGCTCGTATCTTTGGTATGGCGTTAGGCCTTGCATGTTGCCAGCGGGAGCCTCTATTCTCTAATCGCAACAGACGTTCTTGCTCACCTTCTTTAGGCAAAGTAATAGATGTAGCTTTGACAGTATCTCCCACAGGACTTTTTGCGGTAATAAAGCCCTCAAAGCCTATCTCCCTAAGATATTTTAGCCAAGGCTCATAATTTTTGCCTTCCTCTAAGGGGGTACACAAATCAACTCTTCTAATAACACCAAAATTTCTAGCATTAGGGCCCCTGTCAACCAACTTAGCCTGAATGCTGCGCAAGTCACCAATTCGTTTTAAGAACGCATCATAATCAACCTGCTCTTTTGATTTAAAGAAACCTCTGGCAGCTTCAGACATCAAACACATCCAAACTGCGTAAGAATATTGTGAATTATTTGAATAAATTAATCGTATTATTCTATCTGATTTTAGTGGGCAGTATTTTTCCAGGTCATTTTCGTTGCTGATAATATTCATGCCCCTTATCAATGGTTCCATTAAGCCAGACATGATGGACGGTGCATATTTGTTCCAGAATTCAAAAGCTTCTTCAGGGATACGATGGGCAACATTTTCCAGTAATTTAAGTTTCCAATCAAGACTATACCCAGCAAAAGTCTTTGATAGGTTTGGAAGATTGGTGAAATCTGGTTTTTGACACATATTCAGTATTTCACGTTCTGCAATTTCCACAGAAAGCATACCCTCTTTAAAAACGCCCCTTAAAGGAATCCCATCAGCCGAAAGGAAAGCCCAATTTCCATTAAAAAGCTCCCGGTTCACAACTTGTCTGTTTTTTAAATTTGTAACACACACCATATTATCTTGAGTGGAGTATGTTATGCTTCCATCTATAAAATCACTATCCTTAAAATTTCCAACAAATTTAGTAAAACCATTAGGGCTCGGCATCATTACGGTTCCATATCCTTGAAACAAGTTGTGTTCATACCGTAAGCCTTGGTAGTAAGCACCGCCAGGGTGTCTTTGTGCAGGCTTTCCATCTATCCAAACACCAGAACTATGAGTTGGATTGCCTTCAGAATCAGTACTGACAAAACTGCCTTCTCCATTTTCAATGATTGTTATGAACTCCGCATTATTCCCTGTAGTTTGCGGTTGAGTTTTTGTAAGAGTTTTAAAGTCACCTCGATACCCTTTGACCAGCGTTCCATTTTTAAATTCACCTTTTTCGATCCGACCATCTTTAAGAAAACGAATGCCGTCTCCGCTTTGTAACTCATTATGGCCCACATACTCCGTTCCATCGGGAAGCGTTTTCTTGATTCCATGCCAAGAAACCCCTTCGCTGCCGAATCGGTACATTTGTGGAGTCTTTGGGGTGCTAGGTTTGAACTTGCTTGCAGCCACAGTGCTAGGTCGATCAAAGCTATCAGCTTCCCCTTCCTCCCCCATTACCTTTTCATTGTTTTTCGGATATTTTCTCTCTTCAACTAAATTTGTCCTAATTAACATTGCTTCTCCAAAAAACTGAGTATGCGCTTATTATGATATCATATTACTCTATGTTATACCTAGTTCGCCACGGTGAGACCCCTTGGACCATAACCATGCAGCATACAGGCCGGACAGACCTGCATTTAACTGAAAACGGCCGGGTTCAGGCCTCTGCACTTAAGCCGATTTTGGCTAAGCTTGATTTTGCCGAAGTTTGGTGCAGCCAGCTCGTTCGTGCGCGTGAGACTTGCCAGCTGGCTGGCTTTGGAGAACGAGCAGAAATCATGCAAGAGTTAGCAGAGTGGGATTATGGGGATTATGAAGGCCTCACCAGACCAGAAATCCTAGCCAAACAGCCTGGCTGGTTGGTGTTCCGCGATGGCTGCCCCGGGGGTGAGTCAGTCGAACAAGTGTATGCCCGAGCGCAAAGAGTTGTGGCCCGTGCAAAAGCAGCACAGGGGGGTGTGCTGATGTTTTCAAGTGCACATATTTCGCGAGTGATTGGAGCTTGCTGGCTGGGGCACCCGGCTGAGTTTGGGAAACACCTATTGATGGCACCTGCCAGCATAAGCTGTCTAGCGGACGAACATGGGATACCGGCGATTAGGTTTTGGAATCACAATTACTGAGCAAAAGCCTTCTCTTTGGAAGCCTTCTTAGAAAAATGATGAAGTTTGATGCCTTTAGCAATAAAACCTTCCAGAATAATATCTAAGTCTGCTAGTTCGAGAAATTGGTCGGGACTTTGAATATGGTCTCGCAGTAAATCATAAAGCCCAAGCTGCGCTTCCAGTTGACCATCTTCAGCACCTAAAATTAATGCTCTGAGCGTTTCGAGATTGTATTTATTTTTCAAGAAGGTCAAAATCCCGACCATTGGGGCTTTTGAGTCATCATTTTGCGGAAGAACAGCTATTGATGTAGGGGTGGTCAAAACTATCCTGCTGCGTGGAAGGGCTGTCTGTAGCTGATGGTTGAGGTCTATCACATCAATATGAAGACCTTTGTATTTTAGAGAAAAGGTCTCTTTTGGGAGACTGAACTTCTTAAATCGTTTGAGATTTCGGTACAGGTCTCCCTGTGCTCCTTGGACAATACGCTTGTCTTCGGAAGTTTCAGCATACTCCCATTGGGCGGCTTGCGCGATCCAATACAAAGCCATCTTAAGATTTCCAGCACCATAGACTTCTGCCATTCGAAGCATGGCCTTTGGATTGCCAAGATCCGCAGCCTTCTGCATTAGATTAATGTATCGTTCTCTGTCGGCCTTTGTTCCATAGCCGTCTTTGTAGCAGAGAGCTAAGTCATGGATTGCTCGCGTATTGGATTCATGTTCTAGAAAAGCTTCTTGGTAGAGCTGAAACGCTTTCGCTGGGTTGTTCTTTTGTTCGTGTGTATATGCCTCGGCTCGTTTTAGCTCAGAAGTTTCAATGGTTGCAAAGACGCCAGTTGACATAAGCGCAATAAAAATAATAGCTATCATGGCGGTGTTTTTAAGACATTAATTTAGGTTTGTCAAAATGGCTCTGCTGGCTTGTCTAAGTTTATCTAAATCCACCCCTGTCTCAAGGCCCAGCTCTGATAAACGTTTGATGACTCGTTCAGTTTCGACATTGCCTTTGGCACCGGGTGCATAAGGGCAGCCACCGATGCCGCCGGCTGAAGAATCAAATGAACGCAGGCCTAAATTTAAAGCAACTTCAATGTTCTCAAGGGCGCGACCGTTCGTATCATGTAGATGCAAAGCCAGACGATTTGAGTCAAACTCTGCGAGCAAAGCATTAACCAATTCACGCGTTTGATCAGGAATCCCAACGCCAATGGTATCGCTGATGCTGAGTTCATAAGCGCCTAATTCGTAAAACTTACGGGACCATTCCAGAACGGCTGAAATTGGGGTTTGGCCTTCATAGGGGCAACCAAATGCGCAGGAAATATAGGCTCTGAATGGGATTTTATCCGCGTTCGCGTGTGCGATAACTTGTTCATAACGCGCAAATGCCTCTTCAGTGCTGGCATTGAGGTTCGAGCGGTTGTGGCTTTGGGTCGCGGCTAATACCAGTGAGATTTCGTTGTATTTGAAAGCCTTGGCTTGTTCGTAGCCTTTTAAGTTTGGAACCAGTGCAGCATAGGAAACGCCTGGTCTTCGGGGAAGTTTTGCCGAAAGTTCTGCATGGTCTGCCAAGGGCGGAATCCAGCGTTTAGAGACAAACGCCGTGGCTTCAATGCGTTTTAAGCCCGCATCAGCCAGTGCTTCGATGAAGGCGATTTTTTGCTCGGTTGGCACAAAGACGGACTCATTTTGCAGGCCGTCTCTGGGACCAACTTCCATGATGCGCACAAACTCAGACATTGGCCGCAATCACCAGACGCTGGATTTCACTGGTGCCCTCATAGATCTCTGTAATACGAGCATCTCGGTAGTGCCTCTCGACTGGGTACTCGGCTACGTAGCCATTGCCGCCAAAAATTTGCATCGCTTGATGTGCCACGAAAGTCGCAGTTTCTGATGCAGCTAATTTGGCCATTGCCGCTTCTTTGGTGAAACGGACATGCTTGTCTTTGAGCGTTGCAGCTTTCCAAGTTAGCAGGCGTGCACTTTCAATACGCAGAGCCATATCGGCCAGCTTGTTTTGAATTGATTGCAGCTTGGCGATTGGTTTTCCAAAGGCTTGGCGTTCTTTGGAGTAGGCTATAGCTTCTTCAAAAGCTGCTTGGGCAATACCCAAAGCCTGACCGGCGATTCCGATACGCCCGCCATCGAGTGTGGCCATCGCGATTTTGAAGCCCATGCCTTCTTCACCCAAAATATTGTCATGTGGGATAAGGCAATCTTCAAAAATTAAGTTACAGGTTGAAGAAGCACGGATACCCAACTTTTCTTCTTTTTTGCCAAGAGTTAAACCTGGCGTTGGCATTGGCACGACAAAGGCCGAAATTCCCTTATGTCCGGCATTCGCATCTGTGGTGGCAAATACAATGGCTGCGTTTGCTTCATAACCGTTGGTAATCCAAGCTTTCGTGCCATTGAGCACCCAGCCTTTATCTGTTTTGACAGCAGTGGTTTTAGCGGCAGCTGCATCGGAGCCATTGCCCGGCTCACTTAAAGCAAAACAACCGAGTTTTTCGCCATTTGCAAATGGCGTTAAAAAACGCTGTTTGAGACTGTCAGAGCCATATTTGTAAATCGGATCACAAAAGAGTGAGTTGTTGACGCTCATGATGACACCACACGAAGCGCACCCACGGGAAATTTCTTCCATGGCGATGGCATACGCGAGAGCATCTAAGCCAGCTCCGCCATGAGAATCCGGAATAAATACGCCCATAAGACCTAACTCACCCAGCGCCTTGATTTGTTTGGCTGGGTATTGGTGAGTTTTATCTAACTCGGCCGCAACTGATTTTAGCTGATTGGTTGCAAAATCACGACAAGTTTTGCGTAAAAGTTCATGAGTCTCAGAAAGGTCAAACATGCTCTGTTTTTACTCTAAGTCTGGAATTTCAGCAACCTGCTAAACCTACGCGTTGCAGGCCCCCTCTCCACCGGTGGAGAGGGGTAGGGGTGAGGTTTCCGAGACTGGATCCCGGGTCAAAGCCCGGGATGACATCCTTAGGTATAAGAAAACACGCCGCGTCCAGTTTTTTTGCCGAGCCAGCCTGCATCAACGTATTGTTGGAGCAATGGGCAAGGCTGTCGGTTCATGATTTTAAGAATAGAAGCACAAGTATCGAGTCCAATGAAATCGGCTAAAGTGAGGGGGCCCATGGGGTGATTGCAGCCAAGCTTCATGGTGGTGTCAATATCTTCAGCGCTGGCTAGGCCTTCATGCAGTGCATAGAATGCTTCGTTGATCATGGGCATTAGAATTCGATTAGCAATAAATCCTGGGATGTCCTTTGAAGTGGTGGTGGTCTTACCCATGGACTCAGCAGTTATTTTGACTGCTTGGTAAGTCTGTTCTGAAGTTTGTAGGCCTTTAATCAGCTCAACAAGTTTCATGACAGGAACAGGATTCATAAAATGCATGCCCATCACTTGTTCGGGCCGTTTGGTGGCTGCAGCTAACTTGCTGATAGAGATTGAAGAGGTATTGCTCGCCAAAATCGCCTCTGGCTTTGCGATGGTATCTAGCTTTCGAAACAGGTCCAACTTGAGCTGTTCTTGCTCTGGGATAGCTTCTATGATCAAATCGCATGCGTTTAAGGAATCCAGCCTTTCGCAAAAGTCCAGCGTAACGCCTTTTTTGGCGAAATATCCACCGGCTTTGGCGCGTGCTTGTTCAGAGGGTTCATAAACCAGAGTCTGAAAACCATTTTGCTGAGCCACGAGGGCGATTCCTGCACCCATTTGTCCAGAACCAATAACGCCAATGCTTTGAATCATACGAGCCTTGCTTTATGAACAAATTCGCCCTATGGCAAGCCGAGTGATGAGCCCTTTAGAAATAATTTCCAAAACTTCTGATTCCACCTTTGCAGAGATGATGGCGAGCTGCCAGCGTAGTGTGCGTGAGATGCTGTACTCTCGTCTTGGTATTAAGGCCAAAAGTAATTCCCTCAGCTTGCAACTTGGTCAAAAACGAGATGAACAAGTTCGCAGATTGCATGAGAAATTGAAGGCTGCAGACTCGAAAGCTGAGGGAGATGTTTGCGCAGAGCTTATTCGAAACTGGTTGTATACAAAACGCCCGATGCTTAAAGCTGCTTTGGATTTTCTGGAAGTTCCAAACCAGGATGGATTGGTTGAGACCGAACTCGATTTTTTCAAGGATTTGCCCAAGGCCAAAGGGAAAGCCTTGTTTGAGCACATCAGCAAGCAGTTCGGAGAAGAACCAGCTTGGATTTACTTGAATTTTGTCGAAGTTCCGCTTAATTAAATAAGAGTCATGAAACCCTTAGCTTTCTTGTTGTTCGCATTGTTCCAAGTCGGCTGTCAAAAAGAAAGTAAATTCGCACCAAAGTCTTTGGTGGGTCAGACGCTTAAGGGAACCGTAACCTCCGCGACAGGTGTTTTTACTGGTCTCGAGGGGTACCAGTTCTCTACATTGTTTACGAGCGAGAACATCTTTGAAACTCGTAATGCAGCCGGTGCTTTGGAGAGTGAAGGTATTTATGGTTTCTCCAAAAACAAGCTGACTTTGCAGTCTGAAGGTGGTTTGCACATGGGTGAGGGCATGGAAATCAAGCTGAAATTTACAGACCCAAAGAGCGGAGTGTACGAAGCCAAATCTCTTTCTGGCACAGCAGGTGAACAAACAGGTATATTCACTCTGCAATGAAAGAGTTGATATACGAATGGAATCCACCGTCTGCAATTTCGCAGGTTGAGTTGTGTGATGAAACTCTTCGAGATGGCTTACAATCGCCATCAGTGAAAGAGCCAGATGTCCAAACAGCCTGTGAAGTGCTGAGTCTGATGGATACATTGGGAGTCACGATCGCAGATATTGGTTTGCCTGGTGCGGGTGTGCGTGTCACCAAAAACGTTGAGACGTTGGCACGCTATATGGTCACCCAAAGACTAAAGCTTAAGGCCATGTGTGCTGCGCGAACAGTTGAGGCAGATATTTTGCCAGTGGCTGAAATTCAGCAACGTACAGGCCTTCAAATAGGTGCTTATTGTTTCTTAGGCACAAGCCCTATTCGGCAAGCCGTCGAAGATTGGGATTTAGAACGTTTACTTAAAACAGCTGAAAAAGCAGTCGCGTTTGCGCATGCCGAGAAGTTAGAAGTCGCATTTGTGACTGAAGATACGACGCGCTCGCACCCTGATGTCCTGAAAACCTTATTTTTACGCGTGGTTCAAATGGGTGTAAAACGCTTAGTGCTATGCGATACCGTTGGGCATTCCACACCAAGTGGCACACAGGCGCTTGTTGACTGGACCCGCAATCTGGTTGGAGATCAAATAGCACTTGATTGGCATGGGCATAATGATCGTGGTCTGGGCTTAATCAATGCGATTGCTGCAGCTGAAGCAGGTTGTGAACGCGTCCATGGAACGTGTTTGGGAGTGGGGGAGCGCGTTGGCAATACGCCAATCGATCAACTGATGGTGAATCTGAAGCTCATGGGTCGATATGACTCTGACCTGAGGCGTTTAAATGAGTACGCCATGTTAACAGCTAAAGCCTGTGGCATTCAGATCCCATATAATTACCCTGTGTTTGGTAAAGATGCTTTTAGAACAGCGACCGGCGTGCATGCTGCGGCAGTGATTAAGGCGCAAAACAAGGGCTATCCAGAGTGGGCGGACTTAGTGTATTCATCGGTTCCTGCGCGTGAATTCGGGCAAGATCAGGTCATAGAGATTGGTCCCATGAGTGGTTTGTCCAATGTGCTCTATTGGTTAAAGCATAACCAGATTGAAGCCACCGATGACCAAGTAGCTAGAATCTTCGAATTGGCTAAGAACTCACGAGAAATATTGAAGGAATCTGATATCAGGGGATGTCTGGTATGAAAAATATTGATTTAGTTGCCAAGGCAAAGAACGCTCGGGAGCATGCGTATGCACCCTATTCAAACTTTAAAGTAGGCGCTGCACTGCTAACCAAAGATGGTCATGTATTCGAAGGCTGTAATGTTGAAAATGCGACGTACGGACTTGCGGTTTGTGCTGAGCGGACAGCGGTCGTTTCTGCTGTTGCGGTAGGCATGAAAGATTTTGAGAAAATAGCAATCGTGGTTGATACGCCCAAGCCAGCAGCTCCCTGTGGTATGTGTTTGCAGACATTGGCAGAGTTCGCGCCAGATTTACCTCTGGTCCTTGCAAATCTAAAAGGTGAGATGGAGGAAACAACGCTGAGGGCTTTAATGCCTAGGCAGTTTAAACTTTAATGGAAACAGCACCAGGACGAATTCTAGGAGTGGACTTAGGTCTTAAACGAACAGGCCTTGCTATGAGCGATGAGCTTCACTTAAGCACCCGTGCCTTGCCTAATCTAACTCCTAAAAGCCGAGCAGAGGACATCGCATTTCTCATGGCGCTTTGCGCTGAGTATGAGATCAAGACAGTGTTGATTGGGTACCCAGTGATGCCAGTATCAGGTGACGAGGGCTTTATGGGTAAGCGGGCGAGAGGGTTTTACAACGCTTTAGGCAAAGAGTTGCCTCCAGAAATAGAGATATTTTTGATTGAAGAAACTTACACTTCGAAAGAAGCAGAAAGGCGTCTTGGAAAGAAGAAAGCAGCAGAGAAACTTTTAGATGGTGAGTCTGCTAGAATCTTAATTGAGACTTTTATTCATGCAAAGAATTGTTAAATATGGGTTTGTCAGCGTATTTGCGATTGCGCTTGGCATTTTTGGTGTTTCTGCATTTTATTTAAATTGGGCACACACCGGTGGTCCCAATGACCTAGAAGTAGAAGTTATCATTGAGCGTGGAAGCAGTTCACATCAAATCGGACGAGAGCTTCGGAAAGTAGGGGTGATTAACAGCCCATTCATGTTTTTTAGTTATTTGCGGATATTTACCCGTGCTTCTTCAAAATTACAAAGTGGAGATTATTTAATCCCGCCACATACGACGCCAGAGCGCATTATTTACATGTTGGAGCACGGCCTGCAGCGAGAGTTTAAATTCACGATTCCTGAAGGATCTACGCTGAAGGATATTATTGATATTATTGCGCGGACAGGCCTTGCGAGTCATGAAGCCTTGGAAGCTGCTATCGCAAATCCACTTCTAACCGAAGAGTTTAAAATCCCAGCGGAAGTAAGGGGTGGCATTGAGGGATATCTTTTCCCTGATACTTATATTTTTCAAGCAGGCACTTTGCCGATGACTATTTTTAGGCACATGCATGAGGAACTCTTAAAAAATATTACCCCTGAGATGGTTCAACGTATGGGGGAGTTACATATGACCCTGAATGAGGTTCTGACCATGGCCTCTTTGGTGGAAAAAGAAACGGGCAACAAAGCTGAACGCCCACTAATTGCAGGAGTTTTCTTTAATCGGTTGCGCAAGGGCATGAAGCTTCAAACAGATCCTTCCGTAGTTTATGGTGTCAAACGACCTAAGGGCAAAAAAATCGCTAAGAAAGACTTAGGTCATAAGCATGAATATAATACCTATATCCATACAGGCCTCCCTCCGGGACCGATTGCTGCACCAGGCCTCGCCGCCATCAAAGCTGTTTTGTGGCCAACACCAAGCAAGTACATTTTCTTTGTTGCCAAAGGCAATGGCACACACGAGTTTTGTGTCAATTACGGCTGCCATGTGGGTGCGATTCAGCAGTATTTGAAGAAACCCAAAGAAACTCCAGCGCAGGCTGAAGAGCCAATCTATATCGAAAACCGCGGGCGTTAATATTCATGTTGCCTCCCAGTGAATACTGTATTAAGACCGGTCTCTATGCGTATATTTCCTGTTGTATTAATGCTGGTTTTATTCTCTGGCTCAATTTGTGCTCAGTCTCTTCTTTCAGGTTCTTTTGGGCGTATTCTTGTCCCGATAAATAATCAAATAGGTCTGTATTTGGCAAATCGTTACAATGCGCAATTATCGCTGACGATGCCGCGAAATCAGAATGTTGAAAATGTGATTGAACAAGCTGAAATGTCAGTGGTATCTGCTGCATTATCAAGATTTTTGATTGAAAATGTAGCCAGCTTTGAGCCACATCAATCTGATGAAATCGCAAGGAATCACCAACTACTAGCAGCTTATCTGCAAAGTATGCGCGATATGGATATGCTTCCTCTATCAGATCAAGATGCTCAGATGTATTATCAAATCATGGCGATGGTATGGGCTGCAGACCAACAACATGCTTCCAAAACAAAGGGCAGCGTACTCAAGCGATTCGATCCGGAATTCTGGAAAAATAATCGTAGGGGTGGCAGAGGACCTGGTCCAGGAAGTGCTGTCCACTAAAGCACAGTTTGCAAACACTGCCTTACCGAATCCACAGGAATAAGTTGCAGTCCAGCTGGTATTTCAAGTTTGTTCATACTGGCTTTGGGCAAAATAACTTTTTTGAATCCAAGACGTTTTGCTTCTTGAAGTCGTGCTTCGACGCGGTGAACACCGCGGATTTCGCCTGAAAGTCCAACCTCCCCAAAGCAAACCAAGTCTGGGTCAATGGGCTTGTTGGTCATACTTGAGGCAATGGCTAAAGCGACAGGCAAATCTGCGGCTGGCTCAATCAAATTAGCTCCGCCGGCGACGTTGATGAATAAATCTTGCCCCGAGAGTGCAAGCTTGCCGTGTTTTTCCAATACAGCAGCAAGCATGGTGCAGCGTGTATTATCAAGCCCGACACTGGTCCGGCGCGGGTTTCCAAAGAAGCTCTGTACACACAACGCCTGGACTTCCACCAAAACTGGCCGTGTACCTTCAATCGAAACTGCAATCGAAGAGCCAGGTTTCCCAGAGTGGCGTTCACTCAGGAAAAATTCCGATGGGTTGCTGACTTCACCCAGTCCATTTCCGCGCATTTCGAAAACACCAAGTTCTTGAGTAGAGCCGAAGCGGTTTTTGTGGGCGCGTAGAAAACGATAGGGGCCACTTCGAGTGCTTTCAAAATAAAGCACTGTGTCTACCATGTGTTCTAGCAATCTTGGGCCTGCGATTTGGCCATCTTTGGTGACGTGACCTACCAAGAAAGTGGCAATGCCAAGTGACTTGGCTTGCATCACAATCCGGGCGGTTACTTCACGGATTTGCGCCACAGAACCAGGGGCGGACTCAAGAGTGGGCATATAGACAGTTTGAACAGAGTCTATGACCAACATGGTCGGTTTTAGACTATCGATTGCGCTGAGGGCAGACTCCAGATTGGTTTCTGAAAGCAGATAGAGATTTGGGTTTAAAGCACTGAGACGCTCAGCAGTCATGCGAATTTGGGAAGCTGATTCTTCGCCGGAGACGTACAGAACAGTGTAGCCCTGTTCAGCCATTTGTGAAGCGCAAGTCAGCAAGAGCGTGCTTTTTCCAATGCCTGGTTCACCCCCAAGTAGGATTACAGATCCGGGGACCAAACCACCGCCTAAAACGCGATCAAGTTCAGGCTTATTGAAAGACAGGCGCTGATTGGTTTCATGAACAACTTCGGTGATACGCTGGGGACTTTGAGTAGGTGCATTAGCATGCCTGGACAGAGGCTTGGAAACCTCTTCCACCATGGAATTCCAGGTCTGGCACCCTGGGCACTTGCCAAGCCACTTAGGTGACGAAGTGCCACAACTTTGACAGACAAATGCTGTATCGTTTTTGATGTTTTTAGCCAAAGCAAAATCCCTGTAATAAGAGCAGTAGAATCTAGTCCAGCTATTTAGTCAATGGCTCAACCCTAGGGCAAACAAGTTCTAATCTGAAACGCATGAGATAGCCCTCTCCCTCTGGGAGAGGGAGATTTTGGCTCGCCAAAATCGGGAGAGGGACGGTATCTTAATAAGAGACTCTTCAGAATGCTGGTATGCTCAAAAAATGTCCAGGCTCATGCACGAGCTCTTCGCCAAAATCAAACTCTTGCTGAAAATTGGCTGTGGAAAATGGTTCGAGCACATCGATTTTCTGGTTTCAAGTTCAGACGACAAGTGCCGATTGGACCGTATATCGTAGATTTTTACTGCCATCAAAAGAGGCTGGTAATTGAACTTGATGGTGGGCAACATAATCTGACGAATTCTCGCGAATATGATAGGCAACGTACGACGTTTCTTTGCCAAAATGGGATGAGAGTTATTCGCTTTTGGAACAATGATGTTCTCAAGCAGAAAGAAGCTGTCCTTCAGCAGATTTGGAATGCTTTACTTTAAATCCAGACCCTCTCCCGATTTTGGCGAGCCAAAATCTCCCTCTCCCAGAGGGAGAGGGCTATCTTATGCGTTTCAGATTAAAACTCGATAGCCCTGGTCTCAACCCAGCAATGCCACTACTCTTAAAAAGTGTTTCATGAGTTCTGCGGAGAAAAACTCAAACTGAGAGATGGTGAGTGAGAGTGCGGCCAGGGAGATAGCCATGCCGCCAACTGCGAGGGCAGGCATCGATAAAAAGTAAGCGTTAATCTGAGGAGCGATTCGATTAATTAGCCCAAATGCCAAGTTAATAATGAGGCAGACCGCGATAATAGGCAAAGAAAGAGAAATGCAGATTTTGAATATCTCAGCAGCCAAAAACATGAATTCTTCGTAAAATGCGAATGCACCCGCTGAAAAAGGCGGCATTTTATTGATTGGTACAGAGATAAAACTCTGAACGACGCCTTCAAAAAAGACTTCATGCAATCCGGCACCTAGAAAGACAATCAAAGCGAGCTGATAGTAGATGTCTCCATACGGGGAGCTACGTTCAGTGATTTCAGGAACCATCAGCTGAACTTGGTTGGTTCCGCGGGTCATATCAATAATTTGACCAGCCATTTCAACAGCATAAAATATTTGTGCAGTGACAAATCCGAGCGCAAAACCCACGAACACTTCTTTGAGCATCATCACCAAAAATGGCGCTAAGCTTAACGGAATAGAGCCATGCAAGTTATGCGTGGCGAACGGCCAAATCATGGCAGATAACATCAGCCCGATTCCAACTTTCACAGGTCCAGGTGCATTTTTGGAACCCAAAAAGGGGATTAAAGTCACCATGGTGACTAAACGAGCAGCAATTAATGCAAACAAGATCAGCGAGTGACCCTGAGAAATCTCATGTGCGTACTGCGAGATGAGGGCATTAATAAAGCCAGACATGGGCTACCCTAAGGGAACGTTGTAGAAATCACCAAGGCATTTTGTTGCAAAACGCAGCATAAGGCCGCCAACCCAACCACCGGAAATGGCAATCGCTAAGTAAACAAAGACCATTTTGGGGGCAAAGCTTAGGGTTTGCTCTTGAATCTGGGTGGTGGCTGAAAATAAAGCGACAGCTAAACCAATCACCAAACTTGCCAAAATGGCTGGTGCTGAAATCAAAATTGTCAGCAGAATGGCCTCATTGGTGAGTTGGGAAACATAGGATACAACGTTCATAGTTGATACCCTAACACAAGGCCCTTGGTAATAAGATACCAGCCATCCACCATCACAAATAGCAACAGTTTAAATGGCAAGCTGATCATGGTTGGCGCTAACATCTGCATCCCTAAGGCCATCAGAATATTGGATACCGCCATATCAATCACCATGAATGGCAAGAAGATCATGAAACCAATTTGAAATGCCTTCGTCAGCTCAGAGATCACAAAAGCCGGAATCAGCACAATGTAGTCATTGTTGGTGAGCGATGCACGGTCCTCTGGAGCGCGCATCTTCTGAGCGATTCGATAAAAAAGTTGGACATTTTTATCTGAAGCCTGGGTTTTCAAAAATTTCTTTATGGGCGCTTCTGCAGCATCAAGTGCTTTAACCAAGACATCTACATTGGCCCTATCAAAAAATTCGCTTGCACGGTGTTGCATGTAGACTTCAGTATTTTTATAAATCTGTAAGCCTACGGGGTGCATCACGTAGATCGTGAGCAATATGGCAAGTCCCGTAATCACGGTTGTTGGAGGAGCCTGCTGCATGCCGACTGCTTGTCGGGTAATTGAAAGAACCACCGCGATTTTCACAAAGCTTGTGACCATCATGCCGACAAAAGGCAGAAGTGAAATGGCCACCAAACCAATCATCAGCAGCAAAGGCTTAGAGCTAATACCACCTCCGCCAGCCAAAGATTGAAGTGTGCTCATGTCAACTTCCTGAGCTAGGGCCGCATGGGCTGTCAGAAAGCAAACCAGTTTAAGAAGAAGATTTCTCATGTAATTCACAAACGAACGAAACCCCGTGTTCACTTCCAGCGAGTACAAGTTCCCGTCCGCGGACCTCGACAATGTAGATACTTCGTCGTGGTTCAATCAGCAACCGTTCTTTAAGTTTCATGGTCGAAGATGTTTGTTGCTTCAAAAGCCAGTTGCCTAAAACTTTATTCAGCAGGAAATATGCCAGCGCAACGACTGCAGCCAGCATCGTGATCATTTGTAAAATTGCCCAGAATAGATCCACGACGTCCTATTTCCCGTTGATAGACAGAATTTTAACGCCAAGCTTGCCTTCAACTTCAACCAACTCAGCTTGACCGACGGTTTTGTCCCCAATGATCAGGTTTACTGGATCTTTGGATGTTTGGGGTAGAGAAAGCACTTTTCCTGCAGCCAGAGTCCCAACTTCATCTAGGCTCATAGGAATTTTACCGAGTTCAATAACGAGCGAGACAGTAATATTTTCAGCCATTAGGACCCTCAGATTGTAAATGTGTATTCGCCAGATTCGGACTTAGCAAGCTGGCCTTCGAAATCCTGACGGGGTGTTGTATCCAAAAAGGCCTTCGCGGGTCCAGGAATCGCAACTCCTTCAAGGACAATGATATCGCCTTCAGAAAGCCCCGCAAATTCGTCTTGAGTGAGCTCAACACTGGTGAGATTCACGCGAAGAGGAATGCTGACTCCATCGGTGAGTTCTTCTGCTTGTGCCTTTTTTTCTTCTGCGGCAGGTCCGTTGAGTGCTGCGAGTGAATTAATTAGCTTTTCAGAAACCCAGACTCTTGCAAAAGAGTTTTGGTCTCCAGCCTTGAAGCCCAGCGATAGGCATAGCATCGGCTTCTTGTCATCCAATTGAGTGCCAGGCTCTAGCAGTTGAAATGACTCTTTGGTCGCTTCAAAAACCCTAGCTAATAAATACATAGCTACACCACGTTCCAAGTCTGAGAGTGCAGGGCTCAGGCTTTCGGGTCTTGCTTGACCGATTGAGGCATAGACAGCATTTTGTAAAACTTTGGTGTCAAACTCAACCCAAAAATGTCCTGCTTGAGGCGGCCAAGTCGCAGCAATCATGCTGCCGGTGACTTCAGGGTGAGTTTCTGTAGAAAGCCTCTTAAACTCAAGTGAACAGGGCAAATTGAGTAATTTAGACAACGCTTCTGCAGACGGAGCAACCCAGGCCAGTGCACGATTTTTCAAATCAGGCACATTTGCCAGTAGATTGGCGAGATCAGCCTCGCTTTGGGTGAGCTTCGGCAGACCTTGTAGCATAGGTCATTGACCTGCTTTGTCCAGAACGGACGCAACGTGTGAAGTCATGAGTGAAATTGCTAGATTGGTAATCATGAATAACGCAGCAGCACCAAAGGTGAGTTTAGCCAAAAAAGTATTGGCTCCGCGTCCACCAAAAGCAGTGTCAGAACCAGCACCACCAAAAGCAGCACTTGCGCCGCCACGGTTACCTGGTTGAAGCAAAACAACCAAAATCATGAACAAGGCAACTAAGATCTGAAGAATGACGAGAAACGTCTGCATAGAGTTAAAACCTATATCCCAAGCCCAAAAATTTCACAAGCTTTGATCAGCTGGCATGGGTATTTATGAGGTACTTCGCCTTCTCCCAGGATATAGTCCAGGATGTGTTTTTTGCCTGGACCCGACACCAAGAATCGAATGTTTTCAGATTCATTGATCAGATCTGGGACCATAGAGATTCGATAGCTGGCCATTTTGGGCACATAAAAAGCTGCTATTTTTTGTGTGGTGGGGATTAGCAAGCCTGGAAAGAGAGACGCTGTGTGACCATCGGTTCCTAGGCCTAGATAGACTAAATCTAGCTTAATTTTAGAGAGTTCAAGTTCGTAGAGTCTGGCGGCTTCATGAGGGTCAACACAGCCGGTCAAGACAGGGTGCAGATTGGATTTTGGGATCTGAATATGGCTGACCAGACTTCTTTCGATTGATCCAAAGTTGCTGGTTGGGTCTGATAGTGGAACATAACGCTCATCACTCACGTAGATGTGGATTTTAGACCAGTCGATTTGTGCTTCGGCGAGTGCTTTGTAAAAGGGTTTTGGAGTATTTCCGCCAGACAAAGCAACTCGAAATGCGCCGCGTTTGGCAATGGCATCTGTAGCAAGAGTCCTGAAGTCTTCAACGGCATGTTCCAAGAATGTTTCTTCGGATGGAAAGTTTATGAGGGTATATTTCGCCATTTTCGTCCATCCCGCTCCATCAGTTCAGTTGCTTCTGTAGGACCCCAGGACCCAGATTCATAATTTGGGAAATTCCGAGGCTGGAGTGCGCTCCACACATCCAAAATTGGCTGTACAACACGCCAGCCAGACTCGACCATGTCCGCTCGCTGAAACAAGGTTCCATCACCCATCATGCAATCATAGAGCAGGGTTTCGTAACCGGTTCCTGGTTTCGAGCCGAAGTAGTCTTTGTATTGAAACTTCATGTTTACGTCGCCTATTTTTACCAGTGGACCTGGAACTTTGGCGGCGAATCTGAGAGAAATACCTTCTTCGGGCTGTATATGGATCACCAACAGGTTCGGTGATAACTTCGAAACCTCCGTTTCTTTGAACATGATGGCTGGTGGGGTTCTAAATTGGATCGCAATTTCTGTAGCTCTTAAAGGGAGCTTCTTTCCGGTTCGAATATAAAATGGAACTCCAGCCCAGCGCCAATTTTCGATCATCAGACGCATCGCCACAAAGGTCTCAGTATTTGAATTCGGGCTAACATCCGGAGAAGTACGGTAGTCTTTGTATTGGCCCCGAACGGTATATCGAAGAACATCTTCCGGTTTTAATTCTTGAACAGCTCGTAAAAGCTTTGATTTTTCGTCCCGTACAGCATCCGCTGTGAGAGCGATTGGAGGCTCCATCCCTAAATAACTCAGCAATTGAAAGATGTGATTAGGAACCATATCCCTCAGAGCACCAGCAGTCTCATAGTAATTACCACGCTTCTCAACCCCCAGGCTTTCAGCCACAGTGATTTGAACGTGATCGACGTAACGTCTGTTCCAAATGGGTTCAAAAATTCCATTGGCGAATCTGAAGGCAAGTAGGTTCTGGACGGTTTCTTTGCCTAGATAATGGTCGATTCGGAAAACTTGTCGCTCATCCAAAATCTTAAGAATAGATGCGTTGAGCGCTTTGGCGCTTTCGAGATCTCGGCCAAATGGTTTTTCAATAATCACATGTCTGAAGGGCTGACCCGTTTCTTGCTGAAGGAGCCCGGTTGCACCCAGATGCTCAATAACTGGTAGAAAGAAGTTTGGCGGTACAGCCATGTAAAAGATTTGGTTTCGTTTAGGGTCTAAAATTGTTTTGAGCTTTTGATAGGTCTCGGGCTTGGTGAGATCTCCGGAAACAAAGCGTGTGCGCTCAAGCAACTTCACACCATAAGCCTTAGCCTCTGGATCAATCACAAACTGCTCTAGAGTAGATTCCAGGTAAGTTCTGAAAGCTTCTTCGGTGTAGTCTGTGCGCGCTACGCCAATTAATGTAAAACCTTCTGCGAGAAGATTCGATGCTCCCAGATTGCACAACGCGGGTAGCAACAGGCGTTTGGTTAGATCACCCGCTGCCCCCATAATCACTAACTGACAATCATTTGCCCTCATGCTCTACGTGTCCCCCAAATTGAAAGCGCATGGCCGACAACATCTTTTCCGCAAAACTGTGCTCTTGCCTCGACCTAAAGCGCTTGAATAAAGCTGTTGATAGTACCTCGGCAGATACACCTGACTCCACAGCAGCTTGTACTGTCCAGCGCCCTTCGCCGGAGTCAGCCACGCTGCCAGAGTACTTGCCCAAGATAGGATCGCCTTGAAGGGCAATGGCTGTAAGGTCTAAAAGCCATGAGCCAATCACGCTGCCTCGGCGCCAAACTTCAGCAACCTCTTTGAGATCAAGATTAAACTCAGGGCTGCCTTTCAGGATATCAAAACCCTCTGCATAGGCCTGCATCACGCCATACTCGATGCCGTTGTGAATCATTTTCACAAAGTGGCCGCTGCCGACAGGGCCGCAGTGCAAGTAGCCATGCTCGCTGGCACTAAGCTCGCCAGAGCGGCCTTTGGTGCGCTCGATTTCACCCACACCAGGGGCGAGTGTCTTAAAGATGGGTTCACAAGTTTTAAAGGCTTCTGGTGTACCGCCAATCATCAAACAATAGCCGCGTTCTTTGCCCCAAACGCCTCCACTAGTCCCAACATCCATAAACTGAATGCCTTTAGTTTTGAGATACTCAGCGTGTTTAAAATCATCTCGGTAGTAGGAATTGCCACCATCGATCACAATATCCCCAGCTTCCAAAACATCTGCAAGTGCATGAATAGTGTCATCTGTGGGTTTCCCAGCAGGGACCATGAGCCATACAACTCTTGGTGAGCTGAGTTTATCGGCAAGGTCGGCAAGAGATTTGGAACCGGTGGCTCCAAGAGACTCAAGTTTCTTCACATTGTCTGTACTCAGGTCGTAACCGACACAGGAGTGCCCATCATTCATCAGGCGCTCTGCCATGTTAGCGCCCATTTTACCAAGACCGATCATTCCAATTTGCATAAGTCATCCCATGTTATAGCAACCACTCTTCGGCCGCGTGATTTAAGAACATTAAAATCGCCCAAAGCCTGAGCATGCTTGACTTGATCGAAAGTATAGCTCTGGCCAGGGACTTTCAAATCCTTAGAAGCGTTACTCACAACTTGTAAAAATACGCCTGTGTTAGGGCCACCTTTATGAAGTTGCCCCGTGGAATGCAGAAATCTAGGCCCAAAGCCCACAGTAGTCGCAATTTTATATTTGTCACGGACTTTCATGCGTACTTTTTGCAGCCTGGCTTGATTTTCAGCGGTCATTGGCACAAAGGCTTGGAGCGCGAAATAATCGCTTGGCCTGAGAGATGCCCATAGGGCTTCCAAATTTCCCTCTCCCCTCGGGAGAGGGTGGCCGAAGGACGGGTGAGGGTCCGCCATTAACCGCCTAGCCTCAATCTTCGCAGCCTCAACATCTGGTTGATCAAATGGATTGATTCCAATCGTATACCCAGCCAGCGCTACAGCAATTTCCCAGCGGTAAAACTCTGCACCCAGGTGTTCCAAGTCAGACATTTCAAGCCGAATGACTGGATGGCCGGCGCGCTCTAACGCTTCAACTTTAGACTCCAGTGCATTGTCACCTGCAAGGTGCGTGTAAACAAAAACCCTATCATTGCCATACACAGCCGGTTCCCCGACTGCTTCGCCGACGATAGGAACAAGTCCTTTCCCAAGTTTTCCCGTCGATTCGGCTATCAACTGCTCAACCCAGTCACCTAATGCTTCAAGTTTTCCAGATGCAACGAGTGTTACTTTATCTCGGCCTGCCAAAGCGAGTTGTCCGAGCGTAACCCCTAATCTGGCACCGGGATTCTGACGTGCATCAAGGGTTTTACAGGCCTCTCGCATATCGCGAGCGTGTTCTAAAAGCTTTTCAACAGCTGCACCCATGAGTGCTGCAGGTACAAGTCCAAAGTTAGAGAGTGCAGAGTAGCGACCCCCAATGGTTTTGACGCCAGGGTAAACAGCCAAGAAGCCCTTCTCATGTGCAAGTTTTTCAAGATTTGAGCCAGGGTCTGTGATGGCCACAAATTGTTTAGGATTTTTGGCTTTGTCGAAGAAGTATTCAAAGAAAATATTGGGTTCTAGTGTTGAGCCAGACTTGCTTGAAACAATAAATAGTGTCTTCGAGATATCAATTTTTGACTCAACACCTGCAATTTGATCTGGGTCGGTGGAGTCAATGACGTGAAAGCCTTTGAAAGGCCCAAGCGTTCGGTTGATGACATCGGGCGCTAGGCTGGAGCCGCCCATGCCCAGGAGTACTATGTACCCCTCACCCCAGCCCTCTCCCACAAGGGGAGAGGGAGACAAATCCAACCACCCAAGCCATGGGACCGTCTTTGCTTCATCCCACAAATTCATGATTTGAGTGACTTTCGGTGGATGTTTGGCTTCAATGGCAGCGAGCATCTTGTCAAAAGGCTCTACGAACAGTTTGATGCCTTCATTTAAAAGCTGCTCTGTAACTTGGTCGAAATTAACGCCGGCTGCTTTCAAGTCTGCCATGACTTTGCGTGCGCCATCCAAATCATCCTGTAAGCTGTTTTTGAGCTCGCCATGATCTAAATAAGCATCATAAGTGGCAGGTGGCACTGTGTTGACTGTGTGTGGGCCAATGAGCTCTTCAATATAAAGCACATCACGGTATGTTGGGTTCTTGGTGCTGGTGCTGGCCCATAAAATCCTTTGTCTTTGGGCGCCGGCTTTTTCAAGAGCTTTCCAACGAGCACTCTCATGATCTTTTTGGTGGTATTCGTAGGTAAGTTTGGCATTTGCAATCGCTGCTTTGCCTTGGAGAGCTTCGGGGACTAGCTTATCTACAGCTGAGTCAATGCGGCTAATAAAGAAACTAGCGACACTCGCAATATGTGCCACAGCCTCGCCTCGTTTAACCCGAGCTTCGAGGCCGCGCATGTAGGCATCAGCTACTTGTGCATAAAGTTTTTGCGAAAAGAGCAGGGTGACATTGATGTTGATGCCATCAGCAATCAGTTCCTCAATCACAGGAATACAAGCAGGTGTAGCCGGGACTTTGATCATCACATTAGGGCGATTGACCCTGGCCCATAAACGCCTGGCTTCATCTAAGGTTCCTTGGGCATCCAATGCTAAGTGAGGTGAGACTTCTAGGCTGACGTAGCCATCAAGTTTGTGGGTCTTTTGGTAGACTTCGGCCAAAACATCGGCAGCATCTTGGACATCCCGAATCGCCAAAGCCTCATATAAATCTATAGGTCTTAAGACCTGATATTTGTTCAGATTACTTAAAAAGTCATCATAATCGCTTCCGGCTGCTACAGCCTTTTCAAAGATGGCAGGGTTTGAGGTGACCCCTCTGAGACCCGCAGATGCCATTTTAGCCAACTGCCCGGAGCTAATCAGCTTTTTTTGAATAAAATCGAGCCAAATAGACTGTCCTGCTACCCCAAGTTTTTCGATGGAATTCATATATCTAGAGTCTAGCGACAAAAAATGGGAATCGCAAATAATGCCGATTGTTTGGGTCCCTATACCAAGCCTACAACATGACTAAATTCAGCAAAGGGTAAAATTTGGATGCGCTCATCTGGGCGGTAATTCATAGTTCCTAGGTGCACCTGGTAAAACATAGGAATGCTGGTTCGTGCTTTAAAATATTTGATGTGATCCGAGACGGATTTTTCCCCTGTTTTGCACTCTACCGCAAAGAGCGGTTTCTTATTTTTGAGAACGACAAAATCAACTTCCCGTTTGTCAATATCGCGTAAAAACCGAAGTTCCATCATGTCACCTTGGGTGTCTTCCAAGTAATGACAGTATTTGAGCAGGTGGCTTGCTACAAAATTTTCAAATTTAGCGCCGCTAGAGTTAATGGAACTCCAGTCCCACAAATAGAGTTTCTGCTCTTTTTTTACAGCGTTGATTTTGGGAGAGCCAAATGGCGGAATTCTGTAACAGTAATATGTCCTTTCGAGGATTTTAACCCAGTTCTCAGCAGTCCGGTGATGTACGCTGAGATCCAATGCAAGATTGTTGATTGAAAGAGGTGAGCCTACACGTTCGGGAAGGGCTTCTGCCAGCAGCTCGATACTCGAAATATCTCTGACAAGTTCTAAATCCCGGATATCATCGTGAATGAGTCTGTGAATACGTTCTCTGTTCCATAGTTTCCATTCCGTTTCATTGCCACTGAAATATGGCTCTGGGAAACCTCCAAAAGCCAGTAGTTTTAAGACTTGCTCCTTTGTCTGGAGACCAAGCTCCGCAATGCTCAGTGGATGCAGGCGAAGATACCTGTATCGACCTAGCAATGAATCACCACCGCGGCGGTAATAGTCGAGTCGAGCAGAGCCCGTGATGATGAATTTCTGGATATTTTTTTTCTTGTCGTAGAATCCTTTAACGAGATTGCGCCATGGACGAAATTTATGGATTTCATCTAGGACTACAATTTTTGAGTCTGGTAGTCGACCGGTACGGAGTGCTGCTTTATCTTCAAGGCTGTCCCAGTTGAGATAGGCTGGATTAGTGGTGGTTGGCGGCTCTAAAAAGCTTAAAGCTAGCGTGGTTTTCCCTACCTGTCTGGGGCCCCCTAAAAAGACCATCTTTTTCTCAAGAAATTGCTCAATGGTGCTAGAAAGGTAACGCAAATCGGTTCGAGTGTTTGGCATCATGATGAAATTTACTCGCCTGTATTTTACATGTCAATATAAAACACTTGGAAATTGGCCATTGTTTAGGCGAATCCAGCCTGCTAAGGGCTGTTTTATGCATTTTTCAATAGATGACATGAAAAAGCTTGCGCGACTGTCCAGACTTGCGTTGGATGACTCGCAATTGGCTGCTCGTCAAAAAGACTTAGAGAATATTTTGGGCTACGCAGACTGCTTGGCGGCGGTTGACGTTTCAAATGTCAGTCCCATGACCCATGCGGTCCCCATGCAACTTTACCGAAGGCCGGATCAAGCACAGGCTGGTATTGGCCGTGAAGGTCTTCAGGGGTCAAAGGGCTACGAAGACGGTTTGGTTAAAGTTCCTAAAATTATTGAGTAGGCGAGTGAATGAAGACTTTAAGTGAAGCCAGCCGGGCTTTAGAAAACGGCACAATCTCCAGTGTGGCTCTAACTCGAAGCTGTTTGGAGCGCATTGCCCAAAAAGACTCTGAGTTAGGTTGTTATTTGCATGTGGATGCTGAAGGCGCATTGAAAGCAGCTGCTGAGGCTGATGCAAGACGTTCAGCAGGCAAAGCACTGGGCGCGTTAGACGGCGTTCCAGTTGGCATTAAAGACATGATTTTCTGCAAAGGCCTACCAGCCACAGCGGCCAGCAAGATTTTGGAAGATTATGTAGCGCCGTATGATGCAACCGTGGTTCAAAACTTGCGCGCACAAGGCGCTGTGATCCTGGGCAAGCTCAATCAAGATGAGTTTGCCATGGGTGGGTCTGGTGAAAATTCCGCCTTCAAGGTGACTAAAAATCCTGTAGATACGACGCGTACCCCAGGTGGCTCATCCAGCGGTTCTGCAGCTGCAGTCGCGGCAGATTTGGCTTTCGGAACCTTGGGAACGGATACCGGTGGTTCTGTCAGACAACCAGCTGCGTTTACTGGGACGGTGGGTTTGAAACCAACTTACGGGCGTGTGTCTCGTTATGGTGTGATTGCTTTTGCAAGCTCTTTGGACCAGGTTGGCGTGTTTGGTCACAAAGTTGAAGATGCTGCCATGATGCTGCAGGGCGTTGCTGGTTATGACCCACGGGATTCTACCAGTGTGAATCAGCCTGTTCCAAATTATCGTGCCGCTTTAAGCGGTGATATCCAAGGAAAGCGCATCGGCGTACCTCAAGAGTATTTGTCGGATGCTTTGAACCCAGAAATTGCTGCCTGCGTGAAGAATTCACTCAGCCAACTGGAAAAACTTGGCGCAAAGATTGTCGAGGTTTCACTGCCTAATACAGATGCTGCAATCGCTGTTTATTATATTATCGCAACAGCCGAGGCATCGTCAAACTTGGCCCGCTATGACGGCGTTCGCTATGGGCCGAGAGTGGGTGAAGAAGATGGTCTCAGAGCCATGTATGAGCAAACACGTGGAAAACTGTTTGGCTCTGAAGTTCAACGTCGTATTTTGCTAGGCACCTACGTGCTGAGCGCAGGTTACTATGATGCGTATTATGTGAGAGCTCAAAAAGTACGGGCATTAATCGCGGCAGATTTCAAAAAAGCATTTGAACAAGTGGATGTGATTCTATGCCCTACAGCGCCAAGCACAGCTTATAAGTTAGGCGAAAAAACCTCAGATCCGCTCCAAATGTATTTAGGTGATACCTATACAATCCCAGTGAATTTAGCGGGCTTGCCGGGGATTTCGATTCCAGGCGGGGTTTCTAAAGACGGTTTACCCATTGGAGTTCAGATGATTGGTCAGCCGTTTGAAGAAGCTGAACTTTTAAATATGGCTTATGCGTTGGAGAAATCTTTGAATGGATAACTGTCTATTCTGCAAAATAATCTCCGGAAGTATTCCGGCGAATAAAGTCGCTGAAAATGACAAGTTGTTGGCGTTTCGAGATATTAACCCGCAGGCGCCAACGCATGTTTTGATTATCCCCAAAGAGCACGTGGATTCGGTGAAAGACTTGAGCCTGAACCAGGCGCCAGTTTTAGGGGACATGACTTTGATGGCCCAGGAGCTTGCAGTATCAGAAGGCTTAAATGATTACAGACTGGTCATGAACACGGGCGCCGGAGCAGGGCAGAGTGTTTTTCACTTGCATATGCATCTACTGGGCGGTCGTGATTTTACTTGGCCACCGGGTTAAGCTGAGCGGATAATTCTTTCCGAACATGAAACTACATGTTCAAATTGTTCATTAGAGACGGTTCCTAAAAAACGTTTGATACGCTTGGCGTCAACTGCGCGAAGTTGATCTAATAATAAAACTGAATCTGCTGGCAGTCCCCCGCTTCCTTTCGGTAGGCGTAGGTAAATATTTTTCGAGAGCGAAATCCAGCTTTGTCCTCGGTCTGTAGTGATTGGGATCATCCATAATACTGGAAATCGTGTCTTCCTTGGAATCGCAAGTACTAAAGCTGGTCTGATACCATGCTGCTCATGACCTTCGGGGTGGTGTTCAGGAAACTCGACCAAATAAATCTCGCCAGATCTAGGTTCTTCACGCTTCATGAATTTTTCTCAGTTAACAAAGAACCATCGCGCAAATGCTGAACAGGTTTCCCTAATTGCATTGGGTCCACTCCCCCAAAATCATAGGGCTCAAATTCCCCCAAACGTGACCAGTCAGAATCCATCCACATCTTGTCTTCTTCAAAATTATCGAGCCCTCTTTGCAAGACATAACGAACGGCATCCGTACGAGTTGCTCCCGGCAAACGTCGAGCGAGCATTTGGCGTACCAGATCCAGTTGTTGGATCAAGTCTACGGGTAGCCTAATGTTGAGAGCCTGAAGATTTGCAACCATATGTAATCTAATGTATTACAAATCTGTTTGGTTGTCAAATTTGGGAGTTGCCGCATCCCGAATCTCATACAGCCTATCAAAAGTCTGCCTGAACAGCTTGTGAATACAGTGTACATCTTTAAGTTCCCAGGTGACTGCCGCATAATGCTTTTCCCAGTCAGGCCAATGAATGAAGTTTAGCTCAAAAGTTCGGCGATAGTTTTGGAGTTGCACCTGGCCTTGGGGGGTTATTTCCCTCTCCCCTTGTGGAGAGGGGGCCTGCAACGCGTAGGTTTTGCACCTACTTTGTTTGTCGCGCCCGGTTTCCACCAAAAGACCCACCTCTTTAAGTCGTTTAATCGCCCGGCCAATGGTCCAGCGAGAGCAGCCGAGCTGCTGGGCCAGGGTAGCTTGGTGTAGTGTGAATGTTTCCTGCGCCCCTTCCAGGGGCTCTATCAATTGGTGGCCTTCGAACCCACCCCCACGCAATGCGCGATGCGCCTTGCTGTGGGTGGGCTGTGGCACCTGTGCCCACTCTGTGGGCGTTAGAGCGATATTTTTATCGGACCCGGAGGGTCTATGGGTGCCACAGCCTGGCAACACGTGGGCCGAGCCTTCGGCGAGGAACTCGCGGGGCCAGGTGTGAATGAGGGCAAGGACCTGCTCCGCCCGCTTCGACAGTTTGATTATTCTTTCGACCATAAAATCCTCCAAAGGCCGTGTCCGCCGAAGCTTTCGCGAAGGCGGATTGACTATTTGTGGCCGAAGATTTAGTTGTGTCTTCGGCCTGTTTGGCTGCCGGTGTCTCTTCAAACTTTTCCTAGGAGCGAAGAGCCCGGCTTTATTTTTGCACGCTTTATTGCGTGCAACTACAAACTATAATTGATATGTGCAGGGGATTGGTATCAGACGTTTGACTGACTAGGATTATTGCTGCTTTAAGACAACTGTAATCGCACGCCCCCTTACAGCCGTAATGGCACTGGTTCCCGTTATTGTTCCAGTAGCAGAGGCTGCCAGCATATTAGTCGTTGTGGTGGATGTAGCCGCCATGAGGCTCATTCCGGGTGTTGTGCTCGCTACAATTTCTGTTGCTTTTGTCATGGTAACAGTACTTTGAGTCGCTGGATTGTTAGCTGTCCAATTGCTTGTTCCTGATACACCAGAGCTTACCATATAGAATGTAACTAACATGTCTCTTGTCGTAGTTGGCGTGATCGTAGGGGCCACAATAGAACCCGTGTTATTGGTAGCTGTTCCAATTGTTGGAGTAACACCATCTGTCGGCGCAACAGAGTTAACACCTCTAAAAGCCATCATGATCCCAGTGTTCTTGTTAGCAAGTACAGTAAAATTAGCCGACCCCGTACTAATATCAGAAGCTGTAGCAATTTTTGAGAACACAGCGATGCCAGCTCTTACGTTATTCGTGATACTCGCCGATGTGAGAGCAGTGCCAAATATTGTTGCAGCAGTTGGGATTGTGGCCGGATTCCCTCCGGCAGTCGCTACCACAGCAATCAAGTAATCTCCGGGTTTAGCTGCCGTAGGAATGTTTAATGTTAAAGTAGTGCTGGCTGATGCTCCGGTGGTAGGTGTTCCAATAAGCTTAATGTCGGTCGTTTGAATCTGAGATATAAACCCTTCACTGGTGGTCGAAGAACTGTGAGTGGCGCTGTATACGGTTCCCGATGCAACAGCAGTTGGGAAATTGGTGCTCGCCGCATTGCCAACCACATAGGCAGTATTTAAATTGCCTGCCGCCGAAGTGACCACACCTGTTGCTTCATCAAAAGCTCCTGTGGTAGAACCACCCAAATAGGTTGAAAAACTTAAAGCTCCATTGGGAGCAAAGCGTGCTACTAAGCCAGCGGTGCTGGAGTTTGCTGGCTTCGTATCTAAAGCTGGTGTCGCAATTGCATTGGTCGTTGTTGAAATAAAATTGGTCGCGGTTGCAGATGCCGTTCTTCCCGTCACCCAAATACCCGCATTCCCATCTACAGCAATACTCCGCGTACCACGGGTTGCTTCATCTGATGTTCCTCCAAAATAGGTTAGAAAATTTGATGCCGGGGGAGTCGCTCCTGAAAGCTGACCCACATAAAGGTCAAACCCTCCAGCATTGGCGCTTTGAAAAGCATTGGTTGTTACTGGTAAACCAGTTGAATTCGTCGTTCCAAGAACATCAATACAAGGTGGACCTGGTGTTGTACAACCGGTAGTTATAGTATCCAATGCGATTCCAGAAGAACCATCCGTGGCACTTCCTCCAAAACAACCTGCCCATGTTCTTGTCAGAGCTGAGTCGAACTTGGCAAAAAATGCATCTTGGGTGGACCGAGTTGAACCTGCTGGACATGTCTGAAATGGCGCTGCTGTCGTTGTTTGCGGAAAATCGGAAGACCTGGTTTCACCGCTGATATAAACATTCGCAGAGCTATCCAGTGCTAGACCCACGCCAATATCCCGATTTGCACCTCCCACATAAGCTCCATTGGCCATGACGGTAAGTGAACTTAAACGCGCGACAAAAGCATCTCCGGCTGTACCTGAGCCATAGGTTGTCGAAAAACTCGTAATACTGGATGAATTAGTCGTCCCAACAATGGTGCAAGCTGTTGAGCTGGTCGCCACAATATTCATAACAGAATCAAAGCCTGTACCCCCAAAGTAATACAGGCTTGCAGGCGTCGATAAAGTAGTGCTAAAGGTCGCAACAAATCCGTCGTAAGCACCTTGATAAGAACTGTAAAGTGGCGCCGTAGGGGCAGAACCTACCGATATACCGGAAGATGTTGTATAGCCACCCACGAACACGGTGGTTCCAAAGATACTAATCGACGTTGCAAAATCGTCTCCACTGCCACCGAAATAAGTGACTGTGGGGGTTGGGCTCTGGTTGAGGGAGGAGTTTATTTGGAAGATGAATGCATCTACATCTCCACCTGCAGAGGGGGTCCCATTCGCTGTGATTGGTGTTGGAAAACTTCCACCTCGAGTATAGCCTACTGCATAGTAGCTTGTTCCATCAGTAGCGATTCCCATCGTGATATTATTATTCGAAGTTGTTGGGCCAACGAGTGTCGATGCAGGGAGATTAGCCGTTGGGTCAATTACCAGTTCATAGTCTGGGTTATAGTACCCAAGCTTGAAGCCAAAGGTCGTGCCTGAAATATCATAATGTGCGGCAACGTCGATTTTACGACCATTAATCATTTGATAGGCAATGGGTTTTTTAAACTTAAAACTTTCAGTTTCGGTGAGTCCAATTTTAAGATCGCCGTAGTCTGTTAGCGAAAGATTTTTAACTCCATCAAGCGAAACACGGATTACGCTAGGGTCTACACTGGGGGAGACGATAAAGTCGTGTTCAATATCTCCGCCTGTACCGTAAAAGACTAAGTCAATACCCTGATATACGTTCTTATACTTCACCTGCTCAAAGCGAGGAACATTGGAAACCCACTTCGACTTTGGACCGACGTAATAATTGGCGATTCCATCGTGTTCACCGGCGCCTTCAATTGTTGGATTTTGATTTGCTCCGACAAGCTTTAGATTGAATACATAGGAATTTGTTTCAGAAATTTGAGTTCCGCTTGCGGTGATGTAAGAATCCTCTTCTTGGCCACCAACTTTGAGCGTAACGTCAAATACCATCCGATCTTTCGTGAGAAATAGATTGTATCCAGCTCCTCTGCCGACGAAAGCGACTTGAGGATCAGTTTGACCCATGTTTTTTTCGAAGCGAACTTCATAAAGAGGGTTCTGCCGGAGTTGTTTTTGAACTTCTAGTGAAGACGAAGAATCCTCTTGGCCGCATGACACAAGAAACAATCCAATCAGTAGACGTATCCAGAACATGGGCAGGAGTATCTGATAATCGTCGAGTAGAAATCAAGTTTTTTGATGATTTCAGAAAAGATTTAAGCTCTCATCCAAAGAGTCGCCCCAATAATCAGTCCAATCACCACAACTCCCATGAAAATCATATAGAGATAATCAACCCAATGTGGAGGCTCTGGAGGTTTTGGGGGTGGAGTGTGGCGATGTTAGCTTGTAAGGCATGACACTATTGCTGGATTGTGCCAACTCAGGCAAACGGGAGATTAAATAAAACGGTACCGACAAAACATTCTTATCAATGCCTAATTCTTTTTGTGAAATTCGAATCCCTAAAGGCCTCTTTTTCTCAGCCAAAAAAATCTGAATTGATTTTAATCGCCCGGTTTTACCGGCTTTCACTTCGATAGGTAAAATCTCAGAACCTATTTGGATTACATAGTCAACCTCAGCTGTGCTGGTACGTTCTTCTCGGTGCCAATAGTGTAAACGAGGCTGTTCATAAGAATTTTCATAAGCAATCAATTCCTGTCCGACTAGCTGCTCTGCTAGTTGGCCAGCATTAATCTGGATAATATCGTTGTCCCAGACAACCCTGGCATCTAAGCGCAACGAGCGTTGCATTAAACCAATATCCAAAAACAGAAGCTTAAACTGATTAAATTTTGCCTGTGCATGCAGTGGAATTCCAGAAGCTGATGTTGCATAAATGCTGCGTACCAAACCGGCCCATGTGAGCTGCTCAAGTGTTAGCTTGAGATCTCGGCTTTGTGCATCTGAATCCACGTGAACATATTTAAATTGATTCCCAACTAATCCCGGAGCTCTCTCAAAAAAGGTATTCAAGTACCGATGAGTTGTTTTGGTCGCATACTTTGAAAAGTCAGATTGATAGGTTTCCAAAATCCTAGACTGTATACGTTCACACTCAATCATTGAATTTGTATTAACAAAGGCTTGCACGACGTCCGGCATTCCTCCTATTAATAAGTATTGTTTAACTAGATCAATTAGTTGGCTGTGGATGACTTCATGAAAATGGGTTTTTAAAGAGCTTTGTGCAATTTCTTCGACTAAAACATCTTTGCCCAGTGCAGATAAAAACTCCATGAAACTTAAAGGGTGGACATACAAAGGCTGAACTCGGCCGACAGGAAACGAGAAGGAGCCTTCATGCAAAGCAAATTCGATCAGGGAACCAGCTGCTATCACATGAAGATCTGGCAATTCTTCTTTAAAATAGCGAAGCGACAGAATAGCCTGAGGACAGATTTGAATTTCATCCAAAAACAAAAGACTTTTGCCCGCCACAATACGTTTGCCTGTTGCGGATTCAAGTTTTCTTAAGATTGTTTTCGGGTCCAGATCGGTGAAGAATCGGGTATATTCTGGTTTTTTCTCAAAGTTAATCTCAGCAAAATGTTCAAAATGCTGCAGCCCTAGCTGCTGAACAGCAAAGGATTTCCCCACCTGCCTGGCTCCCCGGAGGAGCAAGGGAACCCTGTGCTTGCTATCTTTCCACTCCAACAATTGCCTAGTTAATGTCCGCTTCATGAACCTATTTTGCGTGAAATACTAGGGTAAATCAATCATTTTCTGAATAAAAAACCAGGGTTTTTAAGCTCTCATCCAAAGAATCGCCCCAATCACAAGGCCAAGCAAAACAACTCCCATGAGAATCATATAGGTGTAGTCAATCCAATGTGAAGGCTCTGGAGGTTTTGGGGGTGGAGTGGTCGGAGCGTTTTGCTGAATTTCAGGTTGCGCCTCAGGCTCTTCGTAGAAAGCAGGGACAGTGCTGAGACGGTTGAGAAGCGCAGCGTTGGAATCGACAAATGTTAACTTGAGATCACCTAAGCCGATAATATCTGCATCTTTGAGTTGTGCGGGAGCTGAAAGTTGTCGCTCATTGAGCCAGGTTCCATTTTTGCTCCCCAGATCTTCGAGCCAAATACCGTCAATATCTTGCTTAATCTTAGCATGTTTACGAGAAATATTTTTGTCGTCAATTTGCCATGTAGCTTCGGGCCCTCGGCCAATAATTAATTCTGGTTTTGCAGAGTCTAACTGGACTTTTTGACCAGCCATGGGGCCATTTTGGTAAATAAAGTAAGTAGACTGCGTTGCCGCAATGGGTTCTGCTTCTGTGAGAATACGTATCTTTTCTGGGCCAATTTCGATCAGGAGTCCGTGCCTGAGAAGTCTTTTCTCATCTTTGGCTAGGGGCTCTCCGTTTACGATTGTGCCATGACGAGAACCTAAATCTTCGACCAGCCAATCATTGCCGTCTTTGTAGATGCGAGCGTGCCTACGGCTGACAGCTTCGTTGGAAATCACGATATCGCAGCTTTCTTCTCGGCCTAGAATATGCTCAGATTTGTCTGAACCAAGTTGAAGTTCCATTATTATTCACCACTCAATGCTGTGATAATACGATTGCACTGTTTTGCGTGAGCTGGGTCTTTGGGACCTTGGCAAAGTGCATAAGACTGGCAGTTCGCTAAGGCTTCCTTGCCGTTGAGTACTTTTTGATAATGTGCTCCGAGCAAGTAATAGGCTGAGCAAATTTTGCTGTTGAGCTGTAAGGCCTTTTGGCATTCAGAAACAGCTAAATCAGTCATGCCATTTTGGAACAACACGGAGCAATAGCCATAATGACCTTGGGCATCATTTGGATTTTTCTTGAGCTCAGCCACGTAGTCTTTGAGGGCTTTACTCTTAAGCTGAGTTCCTTGATACGCTTTGTCTACACCTGCAACGCACGAGGCGTTTTTCTTGTTGGAAGCCAAACATTGAACAAATTGCTGGAGAGCGGCTTCATATTGTTTTTCAAAGAGCAAAAGTTCGCCGTAGCTTTCGTGACAAGTTTCGCTGCTGGGGTCGACTTGAAGGCAATTCTCAAAATAATTGGTGGCTTCTTTGATGTCATTTTCTCGATCGGCTTCAAGTTTTTCGAGAGCTGCTTCGTAAGTCTTAACAAGGCCTAAATCGCGGTAGCCATTCACATAACTTGGATTGACTGCAATCACTTTGCGGTACTCGCGGTCAGCCAGCTTGTAGTTTTCTTTGGCATAGAGCTTGTTGCCTGCCAAATTAGCCTTTTGGCCAAGGCGCAAGTAGCACAAACCTAGGTTATATCGCGCATCTTCATAGCCAGGATCTATGTCTAGGGCAGCCTTAAAATATGGGATGGCTTCGTTGAAGTTGTTTTGTTTAAAGTAAACAGCACCGATATTGTTTCTTGCCTGTGCAAAGTTCTTGCTCTGTTTAATGGCTTTGGTGAACCAATCAATCGCGCGTTCTTGGTCACCTCGGGCATAAGCAACGAGCCCCATGCCATTCATGCAGGATGCAACAGAGTCATCATATTCAAGACATAACTCGCAGCGAACTTTGGCACCTTCATAGTCTTCGAGCTGCAGACTTTGAACGCAAGCATTTTCTTGTGCGAGAGCTCTGGGGTTGAGGGGCTTTGGCCTGCCGCAAGATAGAACGAGCAACAAAAGAATAAGAAGACGCATAGAAATACCTTACAATGAAAGTGCCAACAGCTGCAAAGCAGAACCCCAGGTGAATTTAAGAAATAAGGCAGGCGTTAAAATGCTGAAGAAAGCGAGCCAGGGTGAGAGTTCATAACGATGTTTGAGGGCCTTCATCAAAAGCGCAAAGCTCCAAACCGTGCCGATTGTAGGACCTGCAAGTGGTATGATTGAAAATAGCATAGGCACCAGGGACCAGCAGACGAGTCCGAAAGTTACTTCGTAGCTAGGGTTTTTTCCGCGCTGCTGGGCATAGCCTCGAATCAGAAAGTGGAGTGCACTCGCAAAAAGGGTCAAGCCAAAAAAAGCAGTGATGGGTGAAGCCATGAGCTCGAGAGTCGCCTGCTTTTCAATGAGCTCAATTTGGCTCACAGGAAACATTTTTTCGAAACCTGGGTCACTTCTAGCAAATTGAAGCAAATAAAGCTGCATCATGGCGCCCCAGATAATGCCCCAAAGCATGCAAAATAAGCCCAAGAAAGTTGTCTTTCCTGAAATGAATTGTTGGTCAAATTGAACAAAGAATTCAGAAGGGCTTTTGAGTATGAGCCGAATATTTTTAAAAAGTGACGACATAGTCCAATCCATGCTCTGGATTGGGAAAATAATCAAGAACTTAGTTTGGAATACCATAACCGAGGGGATTGTTTCATAAGTCATGCTTAGGCGATTTGTGTCTGTCATATTGGTCATGGTCATATCAAACTTTCTTTGGGCTCATGGGGGCTCACCGGCATCAACAGGTGAGTTCAAGAT
The DNA here is from genome assembly GCA_964635635.1 of uncultured Myxococcaceae bacterium. Classification (GTDB taxonomy): domain Bacteria; phylum Myxococcota; class UBA727; order UBA727; family JABDBI01; genus CAZWPE01. Next base: position 61,794 of record CAZWPE010000004.1, on the reverse strand, counting down.
GGAGAATGAGTTTAATAGAAATCGGTTTCGGGAGTCTTCTTTTAATTGCACAGTCGATAGTGATTGTAATTTCGGAACCTGTGAATCTGAGAAATGCCACTGTAATCCTGGATATCGGGATAACACCACTGCCCCATGTGACCATGAAATGCCTGAGTTTAGCAAAACAGCAGCGTGGGCTTTGGAAGCAGCTTTAGGCTGGGTTTTCCCTGCCGGTTGGGCCTTTGAAAATCTTTTACCCACGATGGCTGTTCGACTTGGAATCGAGCTCGCTGCGATTGGCATGTGGTTAGGGTATTTTTACGAACGTGATCGGCCAATTAGTGAGCTCAGAAAAGAGAATTTTGACGCGCTCGGTTATTTTGTAGGAGCGAATATATTCTCAGCAGCACATATATTTGGCTGGCTGTATTCCTCATACTTTTTGGCTCAATATGATGTGAAAAATTCTATTAGTGGGAAGGCATGGCATAAAGACAAGGGCTATGCTGATTTGACCATCTTGGCAGATAAAGTGGTTGATTCTGTCCGAATTACCCAAAACCTATTCGAAACAGGTGATTGTGCTTTGGTGGAAGAGTGTATTGACGGACCCGGTGAGCGCCGTTTGCTCCGATTTGACGGTTATATTTTTAACAATGGAACAGGTGATTTCGTCATGGGTCTTGAGAACGTCAAGCCTATATGGAGTGATTGTCACCAACATTACCATGGTCCAGACACAGCTAATTATTTTGTTGAGCACACTTTGAACTACCCGAATGGAACTGTCCATAAGACCATTAAGAGGGGACATAAACAGGGTTACTGCTATATTGATTCTGTAAATATCAAGAGCAACTATCCCGGAAAATTCGGTTGTGGAATTCCGCCATTTACCCGGCAGCTGACGCAGGGGATTACCGCTGGCTGGTCTGATATTTATGATTCAGACACGGATTGTCAGTGGATTGATATTACCGGCCTTCCAACGGGTAACTATAGTCTGTCTGTGGTGGTGAATCCACGAGGGACTTATTATCAAGATGCAGATCTAACCAATAACGAGGCGATTGTGAATATTCAAATCCCCGATGTTGATCTCAAGAAAGAACGTACGCGTTGGGGCAGAAAATTGGGCGGTGTAATTATCAAAGGTCCGAGGTCTTAGTTATGAAGAAAATTATTTTTCTCTGTATGTTAACTTCGCTTAGTGCTTTTTCTGCTGATGGAGAAGAATCAATCGGTTGGAAGAATACCATAAACCCGAAAGTGGCCTGGGGGTTGGGGGGAGTGATGATGCTGGGTCATTTGGGGGCGAATATCATGTCTGCCTATTTTCAGATGCTCCAAAATACTGAAATAGAGAAGATCCCCTACACGGACAATGAAGTAGGTGTTGTCGAAGAAGACAAGCGTTGTGGACGTTGGTGCCAGCTCAATACAGAAGCAATTCGGAGTGCTGGTCGTTATGCAACCGGTTTGAATGGAGTTGCAACCTTTTGCTCAGCACTTTCTGCAACTTTTAATGTGGTAGCCATTTCGATATGGATTTCTATGTTAGCTCATTGGGATCGCTATGAAGAATACGAAGACAATATTCGAAAGTGGGAAAGAGTCGCGATTGGCATTTCCGCCTTTAAAGCACTGCTTTTAAATGCTCCTACAACAGGCCTTATGGCAGATGCAGTTGCAAATCGCCGCGATGAAGTGCCTTTGAAGACTCTCGCTCCATTAGAGCTGGCTGTATTTTCAGGTACTGGTTACTGGGCTCAAATGGCTATTTTTGGTGGGATTGGTATTGTGAGCTTTGCGAAGTGGATTGAAGGCTTGAGAAGTCTTGGGACCAAGATTCATGAGATGGGGGTTCTTGAAAACGTCCCAGTAATAGCTCCTCATAATTCGCCAGATAATTCGCCAGTTGGTGGAGATAATTAAGCTCGTTCCCTGGAACACTGCCCTTCAGGGCCCGGGATGACAACAAAGGTTCAATCCAATCGGGTCATGCTGTAGTGGATCGTTCCCATAAAGATGGTGTATTCTACTCTAATCTATATGGAAACTACTTATGACTTTACCAGATTTTTGCTGCAACGTGGCTTAGGATTAACCTATTTAATCGCTTTTATAGCTGTCCTCCACCAGTTCATCCCATTGTTGGGTGAAAATGGTTTGTTGCCGATTCGTGAGTTCGTCAAATATGCAAACTTTAAACGTTCCCCAAGCTTATTTCTGAAGTGGCCAAGCGATCAAGCTATTCGTATTGTGGGTTGGGTTGGCATCTCCCTCGCTGTATTGGCGGTGACGGGTATTTCTGAACGTTTTGGCTTAATATTTTCGATGCTGGTGTGGTTCTCTATGTGGGCTTTGTATCTGTCTGTGGTGAATGTCGGGCAGGTTTTTTATGCCTTTGGTTGGGAGTCCATGCTCCTGGAAGCCGGTTTTTTGGCAATATTTCTGGGAAGTGACAATATTCGAACCAATGCTGCAGTGATTTGGCTTTTCAAATGGATGTTATTTCGAGTGATGTTTGGGGCAGGGCTGATTAAACTACGCGGGGATCCATGTTGGAAAGATTTAAGCTGCTTGACTTATTTTTATGAAACGCAGCCGATTCCAAATCCATTGAGCTGGTATTTTCATTGGTTGCCAAGATGGGTTCATCGACTAGGGGTTCGTGTAAATCACTTTGTGGAGTTGGTGCTTCCGTTTGGATTATTGCTTCCGCAGCCTATCAGCATGATTGCAGGGGTAATCACGCTTGGATTTCATGGCTGGCTATTTGTGAGCGGCAATTTTGCGTTCTTGGGCTTTTTAACGATGGTTTTATGTTTCAGTACTGTTCCAAGAAGTGGTTTTTGGCACTACACGGAGCCTGGTCAGCTTTTCAATGCTTTGATCTTGGGATTAGTAGTTTGGATGCTCTATTTGAGCATCAAACCGGTCAAAAACATGCTCGTAAAGCATCAGTTGATGAATTACAGCTTCAATCCATTTCACATCATGGGAACTTATGGAGCTTTTGGTTCGGTCACACAGCCCCGTTATGAAGTCGTTCTTGAAGGATCGATGGATGGACTTGAGTGGAAAGAATATGAATTCTGGGGCAAGCCGGGTGATTTAAAACGTGCTGGGGTACAAATTGCACCCTATCATTTGCGACTGGATTGGCTCATGTGGTTCGCAGCATTTTCACCATTATGGCAACACCCGTGGTTGATGGTGCTCATGGACAAGCTTCGCAACGGTGAGCCAGGGGTTCTCAAATTGCTGCGCAAAGATCCATTTGAAGGCAAGGCGCCACAACATGTTAGGGCTTTGCTCTATCAGTATTCGTTCACATCACGCGAGGAAAAGCGTGCCACAGGGAACTATTGGAAGCGTGAGTTGCTGAGAGAAATTGGGACAGCATCATAAGACAGTGAAAAACTATTTCCAATAAGTAACTTGATAGAATTTGCCTTGTTCCGGAGGTAGGACATTGATTTGCCATTTATACTGAAGTCTGCTTCCACGAACGTCTACATCTCTAGCCGGTGGATACAGGCCAAATCCTCTAGTAGGCCATTTAAACACTGATTGAACCTCTACGACCTTGCTGTTCTGTAATCGAACACAGGGCTTTGATTCATGACTCAAGATGTTTCCAAGTGGCCAATAAACATTTTCCTGACCCGGTTCATAGGGTATCCAATCATTTTCATTGGTTCCATTCCAGGCACCCAGTCGAGCTTGCGCTTCCTTTTTTAAGGATAATGCCAAGTAATAATCGTAAACATCTTTTGTGGAGTCAAGAGCACTTGTAAGCCGGAGTTGCCAAAAACCAGGGGTATTTAAGGCATATTGAGCTCTAAATAAGTTCGCATTGATTAAAATTTCCTTTAACGACTTGATTATATTGTTGTTTTTTTTGGCTTGCAAAAACTGATTTTCAACCATCAAATCATTTTGATTCATGACCATGCCATATTTATTTAATTTTTCCATGGTTTCAGAGTCGAATAATTCCGCCTTGTTCATTCTGTCCTGTGAAAGACGTCTATCTCCCACCTCTAGGTCAGAGAAAATAGCTGCATCATTTCCGTCTGCCTCAATTGAATGAACAACGAGAATTCCTTTTAAAACGTCTACTCTGAAGTAAATTGGAAGATACTCAGAAAATATGTCTGGATTTTTAGCCACGATAGGGATTTCTCGAATGTCACGCATTGTTGCGTTCTTCACACCTTCTTCTTGCGCGTAACGTTCCAAAATATCCTGGGTATTCTTTAAGGCCTCACTAGACGTGTAATTTTTGTCGTACCACAAAGAAACATCAGCTTCTGGATTTGCTTTTGCCCATTCAATGACAGGCCTAATCAGTCCAATTTTCACGTCGTTCTCGCGGTCATAGCGAATAAATTTTTTTGAATCTAACCTGGAATTGACCCACATTAAATTAATGGAGTATCTCTTAATGGGTAACTGATCTGCCGTATCTGCTTCGAATGGTAGTTCAGAGCCAACGCAAAAAAGTGACACAAAATAGCATGTTAAAATAATGTATAAAAATCTCACAAAGTAATAATATGCTTAAAAATACGAAAAACAAGAGGGTTTTGGTTGTGCATCCTTGCAGCGATCTAAGTGTTTAAAATTACGGCTGGAATAAACTCAAACTCTAGTTTTTAGAGTGAATTTTGAATTTCCGCATCAATTCGTGTGTCGCCACAACGGGGATATAGAACAAAATATCCCCGGCAAGTTTGCCAACCAAGAGTCCAATCATAGGGCCCAGGGATTCCGCCCCAATGTATAGAGTTAATGGTCTTAAAACCAAGCTGTCCAGAATTTCAGCGGGGCCGAACTCTGCTAAAACATGCCACAAATTCTCTTTGGCTCTTAAACGGTGAATAATAATCGCGCCATAGAAGCCAACATTCTCACCCATGGCACCTGCGTAGGCTGAAACCCAGGTGATATCAGCGAAATATTCAGCCAGAAAGAAGCCAGCATACACACCAGCAATGGCAAAAATCTCAGCCGGGCCGTAACGTTTGAGCCATCGTAGGAGTGTTGTTTTCATGTTCTAATAGGCCTTTGCGAACACAATTCGCTGAGCACTGGGTTTACCTGTAAAGATACAAGTCCCAGACTCTTTGGAGGCATCCAATGGGATACAACGCGGTGTGACTTTATATTTTGCGAGAATCTCGTGCCCAATCGCCGCTTCATTCCAGTGGCATAGTGCAAAGCCTGAATCACCTGAAAAATATTCTTCGAATTCAGCCAGCGAGTTGATTTCTTTGGTTTTTGCTGCTCTGAACTCTTTGGCTTTTGCCAGCAATGCAGTTTGCATATCAGCCAGCAGGCCCGGAGCTTGTTCAATCAAGGCCTCAGGTGACATAAACAGTTTGTCACTGTGGGCCTTGTGACGCATGGCGACAACCACTTGGTTTTTAGCCAAGTCTTTAGGTCCAATTTCAACACGCATGGGCACACCTTTTTTGATGTGTTGCCAGGTTTTTTCGCCGCCTCGGATATCGCGTTTGTCGAGTAGAACTCGAATACCCCGAGCCTTCAGTGCATTGGCTAGATTTTCGCAAACTGCCATGACCTGAGTTTGTTCTTCAGGTGTCTTAAAAATAGGCAGGAGCACAAGTTGTTTAGGGGCTACAACTGGAGGAATCACAAGACCATCATCATCGCTGTGAGTCATGATCAAGCCACCAATAAGGCGTGTAGTGACACCCCAAGAAGTAGTCCAAGCGTGTTGGATTTCGCCGGTTTCGTTGGTGAACTTAATGTCAGAACTTTTGGCAAAGTTCTGGCCCAGGAAGTGTGATGTACCCGCTTGAAGTGCTTTGCCATCTTGCATCATCGCTTCAATGCAATAGGTGTCAACTGCACCAGGGAAGCGCTCATCTGAGGTTTTCATGCCTTTAATGACAGGCAGCGCTAAGCAATTTTCAGCAAAGTCGGCATACACATCCAGCATTTTGCGGGTTTCAACGACCGCTTCCTCACTGGTTGCATGAACTGTGTGACCTTCTTGCCAGAGAAATTCAGTGGTTCTGAGGAAAATACGAGGGCGCATTTCCCAGCGCATGACGTTGGCCCATTGATTAATCAAAATTGGCAAGTCGCGATAAGACTGAACCCACTTAGAATATGAATGCCCAATAATAGTCTCACTGGTAGGGCGAATAACATAGGGCTCTTCCAACTCACCAGCAGGTTTAAGACCACCTTCGCCATCGGCCTCTAATCTGTGATGCGTGACCACCGCGCACTCTTTGGCGAAGCCCTCCACATGCTCAGCCTCTTTGGCTAAAAAGCTAACAGGGATCAACAACGGGAAATAAGCGTTCTCATGACCAGTGTCTTTAATACGTCTGTCTAGCTCAGCTTGTAGAAGCTCCCAGATTCCATAGCCCCACGGCTTGATGACCATACAGCCACGAACTGGCGAATTCTCAGCCAGATCAGCTGCTTTGATCACTTGTTGATACCACTCAGGATAGTTCTCGGCACGTGTAGGGCTAATCGCATTCTGCTTAGACATAGCCCCAGCGTGCTAGCACACTGACCTGATGTTTAGAAGAGCTACTTCTTACAAGGGCAAGAACACATTTTGACTGGTGCTGGTTTTACAGCCTTAGCTACACGGTGTGCTCCAGGGCAATCCTTGTAGTGTCTGTCAAAGTAGTACCCACGCGATGAAGAGTAGCATTCATGGTTACCTGCACGTCTTACATGGTCTGCAACGGCAGAAGCGGAACCCAAAAAGCCAGCAAGAACCAATAGTAATGATATATTTCTCATAATAGACTCCTTCCCTTCCTTTGTATTTAGTATATTATATAATTATTTGAAAAATCTCGAATTCTTCAGAAAAAATCTTAACCAGCCGAAATTAAGACTGTTTTCATATTACTGAGTGCATGATGAGCACTCTGAAACGATTTGCCAGCCGCGAACTAACTTATTTATTGGAAGATGAATTGAAGTTTTCCAAGGAGCCATTCCAAAAAATTATCCCAGAGATCTCAAGATGTGCGAGTCAACAGGATATTCATGAACGCCTGAAGATTCTGGAAGAGCAGCAATTACTGGCTGTGGCCAACGAGCTAATGAAATCAAGTAGCATTTGGGTGAGGCAATCTGCTGCCCAAATCGCCATCAGACTTTCAGAATATGATAATGTGACATAAATGCTGCTTGAACAAATCTTCCCGTTTATTATCGCATCTGCCCTTGGGTTTGCTATTGGTTTAGAACGTGAGAGGCGAGGGGTTGCGGCTCGCTCTATGGGCTTAAGGAGCTTTGTTTTGTTGGCACTGCTTGGTGCTTTAACTGCGGTTCTTGAAAGCTCTCTTATGGCTGCGGTAATTGCTTTGTTTGTAAGTGGCTTAATTATTGCAGGCTATCTAAGAACCAGTAGATCTGATCAAAATGGGAATGCAGAAGTTGGCTTAACCAGTGAGCTAGCAGCAGGTGCAACATATCTTTTAGGTTATTTTGCCCATAGTGCACCATGGCTGAGCGCAATATTGGGAATCTTAATATTCGCTATTTTGTGGAATCGAAAAACTTTACATCAATTTTCTCGAGAAAAAATTAAACCTGAAGAGATTCAGGCAACGCTTATTTTGGCGGCATTGGTGATTGCAATAAGGCCGCTGTTGCCAGAAGAAGCCATTGATCCTTGGGGAATTATCCATATCAAAACGCTTGTCACCATGATTGCGCTGATTCTGAGTATCCAATTTGCCAGTTACATTTTGATTCAGAGTTTCGGGGGGGCTGTTGGAGTTCCGTTGTGGGGTCTTTTGGCTGGCTTTGTCTCTAGCACAGCAGTTGTCTTTTTAATCCCAAGTTTGCTGAAACAAGAAAAAATACACACTCAAAATGCTCTAGCGGCGGCACTTTTGGCAACAGCTTCATCCTTGGGTCTCTTAATTGTGTTGGTTACAATGATATCAGAGTCACTATTTTGGCATGTTCTAGGCTACACAGGACCTGCAATCCTTATTGCTCTGATGAGTGCATGGTTTTGTGTGAAACGAGGCTTTGAAACGACGGATCTTAGCATTCAAAAAAATCCTATTGCCCTGTGGCCAGCCATCAAACTTGCCCTTGCTATTGGCTCTGTAATCTTAATGATTAGTGGGATTCAGCATTTTTTCGGACAAGAAGGAACCTTGATAGCATCCTTTGCCGGTGGTCTTGGCGAATTACACGCAGTTACCATATCCATTGCTGCTCTTTACAAATCTCAAAATATCTCTATTGAACAGGCAAAATTGAATATTCTGGTTGCGGTTGTTGCGAGCATTATTTCAAAGTTAGGAATTACTGTGTTGATGGCTCGAAATCGCTACAGTCTCTATTTTTCAGGGGTTGCTTGCTTAATGATTGGAGTCATTATTGGCAGCTGGTGGATTATATTGGCGAACTAAGCCGTTTGTATGCTCATTCAAACCGCGTTCCCAAGAGTGATAAGGCGTCGAAAAATAGTGTCGGCATTTCACTGTCATATTGCCTATCAACTGAAGAGTTGAACTGGTGAAATTCCCCCATTGACCACCTTTAGAGATATATATAAAAGATTTTCTGATGTTTAAATTTTTAATTGCAATTTATCTTTTAACTCAAACAGGTTTAAGTGCTAGCACTTTAGTGTTGGAACAAAGTCTAGAGCAAAAGCAAGAAGCTAGTTTTTTAGACACCGCTTTCAATTCCTGGCCTCAATGGAGCTCGAAGCTTTCAAATATAGCAGTGCTAGAGCAAAGCCAATTCCAAGAACAAAAAATTAGTCCATTGGAAATCGCTTTGATTTTCACGTATCAAAAATTTAAAAAGAAGGTTCTCGATATAGCGAAGAAAATATCTCAATACCCAATATTTGAGATTTCTAAACAAATCGTTCCAATTTATCGCCCAAATCCCAATAAAATATTTGATGATAACCTTAATCTTGAAGACAAAAAGGAAAAGCTCCAAAAAGAGATTGATGATGCATCAAAGCTTATCGATGCATATCAAAGTGGTGCAGCCAACCCGTCTCAAAAAGATTTAAACGACGCACACAAAAAAGTAGCAGAGGGTAAGCATCAAGACTTGTCACCTCAAGGAGAAGAAATACAAGATCAACAGGAGTCTGCTCCCTCAATAGGAGCACCCTATATCCCGGGTATTATTAGTCTCATGATGTCTGGTTCTAGTGCATCAGCCGCAGCAGCGGCAAGTGGTGGCTCTTGCGCCTCTAATTCTAACGAGCCCAGTGAAGAAGTCCTAGAGCCCAAAAGGCTACCCAAGCTAATTCCGCCCTATATTTGCTCCACAGGCGGCATCCTGCATCAAGCAATGCAATATGCGTCGATTCCACATTCTGCGTGGAGGCCACATCCTGCGTGGATGCCACATCCAAGGATAAAAGATCTAGAGATACTTCAAAATAACCTTGTTTGTTCCGCAGTGGCAGGGATCGCTCGAGCCAGAGCTCCAAGATTCCTTGAAGAACAAGGACTTGATGCTCATGGCGGCATGATATGGATGCCTTCCATGCCTTCCATGCTTTTAGTGCGAAAAATTAAGCTCATAGAGCTCTCTCCAGCGCTTCAAGGGTTCCTGGAAAAAATGGCCGAGATCGACTCTGGATTAAGAGAACTCTCAATTATTCTGCTGCCTAACCACACAGAAAAAGAGGTTAAAGAATTAGTAAATGTGCTCAAGAAATCCACACTACTGAAAACTCTGCGGATCGTAATTCGAGAAGGTGCCAATTGCGGAACGCTACAACCATTGGCTGAATTATCTCAACTCAGGGAACTTTTAATAGAGCTAGAGCGATATTACGCAGGAGAAAAAATTTCAGGTGAATTTAAGATTGATAATTTTTTAGAAAAATTAAAAAGTTCCCAATCAAAGCTACGTATTTTAAATTTAGGAGGTACTTTTAAGATAAGCGGAAAAATTGATTTTAATGAGTTACCTGAAAAACTTGAGGAGATTATAACGCCCAGACTTGACGGCCAAATTACCGGGTTAGATGAATTGAAATTAAAATACTATGCAAAAGGGGAGCTGTTTCCATTTGAAACAATGTATTCTGATTTGGCAAAAATAAGATATCTTCTTGGGAATGGTTTTATCTGTGAACAACTGGGCGAAAAAAAATGCCTGGAATTAATCTCGGAATTTATTAGGTTATATTCGAGTGCTTTGTATGTTCAAGGCTTCTTTGGCGACACGGTACTCATGGAAACCATTAAGGCTTCCAGCCTGTTTGACATTGAACTTCTTGAAAAATTACTATTGCCCATCATTAAAAAAAGCACTCCAGAGCAATTAAATATTCAAAACTCGCTTGGTCAAACGTTGGGGATGTTGATTGCCAAGCATATTGGCTCCCAAAATCCTCTAATAGCCAAAGGATTGCTGTCGCTCATCATTGAAAAAAGCATTGCAGCGCAATTAAATATTCAAAACTCGCTTGGTCAAACGTTGGGGATGTTGATTGCCCAGCATATTGGCCCCATTGAATCTCAAGTAGTCAAAGAATTACTACTGCCCATCATTGAAAAAAGCATTGAAGCGCAATTAAATATTCAAGACGGGTCTGGTCGAACGTTAGGGATGTTGATTGCCGAGCATATTGAGCGCGATGAACCTCAAATAGCCAAAGAATTGCTGTCGCTAATCATTGAAAAAAGCATTGCAGCGCAATTAAATATTCAAGACGGGTTTGGTAAAACGTTGGGGATGTTCATTGCCACACATATTGGCTCCAAAAATCCTCTAATAGCGCAAGAATTGCTACTGCCCATCATTGAAAAAAGCACTCCAGAGCAATTAAATATTCAAAACTGGTATGGTGCAACGTTGGGGATGTTGATTGCCAGGGATATTGGCTGCCCTCAAATAGCCAAAGAATTATTGCTCAAGATTGCTGAAAAAATCAAAGAAAACGACCAGGGCAATCAAGCAATTTTCCGAGACATGATTAAGCAATACATTCAGCCACGAAACCCCGGTCTCGCAAGAGAATTAGAGACATGTCTGAAGGACCCAAATGCCAACAGGCGGGATCGTGACTAGGCAAGATGCCATGTAGATATTTTAGTCCTAGTGCCTAGCTTTTCTACATGAGCGAACTGGGGGCTTTAAAAAGAGTCTGCATGTTGGAAGTAGGCTTGATTTTTTCTACGATTACAGCTTTTACGGCCTGGAACAGGGCTGTCACATATTCCACAATATTCCTAAATAAAAGCAATCCGAGTTTACGGTTTTAATGGCTCGAAATCGCTACAGTCTCTATTTTTCAGGTGTTGCCTGCTTGATGATCGGGGTTACCATCTTTAGCTGGTGGGTAAGCATTTGAATCTTTGAATGACTTTTGAGCCCGGGAGAATCCTCGACCCCTGAGTTCACATCCAGAGCCCAAAAGCCCAAGGCATCTGCTTCTGCAATGTTTTCTGGATTTAGACCGCCGCTTAATATGGCATTTTGTTTAGGAAAGTTGGCGGGTATTTTTGACCAGTCAAAGCTTTGGCCAGTGCCGCCCCTCAGGGTGCCATGAGGTGTGTCAAGTAACACCCTCACCCCAACCCTCTCCCGAGGGGAGAGGGAGAGAGAGCAACGGCGCCAGATTTCTGAGCGTGTTTTCCCCCGAAGCTCATCAACATAAGCATCGCTTTCTTCACCGTGGAGCTGAATGCCATATAGTCGCAATTTCTTTGCGTATTCTACAACCTGGGTAATAGGCGCATTCACGAAAACACCTACCCACCTCAGCGGCACTTGTTCCGTTAACTCACGGGCAGTTTCTAAAGACACGCACCTAGGTGACTCAGGTGCAAATATCACTCCGCCAAAACCGGCACCGCTGTTATATGCATCCCAAGCATCCTGCAGGCGCGTGAGGCCACAAATTTTGAGACGTCCAAAAATTAAATCGCGCAGCGCTAAATCCATGCGTACTTCACGCATCAAACTGGTGCCCACCAAAAAGCCGTCAGCTTTACTCGAAAACTCTCGAATATCGGCATGAGATTTGATGCCAGATTCGACAATCTTTAGGCAATCTTTAGGCACCAAAGGCAGTAGCCTTCGAGAAACATCGAGGGAGATTTTAAGCGTTTTGAAATCACGATTGTTGATTCCAATTACTTTGGCATCTAGTTTAACAGCCCGCTCAAGCTCGGACTCATCGTGTACTTCAGTTAAGACGGTCATCCCAAGTTGTTCGGCGACTTCAGCACAGGCAGTGTAGGTGGCGTTATCCACCACAGACATCATGAGCAAAATCATGTCTGCACCGTGATATCTCGCTTCATACACTTGATAAGGCGAAATCATAAAATCTTTGCAAAGAACCGGACAACTGACCAAATCGCGCACTTTGCGCAAATATTCAAAACTCCCCTGAAAGAACTTCTCATCGGTTAAGACAGAAATCGCCCCGGCAAATGGAGAATATGTTTTGGCGATTTGCTCAATATCAAAATTAGGTCGAATGAGACCTTCAGAAGGTGAAGCTTTTTTGGCTTCTAAAATAAACCCACCCCGAAATACTCGGTCACTCGGGGTCAGTTTGTCTGCAAAGGTTTCAAGAGGACGCGCAAGCTGTCGTTCAGCGACTTCACGCCGCTTGTTTTCTAGAATATTCGATAAAGGCGTGGAGAGTGTCATAAGCTTTTCCAGATTTAAGTATATCAAGAGCTTTTTCCCTCTCCCCTTGAGGGAGAGGGTTGGGGAGAGGGGTGGCCAGCCAAACCAACGCCCCCGCATTCACCGCCACGGCCTCATTCTGTTCATCAGTGCCTTTGCCCTGCAAGATACGCTCCAACATCTTAGCGTTCTCGGCGGGCTCACCTCCAGCGATTGCACTCAGAGGGTAATCTTTTCGAGGCTGCCAAACTTGTTCTTCAACAACCCCATCATGCAAAAATGCAACTTGGGTCGGGCCATGAATCGCAATCTCATCTAAACCAGACCCATGAACGACCAACACGCCTTGGCTGCCTAACTTTTGAAATGTTTCAGCCATGGGTTTGCACAGTTTCGGGTCGTACACGCCGGTCAATTGAATGGGTGGCCGCGCTGGATTCACCAATGGGCCAAGAAGATTAAAGATTGTCCTCGTGTGAAGCGCTTTTCGTGCGGCAGCAGCATGTTTCATGCCTGGATGATAGACTGGCGCCAGCAAAAAGCAGAAACCTGTCTTATCCAAGCAAGCTCGTGATTGTTCGGATGTCATTTCTAGATTGGCACCCAGAGTGGTGAGGACATCTGCGGAGCCACATTTCGAAGAGACTGATTTGTTACCATGCTTGGCTACAGGCAAGCCCATCGAAGCAACCAATAGTGCGGCGGCTGTCGAAATATTGAGCGTCCCGGATTCATCGCCACCGGTTCCAACCAAATCAGCGAATAAATATTGAGGTCTTGGAAATGGTTTAGCGGCTTTCAATAAAGCACGTGCAGCATGGGCGATGTCTTCAGGGGTTTCACCTTTTGCTTTAAGTTCGAGCAAAAAGGTTTGAATGTCAGCATCAGACATTTCTCCACGCAAGATTTTGGCAAACTGTTGCTCAATCATGACGGAAACCCCACCCCTAACCCCTCCCCACTCGGTGGAGAGGGGGACTTTTTGCCCACTCCAATATCTGGCGAATCAATCTTGAGCCCTCGGGAGTTAAGATAGACTCAGGGTGAAATTGAACGCCGAGCATTTTATGCTTTTTATGTTGAACTGCCATCACAGTTCCTTCGCAATCCGCCGTCACTTCGAGTTCAGACGGAATTTTTGTGCCAGCGAGTGAATGATATCGTGCCACGGGCATAGGATTTGAGAGGCCTTCAAATACGCTTTTGCCAGAATGTTTCATGAGTGCACTTTTACCGTGCACAGTTGCTTCAGCCAAACCAACGACGCCGCCAAATGCCTCAATCATGGCTTGGTGCCCAAGACAAACGCCAAGCAATGGAACACGGCCTTGGTTTTTCTGAATCAACTCAATACAACAACCTGCTTCACTTGGCGCACCTGGTCCAGGTGATAAAACAATCATGCGCGGTTCAGGCATCGCTTCAGCAATTTTAAGTGCTTCGTCAGCTGAAATATTATTACGCCAGACTTGAACATTACATCCGAGTGCTCTGAACTCAGCCTCTAAGTTAAATGTAAACGAATCGAAATTGTCTATCAACAAGATGGATGTTGCATTTCCCCTCTCCATTTGATGGAGAGGGGTTAGGGGTGAGGTCCCGTGCGGAGAGGGGAGTAGTGCGCCTAATGCAGCTGCAGCTTTATTCTTCGTTTCCTGCACTTCAAATGCCGGGTCTGAATCAAATACGACCCCAGCACCGGCACGTACATAAGCCACGCCATCTTTGACCAACGCTGAGCGGATCATAATTGCTGTATTCATGTTTCCATGGTTATCAATATAACCGATGGCACCACCATAAATCCCGCGTTTGGAATGCTCGCGTTCACGCAATATTTTGGCAGCCTTTACTTTTGGGGCGCCAACTAAAGTACCCATGTTAAGCGAGGCTTGGTAAGCATGCAGGGCATCTAAATCATCTCGAAGTTCACCCTGAACATGGGAAACCAAATGCATCACATGCGAGTAGCGATCGACGGTTAAAAGCTCATGAACATAACGCGTGGCAGTTTTTGAAACACGTGCAATATCATTGCGTGCCAAATCTACGAGCATCATGTGCTCGGCTTGTTCTTTGGTGTCGAGTCTAAGCTCAGCTTCTTTGCGGCTGTCAGCATCAAGCGTTTCACCGCGAGTCCGAGTTCCTGCGATTGGGCTAATCTCAACTGTTTTAGGCTCTCCCGAAACACGAATAAAATTCTCCGGCGAGCTGCCAAAAATTGTAAACCCGGGTGCGTTCAAATAGAACATATAGGGGCTTGGGTTGGTTTGTTTCAGCCGCTGATACGCTGCCCATGGGTCATTACATTTTACGCTAAATGTTCTTGAGGGCACGATTTGGAATACATCGCCTGCAACGATATTTTTTTTCAAGTCGCTGACGAGGTCTGCAAAGTCTTCGTCTGAGATGTCGACCGAAACCTCACCCGCTTCGCTTCGCGAAGCACCCTCTCCACTCGTGGAGAGGGCCCGTGCCTCAGAATCGTTCTCTTGTCCTCGGATCCAAGTTCGCGTGTGATTCTTCACATGATCCACAATCACAAGCTCTTCAGGAATCCAGAAAATATAGTCTGGTAACCCAAACAAATCTTGTTTTGCTTTGGGAAGTTCTTCAACCAAATCAACATAGTCATACGCAAAAAATCCTGGAATCATTTTGACGCCGGGTAATTGATGCATGACACGCAACACATCTAGAGGCGAAGGTGCTTTAAGTTGTTCTTCAAGACTTTGGTGGACACTCGGACGCTCAAACTCAAGTGGCGTCTTGGCCACAATTTGAGAGCGCAAGCTCTCGCCATAAGGCGTCAATGCAGTTAACTCTACCCTAAAGCCACGGCAGGTGGCACGCAGCGCAGCCTTCGGCATCCAAATACTCTTCTCGCCTCGGCGTGTTTTGACATCGGCTGCTTCAAGCAAGATAGAATCTGTGGAATTCATACCCCGCTAATTTGCCATACTTGTACGATTCGCTAAAGCAAAATCACATTTTTCCCTTGCTGGATATCGTAGACCCCAAAATATCATTGGAGTGACATAGGCAATAATCATCGTCCAAGCCCCAACATCAACCAAAGAATATTTATCCGCTGTCATGGATGCTACGTCTAAGCCGCCCCCCAATGCTTCGACACCTGCATTGGGATGCTCTTCATGAGTGCTAATTCCTTTGGGAGCCTCAGCACTTTGAGTTTCTTCTTCAGAACAGCAGCCTTTGGTCCAACGCGTAATGCTTTTAAGTAAAAATGGAAGCACCATGTACACCCCGACGTATAGACCCCAAGCATAAGAGATTTCAAACACCGCAGTTCCATCATAGGCATCTGCTTTGTAGCACTCCAAAGGTTTGGTTGAGTTTGGGTTCAAGCGTAAACTTTTAGCATGTTCACATTCTGCATCCGAAAGTCTGGAATATGGGTACCAGTACATGGGAGCTAGAAGCGATAGGGTAGACATCATCTGAATGCCACTGAGTAAAACAGATCCTTTCCCTTCGAGATTATTAAATCCTTCTAAAATTCCTGCTGTAAATCGACCGGTTTCTTCAGATTTTCGTTTTTCTTCCATCGCCTTATTGAAGATGCTTAAACTAGGTTGCAAAGCTCTTGTTAATGCATAAACAGCTGTCGAGTAAATGGATACAAAATTCAGATTAGATTGGTCAGCCCGAGCTTGATAGCATTCCAGAGGCTCAATTCGGGTTGTGTTTTGGGCGTAGCTTGAAACGGTAACCAAGGCTAGCAGAAATAGTCTTAGCAGCATATGTAGAGTGACAACACGCTAGACGAACAAGTTAGTCCCACTTGTCAAAAAGTCTACTCTGTGCTCTAGCGACGGGTATATGTCGCGACGAAAGATAGCTCTTATTGGCGCCGGTAACATCGGCGGAACTCTTGCTCTTTTGGCCATGCAAAGACAGCTTGGCGACGTGGTGTTATTTGACGTCTTCGGAGGTACAGCCAAAGGCAAGGCGCTAGACCTAAACCAAATGGCTGCACTCTTGGACAATGACATGCAGCTCAAGGGCACTGATTCATACGCTGATATTGCAGGTGCAGATGTCTGTATTATTACGGCTGGCTTTCCACGCAAACCTGGTATGAGTCGTGAAGATTTGCTCCAAAAAAATCTCGAGGTGATCCAGCAGGTTGCCCAAGGGGTTCGCGAATATGCCCCTAAAGCTTTCTGCGTGGTGGTTACCAACCCACTCGATGCAATGGTTTACGCTTTTCACAAAGCAAGCCACCTCCCCAAGAGTCACGTGATTGGAATGGCTGGCGTTTTGGACTCCACACGCTTTAGAATGTTTTTATCTGAAGAGCTCGGTATCAGCCGTGAAGATATTCAGGCATTTGTGCTCGGTGGGCATGGTGATGACATGGTTCCACTCACAAGATTTTCCAGCGCCGGTGGGATTCCATTGCCACAACTGGTGAAGATGGGAATGCTGAGTCAAGAAAAGCTGGATGCCATGGTGACCAGAACCCGTAAAGGCGGCGGTGAAATCGTCGAGCTTTTGGGTAACGGCTCTGCGTTTTACACCCCAGCGTTGTCTGCGATTCATATGGCTGAAAGCTATTTGTATAATCAAAAACGCATGCTCCCCTGTGCAACCTACTTGGAAGGCGAGTATGGGGTTCGCGGACTATTTCTGGGTGTTCCAGTTGTTATCGGGGCTCAGGGAGTTGAGCGCGTGATTGAACTAGAACTTGAGCCAGCTGAAAAAGAAGCTTTCGCTAAGTCGACAGCATCTGTGCAGAAAACCGTGGATGAAGTGAATGGCCTCAATTAGTACCAAGATTCTCATGGCCCTATCTGGCTTGATGCTGGTGGGGTTTATTGTTGTGCATTTGCTTGGAAATTTGCAGATCTTTGCCGGACCTGAAGTTTTTAACGCGTATCCTGAATTGCTCCGCCAATACCCAAAAATGCTTTGGACTGCGCGGATTGGATTGATTGCTGCATTCGTGCTTCACATTATATCTGCAGTGTACTTAAGTAGTCGTAATATTTCTGCTAGACCGGTTCGTTATGCCAATAAGAAATCCATTAAGGCGTCTTTAGCCTCACGAACCATGTTAATTGGTGGATTGGTTTTACTGGGTTTTCTATTGTTTCACTTGGCGCATTTAACTTGGCGCTGGGTATTTCCTGAATACGAAAATCTCGATTTGTACTCTCTTACCGTCAAAAGTTTTGAGAACACCTGGGTAACGGCGATTTACTTGTTTGCTCAGGTGTCACTGGCATTGCATTTAAATCATGGATTTTCCAGTGCAGCACAGACGCTGAGTCTGACGCGTTGGTATGCCTGCGGAATTCGATTTGCTGGCAAGGCATTGGCCGCTGTTATTTTCTTAGGCTACGTCTCCATACCGCTTTCAATTTGGCTGGGGTTTATTCATGCTTGATTCAAAGATTCCAGAAGGTGCCATTGAAGACAAATGGGCCAATTTTTGTGCTGACGTAAAACCGATTAATCCAGCCAATAAACGTAAGTACCACATCATTGTTGTTGGAACAGGTTTGGCAGGTGCATCCGCCGCCGCAACTTTGGGCGAGCTCGGCTTTCGAGTTTCAACTTTCTGTTTTCAAGACAGCCCTAGACGTGCACATAGTATCGCTGCTCAGGGCGGTATCAACGCTGCTAAAAATTACAAAAACGACGGTGACAGCGTTTGGCGTCTATTCTACGACACCATCAAAGGCGGCGACTTTAGAGCGCGTGAAGCAAACGTCTATCGGCTTGCGGAGCTGAGTGTTAAGATCATAGACCACTGCGTTGCTCAAGGTGTCCCATTTGCACGTGAATATGGCGGACTTCTAGATAACCGTTCTTTTGGTGGTTCTCTTGTTTCAAGAACTTTCTATGCACGAGGTCAGACCGGTCAACAATTATTGCTTGGTGCCTATGGTGCACTGAATCGTCAGATTGCTGCTGGAACGGTCACAAGCCACCCGCGAACTGAGATGATGGACTTAATTGTTCATGAAGGTCATGCCAAAGGTATTGTTGTGCGTGACTTGGTGACAGGTCAGCTGCAGGCTCACACGGCTGACGCTGTTGTGCTTGCAACGGGTGGTTATGGCCCCGTATTTTACTTGTCGACGAACGCTGTAGGCTGCAATGTGGGCGCAACATTTAAAGCTTACAAACGTGGTGCTTATTTTGCGAACCCTTGCTACACGCAAATTCACCCGACTTGTATCCCACAGTCAGGCGACCATCAGTCAAAACTAACGCTGATGTCAGAGTCGCTTCGAAATGATGGACGCGTCTGGGTACCGCTCAAAAAGGGGGACCAACGTTCACCAGAACAAATCCCTGAATCTGAGCGTGATTATTATCTTGAACGCAAATACCCAAGCTATGGCAACTTAGCCCCGCGCGATATTTCTTCGAGAGCGGCCAAACAAGTGTGTGATGATGGACGAGGTGTAGGGCCCGGCGGTCGCGGGGTTTATCTCGATTTTGCAGACTCTATTAAACGCTTGGGTGAAAAAACCATATCAGCGCGCTATGGCAACTTGTTCGATATGTATTCGAAGATTACCGGTGAAAATCCCTATGCTTCACCGATGCGTATTTACCCAGCGGTGCACTATACCATGGGTGGACTCTGGGTCGATTACACACTCATGAGCAATGTTCCTGGGCTATTTGTTCTGGGCGAAGCAAATTTTTCAGATCACGGTGCTAATCGTTTGGGTGCGAGTGCGTTGATGCAGGGTCTAGCCGACGGTTATTTCGTGCTGCCAAATACGATTGCTGATTACTTGAATCACGTGAAGCCTGGTGGTTTTAAAGACACTGATTCACACGCCGTGCATGCTGTCAAAGAAGCGGGTGAACCCATTAGACGCCTCATGAACGTTCAGGGCAAACATTCTCCCAATGAACTTCACCGTGAACTTGGGAAAATCATGTGGAACGACTGCGGAATGGGGCGCACAGAACAAAGCCTCAAGCGTGCTTTGAATGAGATCCCCAAACTTCGAGAAAGTTTTTGGAAAGATATTCGTGTTACAGGGTCTGCGCACGAGTTTAACCCAACGCTCGAAAAAGCCTATCGAGTCGCTGATTTTATGGATTTTGCTGAACTGCTTTGTCTCGACGCTTTGGAGCGTAACGAAAGCTGTGGTGGGCACTTCCGTGAAGAGTATCAAACTCCTGATGGTGAAGCTCAGCGTAATGATGAAAAGTTCTGTCATGTTGCTGCTTGGGAGTACAAAGGTTCCCACAAACCGACCAGGCATGAAGAACAACTTACTTTTGAAAATATTCACCTAG
Source organism: uncultured Myxococcaceae bacterium (assembly GCA_964635635.1). Taxonomy (GTDB): domain Bacteria; phylum Myxococcota; class UBA727; order UBA727; family JABDBI01; genus CAZWPE01. The sequence continues at coordinate 41,868 of CAZWPE010000004.1, read as the reverse complement.
CTCAAAGGAGCTACAAATGACGGCTCTTCGCAATTATACTCTTAAAGTTTGGCGCCAAAAAAAGCCGAGTGATCCGGGTGCGTTTTTCAACTACTCTGCACACGATATATCCCCGGATATGTCGCTTCTTGAAATGCTGGATGTCGTCAACGATCGGTTGATTTCAGAAGGGCAAGAAGCAATTGCTTTTGAATCAGACTGCCGCGAAGGTATCTGCGGGGCATGCTCAATTGTGATTAATGGAATTCCACATGGTACAGAACGTGGAACAACAGCTTGCCAGTTGCACATGCGTCATTTCGCTGATGGTGAAACAATCACGCTTGAGCCTTGGCGTGCAAAAGCATTTCCGCCTATTCGAGATTTGGTTGTCGACCGAGCTGCTTTTGATCGAATTCAGCAAGCAGGCGGTTATGTATCGGTGAATACAGGCGCAGCGCCAGATGCACATGCAATTTTGGTGCACAAAGACGATGCAGACAAGGCCTTTGATGCCGCAGCTTGCATTGGTTGTGGAGCATGTGTCGCAGCCTGTAAAAATGCTTCTGCGATGCTGTTTGTCGGAGCTAAGATTTCACAGCTTTCGCACTTGCCTCAAGGTGACCCAGAACGTAAACGTCGTGCCAAAGCCATGATTATGCAGATGGACGAAGAGGGTTTTGGATCTTGCACCAATACGCTCGAATGCGAAGCTGTTTGCCCTAAAGAAATCAGCACGCGCGTGATCGCTGAGATGAATTGGGAATTCATGCGATCGTGTTAACGATAGAAGCGTTTAGTAATGTGTATTTAAAGCTTGAACAAATTCCAGAGTTTTCTTTCGATTTACGGAATTTAAATGTGATTTTATTTGTTCTTCTTTTCACCCAGAGCAGAACCTGCGCTGTCTTCTTCGTTTAAATAACGAAGAAAAAGATGTGTAAAAGCTGCGAAAAGTGTTGACGATCCGGCCATTATAAAAATTTTCTTTAAGATGTCTTCTGCAAGCTGGAATTCGTCGTCGTCATATCTTTTATAATAATAGGGGACAATGAAAATATCTTTAATAACCAAAAATATTTTAAAATCAAGTTCGCCTTGTGAGAGCAAGCCTTTAACCACTCTGAAAGCTGCTTTACAGGTTTCTGAACGTGTGTTTCTAAGGTATTTAAGGGCTTCTTCACTGGCCTGGTTATATGCCTGACCATGCGTTACTAACATTTGATAAAGTCTTAGCTTCTCTTGTGGATCAAGCTTATCAACAATCCCGAGAGCCGCTTCAAAACCTTGGTTGCGTCCAAATAATGCCTCAAAAACTTCAAACGCTGCCTCGCGAAGATTTTTATCTTCTGGATTGAGGATTGCCTTGACTGCTGCTGGGATAGCCTCTTCATAAGCTTGGCCATGCGTTGCTAACATTTTATAGAGTTTTAGTTTCTCTTGTGGATTAAGCTTATCAACAACCTCGAGAGCCGCTTCAAAACCCTGGTTGCGTCCAAATAATACCTCAAAAATCTCAAACGCTGCCTCGCAAAGATTTTTATCTTCTGGATTGACGATTGCCTCGGCTGCTGTTTGGCCAGCCTCTTCATAAGCTTGGCCATGCGTTATTAACATTTTATAAAGTTTTAGTTTCTCTTGTGGATTGAGCTTATCAACAACCGTGAGAGCCGCTTTAAAACCCTGATTGCGTCCAAATAATACCTCAAAAACCTCAAACGCTGCCTTTCGAAGATTTTCATCTTCTGGATTGAGGATTGCCTTAGCTGCTGTTTGGCCAGCCTCTTCATAAGCTTGGCCATGCGTTATTAACATTTTAT
>CAZWPE010000004.1:0-39969 GCA_964635635.1 uncultured Myxococcaceae bacterium | reverse complement strand
AGAGTTTTAGTTTCTCTTGTGGATTGAGCTTATCAGTGACCCCGAGAGCCGCTTTAAAACCCTGGTTGCGTCCAAATAATGCCTCAAAAACATCAAGCGCTGCCTCGCGAAGATTTTTATCTTCTGCGATTGCCTTGGCTGCTGCTGAAATAGCCTCTTCATAAGCTTGGCCATGCGTTGCCAACATTTTATAGAGTTTCAATCTGTCTTGTGGGTTGAGCTTGTTAATGTTCTCGAGAGCCTCCTCAAAGCCCTGGTTGCGTCTAAATAATGCATCAAAAAGTTCTACGGAAACTCCTCTGTGAAGAACCCCATTTATAATGGCATTTGTGAGAACTGTAACAGAGCGTCCATGTTCGGCAGCAAAATCAAGTATTGTTTCTGGTGTAATACTCTCAAATGTTATATCGCACGCGAATCGGAATTCTTCTAAGAGTGATCGAATTGATTCTGGACTCACTTCAAACGAAAATTCTAAACCTTGGGCATTGGAACGGATTGGAGAAGTCAACTTTGCATATCCAGAAGCATCTAAAGTTTCGGGGAGAAAGTGAATTCGTTCCCAACGTTGACGGGCTTCACCCAGAAAACATACTTTTAATTCACTTCTGTTTAAATTTCGATCATGAATGAGTTCAAGACTGGCGGCATGATTTCGGAGAGGAACTCGGTACTGAATAGAAATTGAATCTTCGGTGATTTTACTCCCAATACGCACTGGACTAAACTCATTCGACGCTCCAACGCTCAATCTCTCAACGGATTCCATGATCGCTGCCACAGGCTTAAGCTCGCCTTGATTTAAAACCTCAAGCGAATTTGCTTTGGCGTTCGTATGTCCAATCACAGCCAATAGATTTTGATGCGCCAAAGTAAAATAATCTTCTAGAGTTTGTGGCTGATGCCGTTCAAATGCTGCAGCTGCACTGGCACTACCTAGTTTCGCAGCTGCAACACTGAAATCTCTAGATGGAGTTAAGTCTGCAACGACTCCTGTTTTTGTCTCAAAATTCTGTTTAAACCACATTAAATAACGATCCAATTCCCAGCGAGCACCCTCAGGAACCAATTCAGAAGCCACCAAATTCCTAGCCCAATCTTCCATCATCTCTGTGTAGGGCCCAAGCATCTGCTTGAACTTTTCAGCCTTTTCTTGGTCAGAGTATTGCTGGCTAATTTTCATTGATTTGATTGCATGGTCATATAGATCGACAAACTCATCCATCAAGCGAAGTCGGATGCTATTTAAGACGACACCGCCTCTGATTCCCAGAGTTGCAGCACTCATAGAATCCTTCATGGCCTCAAGGCGCTTGAAGGTTGCTTCGAATTTCGCTGGCTCCCCAAAATCTGCCAATTGCGTTCGAAGCTGTCTCGTTTGTTCGAGTTTCCCAATCATTGCTCGAGCGATTGATTTGTCTGCTTCAGGAAAATGGCTTGCAAATTCTGCGAGTGCTTTGACAGCATCTTGGTCGGTGTAGCCTTTTCTGAAAAACAGCGTCATCCAGGTAGCCATCTCGCCACTGGATTTCATATCAGATATCATTTCTTTGAAGTCAGCTGTCTGCTGAGTTGGTAGAGATTCAATCTTGGTTAGAAATTCTTTCCAAAGTGGATACACAGAGGAGTCAGGTGTTCGTTGCCCTTCGAGTAAAATATCTGCAAATTGAGCTTCGTGATTTAAGCCTGCTTGGTAGTTAGCTATTTCACTGCCTGCTTCTAAAGCCGCCTCAATATTGGCCACAGAAAACTGATTAATTGCTTCAGTTTGGCGTTCAAACAGCAAGCTACCCAAAGCCTTTGTCTGGAATAGTGCTCTCAGGCGACCTCGTTGTCCTTTTAAGGCAAGCTCAACTTCGTCAAAGGTTTTATCAAGTTCAGTTTCAAGTTGTTTGGCTGCATTTAATATTTTAAGCGCTTCTTTAGGCTTGGTTCTCGTCTTAGAAACACGTTTTTCTAACTCTAAACGTCTTTGCCTAAACCCTTGGTTCCAGCTGCTCATACGCAGGTCTTGAAGATGCTTGAGTGCTTCTTCGGTGGTTGGAGCCATATTAACTGACATCAATAAGTCTTCGAGTTCTTTGGAAACTCCTTGAGTTCGGGTGAGAGAAACAGTCAACGCTTCAGGCAGATCGAAAGATTTAGTGATTTGAGCGGGATGCGCCACGAAACCATTCGAAGTTAAAGATTTCACACCGTCTTTCTCGGTCAAGTAAAGAGCTCCTGACTGAGGGCACACGGCCATGGACTTATCACCTAGCTGATTTAACCAAGATCGTAACTGTTCTTGGCGGTCTGTTGGCACAGCCAAGCAGGTCATTCCCATGGAGCTGAAATTCACCACAGGATGCGAGTTGGCGGGTTCTTTCTGAGAAACAATAACGACGAGATGCTGGCCTTTGATGAACGCTTTTTCAGCCGCTTCAAGAGTGTCTGCAATTAACACCTGGTCTGGATGAGTGATTTCAACAACGGAGCCCTTTCCGGGTACAAAGGCATTTGCTCGCATAGCCTGAAGTTGAGCATCTTGGATTTTTCTTAAATCTACATAACTGGGTAATAAAGCGGGTCGATTCACAGGCCTTGCTTGAACTGGATAAACGGTATCGCCTCGAACCACGATTTCCATGTCAGTGGGTCCACCAAAATAGGACTCACCGATAATACCCCACTGAAATAATCTTGAAATTTCACGTTCACTAAAAACACGTTGTTTTCTCAGTTCTGCTGGGTTTTGAATCTGTTGAAGTTTTACTTTGCTTTCAGCATCTCTTACGGGTGCTAAGCGTGTTGGCTTGTCTTGATTGTCGTAAATAATGTGAAGCTCATCAGGATTACTCAGCGAGTGAAGGACTAAAATTGTATCACCGGCAATGCCTTGGTTGCCCACCACGCCCTCGCCGTGCCCATAGGTTGCACTCAAACGCATGACTCTAAATTCTTCGTCACCTACCCAAATCGGTTCATTGGTAAATAATACCAATGACTTGGGGATATGATTTGAATCCCGAGCACCACCTACTTCTTCGCCAATGAGCTCTTGCATGGTCACAGCAAGTTTCAGCTCTTCGGTGAAGGGATTTCTGCCAGCATTGATGCGATTTTGAAGAGACCCAGCTCCAAAGTAGGAGCGCACCACGTTTCCAAGAGACTTGCTAACAGAGTTTTCGTCAGGTGACACATAAGCTTCACTTAGGTTACCCCCTGCGTTTGCACTCTCTTTCGTATCTTCAGAGCCTGTGCTGCGAACCATCAAATAGCCTTTTTTACTCTGGATACCATCGAGCCAAGCACGCATTTGTGGTGTTGCGTTTAAACCTGTAAAGGCATCTTTGGAAAAAGCTTTTTCAATGCCAGCATCAATTTCACCGAGCAGCCTTTTAGCGTGCTCGGTCTGTAAAAAAGGTGTGCTGCCAGTATAGGCTTGGTAAGCCTCTCCAAGTTCTGACCACATTTTAAATACTTCTGGGGCCTTTGAGCGAAGCAAATCATGTACTTGCTGTGTACGTACCCCTTCTGGCATTGGCACGTTGACACCTAGTTCGGCACCACCACGTTCTAAGGCTTCAATTAAACGAGCTTGTTTAACAAGATTGGCATGTTTATTGCCAAAGTCAGCCAGTTCTTCCCCGGAAACAGTCTGATATTCTTGTAAAGCAGGCCGGGCTAGCTTGATTTGATGGGCAACATCTCGATTAAGATTTTCTAGATCAAAGCAAACATCTCTTGGGCCATTTAAATCAAGAGCAGTACTCAAATCTTCTAGGACTTCACGAAGGGATTCTGACGCTAATCCTAAAGCACCTTTTGGTTGGGGTACCGCAGCAGCAGCCGCTGCTGATATTGGTTGTTTGGAAATCGCACGTTGCTCTTCAACGGCCGACCTAAGTTTCTCAAGTTTGCTTGTAGGTGTCTTTTTATTTTCTGTACCTGTAGCTCCAGAAGCTCCAAGAGCACTCGTTGCCGTAGCACTTGTAGGGCTTGGATTGGGTCCTGTAATTTTCTCCAAATCTTTTGTAGATACAAGATCTCCTGAAGATTCTTCTTCCTTTCGTCTCCCAAACACAGACATCAAGCCCACTGTTGCTGCGGTTGCTAGTGCTCCAATTTTTAAAACTTTTTTTGTTTTTGTCCAAAAACTTTCTGAAACTGGTGGTTCAGCAAAAGAAGTACTATCTAAAGATTCAAAGCCTTTAGCTGGGGATGTTCGCTCCAATTTTTGTTCTGATCCGCTTTCTGCAACTCGAAAATTTAAATTGCCTGATCTCTCAGAATTTAATGGCATATATAAGCAATATATCATAAACCGTATTGTTTATATTAATATGCCGTGAACACTAATGGGCCTCTGTCTAACTGTTTGGTTTTATTTGATGTTTGAAATGTGCAAGACTGGCGCTCTTATTCTGCGAAAGTCCTGCCGATATCTCTTCTAGCCATTGAAATCCTATTTAAGCCAAAATCATCATTTGGGGAAAATAACCATGAATGATTGTCTGTCTTTGCATGGGTTGCTCCGATCGTGAAATCCGCGAATGCATTGCTCGTGGGGCAAAGTGCTTAGAGTCTATTGAGACCGCATGTGGTGCTGGAGGCGGTTGTCAGACTTGCCACGAAGATATTTTATCCTTGCTTGCTGAGCAGAGTGGTTGTGCTAAGGTCGCCGCGCAAGGAGCTGTAAGTGAAGAAAGAGAACTCTGCTATTATCGAAGTACTGAACGAAGTATTGACCGCTGAACTAACCGCTATAAATCAATATTTTCTGCATGCTGAATTGTGTGAACATTGGGGCTACACGAAGCTCTACCAGTTTCAAAGAAAGCAATCGATTGATGAAATGAAACACGCTGAGCAATTGATGTCTCGCGTTTTGTTTTTGGATGGATTTCCCAATGTTCAACGGTTGGGAAAAATCAATATCGGCGAGACGGTTCCAGAACAATTTAAATCAGACTTAGCGCTTGAAACTGAAGCCATTGCGCGTCTTAAAAAAGGCATTGCTTTGTGCAGAACTGAAAACGACCCTGCGACTGCTATGTTGTTGGAGCAGATTCTAGTTTCAGAAGAAGCTCACCAAGACTTCTTGGGTAAGCAGCTTGAGATTATCGAAAAGATTGGTGAAGCCAATTACTTGGCTCAGCAACTTGAGATGAAGTAATACGCTCCCACCAAGGTTCTTTTTTGAACCAGGTGCGTTGTCTTTTAGCATATTGCCGATGTCGTCTGAACAAACGTTCGATGGCTTCGGCTTTTGTAATTTCACCTTTTGAATACCCGATGGCTTCAGTGTAGCCCGGTGTCTCCGGCGGATTTGATTTGAGTGCTAAAGCTTCGTTCACCAATCCAGCTTCAAACATATCAACCACACGTTTGTGTAATCGCTTATCAAGTTCATCTGTTGGCAGATCGATTAAATACCAAGATGCTTGGACTCGAGGTGGCCGGTTCCAATCAGTCGTTCGAAGTTCACTTGCGGGTTGTCCAGTCAATTCGAAGATTTCAAGTGCACGCTTGATGCGAACAGTGTCAGCGGGTTTAATGATTTTGGTGCTTTCAGGGTCGACTTCCAAAAGCCGTGCATAAAGCGCTTCAGGGTTTTCTGCCTCGAGCTTTGCTCGAATCGCTGCATCGGCCGGTAAGACATCGTCTAATCCAAAACGCCAGGCGCGCAAGTAAAGCCCAGTGCCACCAACTAAAATTGGAACTTTGCCGCGGCTTTGGATTTCTGCAACATAGGCGTCTGTGTCTCGTATAAAGTCACCTGCGCTATAAATCTGACCGATTTCAAGCCGCTCATACCCATGGTGCGGGATCCGCGCATAATCTTCAGCGGTTGGGCAGGCTGCCATGATCGGCATGTGCTTGTAAATCTGCCGGCTATCGGCACACACAATCTCACCGCCAATTTTTTCGGCGATTTCAAGAGCTAAAGCACTTTTACCTGAGCCAGTAGGGCCTGCAAGAACGATCAAATTGACATTTCGGTAATTTATGGTCATAATGTGACTATATGGTGTCTGTGAATGTTGCAAAGTTAAAAGCTGAGCTCAGTAAGTATATCAAGATTGCTGAAAGCGGGGAAGAGGTCATTATCACAGATCACAGAATTCCTAAGGTTAAGTTGGTGGTGGTTGAGGAAGGACCTAAGCCTAAGCTTCAGATTATCAAAGCGACTCGTCCGGTAAGTGATTTAAAAAATCTTAAACTACCGACTCCAATCCTGGATGTTGATATTGTTGCTCTTCTAAGAGAGGATCGAGATTCCAGATGAAAGCATTCTATCTTGATTCTTCTGTTGCGCTGAGATTTTTGTTTCGTATGCCAGATGCACTGGATTTTCAGAGTGATATTCAGTTGATTTCTAGTGCCTTGCTACGCGTTGAATGTTTCAGGGCAATGGACAGAGTGCAGCAACTGAAACAGAGCAATTTGGAAGATATTTTGTTTGCTCGCACATCATTTTACGGGTTAATGAAAACCATTGAGCTTGTAGAATTGAATCAAATTGCTCTTGAGAGGGCATCGCAATCGTTTGGTCTTCCGATTAAAACGCTGGATGCAATTCATTTAAGTACGGCCATGCTATACCGCGAAGAGCTGGAAGTCCCTTTAACGATTCTAACGCATGATTTTCAGTTTGGGCGTGTGGCACGCTCGATGAATTTTGAAGTACTGGGTTGTTAAGTCCTATGAAACCATCCGCCGATTTCAGTAAATGGAACTGCTCGTACCACAGGTCTGCCATGCGGGCAGTGAGCTTTGTAGTCAACAACATCTAGCTGCTCAAGCAGAGCTTTGATTTCTGGAAGGTCCATTTTCTGGCCCGCGCGTACTGAACTGTGGCATGCGATTTGGGCGCAGATATGATCTTGAAACGCTTGCAGACTGTCGGGTCGGTCTGCGTCTCGCAGGTCAGAAAGGGTATCGCGAACGATTTCTTCTAAAGCATCTGTTCGAAGGCCGGTGGGGGTTGCTTTAACCAAAGCTTGAGTATCGCCGAAGGGCTCAATTTCAAAACCGTAGGGTGCAAACAAAGCTTTCTTTTCAATGAGCGTAGCCATGTCCATGGGTGAGATGTTGATAGACATTGGGAACAGGAGTGCCTGCGAAGGGACGCCGTTTAGCTTAGCTGCTGCGCAAACTTTCTCGAATACCACACGCTCATGGGCAGCATGTTGGTCAATCACAATCATCGCTTTGCTGCCTTCAAGGATTAAATAAGTTTGATCGACTTGACCAATGATGCGCAGGTCTCGGTACCGTTCGGTAGTGCCAAGTGTATGTAGCTGTTGAGCGGGTGGAGTAACTCGGCCAAAGCTTGGTTCAAGTTTTGGAGCAGCGCTCCACATGGGCTCACTTCTTGGGCTATCAAATCTAAAAGTCGAGGGTGTCGAAACAGTTGGTAAACTCGTTTGGAAGCTTGGTGCTGAAACCGGAATCTCTGTGTGCAACCAAGGTGTCGTTGCCAAAAAATCACTGAGTAGTCGAATCAAATGCCCTTGGACGCGCGAGGGTTCTGAAAATCTCACCTCGAGTTTCTGCGGGTGAACGTTTACATCAACAAACTCTGGGTTGATTTGGATATTCAAAGCTCCAATCGGGTGTCTGCCTACTTCGAGGAGACTTCTATACGCAACGCGGATTGCCTGAATGAGTTGCTTGTCTTTGACAAAGCGCCCATTCACATAAACAAACAAGCCAAGACTGTCTTTGCGTGTTGCGAGCGGCGCTGCGACATAGCCTGTGAGTTTCACCAGATCTGTTTGAGCGTCAAAGGGAAACAAGTGATTTCGGGTATCTTCGCCCAAGCATTGAACCGCGCGTTCGAATTGCTGATTTTGATTGGCGGCTTTGTGAATGTTAAGCTTAACTTGCCCATCAATCTGCAGTCTAAAGCCCACTTCAGGCTGTGAGAGAGCAGCTTGTCGTACGATTGATTCGATGGCGCTGGATTCAGAGCGTGGGCTTTTGAGAAATTTGAGACGAGCAGGGGTGTTGAAAAACAAGGACTCGACTTCGATGCGCGTTCCTACGGGGGCGCCAGCATCACCGACTTCAATGATTTTACCCCCATGAATTAGAATCTGTGTGCCAAGCGCTGCCGAAGCCTGGCGAGTGGTCAGTTTAATCTTGCTGACTGAAGCGATGGAAGCCAAAGCTTCGCCTCTAAAACCAAATGAGTGCAGGGATTCAAGATCCGAAAGTGATTTAAGCTTGCTGGTTGCATAGCGTGAAAAACAAAGAACGGCGTCATCAGATGACATACCACAACCATTATCGGTGATAATAAGTCGTGAGATGCCACCTTCTTCTACGTGAATGTCAATTTGGGTGGCGCCCGCATCGAGGGAGTTTTCAATGAGCTCCTTCACCATGGAAGCAGGACGCTCAATCACTTCACCAGCTGCAATTTGATTCGATACTATTTCATCTAATATTTTGATTTGGCCCATTAGGCCTGCACTATAGCATCTATTCCTAAGCGCGCCACAGCCATGATGGTGTGCTGTGGATTTACACCAATATTCGTTGGGAAAATACTGCTGTCGAGCACGTAAACACCTGGCATGTCATGGACCCCAAAATCTAGCCCAACAACGCTTTGAGACGGGTCAGAACCCATGCGAGTGGTACCAAATAAATGTGAGGCCATTAAACTATAGTCTCTCGGGTCTAGCGAGCAGGTGTCCCAAAGTTTTAAATCATCTGCCGAGCGTAAAATGGGCATGCCGTGAATGCATGGCCAGACTTCTCGAGCACCCACAGCAAACATCATTTCGGAAAGTTTTTTGTAGCCATCACGCATGGCTTTCATGTCTTGGGGCAATGGCGTGTAAGAAATCCAATCTTTGCCCCAAAATCTCTTGACGGATCCTTGGGCTTTAGCTTTGACAACCAAGGCCCAGTTTAAAATCTTTTGGTAATCTGCCATGGCTTCACGCAGCTGTGTTCCCAGATAGGGGATTCGCATTGCAATAAGCTCCGGTGGCAATGAAAGGGCTTCAAGCTTAAAGCCATGCGTTGGCACAAAGTGTGTGCTGTTATACCCTTGGGTGGCCCCACTTTGCATCGCAATATCACGGTCAAAGACACCAACAATTGAAGTTCCAGGATGCATTTGAAAATGCTTGCCCAGTACTTTGTTCTTAAGGCCGCTTTGTTTCAAAATGCCTGGTGTTTGAATGGCGCTTGCTGCAAGTATCACGCCACGTTTGGCATGCATTTCACCAATGGGTGTGACAACTGTGCGTGGAGATTTAATTTTTAGGGCAGGGGTGTTGGTATAAATCTTAGCGCCGCGGCGCAAAGATGCTGGTATAAACGCCACATTCATGGCCTGTTTTTTACCGCTTCGACAGCCTGTTAAACAGCTGGCACTGGCTTCACAACCGTTGTCATATCGCCGAATACGTTGTGAGGGAAAGCCGAGCTTGTCAGCTGCTTGCCCAAACAAGCTGTTATGATTTCCAAGCGCATCGTCTTCGACGGGTTTGACTGTCAGTGCTTTGTCCAAAAAATCAAAATGGGGTTCTAGATTTTTGAAACGTATAGTGTCTCCAAGACCGAACTCACGTTCCCATTGTTCAAACACATATTCGGGAGCACGCCAAGCAATGGCAGAGTTGACTGTAGTACTGCCCCCAACACAGCGGCCTTGAAGGACTGGAAAAATAGCTCGCCCTTGAGAGACTTGTGTGCCTCCATCACGAAACAGAGCCCCCATACCAGGGTAGACATCCACGGCAAAATCTTTGGTTTGGACCCAGGGGCCTTCTTCCAAGATAATAACCGAAAAGCCTTCTGAAGTGAGGTATTGCGCAGCAGTAGCGCCGGCGGCTCCTGACCCAATGACCACGTAATCGGCTTCATCTTTAATCTTTTTAAAAACATGAGAGCCATCAATAACCGAGCCAGTGCGGAAATGTCTGAGATCGTCAGCGAACATGTTTGTCCCTTGGGGGAATTATTTTGGTGGTTGCTGCATGCAAATTAGCACCGTGGAGCTTCATCAACATTGTAAGCTGCCGAACTAGATAGGTCTTGCTTTTGTAAAGATCACTCAGCAAGTTTGTCCGCATATCTTCACCCAATTGGTCTATGGTTTTAAAAGCTTTGAACTTCCAGATAGGCGCAAGTGCCAAGAGCCAAATGGCCGCGCGCATCCCAAAAGCGCTAAAGCTCGGAAGGTCCGTGTAAACTTGACGCACAAAATTCTGCGATTCCACAGCAGATGCATCTCGCCACACGAGCGACTCCATGATTACTTGGCCCCAACGGGTTTCGAAATCAAACAGCTTTTTTTTTTGACGCACAAAGTCCAAGACTTGGCGCTGGCGTTTGAAAATCAGCCATGGAATTTGAATCGCGGCTGTAAGATCACCAAGCTGGGCTTTGGCTAAGCATTCACCTAGTTTGGTTGCAATACTATTAAGCGGGAACCACCAAGCATCTGGGCTTTTTTTGCGATCGATAACTACAGTGAACGGCCTTGTATAGTGCGCCAGTGAGAACTCGCTATTGGCAATGCCGTAGCCTGTGTGCTTCACGCCTGTCCAGGGTGCAGCAGGGATTGCTCCTGTGAACGAATGATTGTTCACATAGGCTGTACCGACGTGGAACTGCTTAGCCAGTTGAGTGGCGCGGGTGATATCTTTGGACCATACGGATCCACATAAACCATAATCACTGTCGTTCACGAACGCGATGGCATCTTCGCCTGATTTGACGCGCATGATGGGTAAAAGTGGCCCAAAAGTGGGTTCACGCATGATGCGCATGGCGTGGTTGCAGTGGTCCAAGACCCCACCCCTAACCCCTCCCCACTCTGTGGAGAGGGGAAGTGCAGCGCCTTTGTCTAGTGCATCGGTGATGAGAGCTTGTAAAAATTGCGGATGATGTGGCGGAACCACCGGGCCAATCATGCCATCTAATTTGGAAGCAGCAGCAGCCAAGCGTTCGACAAATTGATCAGCAATCGCTTCTTCAACATAAACCCGATCAATGGCTCCACAAGACTGACCTGCATTATGAAACGCCCAATGCAAAATGCCTGCAACGGTTCGGTCCAAATCACAATCTGCTAGCACAAGTGCTGCATCTTTGCCGCCCAACTCAAAGCTACAGGGGATCATGCGTTCGGCTGCCAACTTAGCGACCTTTTGGCCAGTCGCATAGGAGCCCGTGAAAGTCACGGCATCGATGCCAGATAAAATGAGTTCAGCACCCGCTTCACCCGCTCCGTGATGGAGTTGCAAAACCCCAGCTGGCAAATAACGGTTCATGATTTCTACAAACCAGTCTGCCGTTTTAGGGGTGTATTCGCTGGGTTTGATAATCACACTGTTGCCGGACAGAAGCGCTGCAAAAACTGGTTTGAAAAAGTTGCCGAATGGGTAGTTGAAAGGCGTAATAATGCCCACAACCCCGCGCGCAACTTGGGTACGGGTCGCCTTTTTGCCCGGAAACGCCATGGCCGGGATTGGGACGCGCTGTGGTTTTAAAAACGGCTTCGCAACCTTAATCCAATCTTTAATGTATTGAAGAGGCCCAATGGCTTCAGAGAGTAATATTTCTGGGTAGATTTTGTGAGCTTCGAGCTCAAGCAGCGCTGCGACTTCTCTATAGCGCTGGAGCATTTCTTTGCCGGCCTTTTTGAGAAGACTGGCTCTGGCCTTGAAACCTAAAGCTTCAAAGCCAGGTTGAGCCGCGCGGGCTTCAGACAGCTTGTGCTGCAGTGTCATTGGCGGCTGCTACTGGAGCTGATGTTTCAGTAACTTCTGGAACAACAACGACATTAATAGTGCCTTTCACATCGGCTTCCAAACGGACTTCGATGCTATGGAGACCAACGGTTTTGAGTGGATGCTCAAGCTTGATATCTCGGTGTGAGATTGAGTAACCAGCACCAGTTAGTGCCTTTTCAATATCACGCGTACCGATTGAGCCGAACAGCTTACCGTGATCGCCTGCTTTAGCGTGAATGGTGATCTGGGTGTTTGCCAAAGAGTTAGCCAATACCTCGGATTCACCACGAAGCTTCTGCTTGCGGTGCTCAATCAAGCGCTTTTGATGCTCAACCTGAGCCAAACGAGCGCCAGTGATTGGCAAAGCCAAAAACTTAGGGAACAAATAATTGCGAGCAAACCCTGGTCTGACTCGAACAACTTCCCCGAGGTGGCCAAGGTGGCTCACATCACGGGACAAAATAACATGAACATGTGCGGCCATGGATTAAAACTCCTGCATTTCGTCAAAATTGCCTTCGAAACCGCCATCCATCATCATATTGTCATCAAAACGTGGATTATCGCGGCGCTCTCTCACCACAAGGATTTCGAGCTGATCTGCGAGTTCTTCGCGAGAAGCAGGATCCACATCTTTGGCAAGCAATACGCTGTGACGAAGGATCACAGACTCTTCAATGGCCAAGGTACGCTCATATTCAGCGACCAAGCCTGGATTTCCAAGATATTTGTGGTGAACGTAAATTCCGCGCTGATGCTTACCACGTTCCCAAGCCAGCTTTCTACGACCCCAGCAGTCGACCTTGATATTCTTACCACCTTCACGGGTGATCAGTTCTTTCATTTTGAGCATGAATTCCCGGGCACTGGCGTCAGTCGCTTCAGGACTTAGAACGTAAATGGTTTCATATTCGCGCATAAGATCATTGCTTAAAGCATACGCTTAGCAAACTAGCAAGTGGGGATGTACGCCATTTTGAATCAGTAAACTCTTTAATTGGGGACTTCCTGATTCCTGGTATTCTTGGACCCAGGCCATGATTTGCTCCGGGCTAGGTGGCCTGTCTGCCAGGCTTACTTGCCGCAGTAAGCAGACAAGCTCCTCAAAATCATCCGAAAGTTGGTGATACACAGCTTGCTTGGTACTGTTTGCCAGGCGCAAATAAGCGTCCCCACCCATACTAAAGTAGTAGTTACTGCTAACTCCAGTGGCCCTGGTCTTTTCACCAAAAAAACCTAATAGATATAATGTACTATCCCCGATTTGTTTGAAAATCCGGTTGGCTTCCCCCGGACTTGCTTCGAGCGCTCGTTCTAAAAGCAAAACGAGCACAGGCTCTTCGCCTCGGTTTACACCTGCGTACACTCTGTCTGAACGTGCAAAGTCAGCCAGAAGATACACTAGGTATGCCTGCACCTCATCGCTTAAATCCGAACGTGAACGCTCGATCACCTGTGATAGAGCCTGTTTGAAATACTCCTGCATATTCCCAGTGGCAATGAGCATAGTTCTATTATAACAGATACAAGCTATGGCCCATTCACTTTATGAGCTTTTGGCTAAAACTGTTTCTGAGGCAGCTAACCGTTCCGCAATTCGGACCAAAGATTCAGGTGTTTGGCGAGACCTGTCTTGGGCAGAGGTTTTAGAACGAGTCCACCAAGTTGGATCTAAATTGATTTCGATGGGTATTCAGCCTGGAGATCGCGTCGTTATATTGTCTAAAACCAGAGTTGAGTGGACTCTGGCTGATTTGGGGGTCATGGCTGCAGGTGGCTGCACGGTTCCTATTTATCAGTCCAATACAGCTGCAGATGTTAGCTATATTTACAAAAACTCAGAAGCTAAGCTGGCGATTGTTGAAGATGCCGAACAGGCTGCGAAATTGCCTGATGCCAATAAGATTCTGATCACTGAACTTGTATCCCGTCATCCCGGGGTGACAAACTTAGACGAGATTAAGCGACGAACAGAGGCTCTGAAACCTGATAGTTTGGCAAGTATTATCTACACATCTGGGACAACAGGCGAGCCTAAAGGGGCTTGTTTAACCCATGACAATTTTTTGTATGAGGCTCAAGCAATAGAAAAAGTAGGTCTACTAGGCAAAGACGATGTTCAATTGTTATTTTTACCACTCGCACATGTGTTTGCACGCGTGATGCAAATTGCCTGGATTCGCACGGGCCATGTCATGGCTTTTGCGGAGAGCATCGAAAAAGTGGTCGATAACATGAAAGAGATTCGGCCCACGTTTATGGCTGCGGTGCCTCGAATTTATGAAAAAGTGCACGGACGTGTTTTGGCTAAAGCTCGCAGTGGTAGTTGGCTGAAGAGGAATCTTTCCAATTGGGCCTTTGCGCAGCAGAAAAACCCGCACCCTCTTTTGTGGCCAATCGCCAAAGCATTGGTTTTCCAGAAAGTGGGGCAGGGCCTTCAAGAAACTTTTGGTGGGCGACTTAGATTTTTTGTCTCGGGTGGTGCACCATTAAATCCAGAAGTTGCAAAGTTTTTTGCGAGTGCTGGGGTGGTGATTTTAGAGGGTTATGGTCTTACGGAAACGACAGCCGCTACTTGTGTCAACTTGCCAGACAATAACCATATTGGAACCGTGGGCAGGCCTCTCCCGGGCATGGAACTCAAAATCGCAGAAGATGGTGAAATCTTAGTTCGCGGGCGAGGCGTGTTTAAAGAGTATTGGAAACGCCCGCAGCAGACGGCCGAAGTATTAGATGATGCAGGTTGGTTCAAAACTGGCGATATTGGTGTGATTGAAAAAGGCGGTTTTCTTAAAATCACGGATCGCAAGAAGGATCTAATTGTAACTGCAGGGGGAAAGAAAGTTGCTCCCCAAAAGCTTGAAAATCTATTGAAGTCCAAGACTTCTTTGATCTCACAGGTGTTAGTTTGTGGCGAACAACGGCCTTACTTGGTTGCTTTGGTGACATTGGAAGAGCAGGCGCTCAAAGATTTTGCGAAACGCAAAAAGATTTCGGGTTCATTGACACAAAATCCGTTAGTGGTTCAGCGTGTAAACGAGGCTTTGAAAAGCATGAACCAGGGACTAGCTTCTTTTGAACAGATCAAGAAAGTGAAAATCTTGGACCATGACTTTACAGTTGGAGACCAGCTGACCCCCACATTGAAGGTCAAACGGGCTTACTGTAATCAGGTTTATCAAGCTGATATAAATGGTTTGTATGGTTCCGCCTAACTGTGGTCGATAAATTTCTGCGTTTTAGAGATAAACTCTGGGATCTCAGTTACTTCAAAATTAATAAGGCTAACGATATCCATGACACTGAAAGCATCTCGGGTTTCGATATGAAATCTGTGCGTGGATACTTTTGTCTCAACGCTGCATGTAATTGTCTCTTTGTCTGATCTCGAAACCTTTACATTGATTAAAGTTTCACTAGATTCTAGTTTGGAGTTGGAAAACTCGACCTGATGGTTTCCCTCATAAACTTCCCAGTTAGCAGCTAAAATATGGGTTGAAGCAAGCAGTGGCAATAATAAGTAAATAGGTTTCAAACGAGTACCTCCTAGAAGGTCCAACTCGTGACGCAAGTTGCTTATTTCAAAGCCTCATAAACCTTCTTGCCGCGCTCAGTGTGAAGCTTCATGTCAAAATAGGCGGGTGTCTTTTCGAATTCAGCAAGCGGAACTCTGAAGCCAAGTTTGGTTCTTGGGTATTCTAAATCCGTAGGCAACTCAACATCTTCACACTTATTATTCAGGTTCATGGCATTGCAGTAGCGCTTGGTGGGCTCTTCACAACTTCCTGCGTAGGGGTTGATCATATTTGAAACCCAGCCGCGTTCAATGATGTGTGTGAGTACAGAACCTGATGCCTTCATGGTTGGCCAGACAGCATCACGCAGAAAAAGTTCATCGTCTCCATAATTAAAACGATAAGGAAAATATGAGATCGATTCTTTAAGGTGTTCAAAGGGACCCTTGCCCACATGACTTCCTCCCCACCAGCTTGCAGTGAGTGGTCCTAAACAAAGAGGTTGGAGGTGCGCGCGATGGAATTGTAGTCCTGAAGCGATCCATTCACCGATTGCATAGGCTTCCGGAGCGGTCATGATCCAATCTGCATCTCGCAATAGGTAGCGGATTTTTTGGCCTTCGGGCATTGGCTCTGCGGCGATCATGAAACGCCAAAAAGTTCCATCTTTTGCAGCCTTTTCTAGGTGGTTATCCACATAGGCGATTTCACACCCTGCATCGAGCAATGCTTTGATTTGATATGCTTCAAGCTCGCCTTGCTGAGGTTTGCCGTCTTGGCGTTTTGGGATATAAACTCTTGGAGTGAACGTTTCAAAGCCCCACACAGGATCTTTGAGTTGATTCACACGTTTGAGCGTTTCGAAACTCTTTAAGAATTCAAGCAGCCCTTTGTAGTAGATTGGATTTTTGCCAAAAAGTGAAAAAGCAATGATGCGCGCTTCTGAAGGGTGTTTCCAGTAGGCTTTTTGAGTTGAGATTGGTTCGGGTGAAATTCGGCCTTTATATTCATACTGCCAAATATCTACTTGTGGACAGTTCGGCTGACAGTCACCGCCGGCTCTTTGATCATAATAGAGAGTATGGTTGTAAGCCCCGCTCATCCTACTGGGCATGACGGGTTTGAGCACGCTCACCAAGTGATTGTGCCGACCTTTGTGGCCCACATCGCCGTCTCCACTGACGGACACGCAAGACAGTATCAGCCCAGCTATTGCAATAGATAAAATCCGATACATTGACATAATGGCTAGGGTTTTCGGCTCCATGGGTCAATGGGGGCTTGAATTTTGTGGGTAACCCCCTATACCAACAGTCAGATGTCACGTGAAGACCAGATAGAAGTAGATGGAATTATTAAAGAAGTCCTCCAAGGGGGAATGTTTCGAGTCACATTAGAGAATGGCCACGAGGTTTTGGCCTACACTTCTGGAAAGATGCGTAAACATTTTATTAAAATTGTGCTAGGAGACAAAGTGCGTGTGGCGCTGTCGCCGTACGACCTTACGAAAGGACGGGTGATCTTCCGCTCCAAGTAGTTTGGGGACATAAGGAGGATTCTAGCCGTGACTGAAAGACGCCAAATTTTGCTTCAAAACGCCCTAGCCCTTTTGTGTGAAGCTCAACGTAGAGCAAACACGCTTAAAGACGAGACCAGTGAAGACATCAAGGATTTGATGCATAAGGTGAGCCACCAAGCCAAAGAAGGTGCTGGCCAGCTTTTGACTTACTGGAATGCCAACAAAAAAAATCTTCCTAAAAAAATGACCAGCGAAGTAGATCGTGTGCTGAACCGATTCGGTGTTGCTGAAATGGTCACCAAGAAAAAGGCTCCGGCCAAGAAAACGACTGCTAAAACTGCTGCTCCTAAGAAAGCACCGGCCAAGAAGGCAGCCCCAAAGAAAGCGGCACCTAAAAAGGCAGCTGCTCCCAAAACAACTCCGACAGCCGAATAGTTTTTCCTCTCCCCTTGTGGGAGAGGGCAGGGTGAGGGGTATACCATGCAAACGTTTGAAATACAGTCTTTTGGCCTAGACGGTTTGAAGCCTGCCACCCGCGCGGAACCAAGTTCACCTGCGCGAGGAGAGGTTTTAGTTCGTATTAAGGCCTGTTCGCTTAACTACCGTGATCTCATGATGCTGCGTGGTGAGTACAATCCGCGCCAGCCCTTGCCCCTGATCCCGTTGTCTGATGGTGTCGGTGAAGTTGTTGCGATCGGGGAACATGTGACCCGTTTTTCGGTGGGCGACCGGGTGTGTGGGACAGTTTGCCAAGACTGGATTGCGGGTACGATTAGCAAAGAAATTTCACGCAGTACTCTTGGGAGCCCTTTGGATGGCATGCTCTGTGAACAGCGCTTATTTCCTGAACACGGCTTGGTGAAAGTGCCGGCTTATCTGACCGATGAAGAGGCATCGACTTTGCCGTGTGCCGCGCTCACAGCCTGGCGTGCGATTTTTGGTGTGTATAAGCTGGAGCCTGGGGAGACAGTTTTGCTCCAAGGTACCGGCGGTGTTTCACTGTTTGCGCTCCAATTTGCCAAAACTTGCGGTGCAAGGGTGGTGATTATTTCGAGTTCAGATGAGAAGCTTGAGAAGGCCAAAGCCATGGGAGCTGACGTTTGCATTAATTACAAGACAAACCCAGAGTGGTCTAAAGGCTTGCAAGTAGACTTGGTGCTTGAGTTGGGCGGTGCAGCAACGATTGAGCAATCGATCAAAGCTGTCCGGCCTGCTGGACAAATCAATTTGATTGGTAGATTGAGTGGCGGCAAAACAGAGATTGATTTGGTGCCAATTTTTATGCGTGATGTTCGGGTTCAAGGTCTTTTTGTGGGCCCCCGCGAAAGTTTTGAAGCGATGAATCATGCGCTGGAGCAGCATCGGATTAAGCCTGTCATTGATAGGGTGTTTGATTTTGAACGTGCGCCAGATGCCTTCAAGTATTTGGAATCCGCTCAGCATATGGGCAAGATTGTGGTGAAACTATGAAACAAGTGATTCAAACCAGCGAAGCTCCAGCAGCCATAGGCCCCTATTCACAAGCTGTCAGAGCTGGTGATTTTCTTTTCATGTCAGGCCAAATTCCGCTGGACCCTGTAAGCATGACCATTGTGGGTGAAACTGCTGCAGAGCAAGCCGTGCAGGTTTTAAAAAACATGCAAGGCGTATTGAAAGCAGCGGGTTCTGGCATAGAACATGTCGTCAAAACGACGATATTCTTAAAAAACATGGCCGATTTTGCTGCGGTCAATGAAATGTATGCCGGTGTGTTTAGAGAAAAACCGCCAGCACGCTCAACTGTTGAAGTTTCTCGCTTGCCCAAAGATGTGCTGGTTGAAATTGAGGCGGTGGTGTGGTTGGGGTGACAGCTTAAAGCAAATGAGCGATGCTCTATTTTCGTTGATCCGCCAAGAAGGGTCGGTCAATCTGTTCCGCTAAATTTTCAATGTCATTTGAAGTGACACCACAATCTTCAAAATGTTTCTTCCAGCTAGAAACGATTTTGCTGATTTGAGAGACTTCTTGTTTGGCTTGCTTTTGAGAGAGACCAAATTGTGTTGCCATCGAAAGCGCGTTCTCTATTGTGGAGTCGGCTTGGTAGACTCCAACACGCATCTGTTGATATCCCAGTGCTTGACCTGAGGGTAAAACATCAAATGCAGGCGCTAATGTGTACAACTGGGAGTCAGAGACTGTAAGAACGTGATTTTTTTCATGGTCGTCTGTGTTGTCTATAAGTATGTTAAAAATCATACGCCGGAAGAGTTCAACTTGGTCTTCGGCTGTTCCACGTCTTCGCAACAGCTGTGCCAACTCGGGGTATCCATAGAGCTCTCCCGCTGCTTTCAAGGCGACATGGGCTGATAAACAATGAAGCCGCTTATGACCGACTCTGTCAAAACGTTTTACGGCGACTGCATGACCCATGGTGGTTCTGATGATGCGTGTTTGAGCGGCATGTATTCCGGCTTTTTTCGCGAGAGTCATGGTGGCATGTTCAACCAAAGGAGTATCTACAGGCTCTCCAGCTGAAAACTTAACAATCCAGGATTCACCTTCTATTGAAAGCAATGCTTTAGGCCTTGCGCCTCCCATGCTTACTCCAGGAGACAAAAGTCTTCGATATTCTGCAGGGATTGGTTCATGTGCCAAAACTCGTTCAACCATCTCTTCAATTGCGTTAATTTCATTCAACAAAGGCAAAGAAGAGCCTGGGCAGGGTATGTATTGATCTTTTGACAGCGAAACACCTAGGGCTCCGAAACGCTCATCACCCGCAAAATACAAATATTCCATCAATGACAGTCGAGGTGGTTTATTAAGGATACGGATAACCTGTTCACCCCATCTGTCTGGCCGTGCATCATCTACAGCGCCTGCGGCACTATCTTTTTCGGCAGGCAGGAACTCATCAGAGCTTTGATGTGGTAAGTCCTCACTGATCGAAAAACCCATTTTTGACCAAATTGGATCATATCGGAGTGAAGCGCCTCTGAGTTGTCGTACGTGGTTAAGTTCGCCCACCAGAACTGGATACAGGGGGTTGGCTAGATACCAGAGATACATCCGATCAGTTGGTTCGTACACGAGAACTCCTGTGTTTCAGTTTCTTTTCTTGAATCTTTCTAATATCGGCGGTTAATGCTCCTAAATCTTGCTGAGGATTGGCAAGGTCTGCCAACGCTTTTGTTCTACCCATCATCCATAAAGCTGTTGCATAAACACCCATTCCAACTCCAGGATCGCCGTTTTCCAATCGAATGAGCGTTGGGACTGATACGCCGACGCGTTGGGCCCACTGCCGTTGAGACTCTTTACGGCGCAAACGCGCAATACTTAAATCTTCACCCAGTTGTTTGAGTGCTTGCGAGACTTGTGGAGGTAATGATAGTTGAGCCTTTGATTGGACTGGCATGTAACATAGATATTATCAAAATATCTAATTTTGTCAAATCTTTATGCTCTAGATAGACCCCCGCTCTAGCCTGAGCTGTGCCAGGGTGCTCCAACCCCACCACCAGCTGGTGTACTCTGTGCTGTGGACATTTCTGGTGTTTGAGCGCCTCATGATGGTTTCGGATTTGGAGTTCCAATAAAAGAGAGGCGCAATATCGTATTTGGCGTTGCTTGCATTTTCATCGGGTTCAGGAACCAGCTCCAGTGCCTGGTATTTGATGGGCATTTGGCGGCTCAGAAATGCTTGATAAACTTCATCGGTTGATGCCACCAATGCTTCGTGCATGATCGCGCTATTTTGCGCATTCTCAGTATCAAAGAATCGGTGGTCTCCAAAAGCGACCCAGGAGTCACCACGGTTATTGTGAACATGCAAACCGTACTGATTTTCCTCAGCATGCATGTAACCACCCAGCAATGAACCAATGGCTGAAGGGTGTACATGTTCTGCCAACTGGGTGCGTGGAACCCTGAGATGTCCTGAAGCAAATCGGTCAGTTAAAAAGTGAGCTGCAAAGGCGTCTAATGCATAGGCAAGTTCTAAATTTCCCTGAATGGCAGCTTCAAGAGCTGCGGTGTGTCCTGCATTGTAGGAAGTCAGCGCATCAGCTCCAAAGTGGTCATAGTCTTGTTTTGCAAGTTCTAAATAACGTCCAGGGCTTAACCACCATAAAGAGCCAGAACAAGCTCCACCTGTTAGACAGTTGTATTCCATGTGTTGGTCATCATTTGATTTGAGTGGTGGAAGTTTTTGAACCAGTCGGTCTCGTTGTGCATGAATAATGGCAAGAATCTTAGAGGCTTCTTTCAAAGATTCTTGTGAGTCGGCGAGGCTGGCAAAGGCTTTTAAAAAGCGCGCCTTTTGTTGGGCTGCTGCTTTGCCTTGTGAAATGGGTTTCCCAACAATGCCATAAAAATCTGGCATCGAAACCAAATCACCAAAACTCAGCTCCAAGCCATTCGAAAGTTTTAGTGTGTTTTTTTTAAGTCCCTTGAGGGTGATTTCATCTCCAATCACAACGTGTTCTGGAGATTCAAAAAATGGTTTCAAATTCTCCTGCGGTTCAACTGCTAGAACAGATAAAAATAAGGTTGTTAAAATAAGCATCTCTATTGGGTAACACAGAGTTTGAGTTAGATTCCAATAAGTCCTTGCTCTAAAGTCACAGGTGTCCTAGCAAATGGTATGCACTCCTTCTTAACCACCTTTTTGGTGGCC
Organism: uncultured Myxococcaceae bacterium; assembly: GCA_964635635.1. GTDB lineage: Bacteria > Myxococcota > UBA727 > UBA727 > JABDBI01 > CAZWPE01. Next base: position 18,534 of record CAZWPE010000004.1, on the reverse strand, counting down.
GCACTGGGTTACTTCGTTGATATCTATGATTTGCTGCTTTTTGGTGTCGTCCGGGTTGAGAGTTTGAAAGCTATCGGAACGCCAGCTAACCAACTCTTAGATGCCGGCATGTGGCTAATTAATTGTCAAATGGCAGGGATGCTTTTGGGTGGTATTTTTTGGGGAGTCCTGGGTGATAAGAAAGGCCGAACTACGGTGATGATGGCTTCTATTTTGCTCTACTCGATTGCCAATATTGCCAATGGTTTCGTGTCGAGCCTAGAAGTTTATGCCGTGCTGCGTTTTATCGCGGGCTTTGGTTTGTCGGGCGAAGTTGGCGCAGCTGTGACTTTGGTGAGTGAAGCTGCAGACCCCAAACGCCGAACTTTGTGGACAACATTGTTGACGGCCTTTGGACTTTTAGGGGCTGTCACAGCCAGCTTGGTGGGTGATTTGTTTAATTGGCAAATGGCTTACTGGGTTGGCGGAGGCATGGGTTTATTGCTCATGTTCTTACGCTTTCAGGTGCTTGAGTCATCTATTTTTGAAGCCTCACCCAATGTGGGTCGTGGGCAGATTAATCTATTTTTTAAATCGCCCGAGCGCTTCTTGAGATACGTAGCCTGCGTTTTGATTGGGGTTCCAATCTGGTATTCAGTGGGGATTTTGATGACCTTCTCACCCGAGTTAACCAAGGCGCTTGGGTCTCATGAATTAATTTCAGGGGGTAGAGCAATTATGTTTTGCTATATGGGTCTTGCCTGTGGAGACGTGATTAGTGGTTTATTGAGTCACTGGGCAAAGACGCGCCGGGGGGTGATGGGTGTTTTCATGGTCCTGCATGCCGGACTGGTGGCTATTTATCTAAACTCACATTATTTGAGCTCTGCTGAGTTTTATACGCTGTGTTTCCTCATAGGAATCGCTGGGGGTTATTGGTCCGTCTATGTGACCACCATCGCAGAGAGTTTTGGAACCAATATTCGTGCCACCGCTGTGATTACGGTGACCAATTGTATGCGTGCCTCTGTTGTACTCATGACCTCTGGAGTGCAAGCTTTGCAGAGCAGCTGGACTTTGCACCAAAGCGCATTTATCATGGGCTCTTTTGTATTAATTGCAGGAGCATTATCTTTGGTGTATCTCAAAGAAACTTTCGGAAAAGAGTTAGATTATCAAGAGTGCTAGAAACTATTCATGATGAAATTGTTGTTACTTCAGTGATTCGCTATGGCGAGTCTGATGCGATTGCACGCGTTTTTTCTAAAGAACACGGTCGTTTAAGTTTGTTTTCGCGCGGCGGATTTAAACCATCGAAACGTCGCGGAAGCATGTTGCAGGCACCTGCACGGGCTAAGGCGGGTTTCAAGCTGAAAGAGCAGGGTCTTTCAGTGCTGAGCGAGTTAGATATTGGGGGATACACTGCTGATTTATCTCGAACACTTCGGGGTTTTGCTTTGGCTTCTTACGCTTGTGAAATCTGCGAAGTCTTTGTTGCAGAGCACGACCCAAGCCCACGTGTGTTTGAACTGTTGGATGCTTTTTTGCGTTTGGCTTCAAACCGCGATGTGGAAACCTACATGATACGGGAGTTTGAGTTTGGGCTTTTGGATTTGTGTGGACTCTTAGGGGAAGAAGAAGCCCTTGAAGAAGACCTCATGAAACGTGCCAATATATTTGCTAGACACTTGGGGGCGCACAAACAAAACCCGTTAAAGAGCCTAGCTTTTTTCAAGCAAATTGGTACAAGCGGAGCATGATTTTACTAAGCATTGCGCTGATTTCAGGCCTGCTGGTTGGGGCCTTGGTTTGGGCTGTCTTGAGCCCGGTTGCATCGATTGTTCCAGGGCTGCTAGTGGCTGTCTTGGTATATTTCTTCTCGGCGCGGCGTATCGCTATGAAGGCCCAAGCAGCTATGATGGAAGCTGTTTCTGAAATCCAAAAAGGTCGCATGGACCGTGGGATTGCTCTGCTGTTGGATGTCAAAAAGAACTATCAGTGGTGGCAATTCTTTACAGCCAGTTCTATTAATGGCCAAATCGGCAGTCTATATTTTATGCGCCAGGATTTTCAGCGGGCAAAACCGTTTCTGGAAAAGTCTTTCGCTAAGCATTGGAATGCACGTGCGATGTTAGGAATTTTGTCATTTAAGAAAAAAGATTACGCAAAGATGGACCAAATTTTTGAGACCGCTACTCGCTACAACTCTAAACAGGGTTTGCTTTGGAGCGTTTGGGCCTATTGTCATCACAAGAATGGTAACGATGCCAAAGCGATCGAAATACTTCGCTCTGGTGAAAAGAAGCTTGGCGATTTAGATAGACATTTGATTGCTAATTTGTCGAATTTGCAAAATAATAAAAAGATGAAAATGAATGGTTATGGGCAAGAGTGGTTGCAGTTCCATTTGGAACCGCTCCCCCAAATGAATCAAGTGCGGTATGTCAGAAGGTAAATCGATATGTAGTCATTGTCATTCTGAGTTAAATTCTGGGCGCTGTGAATACTGTGGCACCTGGGTGGATACGAATTTCCTTGGAAAAGCCAAAAAGAGCGTGGGGATTCACCCGGCCTTGGCAAAACGTTATGCTAGCAGCAAAGAACCTGGAGTGACTCAAACCAGGGCACCTTCGCAAGTATCTACTATTCATGATGGATTAATCCCTGACACAATAGAGCCAGCCATACCGGGGTATGAGCTTCTGGAGTCAATCGGTAAGGGAGCGATGGGTTCTGTGTACAGGGCCAAGCATTTAGCATCTGGTCGGTTTGCAGCTGTTAAGATTTTATCAACTGAAATGTCATCTAGGGCAGATTTGGTAGCCCGCTTTGAACGAGAATCAGCTGCTTTAAGTTCTTTGAGACACCCGAACGTGGTGGCGATTTATGATTTAGGCAGCGCTTCAAGAGTTCACTACTTCTGTATGGAATACATCGAAGGCACAACCCTTCGACGATACTTGAAAAATGGCCCTGTTCAGCTTGCGCAGGCTATTCAGTTTGCACGTCAGATCTTAAAAGGCCTTGGAGCTGCCCATGAGCGGGGCATCATCCACCGAGATTTGAAACCAGAAAACGTGTTGGTGGACAAGGGTGAGGACCGTTTGGTTCTGGTAGATTTTGGTTTGGCAGGCCTGATGAATGAGGCTGCAAATCCACACCCCAATTTAACACGCAGTCGTGTGACCATGGGAACTGTCAACTATATGGCACCAGAACAGCATTTGGATGCCAAACGTGTCGACCAGCGTTCAGACTTGTATTCTGTGGGTGTGATTTTCTATGAATGCGTCATGGGAGACTTGCCCCTGGGCAGATTTGCCCTTCCTTCAGAGCGAGGCTACAAGGCTCCAGATCTTCTGGATAAGATTCTTTCCAGGGCGCTTGCACGGGACCCTGAGACACGTTTCCAGACGACCGTTCAGTTTGATGGTGCGTTAAATGAGCTTGAAGAAGCTTTGAAAGATTTTGATTTTACAACGCCAGCGGCAGGAGAGCGCATAAGCTATGCACCGCAGCCAAGGCAGAGTGAGTACCCCACGCAATGGGCGACCGTTCCACCGTGGGTGAAAAAGCCCGCATTCTCAATCGGAGCGACTGCCTTGGTGGCAGGCCTCGTGCTTGGGATTTTTATCTCCAAGAGGCATCCACGTGAGATTGTGGTGACACCGACTGGGGTGGAGTCAATCCATCACGGGATTGAGCTCGAAGCCCTGAAGAAAAATTGGAAGAGCGAGTCTCCGGTATGGGAAGGCTCTAAAGCAGGTATTTTGTATGCTGCCAAACAGGGAAGTTCTGGACACTTAAGAAGGGATATGTCGCTTCTGGTTGAGCAAGACAAGCTTAAAGACAACACTTGGGTTTCCAAGTTATCTCTTGAAAAATTGCGTTTACCCATGAGTGCCGGCAAGGTTCAGCATTTGGCTCGTGAAAGTTTAGGGGGAGACCCAGAGCCGGCTGCGGGTGGTGTGTTCTATGTTTCAACCAATGGGCATCGTGTGATTGGTGTGATGGCTTATCCAGATGGCAACTGCATGATGTCAGAGTTCAAGCGCCAAGATGGAATTCTCAAATCTGTTCAGCAAACCAGTGTCCCTTGCAAAATGAAAAATTTAGTCTTGCAAGCGCGCCTGAATCCAGAAAAAAACCGACTGGAGGCATTGGTTGATATGAAGCCGCAAGTATTCATGGAAGTCAAAAACTTGAAGAATGAAAAATGGCAACGCGCTTTGGGGTGCAGAAACGTGAACTGTAACTTTGAGCCGGCGTTGTGATGCGGAAACCTCACCCCGAACCCCTCTCCACTTGTAGAGAGGGGGCCTGCAACGCGAAGGTCATGGTTAGCTGCAGTGCGGCTTTAATGGCTTTGAGCCAACTCGCACCACTGGGTTTTTTGGCGTTGGTGGGTTACGTGCCTTTGATTGCTGCCACTCGCAATGAAAGCCCTGGGCGTGTTTTTAAGCTCGCTTGGGCGGCAACTACTTTGCAATACATGGCGACCCTTTATTGGCTTAATATCGCCATTACGATTTTTGGTGGCTTGAACTGGGCGATTAGTCTGACGGGCGTATTTTTGCTCAGTGCTATGATTGGTTGTTATTTGGGCGGCGCCTTAGCACTGGCACGCTATATTAGCATCAAACTTGGCTGGTCTTACTTGTGGCTATTTGCCCCAGCGTTGGCAGCTGTCGAGTATTGGCGAAATTATGGTTTTTTAGCGTCGTTTCCTTGGGGAATTTCGGCGAACTCTTTGGTCAGTGTTCCTGTTTTGTTGCAAGGGTTCTCGCTGATTGGTGCCTATGGCATGGTGGCTGTTATTGGCCTTGTGAATGCTGGAGTATTTAGTTTGTTTAGGCGAACGGGCTTGCCCGCCGAAGCTCAAGCGAAGGCGGGTGAGGGGCGGCTTGCCGCCTTGGCTTTTGTCACCTTGCTAGCGCTATGCTTGTACGGCACTTACCGAATCCAAACCCTTGACCTGCAGTCTATGCCCAAAATCAAAACAGCACTTTTGCAGGGCAATATTGAACAAGGCATCAAGAATCATGCGCCGCAGCATGGCGATGAAATTTTGACTCGATATAACCAGCTCCAGCGACAAGCAAAGTTTAAAGACGCTGAGCTGGTAATTTGGCCAGAGACAGCTTACCCGTACCGACTTTGGACTGAAGAACTTAAGTTTATGGGGTTAGATGCATTGGCACCTGTGAACGTCATTGGTGTTATGACGGTCGATAGCCAGCGTGAGTATTATAATTCAGCGTATGTATTGAACGGCGATGGTAGTGTGTTGGGTCATTTTGACAAGAACCATTTGGTGCCTTTTGGTGAATATGTTCCGTGGCCATTGGAGTCGATCGTTCAGAAATTGGTGCCGGGTACTGGTTCTTATGGACGTGGTCGTGAACTGAAGCCTTTGAACTTGGGCAGGTTGAGCATGGCTGTGACAGTTTGCTACGAAGGCGTATTCCCAGAAATTAGCCGGGCGTTTGTAGAGCAGGGAGCCAACTTATTGGTGAATGTCACCAACGATGCTTGGTATGGATTTTCAGCAGGCCCTTACCAGCACTTAGCCATGTACCAAATGCGCAGTGTCGAAACGGGTCGAAGCTATGCGCGTGCTACGAATACAGGTGTTTCTGCTTGGGTAGACCCCTTGGGTTATTTACACGACGCAACGCCGCTTTATGAAGAAGCGTTGGTTGTCAGCGATATTCCATTGGCGCATGAAACGACTTGGTATGTTCGAATAGGTGACATTGTTCCACAGCTGTGTGTTCTGCTCATGTTGGTGGCTTGGGTGATGGCTCGCAGACCTAAAACTCGGGGTGACTGGCTTAGGCTCATATTAGGCGTGGCAATTATATTAGCTGCCCGCGGGCATTATGGGCCACAGGAAGCAGTGATGATTGAATCTGCCTGGACCAAAGAAACCCTCTTTTGGATGCTGGGACTCGTGATAGGACTAAGGCTCGTATGAATATTTCCAATCTAGTAGAGCGCATGAAATCCCTGGAAACAGCGATTGGTCTTGCGGCCAAGCAACAGCGGATTGCAGAGCTTGAACAGCTAGTCGAAGATCCAGCATTTTGGAATGACCAGAAACAGGCAGCTTTGACCCAAAAAGAAAAAGTGGGTTTGGAGCGCGAGGTTAATCGATTTCTCGAAACACGCCAAGCTGTCAATGATTGTGCCGAGCTCATAGAACTTGCTGCTGGCAATGATGATGAGCTTAAAGAACTTGAAACGGAGATGGCTCGTCTAGAATCAGAGGTTCACCGGTTTGAAGTAGAACGCATGCTTTCTGGTCCAAACGATGTAAACAACGCGATTTTGAGTGTGAATGCGGGTCAAGGTGGTGTGGATTCTCAAGATTTTGCTGAAATGCTTTTGCGCATGTACACGCGCTATGCAGAACGTCGTGGTTACCAAGTTGAGCTTTTGGATATTGCGCCGGGCGAAGAAGCTGGTGTGAAGAGCGCGACGATTATGATTACGGGTGAGCATGCCTATGGTTACTTGAAGGCTGAGGTCGGTGTTCACAGACTTGTGCGTATTTCACCGTTTGATTCGAATGCGAGACGCCATACATCATTTGCAGCGGTTTGGGTAATCCCCGAGGTCGATGATTCGTTTGAAATTGATATCAGGCCTGAAGATTTGCGTGTGGATACATACCGAGCGGGTGGGGCTGGTGGTCAGCATGTGAATAAGACGGAAAGTGCCATTCGAATCACGCATATCCCAACCAATACGGTGGTGGCATGTCAGGCAGAACGTAGCCAGATAAAAAACCGCTCAACAGCCATGAAACTTTTGAGATCAAGACTTTATGATCTTGAAATAAAAAAGCGTTTGGCTGAGAAAGATAAAGCTGAGGCTGAAAAGCTAGAAGCTTCATTTGGTTCACAGATTCGAAACTATGTTCTGGCACCGTACAGACTGGCTAAAGATTTGCGTACGAATTTCGAAGTAGGCAACGTGGATGCTGTATTGGATGGTGAAATTCAGCCTTTTATTGAAAGCGTTTTGATGCAAACGAAATAGTTGCGTTTTGGTTCCAAAATGGTATTATAATGATATCACGGTGTCTATGTCGCTTAAGAATATACCTGAAGATCTGATGCAGGATTTGCGCCAGGCTGCCGCTCAAGACTGCCGTAGTTTAAACCAGGAAGTTCTGTACCTGCTTAGGTCTGTTATGTCAGCCAAGGCTTCTAAGAATGAAGCGATCCATTATAAACAGGCTTATTTGCAACACCCTGAAAATCCAGCTGAATTGTCTGGCTTGACCGAACTTGCCAAGCAAAATCTTGCTGATTTGCCCTGGGACGATACATGAAACGGGGCGAAATCTGGTGGGCAAATACCGCGTTGATATTTGCCCTAGGGCTTTAATCGGGAATCTTTGTTAATCAAGCAGCGTTTTAAGCCTTATGCAGGCCTACGATTTTTATTTGCTCGCATTAATGCTCGGTGCGTTGGCGACCCTCAGCCCTGTGCTTGCGCTGTATTTGTATGCCATTTTTAATGGTCACTCTACGCGTGTTGAACGGAAGTTTTTTCAAATCACTCGCATGCCTATCGATGAGATGAATTGGAAACAATATGCATTTGCTGTCGTTGTGTGCCAAATAATGAGTTTTGTTGGCATGATGCTTGTGTTGACTTTCAATCATGCTCAGCCTTTAAGCTTCGAATTAATGCTCAATATTGCTGTGAGCTTTGTCACAAACACAAACTGGCAAGCATATTCGGGTGAAAGTACCCTTAGTTATACGTCACAAATGCTGGCCTTGACGGTTCAAAATTTTGTCAGTGCAGGTACTGGCATCGCTGTGATGCTTGCGTTGATTCGCGGTATTGTTGGCCGCGAAATCCAAACACTTGGTAATTACTGGAGTGATTTGTTTCGAAGCATATTTTTTGTTTTGTTACCTGGTTCGGTAATTTTAACTTTGATTTTGGTAAGCCAAGGGGCGATTCAAAACTTGATGGGTTATGTCGATGCAGTGGGCCTTGAGGGTGTGAAACAGATTCTGCCAATGGGCCCAGCGGCGTCTCAGACGGCAATCGCAGTGCTCGGGGGTAATGGGGGTGGATTTTTCGGAGTCAACTTGGCGCATCCATTTGTCAACCCAACGGCCTGGTCTAACTGGATATTAATTTTAGCAATTCTGATACTGCCGGCGAGCTTTGTGCATTACTACGGTCTACAGGTAGGTTCCAAAAAAGAAGGCTGGGTTTTGTTTGGGGTGATGGCCGGTTTATTTGGTGTGTTTTTGGGGGCCGCCATGTGGGCACAGGAATTATTTGGCAGTTTTGAGGGTTTGGAAACACGCTTTGGAACAGTGCCAAGTATTCTCATGAGTATTGCTTCAACAGCGACATCTAATGGTTCCATGAACGCAGCTCTGGAAAGTTTATCGCCTTTAAGTAGCGGGTTAATGATGCTGCAGATGATGCTCGGTGAAGTGATATTTGGCGGTGTTGGTTGTGGTTTGTATGGGATGTTACTGTTTGTTATTTTGACGGTGTTTATTGCTGGGCTGATGATTGGGCGTAGTCCAGAGTATTTAGGTAAAAAAATTGATGCGCCTGAAGTAGCCTGGGCTCTTGTTGCAATTTTATTGCCTTGTGGAGCGATTTTGCTTGGGGCAAGTTTCTCGGTTTTGGTGAAATCACCGGGTACATTGTCTGAAATTCTTTATGCATTTTCATCATCGGTAGCGAATAATGGCAGTGCATTTGGGGGGCTGAATACCGATACACCCTATTATAACTTGGCTCTTGCATTGGCGATGATGATTGGACGCTATGGCGTTTTGCTTCCGGTGTTGGTGATTGCGGGAATCTTTGCTCGCAAGAAGAGAATTCCTGCGAATCCTATGAGCTTTGAAACAGATACCGTATTGTTTGGAGCCTTGCTGGCATCAGTAATTATCTTAGTTGGAGCGCTTACGTTTACGCCAGCGCTATTTTTAGGTCCATTGTTTGACCACAGTGTCCAATATCAAGCGAGCCACACTGGCCTTTGATCCTGGTTCTAGTTCTTTTACGAGGCCATTGGAATTGTAAATAGAAACCTGATTGGTGTCTCCGCCGATGGCTGAGGCATGATTCGCGCAAATGAAGTCGCAATTTTTGCGTTTGCATTTATCAATTGCATTGGCTTCAAGATTATCTGTTTCGGCTGCGAATCCTACTAAGAATGGTCGGTCTGGTTGTGTGCCGAGAGTAGCTAAGATATCTGGGTTGAGTTCAAGCCAAATTCCCTCTCCACCTGGGAGAGGGTCATTTTTTTTGAGCTTCGTTTCAGAGTAGTGCACAGGTTTATAATCAGCGACCGCTGCACACAAAATTGCGACGTCTGATTGAGGGGCGTGTTCCAAACATTGGCCCAGCATGTCTCGTGCTGTTGTCACTGATATGCTGCGAATATTGGATAGTGCAGGGATCTCGACTTCTAACGGTCCGTGAACAAGCGTGACTTCTGCACCGCGATAGGCAAGTTCACGAACCAACTCGACACCCATTTTGCCCGAAGAGGCGTTGCTCAAATAACGTACTGGATCCAAATATTCACGCGTGGGACCTGCTGTGACCAATACTCGTTTGCCAGCGAAGTCTTTCGACGTAAGGGCTGCATGAAGCTCATGAACAATGCGCTCGAGTGAGGCCATGCGTCCTGTGCCAGAACGACCAGATGCTAATAGACCTGCTTCAGGCTCGATTATAATTACCCCGCGTTGCTTCAGGGTCGCGATATTAGATTGAGTGGCCGGATGTTCCCACATGTGAGTTTCCATCGCTGGGGCGATTAAAACCGGTCCTCTAAAAGATAGGTATGTTTCGAGCAGTAGATTATCTGCAAGGCCATGGGTCATTTTCGCCAGTGTGTTGGCTGTTGCAGGAGCGATAAGCAGGGCCTTGGCGTTGTAGGCTAACTCGATGTGCTGGATCCCTTTGATCTCTGCTTGCCCTGTGAGTGTTTGAAGTGAAAGGGGTGTGACAAAATTAAGCGCAGACTGGGTTGGAATCGCATGAACCTCGTGTCCATGAGCGCGAAGATTTCGAATTAGTTCAAGGGAACGATAGGCAGCAATGCTGCCGGTAATACCGAGCAAGATCATGTACGATTCATTTAGAGCGTTGCATACTTGCTGCCAAGTCCCGGTGCTGATATGAGGCATTGATGCACCGAAATCTACCTGTAAGCGCATTGATGGAAGAGGCTATTCGTCGCGGAGAAGGAATGCTCAGTGAACAAGGGGCTTTTGTTGTTCGGACCGGAAAATACACGGGCCGTTCTCCAACTGACAAGTTTACAGTCGAAACTCCAGAAACCAGTGAGAGTGTTTGGTGGGGCCATATTAATCAAAAAATGAGCCCCGAAAATGCGGCTAAACTTTATGAACGCATTTGGGGTTACTTAAAAGACAAAGATTATTTTGTTCAAGATGTTTATGCAGGCCAAAGCCGCGAGCATCGAGTGAAAGTACGCGTGATGAGCGAGCGTGCGTGGCACAGTGCTTTTGCGCGCAATATGTTTTTGACGCCATCGGCTTCAGAACTCGCAGACTTTACGCCTGAGTTTACCGTGTATCAGGCACCAGGATTTAAAGCAGATCCAGCTGTTGATGGAACACGTTCTGAAGTGGCAATAGTCCTCGATTTTGCAGCGAAGCGTATCTTGATTTGTGGCACTGAGTATGCCGGCGAAGCCAAGAAAAGTGTCTTCACACTTCTCAATTACTTGTTGCCAGCTAAAGGTGTGATGGGCATGCATTGCTCAGCCAATATGGCCAAAAATGGTGATGTGGCAGTTTTCTTTGGTCTGAGTGGTACGGGTAAAACGACCCTCTCAGCAGACCCAGAGCGAGATTTAATTGGTGATGATGAACACGGTTGGGATGATCAGGGCGTATTTAATTTTGAAGGCGGTTGCTACGCAAAAGTAATCAAACTCAGCGCCAAGGACGAACCTGAGATTTATGGGACTACTCAGCGCTTTGGGACTTTGCTCGAGAATGTGGTGATTAATCCAGAGACGCATCAAATAGATTTAAACAGTGATCAATACACAGAGAACACGCGTGCTAGTTATGATATCAGTCAAATACCGAATGCGCATATGGATGGACGCGGTGGGCACCCAAAACATATCGTGATGTTGACCTGCGATGCTTTTGGGGTTTTGCCGCCAATTGCAAAACTCACCAAAGAACAGGCGATGTATCATTTTATTAATGGTTATACGGCGCGTGTGGCTGGCACTGAGCGCGGCGTCAAAGAACCATCAGCTGTATTTTCAGCATGTTTCGGTGCGCCATTTATGGCGAGGCCGCCGAGTGTTTATGCGAAGCTTTTAGGTGAAAAAATCGAAAAACATAATGTCCAGTGTTGGCTGGTGAACACAGGTTGGTCTGGGGGACCTTATGGTGTTGGGTCTCGCATGAAAATTAGCTGGACTCGAGCACTTTTGCATGCGGCGCTTTCTGGAGAACTCCAGAAAGCTGAGTTTATCAAAGAGCCGTTTTTTGACTTGATGATTCCTAGGCAGTTGTCTGGGGTCCCAGCAGAAGTTTTGGACCCGAAACGCTCTTGGGTTGATCCGGCTGCCTATGATGCCAAGGCGAAAGAACTTCAGAAGTTATTTAAAGATAACTATGAAGGGAATGTGAACCTACGTTAATCTCTGCCCTCTCCACAGGGTGGAGAGGGGCTGGGGTGAGGGTTCCGGATTGCGCTGGGCCAACCAGCGTGCTAGGGTTTAGGCCCAATGTCAAAAGAGATTATTATTAACGCCGATATGGCGGAAGAGGTCCGAATAGCGATCATCCAAGGCGGAAGATTGCTGGATTTGGACATCGAGACACATGCCCGTGCTAAGCACAAGGGCAATATTTACAAAGGCATTATTTCCAACATTGAAGACAGTTTAGAAGCTGTGTTTGTGGACTTTGGCGAAGAGAAACAAGGTTTTTTGCCCATGTCCGAAGTAAGGCCTGAACTTTATCCTGAGTCGATGCGAAATGCTAAACGCCCCAAGCCTTCCGAGGTTCTGGTGCGTGGTCAGGAAATCATTGTTCAAGTCACTAAAGACGAAATTGGAAATAAAGGTGCTGCGGTTTCCACCTATCTTTCATTACCAGGACGCTATGTTGTCTTGATGCACTCCGATGAAGGCGGCGGTGGAATTTCTCGTAAAATTGATAGCGAACAAGCACGGGCAGCTGCTCGTGATATGCTGTCAAAGCTTAGTGTTCCAGAAGGCTTAGCGGTGATTATCCGAACCGCAGGGATGACTGCAACTCGCCAAGATCTTTATCGCGATTTCAAAAATCTATGCGATACTTGGGGGCAAATTGGCCGAGGTGCCCAACTGGGTCGTGCACCGACGCTTTTGTATCGTGAGCCTGATATTGTTGTTCGTACGGTGAGAGATTACTGCTCATCGGATGTGACTAAAATCGTGATTGATGATGAGGCTGAATACGAAGAAGCACTCCGATATTTTACTGAGTACAGCCCAGCGATTGTTCCACTTTTAGAACGTCACAAGAAGAAAGAACCCATATTTCACACCTATGGCGTAGAGAGAGCGATTGAAGAACTCTTTCATAGGCAAGTGAAGCTTCCGTCAGGTGGTTATATCATTATTGAGCAAACTGAAGCGCTTGTTTCAGTTGATGTGAATTCAGGTCGCTCAACCAAAGAAGAGGATCACGAGTCTACAGTTTACAAAACCAACATGGAAGCCGTGGTTGAGGTTGCAAGGCAGCTTCGCTTGCGTGACATGGGTGGGATTATCATCATCGATTTAATCGATATGGTTTCCGGCAAGCACAAGCGAGATGTGGAGCATGCGCTTAAAGAAGCCATGAAGAATGATAAGGCCAAAATTAAACTAGGTCGTATCAGTGAAAACGGCACTCTTGAATTGACGCGTCAACGTCTCAGGCAATCACATCAACTCATTAGCCATGTGACGTGTCCGCGTTGTGAAGGCACAGGGCGTGTTCGTGACACAGGTGGTTTGGCTGTTATTGCCTTGCGCCAAATATATTCATATGTTTCTAAGAAGAAGCAGCAATTGACGGCTTTAACAGTTCGAGTTCCTTTGGAAGTTTCCAATATTTTGAACAACCAAAAGCGCCGAGAGTTGCTTGATTTGGCAGAGAGTCATCAGATACAGTTATCAGTTTTTGGTGATTTGTCCCTGAGAGATGATCAAGTGAAATTCCAAGAAGAACGCCGTGGACAGGCAGGTCTTGAGATTTCTCCGCCAACACCCAAGACAGGCTATAAAGGTGGACGAACGCACGTTCAGCAGGGATTGCCACCGCCACATATTGGTCCAGCGCCAACCTTGATTGATTTTGATGAAAATGGGCCTGAAATGGAAGAGCCAATTGCCTCTAACGTTGAGCAGCCTAAGGAAGAGCATTTTGAGGATCCGTTGATGGAAGCCTTTTTTGGATCGGCTCCTGATGTTGATGTTTCTACTGAGGAAGCCCCAATGACGGAAGGCGAAGTGGACGAGACGCAGCCCCAGCCAGAGGGAGAAGGGGAACCTGCTAAAAAGCGTCGTCGTAGATTTCCACGCAGAGGGCGTGCTAAAAAGAATAAACCTGAGGAGCAGTCATCGTGATACTAGCAATTATTCTGTTTTTTAACGTGGCCATATTAGCGTTGATGGCGCTAGCAATTAAACGCCGGAATTCGGTTGGCGTGCAACCTGCCAAGCCAAATCAAGACAACAAACTTTCAGAACTTAGATCTGAGTTGTCGGCGCTTAAGCAAGATAACGCTCGTAAAGCCAAGCAAATAGAAGAGCTTCGTGAAAGCACAAAGCGCCGTATGCGCAAAGAGGAGACTGGCCCTGTGACAACTCAAACTGTAACTTCAGCACCCGCTGAACAGTCATTTGACTTAGCCTTAAAGACAGTTCAACAACAAGCAGAACAAAATTTTGGAGAGCAACTCGCTCAGGCAAAAGCTCGTTTTGATGAAAAAGTGGCAAAGCTTGAAGCCCAGCTTGGAGAACGTAAACAACGTATTGAAAAATCCAAGAAGAACCTACCGGAAGCCCTGATGGGTCTTGTTGATGGAATGCCTGAAGAAGTTGTTCTTGAAATGGGCAAGTTGATTAAGAAAGCTGACCATGCTGAAAAGCTATTCGCAGCGACCAGAGGCAAGTTGCAAATGTCGCAGGAGCGCTTTGCTGAAATGCAAAAACGTTACTTTGGAGTTTGCCGTGAGCTGGCTCTTGCAACAGGTCAAAATTTGACGCTTGGCGATGAAGAAGCTAGGGACAAGGCTGAAGATTTATTAGACGTTTCAGATAAGGGAGTACAAGCATGAAAAAAATAGTTGTTGCGTCCGTGTTGGCGCTATTTGTTGTGCAAGGCGCTATCGCTGGCAATACAGCCGTGAGTGATACTGTCAAGAAAGATAAAAATATGGCGGTGACCTGGGACCCATTGTCACTGATAGCTTTAACTTTGTCTGGATCTTATGGTGTTGGATTGACAGATAAGATTGCACTGATTGTTCCATTAGGTATTACCTATGTCGGTACAAGCATTAAGTACGATAATAGCAAATCAAGCTCGTATTTACTCGGAATCCATACTGGGTTGGGTGCAAGGTTTTATTTTTCTGGCGGAGCATTTAAAGATGGCTTCTATATTCAGCCTAACTTTTCTTTTGGTTGGTTGAAGTTTGGAGATAGCGGTGTAAATGCCATCAGCGTTGGTGGAAATGCGTTGCTCGGATACTCATGGGTGTGGGATTCTGGTTTCATTATGAATCTTGCTGGTGGTGTAGGGTATTCTCATTCATCAGTGGATACGGATGCCAGCGCAGGTGCGTTAAAAATTGAAGGTGTACTCCCCGCTTTAGAATTCGCGATTGGTTACGCTTGGTAATATTAATCAAAACAATGGACGATGAAGGCCGGGGGAGGGCCTTTTTTGATGGCCGCGATTACCGCGTTCGCGGAGCGTTCCCCGGCGATGAAATTGAGTTCAAACTCGAGCGCGTTTTTAAGGCCCATAACCTCTATGTGGGTAGAGTAGAGCGTTTTATTAAAGAGGGGCCTCATCATCGGCCTCGTACCTGCCCACACCCAGGCCCTTGTGCAGCATGTCCATTGCACGACATTGATCCTAAGCTCGAGCAAGAAGTAAAGCGTTCTCGCATTGTCGATGCTTTGAGGGATGCAGGGTTGGATTTTGAGGTTGAGCCTGTAGTGCCGCACCCAGAACGCTTTGGGTATCGCCAAAAAGTCAAGTTGATGGTTGCTGGTGAGCCGGGTAATTTAAGGCTTGGTGTTTATGTGCCATATTCGCACAGGTTCAAGGGTGCAAGTCTGTGTCCACATGTGAATCCAGCGATTAATATTGCGATTCAAAAATTGATGGACGTATTAAATGACCACCATGTTAGCACCCTTAAGACGGTCATATTGCGAGCAGGTATGGACGGCGTTGCTGGCATATTGGTTACCAGCGCGCCACTGCCTAAAGCGGTATTCGAAAACAATGGTTTGTTGAGCACGTGCGAGCGTATTCAAGAAAATGAAACCAATAGTTTGCTTGCGGGCACACCGGGTTATGCTGTTGGACCAGACAAAATTCGAAGTCTTGAAGATGGTCAACTGGTCGACCCAGATAGCTTTTGTCAAACCGACCCAGTTCAGGCAACGCGGTTGTATGATTTAGTCGCTGATTTTGTGTATCAAGGCCCTGGCAAATATATTGATGCGTATGCTGGTGTTGGTGGCTTTGGAAAAGCACTCTTGCGGAAAGGTCCGTGTGAAATTACGGCGATTGAGTCGAATCCAGCGTGTCATGAGTCTTTGCGTGCATTGGGATTTATTTGTACCCCTCACCCCGACCCTCTCCCTCCAGGGGAGAGGGAGATACTGGGCCTCATTCTTGACCCGCCTAAGAAAGGTTTGATGTCTGATGCCGAAACCTATGCAAAACTGGGTGCAAAGCGCGTGGCGCTTGTTTCCTGTGACCCAAAATCGATGGCACGTGATTTGAAAGTTTTGCTTGATCACGGGTACGTTGTACAGCGAATTGTCCCGGTAGACTTATTTGGTGCGACGCCGGCGATTGAGACAGTTGTTTTGTTGAACCGCTTGGCGTAAAAAGATTCGATGAGCCACGTCGATAACTTGGAAGCCCGTCAACGCAAGCATCTTTTCTACCCCTGGACGGCTCAAGACAAAGCACGCCCGATGCCGAT
This sequence comes from uncultured Myxococcaceae bacterium, assembly GCA_964635635.1. Lineage (GTDB taxonomy): Bacteria > Myxococcota > UBA727 > UBA727 > JABDBI01 > CAZWPE01. The sequence continues at coordinate 2,298 of CAZWPE010000004.1, read as the reverse complement.
TGCGCATGCTGAAGGTGTTTGGCTGACAACAACCGATGGCCGCAAGATTTTGGATTTCAATAGCTCTATTTTTAATGCCAATCTCGGTCATGGTCACAAGGGTATTCAAAAGGCCATGCAAAAAGCCTGTGAAAATCCAAAAGTTGGACACCCCAGTTTAATCGATGAAGAGAAGGCAAAGTTGGGTGAAAATCTTGCACGGATTGCGCCCGGTGACTTGAATAAGACTTTTCTAACGCTCGGTGGAGCCGAGGCTAACGAGAACGCTATTAAAATCGCTCGCATGGTGACAGGGCGTCATAAAGTTGTGACGCGCTATCGTTCATATCATGGTGCAACGCTGGCGATGATTGGTTATTCTGGTGACTACAGACGTATTCCGTTTGATGGCGTGATCAATGGCGTTGTGCGTTTTCCAGACCCATACCCCAGAGGCTCAGGGCAAGATATTGATACAGTTAGGTTACTTGAAGAGATTATTCAAATTGAAGGTCCAGAGACAATTTCATGTGTGTTGCTCGAAGGCATTACAGGAACCAACGGCGTGTTTATCCCCCCCAAAGATTACTGGAAGCGTATACGAGCTTTGTGTGACAAATATGGGATTTTGTTGATTGCAGATGAAGTGATGAGTGGTTTTGGTCGTACCGGTGAATGGTTTGGGATTAATCACTTTGACGTTGTTCCTGATATGATGACGATTGGTAAAGGTCTTACGGGTGGCTATGCGCCTCTTGGGGGCGTAATCGTGAGTGATAAAATATCGAAACATTTCGATGAAGATATGCTGTGGTGTGGACTCACTCATTATGCGCATCCATTTTGCTGTGCAGTTGCGAACGCAGCAATAGAGTCATATGAATCTGAAAATCTCATCGATCATGCTCGTCAAAAAGGGCTTAAGTTTCGAGAACTTCTTTCTGGTGTTAAGGATAAAAATAGACATATAGCAGAAGTTCGTTCTGTTGGGTTATTGGCAGCGATTGATTTGGACGCCGAGCCAAGCATTGCACCGAAAATTCAAGCTGCCATGTGGGATTTAGGCGTGTATGCGACAGCAAGATTTAATATGATCATCTGCGCGCCGCCATTGTGCATTTCAGAAGATGAACTAAAAACTGGAATTGAAAAAATAAAACAAGCAATCGAAAAAGTTTGTTGACATCAAATTGAATTTTGATAGAACACGCTGATTATGAATAAGAAGTATCTAACTTTTCTTTCAGCGATTTTAATTGCAACTATTTCAGCTTGCGGCGGTTCGCAGCCGGGCGATGCTCCTCGACAGCAAGATGATCCAAAGTCAAACCCAGATCCTGTTCCGGAGCCAGTTAGGCTAACAGTTGAAGAAGTGAACGTTAAGCTTCAAAAATTCAATCGTATTGAACCTCAAGAAGCTTACCCTAAAATTCGAAAAGATAAAGAGCTTTGGAGTGTCATTGAATTCTACTGTCAAAATGGTTTTGAACTAATAATGGATAATAAAACATACTTCTTGATGAAGAATCAATAATTCAATTTTTGGAGATATAAAATGAAAAACAGAATACTTGTTTTGGTAATTTCGACCATTTTCTCAGTTCAAGCATCCGCGGAGTGTTTAAGTGGAAAATTTGTTCTTGAAGATGGTGAGCATCGATTTGTGTGTGAAAAGATAGCAGAGGAGCCCTCATCCTGGGGCCAAGCTTGGACAAAAGCTTGTGAGTATGGTGAGTGGGTAAAGGCGGGCCTGTATTCTGCTGCGGAGCGTGTAACGAAACAGGATGTTGGGTCGGTCCTGGCAGGTGTTACAGCTGTTGCAGCTGTTGTGGGCTCTGCTATCCTTTATGAATACAGAGTTGCCGTCCAAGAGCCTGCTCAAGTTCGCGAGCCACCTGCGGTCCCCCTGCGCATGCCATCCCGTTCAATGTCTATCCCTGGCGTAAATTAATTTGGAGATTTTATGCGATTAATAAGTACTATTGTTTTTATTTTTTCTTTTGGTGCTGCCGCTATAACTCGGCAAGAAATAGAGGATTTTTTACGTCTTTGTAATTCGATTAAGGCGGCTGTCGGTGCTTTAGGCACTTCAGCCCCTACCGACGAGCTGTTAGAGTATTTAGAAACTCGTTTGGCGCGAGTGCGTATCTTAGAGCAATCGGCTCGTAGTTCTGAACATGAAGCGACAGCAAGGGCTCTTCTTCAACGTGCTGCTGGTCGTGTTGAAGCGGTTCGTCAGAGGGCGCTTGCTTCGGCGCAGCCTAGCGCTGCCGCGGTTCGTCAGGGGGAACTTGCTTCGGCGCAGCCTAGCGCTGCCGC
>CAZWPE010000003.1:118029-202486 GCA_964635635.1 uncultured Myxococcaceae bacterium | reverse complement strand
GCGCTGCCGCGGTTCGTCAGGGGGAACTTGCTTCGGCGCAGCCTAGCGCTGCCGCAGTTAGAAACTGGGTGATAGCTAATCCGCCTCCAGAGAATCCTGAAGAAGTTGTTGTCCATCAAGAGCAGCAGTCAAATGCCCCCTCACAGGTAAGCGTTGCTCGTTCTTGGGTTTCCCAGGCGAGTACTCGGTTAACTCGTCAGAGCGCTTTTAATATGCGCGAAATTGCGGAGAGTAATCTTTGGGTGAGACTTTTGGATGATTTGGCGCAATTAACTCCAGCAGATGGGGCAGTGCTGAGAGCTGCTTTGACTGACGTTGTGAGGTATTTTGCCGGGAACAATGAAAGCCGACGACGGTCTTTGGAAACTTGTGGTCAACCAGTAGAAAATGAAGCAGCCCTGTATGCATGGGCTGAGGCAAGAGTAAGAGCATTTATCGACCTGGCGGCTCGACTAGGACGTGCTCAGGCTGCTTTGATTGAATTTGCCAACCAGAATCGTAGAATTAATGTAATGCTCGAATACTTAAATCAATATTTTGAATCTCGTGATAGCGGTTTTGCTGGGAGAACTCAGGCACTATTTGGTTCTATACAGGACAATGTGGCGGTTACCGAGGCGGTGGAAAGAGCAAATATGGGTTCAAGGCCCGTTGGAAGACAAGCTCAACGAAGAGGGAGAGAGGCTGATGTATCTCAGCGTACAGAGGTTCGGCCAGGAAATAATGCGGCGCACTTTCCGGCAGAATTTATGGCGTTTGTAAATGCTGGGAATTGGCAACACCTCGATAATCAATTCTCAACACAACTTATTCTGGACTATTATAATGGAGCCGATACGCCCGCTATGCCGCAACCCTTGCGAACACTTCTAAATCGTAATGGCCGACAAATCTCTGGGCGCGTAGGGGCTTATGTGTCTGCTGCACCAAGAGTTGTGCAAAGTGTTCAGGCAACTGCACAGGCTGCTTTAGCCTCGACCCGGAACTCGGGCCAAGAAGTGAGCGTTACTAGAGGTCAAGCTGCTTTATCGACTGTGTTAAATCTCAGACAAGCTCAGCGGCGGCATCGATATCCCACAGTGGCACAGTTTGGCAATGGTCCTGTTCAGGTAGAAGCTATTGAAAATCGAGGAGGTGGTCATTGTTTTTATGAAGCAGTAGGAACTACCATTGAGCAATTTATTGTGGATGTGGGGCAAAATCTCAATCATCCAGTGGTTCAAGGATTTTTTGCAGGTGTCGGAAATGTTGGTGATGCTTATAATGCTTGGGCTGCTAACTTACTACAGAACTTGGGTGCGGACGGTGAACATTTACAGATATTCAGAGCGATTTATGGGCAACTATTGATTATGGTGATTCAAGGTAATCAGTGGGTTCCATTGGCAGGTCAACCAGCAATTAACTGGCAGGAGCCGGTAACTGTTGTGGGATACACTGGGGATGGAGATTTGGGGCACTATGTAGCGTTAAACCAGGTTCATACAACGCTTCAGAATGCGATCCAGGATGGTAATATGGAATATGTGGCTGCTACTTATGAACCTCAGCAAATTGTGAATCATTACAATGCAGCGTGTCAAAGTATACCACAGGCTCTCTGTCAGGCTTTATTGGAACGCGGCATTAGGGTGATTGGTATCGTTGGCATGCTTGCTTTGGAGTATTTGCAGCAAATGCAGAACCGGGGTTCATCGTCAGGCAGATCAAGATAATCACACTTTAGGCGAAGAGGTGGCGGAGGATCCGGTGGGGTGTTCAGTCGCTTCTTCGGGTTCTTCAGTTCTGGCTCTTCGTCCACATCCAAATAATAACCCCGCCTGCGGCAATCATGGTGCTAAACCCAATCCAAAAGGGGACCCACAGATTGTCGTGAGGTTTGAGTTCAGGCTCAGGAACGACAGCTTCCTGGGCCTTTTTTTTAATATCTTCGGTTTTAAACTCGGCAGTAATTTCGTCCATGACAGAGTATTATAACGAAATCAGAGTGATTTCATACTCTTTGACGCCTTTTGGTGTACGAATTTCGAATTGATCGCCCATGGCCTTACCAACCAGAGACCTGGCAAGGGGGGAGCTAATGCTGATTTTGTTTTGTTTGAGGTCAGCTTCATCTTCTCCAACCAAAGTCCAAGTTTGTTTTTCACCTGAATCAGCATCTGTAATGGTGACGGTTACGCCGAAGACAACTTTTGAAATATCCAGTTGATGCGCATGAATCACATGTGCATGAGCCAGTTTTGTCTCGAGCTCACGAATGCGTCCTTCAACCATGGATTGTTTTTCGCGCGCAGCGTCATACTCGGCATTTTCTGACAAATCACCGTGTGAACGTGCTTCAGCGACGTCAGCAATTACCTTTGGACGAACTTCTGTTTTGAGACGTCGAAGTTCTTCTGTCAGTGCGGTGTGACCATGTTGAGTCATTGGATATTTCATGGAATCAAACCGTATTTTATGGCTTGTATTTTGTCTACGGGGTGATAAGTGAGCTTCGATGATATTTAAGTGTCTGTTAATTGGCTTAATTTCAAGTTCTGTTTTAGCTCAGAATCAAACGCGCGAACAGTTGGAAGAACGACTTAAAACAGCTTACGCACATGCTAATTTTAATCCTGAATATGCTAATTTAATCAAAGAGCTTGAGGCTGAACAAGCTAATCTACCAGAGACCGAATCATGTCCCCAAACTCAGCGGTGTTTTGACTTCCCCCAAGATCAGGGGTCAGGAAGTTTTCATCGATAGCTTTGTAAATAGCTAAACGAATACGTTTGGCTGTTGGCTCGTGACCCAGGTAATCCAACATCAACGCTGCGCTTAAAAATGCTCCGATGGGGTTTGCAATCCCTTTGCCGGCGATGTCAGGGGCTGAGCCGTGCACGGGTTCGAATAAACCTATTTTTTCTGGATGCCAGTTGGCGCTAGCGGCAAGACCTAATCCACCGGTGATGCCGGCACCTAAGTCTGTAATGATATCGCCAAACAAGTTTGAAGTAACGACTACTTCAAAGCGTTCAGGGTTTCGAACGAATTCCATGGCCATGGTATCGATGTATAGTTCCTCTGCGTTGATACCAGGGAAATCTTTAGAGACTTCTCGATAAACACGCTGCCATAAGGCACCACCATAACGGATGGCATTTGATTTATGTCCTAAACAGATGCGTGTTTTACCTGTTTTTTGCGCATGCAAAAATGCTTGTCTGCAAATGCGTTCAACACCTGCGTAAGTATGAATGCTTTCATCGACAGTTATCTCACTTTGAGAACCGGTGTTATCGCTATGACCATGGCCAGTGTAAGAATCTTGGGTATTTTCTCTGAACACAACAAAATCTATAGGTGGGTTGCGTGCCAGTGCTCCAAGACGTGGATGTAGTCGTGTGATGGGTCTGAAGTTGACGTATAAATCTAACCCTGTTCGAAGGCCGAGTAAAATTTCTCGGCCGTGAGCCATATCTGGAATCCGCGGGTCACCGAGAGCACCAAAATAGATAGCGTCGAAATTGGACTCCAACATGTTGATGGCATCTTTGGGAAGACCGATGCCTTCTTTAAGCCATTTTTCTGCACCCCAGTCAAAATGGATGAGTTCAAAGCCCAAAGCTTCTAAAAGCTTCGAGCCCTCAGCAATAACTTCTGGGCCTATTCCGTCGCCGGGGATGACTGCGATTTTGTGTGCCATGCATAGGCGATTAAACCAGCTAACCCACATACAAACAAGGGAGAGAGGTTAATAATTCGATCCCATGTGTTTTCTCCTAGACCCATCCAGCAAAAGTAGAACAGAGTCGCACAAGAACCAAAACCTAAGAGCATTGTAAATGCTTGACCGAGTTCTCTGCGCTGTAAGCTTCGTCTGAATACAGCAGCGAGAGTAATCAAGTAAGTGGTTCCAACGCCCATGACGGTGAAAGAAAATAGGTGTCCAACGTCTTTAATCAGGCACAATAATGACCAAACGACCACTGCATGAAGCACCAATGCTTTGCTTTTAGGTAATGGTGAGATGCTCATGATGCTCGTGATATTATTTAAAGATATACCGAATAAACTATTGCAGTAGCTCAACAAAATGGAACCACCCACGATAACACCAAGTGTCAACATGATGCTCGGATTCACGCCAAGGTATGCTGGAAATCCAATTGAGCCATGTGCAATGAGATTCTCGGCACCCATAATCTGCAAGAGTCCAAAGTGGAAAATCATGTATAGTATGGCAGTGATAAAAAACGCCGTCAAAACAACTTTACCTACAGAACCAGGACCATCTTTCAACAAGTGACTGAGCGAGCAGCAAGCTTCAAACCCTAGAAATCCAAAAATCACGGTTGGGATTGTCAAAGGTAGCTGAGAAATATTCTCGATATTATATTCAAGTTCCAAGTTGAGATACTTGAACGTGAGCAAAGTGACAATAAAGAGTGGTGCAAGTTTGAGCAAAGTTGCACCCGCCTGGAGGCGACTGACGACACCCAGTGGCAGTAAATTCAATGCTGAAAAGACGGCTAAAATAACTGCATTGGTCATCAGTGGGTAATCGGCGGCGAATGGAATGCCCAAACGGTCTGCAAGACCCATCCGAATCAGTGTGGCCATCGCAGAGGCTGTTCCCATGGTGTAGCCAAGCAAGAACATCCACTGAGCTAAAAATCCTAGGGTTTTATTGAGACCCTGACCGGCATAGTTGGCAAAGCCGCCGGGCCCTGGAAACAGAATTGGGGCTCTGGCAACACCCCATACTACAGGAAATACTAAAATCGCGGCCATGAGCCACGCGGTAAAACTTAAAGTTCCAGCAACGGCAGTCATGGATTGAGGGCCGGCAAAAATACCACCACCTACGATGATATTGATACTCATTAATACTGCAGTCCAAAATGGAATTTTTTGTTCGCTTACCATAAGAACGCTATTTGCGCATACGTATGAAAGCTATGCAAGTGGGCAATAGGGCTGACACAGCAATGACCAAGACTTTCATGAGATAGCTAAATATAAAAATATCCCATACAGAACTGACCAAACCCCACAAGCCAAGAGTACTAAACAAGGCGGTGTCTAATGCCTGCGTCGCGAGAAGTGACATAACACTTCGCCGGGTAAAAGAGTATGCCGGTAAGCGTTGCTTTAAGAATGCATACAATCGAACGTCTACTTGCTGCACAATGAAAAAAGCTGTGAGTGATGCCCAGAACAGTCTAGGGGCAGGACTCAGCAACTCAGTATAATGCTGGTGCATAGTGTCTGTTGAACTTGGTGCATACAGCAAGTGAATTTGGGTGCTGGCAGCAAAAAACAACATGGCTCCAAATGAAATCCATGTTGCTTTTTGGGAAGCTTCGCGTCCAAATTTCTCCTGCAGTAAATTGAGAGCCAGAATACTGCCTACTGCAAAAGCGTCTGAACAAGTGACGTGCAATCCAAAAAGATAAACCTGTTTGAGTACGAGTAGGTTCGCAATAATTGCTTGAAGGGCAATGAGTGAAACAAGCGCCTCTTTCCCATAGCGTGCTGCAGCGAAACAAACGCCGGTGACAATTGAAATTTGGGCTAAGAGAATCAGCTCATTCATAGGAATCAAGTAGGTCTAAAGCACTCTTTCTTGAGGAATTTGAGCTCTTCAATACTTTGTTTAATGTCTTCCAACGCCGTGTGAGCACTGTCTTTTTTGGGTGCTTTGACTTTGTACCATTCAGAGCACATGAGCTTAATGGAAGACACATCGAGCTGGCGATAGTGCAGATAACCTTCAACCATTGGCATATACTCTTTCAGAAAGCCTCGGTCTACATAGACAGAGTTCCCAGCTAGATGGCCTTTTTGATACCCTACATGTTTGGTCAGTAGTTCCATTAAGTTGCGCTCAGCCTCAACAACTGAGACATCAGAAGCGCGGACGCGTTTCAGTAAGCTATTTTGGGTGTGAATATTTTTGACTACGGGGGACATACTCAACAAAGTTGCCTCAGGTTGCCAAACGGTCATATCAATCTGAGCCAGTTCGTTGAGCTGCATGTCAGTGATAATCATCGCAACTTGGATAATTGCGCACGATTTTGGATCGAGCCCGGTCATCTCTAAATCAATCCAGACCAATCGCTCCGGTACACTGTTTTTATTTTTGGTGTTCATATCATTCCCATTCTATAGTCGAAGGCGGTTTTGAACTGATATCATAAACTACCCGGGTTATACCAGGAACTTCGTTCACGATTCGGTTTGAGACCCGCGTTAAGGTATCGTAAGGTAAGTAGGTTGAATCGTCTTGCTCGGAATCTGGACCGGACTTCAGTTGTTCCAGCAACAATGAAAGGTTCGGTTTTGATTTTGTTTTTATGTTTAGGCGTGACGGCACAGTCAAATCACACCTCTCCCAAGCGAGCTATTTTTCTCACCAGGTCAGCTTCAAATCCTCATAAAACTGCTGCCTTTGGGGGTTTTCTGTTTCTCTTTTCGACAGCTACATTTTTTCCAGCAGCTTGGGTGGGTCATGCTGTTAAACGGCACTTAGAGGAAGGAAAGACGGTAGCGGATGCTACCGCAGGCCAAGCATTTATCGCGGTTGTAGGAACAGTGCTTGGAGGAGCCACCTCATTTTTATGGGGACAAGGTTTGTTTCATTTTGCGGATGCTGCTGTATCCGTTATCTTTAATCCACCAGATTCTGTGGTTGTTTCATTCCCATTCGATGGTTGAGGGTGGTTTTGAACTGATGTCGTAAACAACGCGGGTGATCCCTGAGACTTCGTTTACGATTCTGTTTGAAACCCGGGCGAGTACATCCTGGGGTAGGTAGGCCCAATCAGCAGTCATACCATCTTCACTTTCAACGCAGCGAATGCAAATCGTTTCTCCATAACGTCTTGAATCGCCCATGACCCCGACACTTTTAACAGGTAATAAAACTGCAAAAGTTTGCCAGTAATCACCTTGGATTTCTTGTCGTACAATCAGGTCAGCCTTGGCTAGAAGTTCACAGCGTTCAGGCGTGACTTCGCCTGGAATTCGAATCGCAAGTCCAGGCCCAGGGAAAGGTTGGCGTGAAACCCATTGTTCGGAAAGCCCTAGAAGGCGCCCTAAAGTACGAACTTCGTCTTTGAATAGCATGCGTAGAGGTTCTATGAGCGATAATTTCATATATTCAGGCAAACCCCCAACATTGTGATGACTTTTAATCACATCACTAGGGCTACCTGTAGCTGATTGAGATTCAATCACATCTGGATACAGAGTGCCTTGGCCTAAGAACTTTGCGTCTGAATATTTGGCAGATTCTTCTTCAAAGACTTCAATAAACTTGGCACCGATGATTTTGCGTTTTTGCTCTGGGTCAGTGATGCCTTTGAGGGCGCTGAAAAATCGCTCGCGGGCGTCAATCATGATGGGATTTAATGTGGCGATTTCGTCCAGTTCACCTAGTCTGTGTAGACCGTGATTGACATAAATACAGGTGAGTTTGTCGCCAATGGCCTTCTGGATGAGTTTGGCAGCAACGGATGAATCCACCCCGCCGGACAGAGCCATGATCACACGCGAATTGCCTACGATCGTTTTAATGCGAGCAGCTTCTTCTTCAGCAAAATCAGCAAGCTCATAGTTTGGATGCAGCCCTGCGATTTTGAACAGAAAGTTCGCCAGCAAGTGCTTGCCATAAGGTGAATGTGTGACTTCTGGGTGAAACTGAACACCATAAATCTTGCGGCGCTCACAAGCAATGGCAGCATGAGGACAGGTGGCGGTCGAAGCGATGGTCTCAAAACCTTGTGGAAGAGAGGTGATTTGATCGCCATGACTCATCCAGACGTTTTGATGTTCCAATCCGTCAAACAATTTAGAGGCTTTGCGGAGGGTAAGATGCGCTCGACCAAACTCTTTGTGTGATGCGGGTGACACATGGCCACCGAGAACTTGTGAGATACTTTGTGCTCCGTAGCAAATTCCTAAAATCGGTATCCCCCAAGTGAGAAGCCCTTCGGGAACTTTGGGCGAAGCATCTTCGTGAACAGATGCTGGGCCGCCTGACAAAATGATTGCTTTTGGAGAGATAGCCTTCAGTGCATCTGGCGAGATACTGCAGGGGTAAATCTGCGAGTAAACTTTAAGCTCGCGGCATCTTCGAGCAATAAGCTGTGTGGTTTGAGACCCAAAATCAATAATGGCAACCGAGTCAGATTTCATGTTGCGGTATTTGATACACGAATCCACTCATTCAGCAAACCGGCTGCTAGTCGCGCGGTGATTCCTGAAGGGTCATAATTGGGTGCCAACTCTACAATGTCGAGAGCGATGACTTTGCCACTTTCAGCTAGACGCCTCAAAATGGGCAATGCTTGTATTGGTGTAATACCAAAGGGCTGGGGTGCACTCACGCCTGGGGCATAGGCGCTTGCAAAGACATCGAGACAAATGCTTAAGTAGATACGCTCATGACGCTCCAGCATGGCGTTAATATGTGCTATGGCGTCAGATTCAAAACGTTCGGCTAACACATGGTATGCGTGTAAATCTCTGGCTTTTTCAAAAAGAAAATCAGCGTTACTGGTGGGTTGAATCCCCAGCACGAGATAGTCAAATTTGCTGCCCATCGCATTGGCAATTTGGCTAAACGGCGTGCCAGAAGAGCCGAGCTTGTCATCGATGAGAGGCCTTAAATCAAAATGGGCATCAAGATTGATGATCCCGAGTGAACCCTCACCCCGAATCCCCTGGAACGTTCCCCAAGCGGTTTCATGCCCACCGCCTATGATGATTGGCATTTGGCCTGCCTGGTAGGTCTCAAATACGCGATTGCCTAGTTCAGCTTGCGCTGTTTCAAGATCGCCATTCCTGCAGTGTACGTCTCCATAATCTACAAACGGTGTTTGCTTGAGAACGGATCGAAATGCAGCAGGGCCACCAGATGCACCTTGCCGACCATTGTTACGTCTGACACCTTCATCACAAGCAAAACCAATAAGCCCAAAAGATTTTTGTTTCATGATGGAAGTATTTACGACAGTTCGAGTGCAAAATGGCAAGCCAATTTACCTGGCTGAGCATTTGGAGCGTTTACATCGTCATGCGGCGTTGACGTCGATTCCCCTCCCTCTTTCTTTGAGGGAGAGGGTTGGGGTGAGGGGTTTGGCGGATGGCCTCCTACGCATCGCTATCTCCGATGGCACCTATCATATTACAACCCGCCCATTGCCTGAAATCCCAAAGAGCCCAGTCAAAGTTATCCTTTCATCTCAAATCGCGACTTCTCAAATCAAAACGAACCAACGCGAAGTGTATGACCAAGCGATCAATGAAGCCCGCGCAGCAGGTGCTTTCGAAGCATTGCTTTGCAATCCAGAAGGTTATGTGGTGGATGCGACCCGAAGCAGTCCATTTTTGATTCAGGGCCGCCGAGCCATAAGCCTGCTAGGTGGAATTGAGGGCATTATGCGTCAAAAACATCTTGAGCAACTTGCGAGTGAGGGCTTTGAAATTTGCCAGGCTTATTTGAAGCCGCATGAGCTGCAAGGCCAGCTTTGGATTGCGGGTTCAGGGGTAGGAGTTCTTAATACCAGCTTGGTCTAAAATCAGGCAAGTCTCCAACAGCCCAGTCCCTAGGGAGCTCGCGCAAAAATCGGCTAGGCGCTCGGCCTTTGACTTGTCCTCGAATGAGTCTGCGTGTTGCATAGGTCAGCACAAGTTCACGGCGTGCACGGGTCATCCCCACATAGGCGAGTCGCCTTTCTTCTTCAAGCTGGTCTGGTTTTGCATCTTCTTCCAGTGCACGAGCGTGCGGGAAGCCGTATTCTTCCATGCCAACCATATAGACCGTGTGAAACTCAAGGCCTTTGGCTGCGTGCAAGGTCATGAGGGTCACGGCACCGTTGGTCGCTGCGGGGCCAAAATCATCTGCGCTTGAAAGCAGGGCAGCATTTTCTAAAAAGCCAATCGCCGTAGGTTCTTGGTCATAAAGGTCACAATCATCTACGTACTGCTGTGCAGCTGAGATTAACTGTTCGATATTTTCAAGTCGCTCTTCTTCAAGTTTGTCTTCACGGCCTTGTAAGTCAAGGGCTCGGGCGATGGCTTCGGCAGCGTTTAATTCTTTTTCTGCCAAGATGCCGAGCTCGTTTAAACCTTCCGTAAAAGCCGTAATTTTGTCAGCGGTTTTGGCTGAGATACCTGCTTTGACTAAGTCGGGCTTTGATAGAAAGACGCTAAATAAGCTCGTGCCATGAGTTTCGGCGTAGCTTTGTGCTTTGCCAATACTGGTGGCTCCAACGCCTTGTTTGCTTGATGAGATTGCTCTGGCTAAATCCAAGTCACTTTTATGGTTCAGGGCAGCACGCAAAGTAGACAGAATATCTTTGATTTCTTTACGATCGTAAAATCTTACACCGCCAACCAGTTTGTAGGGTATGCGTGCGGCTTGCAGAGCTTCTTCGAAAGGGCGTGATTGCGCGTTGGCGCGCATTAAAATCGCGATGTCATCCAAAGATTGGCCTTTGCGGACTTTATCTTCAATTCGGCGTGCTACCAACTCTGCTTCATACCGGTCTGAGCTGGTTTTAATTACCCGGACAGTTTCGCCGTGGCCGGCAACTGCGACGAGATTTTTTCCTAAACGACGTTCGTTGTTGGAAATCACTGCATTGGCAGTGCTTAAAATCGCATGGGTGGAACGATAGTTTTCTTCAAGTTTGACCAGCTTAGCGCTCGGAAACTTATGTAAAAACTCTTCCATGTTGTAGGGTTTTGCACCGCGCCAGCCATAGATTGACTGGTCGTCATCACCCACAATCGCCAAGGTTTCAGCATCTTTGCCCAGTGCATAGACGATTTCAGCCTGAACAGAGTTGGTATCTTGATACTCATCAACCAAGATATGTCTAAAGCGCTGTGTGAGCTCTTTGTGTGCTTCAGGATGAGCGAGCAGGTCACGTGTTTTGAGTAAAATGCTATTGAAATCGAGCGCACCGAGTTCGCCCAAGCGTTCTAAATAAGCCGTGTAAAGTTCGCGGGCACGCATAATGCGTTGGTCACCCATGCTTTCAACTTGGCTGGGCAGAAGACCTTCGTTTTGCCATTTATCGATTTGATCTGAATAAAACGAAAAATAATCTTTAGAAAGATTCAGCTTGGTCAGGGCGATTTCTTTGAGAAGCTTCTCGCTGTCTGAGGCATCGTAAATCACAAATGTCGGCATGACATTCACAAAATGCCCATAGCGTCTGAGGAGTTTGGAGCCTACTCCGTGAAAAGTACCCAATTCGATTTGGCGAGAAACTCCAGGTACTAAGTGCTCAACACGTTCGCGCATTTCGCCAGCGGCTTTATTGGTAAAAGTAAGGCCTAAAATACTGCTTGGGGAGGCGCCTTTTGAAATTAGGTAAGCAATCCGGTGGGTTATGACCCGAGTTTTACCTGTGCCTGCTCCGGCCAGGATACAAATGGGAGCATCTAAGGTTGTTGCAGCTTCGAACTGGCTTGGACTGAGCAATTTTTCAAAGTTCATGAGGGCTCTTTTCTGCGCAGCATAACCCCAGATTTCCGGGTTTCAAAGCTTAAAGAGTCGCGTTCTTCTACAGTCATGTTTGCGGATCCCCGCCAAATATCATGGCCTTTTAAACAAGCCGGGCAGAGAGAATCTTTCTCCAGTTTAATCCTGGCAGGCAAGGTAAAAAAGCACTTGCAGTTTGAACAAGTATGTTGAGCCATGATTCTAGGAGCTTTTTTGCCCATTTCAATGGCTCCAATCTCGGTTTGAGCACATGAACGGCACAGGGCCCCATTGGTTTTGGATGGCCTTGAAGTAATAAAATCATCTACGCCGCATTTGGTGCAGGTGACTTTACGTGAGATGCGCGTTCCATGGGCGTTCCGGGCCCCACCGACCCATAGGGTTGTTTTGGTTTCCATGAATGAGTGTAGTTTAAATATATAGATTGGGTTCGTCAATACAGGTAGGTTTCTTGGCGCTTAACTTGGGAAATGCCACAAGTGCGTGTAAATATTTGGATAATATGCTAGCAGATGCCTAGTTATGACCGAGCAGCGCATCAGACAAGAACGCCTGGATAAGGCAGAGCATTTTAGACAATTGGGGATTAACCCTTATGGCAATACATTCAAGCCGGATATGACTGCCGAAGAGTTCTTGGCGCGCTATGCGGACAAATCGCGTGAAGAGTTAGTCGATTCTCAGGAAAATTTTAAACTTGCTGGTAGGGTAATGGCTGTGCGCTCTATGGGGAAAGCAAGCTTCTACCGGATTCAAGATCGTTCGGGTCAGATTCAGTTGTTCATACAACAAACTTCACTTGGGGATGCCTATGAACAGCTTAAGTTTATAGACATGGGCGATTTCATTGGTGTGACCGGAACCCCGATGCGGACCAAGACTGGTGAGTTGTCGCTGAATGTTACTAGCTTTCAGTTGCTTACAAAATCTTTGAAGCCATTGCCAGAAAAATGGCATGGGCTGACCAATGTTGAACAGCGTTATCGCGAACGCTACTTAGACTTAATCGTGAACGAAGATGCACGGCGCATTTTTAAGACACGTTCAAAAATCGTTCGCGCGATTCAAAGCTTCTTGGATGCTCGTGACTTTATGGAAGTCGAAACGCCTATCCTCAGCGACATTGCTGGTGGTGCAGCTGCTAAACCATTTTTGACTCACCATAATGCTTTGGGAGAAGATTTATCCTTACGTATTGCGACGGAGCTTCATTTAAAGCGTTTAGTCGTGGGTGGGTTTGAGCGCGTTTATGAAATAGGCCGTTTGTTTAGAAACGAGGGCGTGAGCACGAAGCACAACCCTGAGTTCACAACGATTGAATTTTACCAAGCTTATGCAGATTATCAAGATTTGATGGCTTTGAGTGAAGAGCTTTTTAGAAAGCTTGTGTTCGAAGTTCATGGCTCATACCAAATGCCTTATGGGGAGCATATGCTGGATTTCGAAAAGCCATTTAGGCGTGTTTCGATTGCACGTTTGGTGGCAGAGCATCTTGAGTTCGATGAGATTAAAACCCGTGAGCTTGAGCAAACACATCGTGTGGAATGGGCACTTGAAATCGCTCAGGGTCGCTGTGTCACGCCGGATACTCCTACAAAAATTGTGAAAGAACACGGAGGTGTTCCTGCTGACCCAGTCGCAGCGCGCAATCTGGCGTTGCATTTGTTGTATGCTGTGTTTGAACATCAAATTGAACGCGAGTTGATTCAGCCGACATTTTTACTTGATTTCCCAGTGGCTGTAAGCCCGCTGGCGCGTCGACGCGACACGGACCTCGCCGTAGTAGATAGATTTGAGTTATTCTGCGCGGGTATGGAAGTATCCAACGCGTTCTCAGAGCTCAATGACCCGCTTGACCAGCGCGAGCGTTTTGAGGCACAGGCACATCAGAAAGCCGCAGGGAATGAAGAAGCACACGATGTGGATGAGGACTTTTTGAATGCCTTGGAAGTTGGCATGCCGCCGACAGCCGGGCAGGGTATCGGGATTGATCGATTGGTCATGTTGCTGACCAATAGCCCATCGATTCGAGAAGTGGTTCTCTTTCCAAAAATGAGAGTCTTGAAATGACTGACTCCGCTGCCTATCAAATTGTGATGTACACGGCGATGGCTGTGGGATCTTTGATTGGGTTGGGGATTTTGGGGGCGATTGGGTACTTATTTTTAGGCGAAGGCAGATTTAACGCATCCTTCGTTTATGAAAGCTTTATGGCCAAGCGTTTTATGATGGCCAAGCGATCCCATAAAGCGGTTTCGATTATCACGTTTATCTCTGTGTTTGCGGTGATGGCTTCGACGGCTGGCATGGTCATTGTGATGAGCGTGATGAACGGCTTTTCCAGTGATTTTCGGGACAAGATTTTGGGTTCAAACCCCCATGTCATGCTCATGCAATTTGGACGTGAGTTTTCAAACTACCCAGAAGTGATTGATAAAACTCAACGCTTGTCCGGAGTTGTGAGCGCGGCGCCATTTATCTTGGGCGAGGGTATGTTGTCTTCCAAAGTGAACATGACAGGGGCTGTGTTTAAGGGCATAGCAAAGCCAGACTTTGATTTAAGTAAAAGCCTCGAAGAGGGCAGCTGGGAAGGTCTGAACACTGGTGGAATTATAATTGGCATCGAGATGGCCAAGAATCTCAAAGTTTTTGTGGGTGACAGTGTCAACATGGTGAGCCCAATGGGTGAGCTTGGACCCATGGGGATGCTACCTAAGACGCGTGCTTTCAGAATTGCTGGATTATTTAACACGGGCATGTACGAGTATGACTCGAAATTTGCTTATGTTTCTCTTCGTTCTGCTCAGCGTTTGTTTGGTCTTGGAGAGGGTGTTTCGGGCATTGAATACAAAATATCGAACCCAGAGTTTGCGAGCAAAGTTTCAGACGAAATAGAACATATTCTGGGTGGATACCCATTTCATACGAGAGACTGGATGGAGATGAATCGTCCGCTTTTTTCAGCCCTGAAACTTGAGAAAATAGCCATGTTTATTATTTTGATGACCCTTTTGAGCATGGCAAGCCTACTCATTCTGGTGACGTTGATTATGGTTGTTCTTGAAAAGGGCAAAGAGATTGCGATTTTAAAAAGCATGGGGGCCACCCATGTGTCAGTCATGAAAATCTTTGTGACTTATGGGTTAATGATTGGATCGATTGGAACAGCTTTAGGTTTGCTGTTAGGTCTTGTGATTTGTGGGTTGTTGGCGCGTTTTGGAATCGGCCTCGATGCGCAGATTTATTATATCAGTCAGATACCAGTAAGAATAGATGCTCTTGAAGTCAGTTATGTGGTCTTAGGTGCTTTGGCTGTTAGCTTTTTGGCGACGATACCACCTGCGTTATTTGCAGCGCGTCTTAAACCGGTGGAGGGACTTCGGTCATGAAACTAGAAGTTCGGGGCTTAAAAAAGAGCTACTTTTTAGACAAGCGCGAAGTGCCAGTTTTAAAGGGCTTGGATCTTGAAGTAGACTCCGGCGAGATGTGGACTATTACCGGGCCTTCTGGGGTTGGCAAAAGCACTCTACTTCATATTTTAGGCACGCTCGATACGCCAACTTCAGGTAGCGTATTGCTCGATGGTCAAGACGTTTTTGGGTTAACCGCATCGGAAATCGCACGCTTTCGAAACGAGCAAATAGGTTTTGTTTTTCAATTTCATCACCTGCTGCCTGAGCTTACAGCTCTTGAAAATGTACAAATGCCATTGATGATTCGGGGCACTAAACCAAAAGCTGCTTTAAAAGACGCTAGGCGATGGTTAGAACGTGTGGGTCTAGGCGACAGACTTGAACACAAACCAGGCGAGCTTTCAGGTGGCCAGCAACAACGTGTCGCACTGGCTCGTGCGTTGGTGACAAATCCTAAATTGCTCCTGGCTGATGAACCAACGGGCAACTTAGATGAAGACACGGGCCTGGCGATTGTCGAGCTGATGCAAGAGCTGAATCGTGAACTGGGGATGACGGTTATTATGGTGACGCATAATCCCCGTATCTTGACGTTAATATCTAAAAGCAAGGCGTTCTTGTAACTGGCTCTACCTGTTGACAGTTTAAAAATTAAATATAAACCATGTCTTATGAAATTGTTTATTTTAGTGTTTTTAATGACAAGCTTGATAGTTAATGCCAATCACGGAGTTCACACAGGCTCTCTGTTCAACAATGTCAATTATCTGGTTAAATCAGCGTTAAAAGCTGATAAGCCGTCGTGGAAAATGGCTAAACACTTTGTTTTTCAAGACGTTCCACAAAAAAAGTGGTCTTTGGGTTCTATCTTGGGCGGCTTAGCCTTAAAAAAATCTGTGACAGATAGTCTCCTTCAAGCGGATGGCCCTGTGAGCGTGCCTACAGGTGAAATCCATCAACTGCCTTCGGATAATTCGGCTCTGTTGCCTTCTCACAAACTTACCGAATACCAAGAAAAAGAAAAGTATCATCAGGAGCTTCAAAAAGCCGAAGAAAGCGGCAAGTTAACTCCTAAGGAACTTAAAGATTGGGCCTGGTTAAATTTTCTAAAAAGGATTCTGGGAATTGCTGAGCATGAAGAGTCATTTAAAACCAGCGAAACTGCCTTAGAGTTTCAAAAAGCCCCTGAGGGTTCTAGTCTCCCAGGCATGTGGGTTGCGCCAAATGAGCAGCAAAATTCTAACCAACAACAAAACTCTAATCAAGGACAACAAGTATTAGAGTTTCAACCAAGTAAAGAGCTTGCTCAAATAATAGTAAATGCAGGCTTTGATGTTGCCGCGGAAATTATTGCTACAAAGCTTAGAGCTACTAAATCTATCCCAGAACATCTCATATTGTCACACCAAGGAGGCAAAGCCGACGTGGCGAACCGGGATTTATGGATTGCTTCAGCGGCCGAAAGGCGGCTTCGCAATGACGAACCCAGGTTATGCAAGAAGTTGACTGAACCAATGATTTACTTGTCTGAAACACAAGAGGCTCATTGGCTTGTAGTCAAAGAAAAACTCACCTTACCATGTTGGTATCCAGCAAAGAAAATTGGTGAAGCTTTAGGTCATGGCACTTCGGGCGTTGATAAGGCTGTTCAATATTTAAAAGGCCAACCTTATGTCTGGGCAACTGAATTTGAAAATGTTCACTCTACATGGGACTATAAGGAGCCACGCATTACTGTTGGGGAGCATGAGTATGGGTGTTCAGAAAGCTATTTTCACGCTCAAAAACTAAAACAGAAATATTGGGAAGGTGATATTGGGGAGTCTAAGTTTAAGAGTGATGAGTGGGATAAGGACTCCGAAGGTGCGATGGAATTGGCTGTGCGTGCAAAGATAGAAGCAGACTCTACATTAAAGCATCTGCTGCTTGCCACATTTCCATATCTGCTTCTAAGCCTTAAACGAGATAAAATCTGGGGTGTTGATCCAGATGGAACAGGACAAAATAAGCTCGCTAAAATCTGGATGAAGATTCGAATAGAGGAGATTATTAAATTGCTGGAGTCACAGGCGCAAAACAGGGGTAAATCAGCAACCGCAGGTGCTAGTTCTGTGCGTGAAGACCAGAACTAAACCCTTATTCTAGTAAGCAGAGTTACGCTGTCGCTATGATGTGAAATCCAAGGATTCTGAGTCTAATAGCCAAAACTAAAGCTCTTTAGTCAATGTCTTCCAAATAGGTATAACCAGCCAGGCCTTCTTCATATCGTCTCATGAGCTTGGCAGATTCTTCGAATGTGAGTCCACCTTCACGCACGGCAAATTCTGCTAAGTTTCGAATGCGTTTGATAAGATCTAGGCGGTCGTATTCGACATAGCTCAAGACTTCACTCACAGTGTCGCCCTTTACAACGTGGTCGAGCCTGTATTTGCCGTCAGAACGAAGGGAGACATGCACCGCATTGGTGTCACCAAATAGGTTATGCAAGTCTCCTAAAATCTCTTGATATGCGCCGACCAAAAAGGCGCCGAGATAGTAAGGCTTTCCATTGGCAGCATGTAATCGAATGGTTTTTTTGACATCTTGTAAGTCAATAAACTGATCCAGCTTGCCATCAGAGTCGCAGGTTAAGTCGGCTAAAATCGCCTCGCGGGTGGGCTCTTCCTCAAGACGATGAATAGGAGCGATCGGGAAAATATGACCTACGGCCCAGGAGTCTGGCAGAGACTGAAAAAGTGAAAAGTTACAGTAGTAAGTGTCACTGAGCTTCTTATCTAGATCCTTGAGATCTTCGGGTACGAAACTTTCGTTGGCGAGCCCTTGCTGAACTTTTTGGCAGGTTGCCCAGTATAGGTCATCTACGCGGGCCTTCGTTTTTAAGTCAATGAGCCCGTGGCTAAAGAGAGTCACGCTTTCTTCTTTGGCACTCTGAGCATCGTTGTAAGCTTCTTGAAAGCTTTTTTTATTCACGCATTCGTACGCTTCCCACATGCTGTGTAGAACACTGTGTTCGTCTTCAGTCGGTGGTAGAAGATCATTTTGTCCCATACGGGCCATTTCATTGACACCTAAGACATTGAATACCAGCATGGCATGGTGGGCCACTAAAGCTCTGCCAGACTCCGAGATGATTCCGGGGTGCGGCATGTTGTTTTCATCGCAGATCTCTTGAGTGGTAGAGATCACATCATCGGCATACTCTTGAGTGGAGTAGTTCATGGAGGAGTGGAAGTCACTGCGACTGCCATCATAGTCAACGGCGAGACCGCCGCCGATATCCATATAAGAAAGTCGGTCACAACCCATGCGGCGCAGATTGCAGTATAAGTGTGCTGCTTCACGCACTGCATTTTTGATTGATCTGATCGAAGTAATTTGTGAACCAATATGAAAATGTAAGAGCTCTAGACATCCAAGCATGTCTTCACGTTGCAAAAGCTCAACGGCTTCCACGATTTCACGAGAAGTTAAACCGAATTTACTTCGATCTCCGGAGCTGTCTTCCCAGCGTCCTTTCCCACGGGTCGAAAGTTTTGCTCGGATACCAATGTGTGGGATAAGATTGCGTCGTTTGGCAATGCTAATGATCTGAGGCAATTCAGCAAAACGATCCAGAATCAAAAATGGCTTGAGACCGAGACGTTGGGCATCTAAAGCGGTTTCAAGATACTCCGGATCTTTATAGCCATTGCATAGAAGGATTGAATTCGCATCGTCAATCAAGGCCATAGCAACCAGCAATTCAGGCTTGGAACCAGCTTCTAGGCCAAGATTGTAGTTTTTTCCGTGTCGCACGAGCTCTTCGACCACATGGCGCTGTTGATTCACTTTGATTGGCAAAACAGAACGGTAAGTGTTTTTATAGCCATATTCATCAATGCTACGTCTGAAACTTTCAGCAATCACCTGAACACGGCTGCCCAAAATATCATTGAAACGGATTAACAGTGGTGGCTCAATGCCGCGCCGGCATAAATCATCAACAAGTTCTTTTAAATCAATGGGATACTCGTTTTTTCCACTAGGGTCGCAGGTCAAATTTCCAGCCTCATTGATGGCAAAATAGGGCTGTCCCCAGCGCGAGATGAGGTACTGTTCCAAACTATTTTGTATTGTCCATTTGTTATTCAACTCGCACCTCTTATATACTAAAGCTATGCCCGTACTTGTGTTATTCTTGTTCGGCGCCCAATTTGTCGCAGCTGCGCCCCAAATTGATTACTTTCCGATCAAAGATTTAAGACCTGGTCTGAAAGCGACGGGATACACGATATTTTCAAGCGCGAAAGGGGTAGAAGCATTTGAACTAGAAATTCTTGGCAAAATGGCCAACCAGGTAGGTCCGGGTCAAGACCTAATTATAGCCCGAGTTCTTGGAGAAAAGTTTGAGAGATCCAATGTCGCTGCGGGGATGAGCGGTAGCCCCGTATACATTGATGGCAAGCTTGTGGGAGCCCTTTCTTACGCGTTTGGGCAATTCACGACTGATGCCATTGCTGGGATTACGCCTATCGGTTCGATGTTAGCGCCATCAAAGCTATTACCCGTTCAAGCCGACTTGAAGCGTGTGAGTGTGCCTTTAATCCTGTCAGGTGCATCACCTGGTATTGCAACCATGTTTGCTGGCGAATTTACCCGTCATGGTTTTGCGCAACCTGTGATTGGGGCAGGTGGGTTTACTGGAAATGCCTCTGGCCAAGCATCACGCGATTTTCGTGCGGGTGATGCGTTTAGCGTAGTTTTGATTGGTGGAGATATGAATCTTTCGGCTTTGGGGACTGTGACCTGGGTTCAGGGTAAAGAGTTTATGGGATTCGGCCATGGTTTTTTGCAGACTGGGTCCAGTGAGTTACCAGTCGCCAAGGCAGAGATAGTGACTACAGTATTTGGCAAAGATCAGCCGTACAAAATGGGACAATCAGGCGTGGAAGTGGGTGTTCTAACGGGTGATCGTATTTCTGGGGTTCGGGGGGTTTTAGGCCGCAAAGCAAGAACCCTCCCGATGACGGTGGAGGTTGGGGGCAAGACTTGGCACTACTCATTGGCCAGAACCCTGAAAGACACGCCATTTTTGGCAGGTATGGCTTTGAGTAACAGCATTGCGCTTACTCAGGAACATGAAACAGGTGGGACTTATACCTTGGATGTTTCTTTAAAAACGAGCACAGGGGAACAGTTGGTGTACCAGAGAAGGGTTGCCAGTGCAGGAATGCCAATAGAGCCGGCGGCCATTGCTGCGTTCATGGAACCCATGCAGATTTTGCAGGACCAAGCCTTTGCTCAGACAGAGCTTTCTGAGATCAATCTCAAGGTCCAGCATGATTCTGAAACCAGAGCAGCTCAGCTGGTGGCTATGAGTGTTGATACAGAACCAGAAGCTGGCAAGCCTGTTGACATCGCTGTTTACGCGCAGCCTTACCGAAAGCCACTGCAAAGACATCTTATCAGTCTTCGGATGCCAGCAATCTATGCTCCACTTGGGTATCAAATCATTGCGACTGACCGGGCAGGGGCTTTAGCTTTAGAGCGTGATTCTGGTCATTGGGCCAGTGTGAGAGACTATGCTGACCTTGTAGGGCGGATTCGTTCTATGCCCAAAGATACGGAAGTTTGTGTTTATGCCAAACAAGCTGCTCCGGTGACTTCTGTGATGGGGACTGGCTTGACTGAATTGCCAATAAGCCTTAAAGAAAGCTTCACAAATGTTGCAGCAGGTTCTGAGATTCTGTTCAACTCACAGGCTGTGCGCCTTGGGTGTTTGGATCTTGGCGCTGTAGTGACGGGGAAGGTTTCGAAGAGTTATGGCGAAAAAAAGTAATCGTGAGTTGGTAAAGCTTGAATCCACGGCAGGCACTGGGTTTTTTTATGTAACCCAGAAGAACAAGAACAACACCAAAGATAAGCTGTTGCTCAAAAAATACGATCCTAAAGTTCAAAAACACGTCGACTTCAAAGAAACCAAACTGAAGTAAACACCATGACATACCCTTACGATCTGGTGGTCCTGGGCGCAGGCCCAGGGGGTTATGTGGCGGCTGCAAGAGCTTCAGCGCTTGGCATGAAGGTTGCAGTTGTTGAAAAAGATTCAACATTAGGTGGTACCTGTTTAAACCGAGGTTGTATTCCGACCAAGGCTTTGCTGCATGCTGCTGATGTGTATTCAGAGATCAAAGAGGCGTCTCAAATCGGTATTACGGTTGAAGGCGCCAAAGTTGATTGGGAAAAAATCCAAAAATATAAATCACGCGTGATCAGCACCAACGCTGGCGGTGTTTCACATTTGATGAAGTCCCGTAAAGTTGATGTTGTGACGGGGTTTGGCACAGTCAAATCTGCTCACGAAGTGGCTGTGGGTGACAAAGTTCTTTCAACAAAAAATATTTTGTTGGCCGTGGGCTCAACGCCGCGTTCATTGCCATTTGCTCCTGCGGGTGGGCGGATTTTGAACTCCGATACAGCGCTTGATTTGCCTGAAATCCCAGGTTCGTTGGTGGTGATCGGGGGTGGCGTGATTGGGATTGAATTCGCATCACTTTTCGTGCGTATGGGCACAAAAGTGACGGTGGTCGAAGCATTGCCGCGTATTTTGGCACCCGCAGACCCAGATTGTTCCAAAGAGCTCGTGACGCAGCTAGAAGCGCAGGGTGTCGTGTTCCACACAGGTGCTTCAGTCACCGGGATCACGACCAAGGGCAAGACTGTCAAGACGGCATTCAAAACACAGGCTGGTGAAGAACTTGAAGTGAGTTCAGATTATGTACTGGTCAGTGTGGGTCGTGCACCTTTGACCTCCAATATTGGCTTAGAAAAAACCAAAGTCCAATTGGATAGAGGCTTTGTGAAAGTCAATGGCGCTATGCAGTCTGACGAGCCAAGCATTTATGCAATTGGTGATTGTGTGAATACGCCATGGCTTGCACACATAGCATCTGCTGAGGGTATTATTGCGGTCACCCATATGGCTGGCCAACGTGTCACACCGCTCAACTACGATCATACGCCCTCGTGCGTCTACTCAGATCCGCCAGTTGCATGGTCGGGCCTTTCGAAAGAGGAAGCTGAAAAGCGTGGTTATGAGGTCAAAGTTGGCAAGTTCGATTTTGCTCGGAGTGGCAAAGCTGGAATCCTCGGCAAAAAACGAGGGTTTATTAAGTTTGTCACAGACGCAAAGTATGGCGAAATCTTAGGCGTTCATATCATTGGCCCAGATGCCACCGAGCTTTTGGCTGAACCTGCGTTTGCGATGCAAATGGAAGCAACGATTGATGATATCGCGAGTACGGTTCACGCACATCCAACGCTATATGAAGCAATCTATGAGGCTGCGCTTACGACCGTTGGTCGGGCTGTTCATGGATAGCCTATTGCAGATCAGATAATCAAACCGTATCGATCGGGGAATGAAAATGATCGATACGGGGTTCAAGGCCGATACACATCGCTGCGCGGTTGCCAGTGGTGTTTTTGTTGCAAGTAGAGAAACGATCGCGCGTATTGCGGAGCGGTCTCTTCCCAAGGGCGATGCGCTTTTATTGGCAGAAGTTGCTGGGATTCAAGCGGCTAAATCAGCACCGTCATTATTGCCCCTGTGTCACCCCTTATTTCTAAGTTCCGTGCGTGTTTGGAGCGAGTGCGAAGAGTCGCTGATTCGCGTGTTTTGTGAAGTCAAAACCTTTGGGAAAACTGGGGTTGAAATGGAGGCGCTGTGCGGTGTGAATGCTGCCTTGCTTTGCATTTATGATCTTACCAAGGCCATCGATAAAGATTTAGCACTTCAAGATATTCGATTGATTCACAAAGAAGGTGGAAAGTCTGACATCGATTTGTCGAGTATTCGAGCGGGTGTATTGGTTTTGAGTGATCGTTGTTCGCGTGGTGAACAGCAAGATGTATCGGGTGAAACGGCGGTCCAGTGGCTGTCAGCGCATCATGCGAGTGTGTCACAGGCTACTGTGATTCCAGATGACCCAGAACAACTCACACGCCAAATAACAGCTTGGCTTGAGACGTCGAAATTTGATTTGATTATTACAAGTGGTGGGACTGGTATTTCGAGGCGTGATATTACGCCTGAGACTGTTCTGGCCTTGAGTGAGCAGTTTGGCGGGCGAGAAGTTCCTGGTTTTGGAGAGTGGCTAAGGGCCAGTGGTTCTCATCACACGCCCATGTCTTGGTTGAGCCGCTCAACAGCTGTTTTGATTAGAAATACCTTGATTATTTGCCTGCCTGGAAGCCCTAAGGCGGTGGAGCAGGGTCTTCATGCAAGTTCAAAATTAATCGTTCATGCTTTGGAGATTGCTCGTGAATAAATTGCGCAATTTTTTAGGCGGTTTCGCTGATGCTGCTGTGCTTCTCCCAATTGTTGTGCTGCTGGTACAGAAGGTTGGGTTTGATGGAACGCGATTGCTGATTTCTGCAGGTGTTGTTTACATTGCTAGTGCTTGGTTTTTCAAGGTTCCTATGGCGGTGCAGCCTCTAAAGTCAATTGCTATATCAGCGGTTGCTTTGTCGGCGAGTTTGAGTGAAGTGCGAGTTGCCGCGGTATGCTTGGGTGTATTTTGTTTAACCTTGAGTTTGGGCGATGTTGAGTCCTGGGCAAAACGTGTTCCGATTGCAATTGTGCATCAAATCCAAGTAGGTCTCGGTGTTTTGCTGATCTATCAGGGTTTTAAAATCGCCTCGCAGCCATGGATTGCATTGCTTGCTGTAGCTGCATTTTTGTTTCCCAGCGTGAAGCAAATTCCAGTGATGGGTTTGATTGCTTTTGTTGGATTTGTGGGGGCAAGCTTTTTCGAGCAATCTGTGTCCGTCTCGATTGCGTCAGACATGTTTCGGCCAGGATTGGTTTTAAGTTTATTGCTGCCGCAATTGGCATTGACGTTGTCTAACTCAGTTCTGGGAACCCGTAATGCCTGCGAAACCTATTTTGGCGAGCGAGCTGAACGTGTTACGCTCAAGAATTTATTGCGTTCGATTGGGCTAGGCAACTGTGTGTCTGCTGCAGTTGGAGGCTTGCCGTTTTGTCACGGGGCCGGTGGAGTGACCGCACATGTGAAGGGCGGTTCTACGCAGAGTTGGTCGACGGCAGTATTTGGGGTTTTGTTGATTTCCTGTTCATGGATGACACTGGTTTACCCGCCGGCATTGATTGCATTTTTATTAATGACAACAGGACTGTTTCACCTGCAGCTTGGAATATCGACTGCGAAATACAAGCTGGCTGTAGCCGTTGGTGTGACTTTATTCACGCAGAATTTGCTTTGGGTTTTGGCTGCGGCCATTTTAGGAGAAATATTGCAACATGCTTTCATATCCAGAAGCCTTGTCCGTTCTCAGGCGCGTTGGTAAAACAAAGACCTTGTCAGTGATTCATGTGCCTCTTGAGTCGGCGTGTGGTTTTGTTTTAGCTGAAGACATTGTGTCGTCTGAAAACTTCCCCGTGTTTTCGAACTCGGCCATGGATGGTTTTTTGGTTCAGGCGCCCATGCAACCTGGCAATTTGCAATATGCCAAAATAGTTGCTGCAGGAGACCCGGAAGCTCAAATGGAGTCGGGTCGTGCTGTTGAAATCATGACAGGCGCACCCCTGAGGTTTACAGGCAATGAAGCGGTCGTTCGTCAAGAAGATACAAGGCGCTTGGGTGACACCGTCGAGGTGAATGTTCAGGTAAAAATTGGCGACAATATTAGGCTTGCAGGAAGTGATGTTGAGGCAGGTCAAAAAGTTTTATCTAAAGGGACTCAAATCGCGTCTCAGCATGTCATGATGTTAGCCGCGCTTGGTATTGAAAAATTGCCTGTTTTTCGAAAGTTTAAAGTTGCGTTGATTGCAACGGGGAATGAACTTGCCAATGGTCAAATTAGAAACTCCAATGGGCCGCATTTAATTACGCGTTTTGAGGAGTTTGGTCTTGAAGTTGTGAATCTTGGTATTTGCCCAGATAAACCAGAGCAATTTGATGCTTTGTTGAATGAGGCGCTGGACGTCCAGGTTGACATGATTGTCAGTACCGGAGCCGTGTCTGTGGGTGCGTTTGATTTTGTGGAGCGGGTACTTCAAAATCGTTCGGCGAAAATTCATTTTCATAAAGTGGCGATTAGACCTGGAAAGCCAATTTTGTTTGCGGAACTTGAAGGAACGACGGTGCTAGCGATGCCGGGCAATCCGATGGCTGCGGCGGTTGGATTTCGATTTTTCATGAGGCCTTATCTTGAGGTTGTTAGAGGTGAGCGTGAAGAGCTACCGTGGACAGCCAAGTTGGAGCATTCAGTGAAAACGCCTGAAGGTCTGACGGCGTTTTTTGTCGGGAAGCTGCAGAGTGTGCATGGAAGCCTTGAAATAGATGTGTTTGACAAACAAGCTTCCTACTGTGTTTCAGGGTTGGCGAATGCGAACGCTTGGGCGCTACTGCCACCGGATCGGGGTGAAATAATTGAGGTGTATCCAATATGAAATTAATTACTTTGCGCTTGTTTGGAGCCTTTCGAAACTACAAAGACACACTTCAAGTCGAAATTGATTCTGGTGCCACAGTTCAAGATGTCAAAAGGCTGCTTTTGGAATATTTTGATAACCCATCGCTGATTTCAGAATCAGCCATTGCAGATGATAAACAGATACTAGCGTCGCAGGATTTAATCGGTGATAGGAGTCATCTTGCTGTGCTTCCTCCGGTGTGTGGAGGCTAAGATCATGAATCACGGAGCCAAATTACTTTTTACTGGCGTGGTTCGAAGCACAAACCATGGTCGCCAGGTGGTTGCGGTTGAGTATGATATTTTCAAGCCGCTGGCCGAAGTGATTTTTGAGCAAATCAAACAAGAAGCCAAAGCACAGTGGGGTCAAGATCTGGAAATTGCCGTTGAGCATTATACGGGCAGGTTAGAGCCTGGGCAAACCAGCGTGGTGATTGGGGTGAGTTCAAGACACCGGGATGAATGCTACCAAGCTTCGCGTTATGTGATTGAACAAATCAAACACAGAGCCCCTATTTGGAAAAAAGAGTTTTATGCCGATGGGGAAACCGAGTGGCTTCAAGGGCATGCTTTGTGTCAGCACTAAAAGTGGCAATTTTAGCTGGCGGGCGTTCTTCCCGCATGGGAACAGATAAACGCTTTTTGAAGATTGATGGCGTTACGTTGCTGGAACGGGCGATTGCGCTGGGTGAGCAATTAGGAGAAGTTTTGATTTGTGGTGATGTCCCCGGCTACAAATGCTTGCCAGATGAAGTTGCACACCAAGGTCCAATTTCGGGGCTTATGAGTGTTGCACGTAATGTGAAAGAACCTGGCTGGGTGTTGGTGTTACCGGTGGATATGCCTTTGTTGACAAAGTCTGTTCTCATGGAACTTGTGACCAATGCCGAGTTGCCGGGTGTATATTTTGCAGGCAGAGAAATGCCATTTTTATTTTGGTGCGATGCCGCGGCTGTCCAGGTGTTAGGAAGTTTAAAACGTTGGTCAATTAGAGCGTTTTTAACAGAACTTGGCGCTAAGCAGATTGCATTGAGTTCAGAAAATGAGTCA
The DNA here is from genome assembly GCA_964635635.1 of uncultured Myxococcaceae bacterium. Classification (GTDB taxonomy): domain Bacteria; phylum Myxococcota; class UBA727; order UBA727; family JABDBI01; genus CAZWPE01. The sequence goes on along the minus strand of CAZWPE010000003.1, from coordinate 176,043 downwards.
GTATTCGTGAATTTAAATCAGCCACAAGATTTGGAGGCGCTCGATGAATATTCGTCTGGAAGATAACTCAGTTCGCGTTCGTGTGACGCATGATGAGGCTTTGCGCTTGGCCCAAGATGGTATTTTGAAAAATCGTTGGCTTGAGGTTCGAACCGACTCGCCAACCGGGCTTTTTTTTGAATCCAGGCCTGCTGATTTTTTATTTCTTCTGACACAGCAAGATTTGGGAAATATGTTGGAAACCGGCGAGCTTGAGCTTGAACAGACCGGAACACCCGAGCTGCGTTTTGAAATTGATCGATTTACATTTTAAGTGAGATGGAAATACTCTTGTTGGCTTTGATGTTGCTCCGGCAAGGAGAGTACACATGTATAAGTTTTTCCCGGTTATGGTGTTGGCAGTAGCACCCGTTTTTGCTCAAACACCGCCACCACCGACAACAACAACTGCTGCCACACCGACAACAACCGCTGCATCAAAACCTGCTGTTTTTCTCACGAGGCTTACCAATGCTCCGAAGAAGTTGGCGACTATTGGTTCGTTCCAGCTGTTGTTTGGAAGTATCACTTTGATTCCGGCAGCCTTTGTGGGTTTGGCCATTAAAAATCATCATGCAGAAGGAAAAGGGGTTGCAGAGGCTTCAACGAGTCTCGCATTTGCAACGGTTGCTGGTGCGATGTTTACGGGAATGTCGGGTGTTTTGTGGGCTCAGGGTCTTTCAAGTATGGCGGACGCAGTTGCTTCTGACATTTGGAACCCAGAAGATTTTACTGTTGTTAAGACGCCTCTGCTAACGACGACGCCTTGAGCAATTTAGCTGCCACTGCGGCTCTGTAGCCAGTTTGGCAACAAGTGCGCCAAGCACTTTTGCCTGCTGGCAGGACAGGTATTTCACCACGTTCAATTCGATCTAAAGGCCAATGAATGGCACCTGGGCGATGGCCTGCATCCCATTCTTGCTGGGTTCTCACATCCAAATAAACAAAATTGGCATCTAAACTAATTTCTTCTGGTTTTCTGGAGCAGGTTAAACAATCAGCACGTTTGGGAATTTGAAAACTGGTACAGTTCCAAGACCCTAGAAAATCAAAGACCTGTAAACGGGCGTCGTCCCGATATAAACCTAATAGGTGTTGCAAAGCAATCGTAGCTTGGCATGAACCCAAAATTCCGACGATAGACCCCAAAACACCAGCCTGTTCACAGCTTTGAACTTGGGTTTTGTCCGGTTCAGAAAACAAACAGCGATAGCAAGCACCGCCACGATTTTTAAAGAGCGCCACTTGGCCTTCAAATTGGCTGACACCAGCATAAACCCAAGGTATCCCAAACTTGTAACATGCGTCATTGAGAAGCAGTTTGGTTTCAAAATTATCGCTGCCGTCGATGATTAAATCATATTGAGGGATTAATTTTTCAGCATTGTCATATCCTAAATAGGTATCCATTGCCTCATAACGTATATTTGAATTGAGGCGCATGATTTGATCCGCTGCGACACGCGCTTTGGAAAGCCCAAGATGTTCTTCTTTGAATAAAACCTGGCGTTGTAGGTTGGTGAGATCCACCTGATCAGGGTCGATCACGTCCAAATAACCAATTCCGGCAGCCGAAAGATACAAAAGAACAGGAGAACCCAGGCCGCCGGCCCCTACGCATAAGACACGTGCTTGTGCCAGTTGCTCTTGTCCTCGGGATCCTACTTGAGGAAGTTTTATCTGTTTGGCGTAGCGTTCGTTCATATCGATTTGGAAAGGAGCATATGGTGAAAAAGTTGACAATCGGTTCTTTAATTTTTGCAAGTTTTACGTTGTTAGCATCACCTCCTAAGTCGACGACAGAGCTTCTTAAAAAAGGCGAGGTTGCTTACAAGGCCAATTGTGTCAGTTGTCATGGAAACACGGGTGCTGGGGATGGTGATCTGGGTAAGATGCTTAAGCCCGCTCCCCGAAATCTAGTAAAAGATTCCTTCAAACAGGGCGTTAAGGCTCAGGATGTTTTTAAGAGCATCAGCTCGGGGCTTCCGGGTACAGGCATGGCTGGTTATGGGCATCTGAGCGAAGAAGAACGTTGGGGCTTGGCCTACTTTGTTTTAGGAATGAGAGGCAAGAAGTAAAAACGGTGTGCTAGGGCCATCCTCGAACGATAGCAATAGCAACAGTGAGAATCGTGAGGGCTAGTAATGCGTTGATGCGTCCAAGGAGAGAGGCTTTTCTTCTGAGGGCTTGTGCCTGAGGAGAAGTTGGGTCCTCTCTCATAATGGATGTTGCCCTGGGTCCGATGATAAAATCGTGAAATACGCTAAGTGCTAGAATAAGGGCGAATAGGCCAAGTTTGGATACGATGGTATGGCCATAGCCTGAGCTTAACCACTCCCAATTGCCGAAATCTGAAAGGCGAACCCCTCTGAACCACAGGTTAAATGTCCCGCTTGTTAATAGGATCGCAAAACAAAGCCACCCAATGGCTCTGAATCGCCTTCCTGTTTCGCTTAAAAACCTCCCGGGCTTAAAGTCTTGAGCTGTGCGCATCCAGGGCACAACAACAAGCGAAATAAATAGCATACCCCCAATCCAAATGGTTGCAGCTAAAATATGAAGCCAGACGGAAATGAAATAGATGATAGCCACGTACTGACGCGCTAACAAGAATCAATCTATTTGTCGATTGATATTCAAAATATCCCCGTTCCATACTGTGTGCACAGGAGTGATTATGAACGGATCTAATAAGCTGTTATCGGATATCGTCGCATTCAGAACTTACGCAAAACATCTTTCGCACTTGGGACGAAGAGAAAGCTTAGAAGAAACAATCAATCGAAACATGCAGATGCACTTGGACAAATTCCCCAAATTATCTGCTGATATTGTGAAAGCGTATCAACGAATTCATACGTTGAAAGTGATGCCATCCATGCGCTCAATGCAATTTGCGGGAGAGTCGATTCTTAAAAACAATGTGCGTATGTTTAATTGCTCCTATGCGCCGATTCAAGACACTAAAATTTTTAGCGAAGCACTTTTTCTTCTTTTATCTGGAACAGGCTTTGGATATTCGGTTCAACGACGACATGTTTCTCAGCTTCCAAAAATCATGAAGCCCAGAGAGTCGGGTATTTACATGATTCATGACAGTATTGAGGGCTGGGCAGAATCTGTGAATGTTTTGATGGAGGCTTATTTTTACGGTAAAGTCAGACCAGAGTTCGACTTTTCAAAGATTAGACCCAAGGGGGCCTATTTGTTCTCGACAGGGGCAAGGGCACCAGGGCCTGAGCCTCTAAAATTAATGCTTAAGCTGGTTGAGGAGAAACTTGCCAGTGCTGTTGGCAGAAAAATAACTTCTTTAGAAGTGCACGACATTATTTGCATTATTTCAGATTGTGTATTGGCCGGTGGGATTCGGCGGGCAGCACTGATCTGTGGATTTGATGCTGATGACACAGAAATGCTCACCTGCAAGCACGGAACTTGGTGGGAAAAACACCCACATCGCGCTAGGGCCAATAACAGCGCTATTTTAAACCGACAGACAACGACGCGAGAACAGTTTGAACATGTGTTCAAAACCTGCCAGGAAAGTGGCAGCGGTGAACCGGGATTTTCGTGGACCAATAATGAAGATTGGTTTTTTAACCCATGTCATGAAATTTCATTAAGGCCGTATTCGTTTTGCAATTTAACCACCACCAATCAAACAGGTGTTGAAGATAAACGTGATTTTTTGAATCGAATCTATGCTGCTGCACTTTTGGGAACTTTACAGGCAACCTATACAGACTTCTCATATTTGCGCCCTATTTGGAAAGAAACGACGGAGCAAGACTCGCTGCTGGGTGTATCGTTTACGGGAATTGCCGATGGAACTGGAATAATTACGCCAGAATGGCTGACAGAAGGAGCCAAACATGTTCTGGAAGTAAACGAGAAGTATGCCAAAATTCTTGGGGTCAATCTGGCCGCCAGAACCACTTGTGTGAAACCTGAAGGCTCCGCCTCAACAGTGGTGGGCTCTGCCAGCGGAATTCATGCTAGGCATGCGCCCTACTATATGCGACGCGTTCGGATGAATAAAGATGATGCGTTAACCAATTACCTCATGCATGTGATTCCAGAGCTTATCGAAGATGATTTGTTTGGGACCAATGGCGTGGTGGTATCAATTCCTCAGGAGAGCCCAAAGAATTCGATTGTTAGACACGATGAAACGGCTAAAACACTCTTTGACAGAACCATGCTGTATAACCGATATTGGGTAGCACCAGGGCACCGTCAAGGTGATAATCCACACAATGTATCTGTGACCATTTCAGTCCGAAATCATGAGTGGGAAAGACTATTAGAGGATATGTGGGAACATCGATTCGGTTATTCGGGTATATCGCTTTTGCCTTTTGATGACCATACCTACCAGCAAGCGCCTTTTGAGGATTGTTCGAAAGAGACTTATGAAAAGTTATCGTTAGCGGTCAAGAATATCGATTTGTCTCAGGTAATAGAGGAAACGGATCACACCAACCGGGTGGAGCAATTGGCGTGTGCCGCAGGGGCCTGCGCGCTAGAATAGTAAACGCTAGAAATTCAAAACCCACGCTGCGGTAAAGTCCATGAAAACTTTTTCGTCTGAGTAGCGAGGTCTAAGATCCATGGAGAATACATGTCCGTTACCCAAAATAATGGCCGAACCAAAACTACTTTGAAAGCCCACAAGTTGACCCCAAAAACCGGTTTCTTTGGTATAGTTTTTGCGACCCAGTTCAAGGCTTGGTGCCCAATAGAACTGAAGGTTTTTGGCCGCTACGAATCCGAGCAGGGGTCCAGTGGTGATTGGGATCGTGCTGGCAACCGTTGCAGAGCGTGATGCAAGGCCGATTCCATTGTAGGTGTAACCTACTTGAAGCTGCCAGCCGCCAAAGATCCAGCTGTTCCATTTAGCCAAGTAGCGACCCATAAAGTCGACACCCATGAGGGCAGGAGGGTTGGGAGTAGTGCTGAATCCGCTGTGAAAACATACTCCTACGTCAAATCCAGGATAAATTTTATGGACCAAAGACATTTTGGTCTCGAACTGCGTGTGTCGTACGGGGTCAAAGCCCATGGATTCGGTGAAACCCACAAATGAACGCCAAGGTTTATCGTCCAAGGTAGGGACCGCAGCAAATTGTGCCATGGCGATGGTTGGCAATATAAACGTGGCGATCATGGAAAACCGTGTTTTCATTGACGACGGTATTATGACGGATTATTAACGAAATCAATGCGGATTTTAGAGCATCCACAATTTAATTTGGATGATTTTCGTCGTCGTTTTGAAATGGCGAGAGCTAGCGCTGGCTCAGATTTGAGGCGCGTGTTTGATTTTTCACGCAAGCTGGGTCTCAGTCTATCAAAATATCTGGGTGTTACTTTTGAACTGAACGACTTGAAAGAGATACTGCCAAAACTGGGAACCGTGTGTTTTGATGGTGAATGGCAAGCGCACGGAGCGTCTTATGTGTTGAAGCGCTCTGGGTGTCGTTTGCTTCAGGAACAGGGATCAAGCGCATGCGATTATTGGCGCGAGGCCTTGGATGGGTTGGTGATGGGCTTGTGCGAAGACGAGCGTTTTGCACGTCATGAAAGCTGTGGTCACGGAGATGCCTCGTGTGTGGATGTGCTTTTTCTAGACCGGGAATCTGTTCGTTTGGGTCCGATTGGGTCTGCCCAGTGGCCAAAATTGCGCGTGATTCAGGAATGCTTTCAAGCGGTTGATATGAACTTGAACTTTAAGGGAAAACTTGAAAGCACAGTATACTACGAACTCAATAGTAAAACATCTAATTTAAAAAAGTCATGCAGTGACTCAAATGCAGATGCACACCGAGAGCTTTCGGAAATATTTTCTGCGTTTTTTCCAACACTTAAATTGCAGGATGTGTCACCTTTGGCGGTGATAGGAGGAGAGCCATGAGCGTGAATGTAGAACGTCGTGATTTTTTAAAGGGTCTGGCGGCTTTAGGGGCTTTGGGAGTTTCCGATAGTTTGCTGGCATCTCCGCTGAGGTATTTTACGCCGATCCAAGTGGATAACCCACTGGCTTATTACCCAAACCGAGACTGGGAAAAGGCCTATCGAGATATTTTTAGTCACGACTCTGAGTTTGTGTTTCTATGTGCTCCCAATGATACACATAACTGTTTGCTTAAAGCTTATGTGAAAAATGGTGTGGTGGCACGGATCGGACCTACCTATGGCTATGGCAAAGCGACTGATTTAGAAGGCAATAAGGCTTCTCATCGTTGGGATCCGCGTATTTGCCAAAAAGGTTTGGCTTTGGTTCGCCGATTTTACGGCGATCGCCGTGTGAAGGCTCCTATGATTCGGCGGGGATTTTTGGACTGGGTCAATGCAGGTTTTCCACGACACCCAGTCACTGGAACGCCCGATGCGAAATATTTTAAGCGCGGTGATGACCAGTGGCTTCGAATAGATTGGGATGATGCTTATGAAATTTCTGCCAAAGCCTTCCAAAATATCTCAGCTACTTATGGTGGCAAAGCCGGGGCAGAACGTTTGCATAAGCAGGGCTACGATGAATCGATGATTCATGCCTTGGAAGAAGCAGGTACCCAGACGCTTAAATTACGTGGTGGCATGGCATTTTTAGGGGCAACGCGTATTTTCGGGTTATATCGCTTTGCAAATATGCTGGCCCTCATGGACGCCAAGCAGCGAAGCGTCGATGCAGACCACGCCGTAGGCGCACGTGGGTGGGATAGTTACAGCTGGCATACAGACTTGCCACCTGGGCACCCTATGGTGACCGGTCAGCAGACCAATGATTTTGATTTGTTTGCCACAGAGCACGCTAATTTGATTTTGGTGTGGGGCATGAATTGGATCACGACCAAGATGCCGGATTCACACTGGCTCACCGAAAGCCGCTTGAAGGGCGCTAAGACAGTGGCCGTGACTGTCGAGTATAGTGCAACGGCCTCGAAAGTTGATGAAGTGGTGGTGATTCGCCCAGGGACAGACCCAGCGTTTGCTCTGGGCTTGGCGCAGGTGATTATTCAGCGCAAGTTGTTTGACCCTAAGTTTGTCGCAGAGAAAACGGATTTGCCGTTTTTGATTCGCATGGACACGCTTCAACCTCTCGACCCCAAAGATCTATTTGATGAATTTAAAGAGCCAGAGCTGGTATCGATTAAGTTTATCAAAAAAGGCGAAAAAAACCCGTCGAACTTAACCAATCAAGCTCAGTTTGCGCCAGAAGCGATGAAAGATGCCTTTAAATCACACGTGGTGTTTGACAAGGCAACCAAACAACTGAAAGCAGTTTCTCGCGATGGTGACCCTGCATTGAAGCCAGATATTAGGGCAAGCCAAAAAGTCAAACTCAAAGATGGAAAAACAGTTCAAGTTCGAACGGTGTTTGATTTAACGCGCGAGTATTTGGACCAAAACTTTAGCCCTGAGCAATGTTCGAAGATAACCGGGGCGCCTGCATCGGCGATTATATCGCTGGCTAAACAAATTTCTGCAAATCCAGAAAAAACACTCTTTGCTTGTGGCATGGGACCTAACCAGTTCTTTAATGCCGATCTTAAAGATCGAGCTATTTTCTTGGTCGCAGCCTTAACTCGAAACGTTGGTTTCCCTGGTGGCAACGTGGGAAGTTACGCGGGGAACTATCGTTCAGCGCTGTTTGGCGGCATTCCTAGTTATGTGACTGAAAATCCCTTTGATACCACCAAGCAGAAAAAATACTTGCACTATGAGTCATTGCACTACTTTAACTATGGCGACAGGCCTCTGAAAGTGGGTGACAAGATGTTTACCGGCGAAGGGCACATGCCAACGCCAACCAAAGCCATGTGGCTCAATAACTCAAACTCTGTGATTGGGAATGTGAAATGGCACTATGACGTGGTGAACAATACTTTGCCTAAAATCGAGTTTATTGCTTATTCAGATTGGTGGTGGACGGGGTCTTGCGAGTACGCCGATATTGTCTTTGGCGTTGATAGTTGGGCCGAGTTCAAATCACCTGATATGTGCGGTTCTTGCACAAACCCCTTCGTGCAGATGTACCCGACGACACCGTTGGAGCGAATTTTTGATACTAAGGGTGATATTGAGGTTATTGCAGGGGTGTCAGAGAAACTTGCCAATCTGATCGGTGAGCCACGTATGGCTGCGATGTGGAAAGATGCCGATGGGGCAGGGGTTCACACGTACCTGCAAAAAATTATCGATAACTCGCCAAATCTAAAAGGCTACTCTTCAGTAGAGCTCGAAAAGAATGCACAAAAAGGCATACCGGCTTTGGTGAATACACGAACCTACCCACGTTATTCTTCACTGGAGCAAGCGCGTTCAGAAGAAAAATGGCATACCAAATCCGGTAGGCTTGAGTTTTATAGACCTGAACAAGAGTTTATCGACAGCGGTGAAAATATCATCGTGTATCGAGAGCCAGTGGATTCAACGCCTTATGAACCCAACGTGATTGTTGCTAAACAACACGCGGCGATTAAGCCAAAAGCTCCGAAAGATTATGGCATCAAGCAATCTGACCTGTCATCTGAGACACGTCAGGTGCGCAATATTGTTAAGACGGGCGATGAGTTGATGGGAACCAAGCATCCACTTCGTCTTAAATTGCATACACATATCTATCACACGCCAAAGTATCGCCATGGGGCACACTCAACGCCGGTTGATACAGATTTTACATCGGTTTGGTTTGGGCCCTTTGGAGATGTGTATCGACATGATAAACGCATGCCATCGGTGGTAGAAGGCTATATGGATATTAACCCGCTGGATGCCAAGGCGATTGGTATTGAAGATGGTGACTATGTCTATGTCGATGCTGATCCGGAAGATAGACCCTATCGAGGTTATAAATCAGATGATGAGTTTTATGAGGTAGCGCGTTTGATGCTTCGTGCACGTTACTACCCGGGAACTCCTCGTGGAGTTGCTCGTACCTGGCACAATATGTACGGTGCAACAATTGGAAGTGTGAAAGGTCAAAAGACTCGAGAAGATGGTCTGGCTCGAACCCCAGGGACGGAATACCAGTCGATGTATCGGCAAGGTAGCCACCAAAGTGCGACACGGGCTTGGCTTCGTCCTACCCTCATGACAGATACCTTGGTACACAAAACCATGTTTGGTCAAGGTATTGGGAAAGGCTTTGAGCCAGATATTCACTGTCCGGTGGGTGCGCCTCGAGAAGCATTTGTGAAAATTACCAAAGTAGAAGATGGTGGCATGGACAAGCAAGGTCTTTGGAGGCCAGCAGCACTTGGTTTTAGGCCAACTTACGAAAATGCATCGATGAAGACTTATCTCAAAGGACAATATCTTAAGAAAGGGGCTTAATAACTATGGCAAAGGTAAAAAACTGGCATCTTGGCCGCGATATGGAATACCCTTATGAGGAGAATAGACCTAAACGTCAGTGGTCGATTGTCTTCGATTTGAACAAGTGCATCGGCTGTCAAACGTGTTCGCTGGCTTGTAAAACCACATGGACCAGTGGCAAAGGCCAAGAAAGCATGTTTTGGAACAACGTTGAGACCAAACCTTGGGGATCCTATCCCTTGGCTTGGGATGTCAAAGTTTTGGAAAAACTGGGTCAGCAAGCTTGGAAGAAGCATGAGCCCTATCGAGGCAGTACGATTTTTGAAGCAGCTGATCCTTCGGAGACTACTGTTCACTTTCACCCTTCTGAAGAAGACTGGATGTACCCAAATCACGGTGAAGATGACTGTACAGGTAATGTGAGTGCTGGGGCGCATATTAATCTGCCACACAATCAGTGGTTTTTCTACCTGCCCAGAACCTGCGCACATTGCACATACCCAGCCTGTCTCGCTGCATGTCCTCGAAAAGCAATTTATAAGAGACCTGAAGATGGAATCGTATTGATCGACCAATCACGTTGCAAAGGCTATGGCGAATGTGTTCGTTCGTGCCCTTACAAAAAGTCGATGTATAACCCCTACACGCGGGTGAGCGAGAAGTGCATTGGGTGCTACCCGGCCGTCGAGCAAGGCTATCAACCGATGTGTGTTCAAAACTGCATTGGAAAAATCCGCGTGATGGGATTTATTAATCCGCCGTGGAAGTCTCGCAAAGATAATCCAGTGGATTATTTGGTTCATGAGATGGGCCTGGCATTGCCGTATTACCCACAGCTGGGTCTTGAACCGAATATTTACTACATTCCGCCGATCCATGCCGATAAAACTTACTTGACCCAGATGTTTGGTCCTCGAGTAGATGACGCGATTGCGCAATACAAAAAAATCAAGAACGATCCAAAAACTCAAGGCTTATTGGTCTTGCTCGGAAGCACCGATCGGATTATGCATTCCTTCGACGTCAAACATGGAACTGCTTATGGGTATGATGAAAAGGGTGATGAAATCGTTCAGGTTCCGGTTACGGAGCATGTTTATGAGCGGCCCAAATTTGATGCCAAGTACCAAGCTGTCAGGAACAATACACCATGAAAATTTTACTCACATTCAGTTTACTGATTTGTTTCGCGACTCATGCCAATATCAAGGCTGTGAAGACAAAAGTCGATTTATCGACAGCACTTCCAAATGAATCAGTCTGGAAAGATGTTCCGAAAGAGACAATCAATCTCATGGGGCAGCCATTGGTCAGCCCTAAACCTAAAAAGACCGAAACTTCCGCGGTCAATGTTCAGGCAATCCACGATGGACAATGGATTGCGTTTAGACTGAATTGGAAAGCAGACAAGAAAAACGAAGCAGGTAAGCAAGGCCAATTTTCAGATGCTGTAGCGATCCAGTTTCCTGTGAAAGAGGGTGCGCCACCGCCAATTTTTATGGGCGGTAAAGGAAATCCTGTGCATATTCTGCATTGGCGAGCGCAGTATCAGAGAGATGAAGAAAAAGGTAAGCCAGAAATGAAAGATCTTTACCCGAACATGAACCCGGATATGTACCCGATGGAGTTCAAAGATTCTGGGAAAATCAAAGGTCTGAATGCGGAAAAACGAGAAGTTTATTCACCAGGTAAATCGTCAGGAAATCCTCAGTCTTATACAAAACATGCTGCTGTTGATGAGATTATTGCTGAAGGATTTGGTAGTAGTTCCGTGATTGAAAACAAGCTTTCTCGTGGGAAAGGCGTTTATGACGATAAGCAAAAAACTTGGACCGTTGTGATTTCAAGGCCATTGGCTAGGAAAGATGGATCTGTTTTGAAGCCGGGCCAGGACAGTTACATGGCATTTGCTGTCTGGCAGGGTAACAAGCAGGAAGTGGGTTCTCGAAAGTCTATTACCATGAATTGGGTCCCGCTCAAAATTGAAGGTGTTTTATGACGGCGGCCGAGTTTAGACTAGCATCTGTTTTAACCGCTTATCCGCAGAAAGATTTTTTAGAAAAGACAGGTATTGAAGGAGACCTACCAGATATCTGCTCAGAGTATATTAATCTGTTTGATAGAGGTAAAACTGCCAATCCTTTGTATGAAACCGAGTACGGCCGAGCCCGTGCCATGGTCAAAGGGGGGGCGTTGGTTGATATTGCAGGGTTTTACCAAGCCTTTGGAATGCAAATTTCGAAAGAGATGGTGGACCATATTTCTGTAGAGCTCGAGTTTTATGCTTGGCTTCTGATGAAATATGACCATTTGAACGAGAAAGGGGATACCGAGGGTTGTGAAATAGTTCTCGATGCGCGCCGAAAATTTTTGAAAGAGCATCTGGCGCCGTTTATTGGTGCGATTTGTGAGCGGCCAGGTGTTCTATCAAGCCCGTTTTATTCAAATATATTTAATTCTTGTCGTGATTTGGTCTACTCAGAGGCTTTAAAACTTGATGTTCCAATTGAAGCACTCGATTGGGTAGAAGGCCAATCTGAGTCGGAAACCATGGAATGCTGTTAGTTGACTCCTATCATCGACGTTTTCACTATTTAAGGCTTTCTGTTACAGACCGATGCAACTATCGCTGTACCTATTGTTTGCCGAATGGGTATCAGGGTAGCTCACCAGAACCAGACTTGAGCCTCGCGGAGATAGAGGTTCTCATTAAAGCATTTGTTCGATTGGGGATTCGAAAAGTAAGACTTACAGGCGGCGAGCCGACTCTGAGGCGTGATATTGTTGAGATTGCGCAACTGATTAAACAAACACAGGGTATCGAAGAAGTTGCGCTCAGTACCAATGGTTATCGACTGCGCGGGTTGGCAAAGCCTCTGATTGATGCGGGTGTTAAATCCGTCAATATTAGCATGGACAGTCTCGATGGGCATATATTCAAGTCTATCACTGGGATTGGTAAGCTGGAACATGTGACGGAAGGCTTTGAGCGTGTTCTTGAGTACGGCTTCGAAAAAATCAAAGTCAATGTAGTACTTCTCAAAAACCAAAACGCTCATGAATTGGAATCATTTCAAGAATGGGTGCGTACACGACCTGTTTCGGTGCGGTTTATAGAACTCATGCGTACGAACAATAATCAGGCCTATTTTACCAAGCACCATTTGTCACTCAATTCTTTTCGAGAGCAGCTTTCAAACTCTGGATGGTCGTTAAAAACTAAAAAACTGACAGACGGACCTGCACAGGTATTTGGGCATCCTGATTATATGGGAAGTATTGGGCTGATTGCGCCCTATTCGCCGGGATTTTGTGAGGGTTGCAATCGCTTGCGCGTGACTTCAAGAGGTGCTTTGAAACTTTGCTTATTTGGGGAAGGTGAATCGAGCCTTCGAGCTTATTTGGGTGACTCTTTGATGCAAGATCAACTTGTGGAAAAAGTTCGAGAACTTGTATCTCAAAAGCCTATGGCACATTTTTTGCATGAAAACCGTTCCGGAAACACGATTAGCTTTTCTCAACTAGGGGGGTAGTGTTACGATGCTTCAAAGGAGAAAATCCCATGAGCGAAGTATTGGTTGTTGCCAGCAAAGTTAAGGCCTTTATCAAAGAGCATTCGGGTGGCATGAACGTGTCAGCCTCCATGATGGATGCATTGTCACAGGTTGTTCAGAAAAAATGCGAAGAAGCCATCGAGCGCGCTAGGCAAGATGGCCGCAAGACCGTGATGGATCGGGATGTGGCTTAGGACAAAGCCTCAGCTGCTGCTTTAAGAGTCAGAGCCATATCCTCACTGGTGTGCGCACTGCTGACAAACCCTGCCTCAAATGCACTGGGAGCCCAGTATTCACCGGCATCTAGCATGGCGTGGAAGAACTTTGCATAGCGTTCTGAATCCACCAACTGCTTGGCTTCTTCATAGTTGGTGATAACACCTGGCTCTTTAAGGAAGTAAACGCCAAACATGGTGCCTACGTGAGTAGCCTGCATATGAATGCCTTTAGAGTGTGCAATCTCACGCATGCCAACCACCAACTGCTCGGCACGTGCGGCAGCTGATTCGAATACGCCTGGTTTCAGCCATTCACGCAAAGTGGCAAGGCCTGCTGCCATGCCTAATGGATTTCCAGAAAGTGTTCCAGCTTGATACATGGGCCCAAGAGGTGAGACTTGTTGCATGATCTCACGGCGAGCGCCGTAAGCTGCAACAGGCAAACCGCCGCCAATCACTTTGCCGAGACAGGTAATATCTGCATCGACGCCATAAAGCGCCTGAGCGCCGGGCAGGGCAGCTCTGAACCCAGTCATCACTTCGTCAATAATTAACATGGCACCATATTGAGTGCAAAGGCTACGCAGGCCTGGCAAGAATTCGGGCCCAGGTGTGACAAGGCCAATATTGCCAGCGACGGGCTCGACAATCACGCCAGCGATATCATGTGATTCAAAAAGCTTTTTGACAGCGTCAAGGTTGTTATACGGCGCTACAAGCGTATCTTGCACTGCATGCTGTGTCACACCAGCTGAAGTGCTGAGTGAGAGTGTTGCTAAACCACTTCCGGCTTGAACGAGAAGCATGTCAGCGTGGCCATGATAGTTTCCTGAGAACTTGATGATCTTTTCGCGACCCGTGAAAGCACGCGCTAATCTCATGGCGCTCATGGTCGCTTCGGTCCCGCTATTGACGAACCGAATCATATCGATGGATTTAAATTGCGAAACAACGAGTTCTGCGAGTTCGACTTCAAGCTCTGTTGGTGCACCAAAGCTGGTACCGTCGCGTGCGGCTTTTTCAATTGCTTCAATGACAGCTGGATGTGTATGCCCTAGAGCCAGTGGTCCCCAAGACAAGACATAGTCTGTGTAGCGTTTGCCATCAGTATCAAAAATATAAGCACCCTTGCCACGCTTCACGAAAACAGGATCGCCGCCGACGCCTTTAAAGGCTCGCACTGGGCTGTTGACTCCGCCCGGAATTAACTCAGAAGCTTTAGCATAGAGACTTTTATTGTTCATATTCTGTTGTCCCCAATTACCAGTCTCTATGTTAGCTGACCATACTTGTTTTAAAAATCTTGACTCTTTCTTTTGTCATGACGTACTTCTTGAAGGCGCTATGAATTTCGAGTCTGATATCAAGTACGATTTTAAAGATGTGTTAATACGTCCAAAACGTTCTACGCTGACTTCGCGTCAGCAGGTTGTTTTAGAACGTGATTTTGTTTTCAGAAATGGACGAAAAGCGAGTTGGGTTCCTATTCTTGCCGCCAACATGGACACCGTTGGTACAGTGGAGATGGCTCATGTCTTTCAAAAACATCAACTGTCTGTTGCGCTTCATAAGCACTATTCAGTCCAGAAGTTGGTAGAGTTCTTTTCTGTTCGAGAAAATGCCTTGGCGCATTGGTATAGCATGGGCATTTCTGAGCAAGATCTGTGCAAATTCAATGATGTCATGGGCCAAGTGGCGGGTAAAGTTGAGTATCCACCCAATATTTGCATTGATGTCGCCAATGGTTACCAAGAGTCTTTGGTGCGTTTTATCCAAAAATTTCGAGATAGAAATCCAGATGCCATCATTATGGCCGGCAACGTCGTAACCGGAGAAATGACCGAAGCTTTATTGCTCGCTGGGGCAGATGTAATTAAAGTCGGTATTGGCCCTGGTTCTGTTTGCACCACACGTTTGCAAACTGGCGTGGGTTACCCGCAGCTCTCAGCGATTATTGAGTGTGCCGATGCAGCGCATGGACTCAAGGGTTATATCTGTGCTGACGGTGGGCTGGTGGTTCCCGGTGATTTTGGAAAAGCTTTTGGGGGCGGTGCCGATTTCTGTATGGCAGGCGGTGTCTTTTCTGGTCATGATGAAAGTGGGGGTGAACTTGTGAATCAAGATGGCCGCGTTTATCACAAGTATTATGGCATGTCCTCGGAGGAAGCCATGTCGAAACATCATGGCGGCGTCGCGAATTATCGTTCAGCTGAAGGCCGCTCTGTTTTGGTTCCTCACAAAGGCCCTGTTGAAAATACAATCAAAGATATTCTTGGAGGTTTGCGCAGTACCTGCACCTATGTGGGTGCTGAGCGTCTCAAGGAACTTCCCAAACGGACAACCTTTGTTCGTGTGACCCAGCAATACAATGCTGTCTTTGAAGGAAATCAAAAATGCCAAGCATAACAATCGTTGGTGCTCAGTGGGGAGATGAAGGCAAAGGCAAGATGGTTGACTGGCTTTCTGCCAAAGCGGATGTTGTGGTTCGATTTCAAGGTGGCCACAATGCTGGGCATACGCTGGTGATTGATGGTGCTGTTTACAAACTCAGTTTGTTGCCATCGGGGATTGTTCGCCCTGGGAAGCTGTCGGTTATTGGAAACGGCGTTGTCGTAAATCCGTGGGCTCTGCTTGAAGAGATAGCCAAACTTCAAAGTCAGGGTGTTGAGATATCGTCAAAAAATTTGTTGTTGGCAGATAACGCTTGTTTGATACTGCCCCCTCACTGGCAGGTGGATCAGGCACGTGAAATTGCTAAAGGCGCTGGTAAAATCGGAACCACGGGACGAGGGATTGGTCCAGCATATGAAGACAAAGTGGCTAGGCGTTCTATCCGCGTTTGTGACCTGTTTGACTCGGAAATATTGAGCCAAAAAGTTGAACACTTATTGGCTCACCACAATATTTTACTGAGAAGCTATGGGCAGCCTGAAATTGACCCAGCAGCGCTGTATCGGGACTTATTATCTATTGCGCCAAAACTTCAACCTTATGTGGGTCAGGCTTGGCGTGTTTTAGATAGGCTTTCACATCAGAATATTTTGTTTGAAGGTGCTCAAGGGGTGATGCTCGATATTGATTTTGGGACTTACCCGTTTGTAAGTTCAAGCAATACTGTCGGAGCCAATGCTTTTGTGGGTTCTGGCTTTGGAAGTGGGTTCTCGAGTGAAAATCATGTGTTGGGGGTAGCAAAAGCTTATGTGACCCGTGTCGGTTCTGGGCCATTCCCCACTCGTGAAACAGGTGAAGCTGGCGAAGTGATGGGTCAGCGTGGCAAAGAGTTTGGAACGGTAACAGGGCGAAAACGAGACTGTGGTTGGTTTGACGCGGTTTTATTGCGCCAAGCCGTTAAAGTTGCTGGGATTCAGAGCTTGGTGATTACCAAAATCGACGTGTTAGATCATTTTTCAGAGATTCCAGTGTGCACGGGTTATTTGTTGGATGACCAGCTCATAGACCATTTACCAGCCGGGCAGACGGCTCAGGCTTCTGTGAAGCCTGTATATGAAACTCTACCAGGCTGGCAGAGTTCTACACGAGGAATTCGCAATTGGGGTGATTTGCCACAAGCTGCTAAAGCTTATATTAATAGACTTGAAGAGCTGGTAGGGGTTCCGATTGCGATGGTGTCCACCAGCCCCGAACGCGAAGATACGATTTTGAGGCAAGATAGTTTATTTTTCAGACATCGTGTCGGATAAAAGTCCCATCTTTACGAGCAGAAATTTGATACCTTCTTGGGTTGGCAAAAATGTCTCCTGGTCAAAAACTTTTTCTTCAAAATCGGAACGTTTTTTTTGTTTTTGACGAAGAGGCTCTAATCTGGCTTCAAGTTCTCGCTTGGCGTGCTCATTTTGTTTCTTGAACTCTTCCTTATTTGTCCTAGCCAAGCGCATATCTTCCTCTGATAGCAGAACAGTCTCTTGATTGAGTAGCCTTTCAAGTTCTTGCATCTGAAGTTGTTCTTTTGCGCTCAAGACTCTGGGGCCGAGATTAGACAAAAGAGCGGGTATTACTCCTGAGCCAATTTGAGTTTTGTCTTGGGATGCTCGATGCAGCTCTTGGATAATTTCAAGTGGGTTATATAAGGCATCCATTTGCCTTCTGAATGAATCTTTTTGTGAGGGACTCAGGGGGGAGGCTAGAGGGTCATCATAATAAGAGTCAGGACCTGCTACGCCAAATTCTTTGCCCAAGTCTCGCATATAGGCATTGTAGGTATGGGTGTTGTAGATATGGGTATTATTTTCAGGCTGTGCGGTGATGAAGCAGCGTTTTCTAAAGTGATAAAGAACTTGTAGAACATCCTCTTGCCTTTCATCTCTCATAGATGCTTCGCTTAGAGGTCTGGGGAAGGTGCGCTGAACAGCGGGTTGAGACTTTAGGAGATCATAGGCGCTTTTGGTTTCATTGAACCAAGCTGTTCCGCAAGCTGTTGAGCCATTAAAGATCATTGTCAGGGCTGAAGATCTAATATTGGTGTCAATGTCAGGATTTTTTAACCAGGTAAATATGTGCTGCAGTCTTTGGGTGATGATATTATAATATTGGTTTAGTTTTTCAGGTTGATCTGCCCGAGGGGTACCTAAGAATGCTGCTCGCTTAGATACAGTTTCCAAGAACCTTCGAAGGCCTTCTATGACTTGTTCTCGGCTGTATGAGGCTTTAACGTCAGACCTGAAGGTGAAATCTCCTTCTTCTGGTCCCAGAAATTGAGAACGCCATTCGGGGTTTTCGACATTTTGCAGCATGGCCTCTATCGTTGGAGCATTTTCCAGTGGTGGAATTGTTTCAGCGTTATCGACGGGCATCAGGAAGGCCTGTGGATTAAGGCGATATTGTAATCGCACTTGATCCTCATACGGAATCATATTGTGATCGATCAGGGCTCTAATCAAAGAAGGATCTTTTGATTTTAAGACTGCCTGTGCGAAGGTCATGCCGGAGTAGATCAAGTGACTGGCAGGGAACTGATAGTTTGCATCTTTTTCCTCAAACTTGGCCCCTCTTTTGAACAGCAGCTTGAAGGCCTCCATGTTGCCTTTTAGTAATGCGACTTGTGCGAGGTTCATGCCGGGGTAATCCCAGTGATTCTCAGGGAATTTGATCTTGGGATCGGCCTTATTTTCAAGCAGCAGCTTGAAGGCCTCTATGTCGCCGGTTAGCAATGCGAATTGTGCGAGGGTCATGCCGGGGTAATACCGGTGATTGTCAGGGAATTTGACGTTGGGATTGGCACCTTTTTCGACCAGCAGCTTGAAGGCCTCCATGTTGCCTTTTTGTAATGTGACTTGTGTGAGGGTCATGCCGGGGTAAATTTTGTTATAGTTAGGGAATCGATAGTTTGCATCTTTTTCCTCGAACTCGGCACCTTTTTTGATCAGCAGCTTGAAGGCCTCGATGTTGCCGGTTAGCAATGCAATTTGTGCGAGGGTCATGCCGGGGTAATCCCAGTGAGTGTCAGGGAATCGGGCGTTGGGATCGGCACCGTTTTCGAACAGCAGCTTGAAGGTCTCGGTCTGGCTGCTTGGTAATGCTATTGGTTCGGGGGTTATGCCGGGGAGAAGTCTTCGATAGGGTCGTCTGTCATCGCGAAAGAGCCGATGTTCTAGCATACGTTCTTCAAACCTGGCACGGTTTTTGAGTAGCAGCTTGAAGGCTTCGGGGCTGCTGGTTAGCATGGCCGCTTGTGCGAGGGTCATATCGGGGTATATAAAGTGATGCGTAGGGAATTCAGAATCGGGATCGGCACCTTGGGTCAGGAATTTTTCTAATTCTGCCTTGCTTGGCATTCCATAAGACATTGCTTCTACCAGCTGAGTCTTTGCCTCTTCGGCTGTTTTGAGAATATGGATTATTTCTGTCAGATGTTTCTCGGATGAATCTCCGGACAAGCGATTTTGGAGCGCTTCTCTTATGGAAGAAAGATGCTCTGTGGGTATTTTATTTAGGCTGGCACGTGTAGAAGTAAGCTCATTAGCAATGTATTCAAGGACTTTATGGCCTTCTGGATGGTCTAAGTATTCATTTAATTCTTCTGGCTTCAATTGAAGCCAGCGCTGAACCTGTAATTTGTCTGCGATTAATACAGGCGATTCAGGAGGTTTGGCTGGTACGGATCTATTCAGGAATTCTTCTGATTCTGCCTTGCTGGGTACTCCATAAGGCATTGCTTTTACCAGCTGAGTCGTTGCCTCTTCGGCTGTTTTGAGAATGTCGATTATTTTTATAAGATGTTTTTCGGATGAATCTCCAGACAACGCATTCCATATTTTTCCAAAAAGATTGGGCAAGCGATTTTCAAGCGCTTCTCTGATTAAAGAAAGATGTTTTATTGGTATGTTTTTAATGCTGTCAGGTGTGGCTGTGAGACGCCTAGAAATAGATTCAAGGACTATGTAACCTTTCGGGTTATCTAAATATTCACTGAGTGTTTCTGGTTCAAATTTTAGCCAGTATTCAACCGAGAATTTGTCTGCATGTGACTGATTTGTATTACCTAAATTCGGTCTTGATTTATTGAGATTTGAATCAACAAGTCTATCCGTTTTCAATTCTGCTTGTTGCTTGCCCGAGAGCCGAGGTGCTTCTCCTTCTTGCTCGAAATTGTGCTCAGTAGGGCGAATTCTATTTACCACACTTATATTATTTCATAAATCATGTTCAAGTTAATAATTTTATTGTATTTAAATAAAAAATCGCCAAAAATGCTGCTGGTATCGTAAGAGCCAAAAATCTTAAAATGTTATGAATAATCAGCGGGTTAAGACGAGATACAGCAGGGTTCAATCCAATCGAACCGTGCTGTAAGTTTAGGCATAAAGGCCGGGTTTTTGATTGACAGTGGATTGCGATCCATTGTTTTGTGTGATATTCTAGGATTATGTTCCATGAATTGCAGGCTCTCAGCCATCGTTTCTTGACACTGAAGAATACCAGATACCAGAGGTACTTTATTGAAAAGACTTCGTTTAAAGGCCGATTAAACTTGGTTTTAGGGCAACGTGGCGTTGGTAAGACCACCACTTTGGTTCAATTTTTGCTAGCCCAAGTGCAGGGTGTCCATTTAGATCCCAGAATTCTGTACATACAGGCAGACCATTTTGCCATGGGAAACACCACTCTCTACAATATTGCTGAACAATTTCAAAACATGGGCGGCATTTGGCTCGCAATTGACGAAATACACAAATACCCTGATTGGTCGAAAGAACTCAAAAGCATTTACGACACTTTCCCGGAACTTAGCTTGCTTGTTTCAGGTAGCTCTCTTTTGGAAATCCGTAAGGGCACTCATGATTTGAGTCGCAGAGCCATCACGTATTACATGGAAGGGATGTCTTTCAGGGAGTATCTTGAACTCACCTGTGACCTTAAATTCAAAGCACTCACTCTAGAGGAATTAACTGAAACACATGTTCAATATGCTCATGAAATTAAAAAAAATCTTCAACAGAAAAACAAAAAAATACTCGTTGAGTTTAAGCAGTATCTAAAAACAGGATACTATCCCTATTATTTTGAAATTAACGATGAGCAGGCTTATTGGATCACCGTCGAGCAAAATTTTCATGCTACTTTAGATTCTGATTTAGCATCGGTTTATCCAGGTCTGACTCATCATTCCATTGCCAAGATCAAAAAACTACTTATTTTCATCTCGGGCTGCGTTCCTTTTACGCCCAATTGGGAAAGCCTTAAAAATGAGCTTGATATGGGTGACACCCGAACGGTTAAAACCTACTTTAAATATCTCGAAGATGCTGGATTGATCAGAAGTATTCGAAGTATGAGCAGCAAAGCGAATCTCGATAAGCCTGGTAAAATATACCTCAATAATCCCAATCAAATGTTCGCTATGAGTCTAGGTGAGGCTAACATAGGCACACTGCGTGAGACTTTTTTTCTAAGCATGACAGCTCCAAATCACGACATCACCCTTCCAGACACGGGAGACTTCTATATCAACTCATGCTTCTTTGAGGTTGGTGGAAAAAAGAAAAACTTCGAACAAATAGGTAAAAATTTAAACTCACATGTTGTCTGTGATGATTTAGAGCTGGGGGCAGGTAATAGAATCCCTTTATGGATATTTGGATTTTTGTATTAGACCCATTTCAAAGATCCCGGCTCGATGACGGGGATGACAGTTTATGTGGCGATTTTGATGTTCAACAAATAGCGTTCTGAATCAAACAGGGTTTCCAGTTGCTCTTCGGAGAAGAGGTGTTTGACTTGATCTTTGAGGGAGCCGCCGTTTTCCCAGACATGCAGGCTATGTTTTTGGACAATTTGATACGCTTCTTCACGGCTCATGCCTGCTTGTGTGAGAGCCAACAAAACACCTTGAGAAAAATGTAGCCCACCTTGGGCCTCGAGATTCGCTTTCATGCGTTCTGGATAAACCACTAACCCATCTATCAAGCCTGTCAGACGTGACAGAGCAAAATCAAGTGTAATAGTCGCATCGGGTATAATCATTCTTTCGACAGAAGAGTGCGAGATATCGCGTTCATGCCACAAGGCAATATTTTCTAAACTAGGAATCACGGCTGCACGTACGAGTCTTGCCAGACCTGTAAGATTTTCAGAGAGAATTGGGTTTTTCTTATGAGGCATTGCGCTGGAGCCTTTTTGGCCTTTGGCAAATGGCTCTTGAACTTCTCGAACTTCAGTGCGCGACAGATGTCTGATTTCGATGGCTAGATTTTCAATGGAGCTAGCAATAATCCCCAACGTTGTAAAAAAGACGGCATGTCGATCTCTTGGGATAACTTGTGTAGCAACTGTCTCTGGTTTAAGCCCAAGTTTTTCAGCGACCATATGTTCGACGCGCGGATCTATACTTGCGTAAGTTCCAACCGGGCCTGAAAGTTTGCAGGTAGAGATTTCTACACGTGCTTGCTTCAGTCTTTGAAGATTTCGGTCAAAAGCGGCATGATGCCCCAGCAATTTTAATCCAAAGGTAGTGGGTTCAGCATGAACGCCATGGGTTCGACCGATGCAAATGGTTTGCTCGTGCTCTAGGGCTCGGCGTTTAAGGGCTTCTAATAGTTGTTCTAAATCGGTGAGTAGGATATCAGCTGCCTGTCGTAATTGAATCGCGAGGCAGGTGTCCAAAATGTCGCTGGAAGTGAGTCCTTGATGGAGGAAACGCGCTTCTTCACCAACTTCCTGTGAGACGTTGGTGAGAAAGGCTAGAACATCGTGCCGGGTTTCTTGTTCAATTTCAGCAATTCTAGAGGGAGTGAAGCGACCTTTTTGTTTGATCGTTTCTGCCGCACTTTGAGGAATGATACCCAAAGAAGCTTGGGCTTCCGCCACAAGTATTTCAATCTCGAGCCAGATTTTAAACTTGTTTTCTTCTGTCCAGATAGCGGCCATTTCTGGCCGCGAGTAACGTGAAATCATTATCTAGGTGACCATGTTGCAAGGTTATAGGCACTTGTCCAGAACAAGAGCTCATAGTGAACAGAACGTTCATAGGCGTCTTGCATCTTTTGCCACTCAGCTTCATTGAGGTTGACTGCAATCTCGTTAATCATCGCTTCAAGTTCAGCCACATGTTGTCCAAATTTGGGATCGGAATATCCCATAATCCACTGGTAATAAGGATTAGATTCTTTAACGCCCTTGGCAATCGATTCTGCTACTGTCCAGTAGACAACATAGCACGGAGCAATTGAGGCTAATCCAAGATTAAAGGATGTTTGCACTGAACGCTCTTCGTAATTTGAGTATGCAAAACAATCAGGACATTGGGTCATGTCATCAGGCAAAGGGCCTTTCCACTCACGCATGGTATTATATGATGCACGTCGAAGAAAATTGCCGATTTCAAGTGATGGGGATTTCGATGACAGAACGGACAAGGACTTGCTGTATCGATAGTTATAAATTTTGTCCTGGTGTTCAAAGTAGTCGAATTTGTTTTTGGGTAAACTCCCAGCTTTGAGTTCTGTCAAAAATGGATTTGACATAATTTCTTCCATGAGGAGTTTTGAACGTTCTCTGGCTTCCTGCATAAAAGTTTTGGTGGCGAAAAGCGACCAGGAAGCAAAGAGGATACAGGCAATTATTAACTTCATATGATTCTCCAATTATGACAAACAGGACCGGCACCGTGGCCAATCTGCATTTTCGAGCCAATCTTTAATGCTTCTGTTAAGTAAGCTTTAGCGTTTGAGATGGCAGACTCTATTTCAAAACCTTTTGCAATATTCGCCGCAATGGCAGCCGAGAGAGTGCATCCGGTTCCGTGTGTATTTTTTGTTTCAACCCAAGGTGCTTCAAAATACATGCCTTTGCTATGTGTCAGCAAATAATCTTTAGCAGTTTTGCAGGACTCTTCATGGCAATGTCCACCTTTGATAAGAACAGCTTGGGGACCCATGGATAAGATTTTCTCTGCTGATTCCTCAACACCGTGATTTCCAACCAAAGCGATTGCTTCGTGAATGTTGGGTGTAATGAGTGCAGACATGGGGAACAAAAATTCGCGCAGTGCCATGATAGCATCATCTTGTAAAAGGCGATGCCCCGAGGTGGAAATCATGACTGGATCCAAAATAATTGGAATGTGACGATAATTGAGTAAGGTTTTGGATACAGCTTTGATAACGGGTGCATCAAAAAGCATGCCAAGTTTGATGGCATCAGCACCAATGTCTTCTAAGACGGACTCAATTTGAGCTACAACGAATTCAGGAGATACTGGGTAGATGGCCTGTACGCCCAAAGTATTTTGAGCCGTTAAAGCTGTAATCGCAGAAGACCCATAACAGCCCATAGCTGTAATGGTTTTCAAATCAGCTTGAATGCCGGCGCCTCCGCCGGAGTCGGAACCAGCAATCGTCAAAACACGCTTCATGGGGCGAGAGCCTTCGCTGCTTCAAAAGGATTCTCTGAACGACAAATCGCACTTACAACCGCAAGACCATCCGCACCTCGCATGCGAAGTTCTTTGCCATTTTCTGCATTGATACCGCCAATGGCAACAAGCTTATGTCTGCTTAAGTAGCGAGCTTTAGCAAATCCATCCCACCCAAAAGTTGCTCCTATATCTGCTTTGGTCATGGTGTGAAAGACTGGGCTGACCGCTAGATAGTCAACATCCAAAGACTGGGCTTTTTGAACGTCATCGAGTGTTTCGGCAGATATCCCAATTGCCATATTGTCTGGCAATAGGCGACGCGCAACCTCAAAAGGTAGATCGCGTTGTCCTAGGTGTAGTGCGTCTGCACCAATGGCAAGAGCCATATCTAGACGGTCATTGATGATGAGAGGCACTTTGAGTTCTCGACAAATCGATTTGATTCGAAGTGCTTGTTCGTAAAAGTCACGATCGCTGAAAAACTTATCTCTCCATTGAATGCAAGTTACCCCCCCTCGAACAGCTTCCTGAATGAGCCATGGAAGATTTGCATGAGGTTCCAGAACAAGTTGTAAACGTATATCAATATTGCGTGACATGTGACTCCACTGTGAGGGATTTTGTAATTGCTTCTTCGGTTAAATCGCTGAGTAAATCTAAAAATGATGTTGCATATGAACCAGGTCCGGTGGCTGAGTTTGCCGCACGTTCTCCAACAATTCCAAAGTATGCCATCGCATTGGCTGCTGCTTTGGTAGAGTCTTGTTGAACAGCGCAAAATGCACCAACAACGGCGGATGCCAAGCATCCCATGCCAGTCACTCGGGTCATCATTGAAGTTCCGTTGTAAACTCTTGCTTGAGCTGATTCGCCTAATATTAAGTCTTCTTGCCCGCTGACAACGACGGTGCAGCCAAATTCTTCATGCAATTTCTTGGCTGAGTTGAGAGCCGCACTGCTGAGAAGAGATGAATCAACCCCTTTGGTAGTTGAAGACTCACCAGCGATAGCACAAATTTCAGATGCGTTTCCTCTAATAACTGTGACTCCGCCTTGCACTAAGAGATCCCGCACAGTGCTGGTTCGAAATGCAGTTGCTCCTGCACCGACAGGATCTAAAATCACAGGAATATCCAAATCGATTGCAGCATCGAGGGCGATTTTCATGCTGGCAATCCAAGGAGTACTCAGAGTTCCAATATTGATCACCAATGCTTTCGAGGCCTGCACCAAATCTGCTACTTCTTCGAGCGCATGGGCCATGATTGGAGATGCGCCAAGAGCTAGCAGACCATTGGCAACCCAGTTCATAGAAACATAGTTTGTGACGTTATGAACTAGAGGTTTTTGGCTCCTAATTAATTTTAGATCAGAAATGATAGATTCAGAATCAATAAACATAACGCTATCCTACATAGCCGGTCAGTTTATTCCCGACAAGAGGATTTAAAATACTTTGAGCAGCATTCCAGCGACGAAATCGCCGCCATTTGAGAAGGTTCCCAGCAAGATCCTCTTAGGAGTATCTAGCTTTCCAGCGTTTGAAAGTTCAGAAATTGTCACAGGAATAGTTGTCTGAAATAGATTCCCATATTGATCGAAAGTATCGAAATCTTGTTCCTTTGTGGCGCTAATTCCTTCACGCCATGCTCTAAGAAGTGCTCTGTTAGGTTGGTGTGTGACAACGTAATCAATATCTTCAATCCGAAGTGATGCTTTTGAAAGACACTTTTTCATGGCGCCAACGACCAGATCAATCGAATTATTTCGAATGCGCTGAATATTGGTTTCATTGAATTCAACCTGCAAAGGCCCTGTTCCTGTTTCCCAGTAGTTTTGAGCCTCGCCATTGGCACTTCGAGGTCTACACATGAAAAGTCCATAGTGTTCACCATGAGATTCCTCAACGCTTGCGAGGATGCTGTTTTCTCCAGCAATAACAAGTGTTGCAGAAGCGCCATCGCCAAGAACTTTTGATTTAGGAGATTTTTGAAAATCTGTGAGCCGAGAGATGAAATTGGTAACAGTAACCAGAACAATTGTTTTGGCAACGCCTGCTTTGATAAGTGCATCAGCTGTGGTCAGCATGGAGATGTATGAGGCACAACCCGTATCGATACTCAAAACACGGGCACGGCTTGCACCGGATCGGTACTGAATATCAGGTCCAACTGAAATGTTCACATAGTCCTGAATAGATGTTGAGCAAATAATAATATCAATTGAGTTTGGATCTAAACCTGTTTCATGAAGTAAATTTTTAACAGCGAGGACACCCAAGTCCGCAGCATTATATTTTGGCCATGCAAAATGTCTTTCTTTTGGGGCTTTAAAAAAATCAGGTGCATCCGGTGTGGGCTCATTTCTAACAATTTGTTCTGGAATAAAACGTGCAATGTGTTTGATTTGGGCAGATTTCATAGATCGATTATTTTTGCCTCTTTAGGGAGAAATGCGGTGAATGGTGGGATTTCTTCTCGGCGGATCTTGAGTTCTAAGACCCCAGGCAGATGAATGTGATTTAAATAGTCTCTGATTGATTCTTTGAGTTGTTCTTTAGTTTCAGCGACTCCTGTCCAAAGCTGGTCGGGCCTACCAAGGCCCCTGGCGACAGTGGCAACGTCTACTTCGTGGTATGAAACGCACTCAAGTCTGCCTTCAAAATAAAGTTTTTCGCGCGTTGTACACATCCCATGTTGGCTGTTGTTAAAGACAATAAACAAAATAGGTAAACCAAACTCTACAGCTGTATGAATCTCAAGCCCTGTCATTAAGAATGCGCCATCGCCCAGGAAAACGACAGTTCTACTTTCTTGAGGAGAACCTAGCTGTGCGCCGATGGCGGCTCCGACCGAATACCCCATACCACCCATGCCTAATGCGATGGTTGTGCTGGTTTGCCATGGGACTTTGGAGTAGTGCATCGCAGCAGCAGCGCAGTTGCCAGCGTCGAAAACCAGGTGTCCATGATTTGGTAAAACTTCCTGCAAGATTTTGATTGCTTCGCTTTGCAGAAGGCCGTCCATATTGGTCTGACTAAGGTCTGATAAGATTGGTTTATAGACTTGGCGCTTGTAATTGCTTGGAAAACTCCAAACTCGATTTCCGATTTTTTGGCTGAACTCTTCAAAAAAAGTTCCAACTTCGGATTGAATGATATTAGCCTTAGGAAAAGCCTTGTGGATGCTTTCTGTTTCAAGATTAATAAAATAGGCCTTTGGATCGTTGAGTGTTGGCCCCAAAGGTCCTCGGTTTAAAATGCTGAGGCCCGTTCCTGCGACTAGAACGAAATCAGATTCTTCCATAATGTAACGGTGTGTCGATGGATGACCAGCCATACCTACCATGCCAAGGTAATTGGCTGCGTCATTTGGATATAATCCTAAGGAAGACATGGTTGTTGCAGTCGGGATTTTTGTTTCAAGGGCAAATTGGATTATTTTTTCGTATTTTTTTGAACGTTCAACACCCTGGCCTATAATCAATACGGGTGATTTTGCTTGAGACAGCGCGTTTATGAGACCCTCTCCCGGTGGGAGAGGGAGATTTTGCCTTGGCGAAATCGGGAGAGGGAGTGGGCAGGGGCCAACCTCCAAATCATAAACATCTCTTGGAATCAACAAAACTGCTGGCCCAGGCCTTCCGCTCTGAGCAGCCTCAATAGCGCCCAAAAAGCGCTCCCAGAAGTGTTCAGCACGATCGATTTTGGCCATATATTTTGTCACGGAGGCCCATAATTGCTCACCTTGAACCGAGTGATTGAGTCCTGATGAGTCCTGGAAGGCACCAGCGCCTTCAAGTGATGTTGGGGCCTGTCCAACCAATGCTAAAACAGGGACTGATTCCATATAGGACTCAGCAATCCCTGTAAGCAGATTCAACATTCCTCCTCCGGAGGTAGCGCAGCATACTCCAAGTGTTCGATGCACACGTGCGTGTCCGTCAGCCATAAAAGCTGCTCCGGATTCATGTTTAGCCATGATTGATTTTAGCTTGTTGTCTCCGAGTCGAAATATTGCATCGTGAATATGTTCAATATTTGCCCCGCTAACACCAAAAACATACTTCACCCCAGAGTCTCGGAGGTGAGTTATGATGGCATCGGATATCTTCACAATAAAAATATAACACATAATGCATATTGTTTTCTTTTGATTTGTATGGAATATTATTTTCTGAGTTCCACTTGCTTAAGCCCTAACCTACTTGCCAGTATAGGGCATCTATGATGACCAATCTCCTGGCTGCACGTTCCCAGATGGCAATGTCGCTGGCATTTCATATTATTTTTGCGATGATTGGGATTACCATGCCCCTTTTAATGGTGGTTGCAGAGGGTTTCTATCTTAAGACGGAGAATCCCATATATTTGAAGCTTGCAAAAAAATGGGCCCAGGGTACAGCCATTATGTTTGTGGTGGGCGCTGTTTCAGGTACAGCTTTGTCGTTTGAGCTTGGGCTCTTGTGGCCAACGTTTATGAGATTTGCGGGCCCTATTATTGGGATGCCATTTTCACTTGAAGGCTTTGCTTTCTTTTTGGAGGCAATATTTCTAGGTATTTATTACTATGGTTGGGAGCGGATTACGTCTAAAATGCACTGGTTTGCTGGATGGATGGTGGCTATTTGTGGGTCAGCATCCGCTGTTTTTGTGGTTTGCGCCAATGCCTGGATGAACTCACCCGCAGGCTTTACCCTTGAAAATGGTATGGTCGTGGATTTTGATCCATGGAAGGCCATGTGGAATGCAGCAGCTCCGAGTCAAACCACGCATATGCTTCTGGCGGCTTATGTGGCTGTGGCTTTTGGGGCAGCTGGAGTTCATGCTTGGAATTTTCTGAAAGAACCTGGTTCGGAGTTTCACCGGGTAGGCCTCAAAATTGCTTTTTGGGTGGGGGCCATAGCGCTTCCTCTGCAGCTAATCAGTGGGCATTTTAGTGCGGAACATGTTGCTGAGCATCAGCCTATTAAGTTGGCTGCTATGGAGGGTCAGTGGGAAACGCAGGCAGGGGCCCCTTTAAGAATATTTGGCTGGCCAGATCAAAAGCTCCAGAAGACGGAGTATGCCATTGAGATTCCATATATGCTTAGCCTGCTTGCTTACGAAAATCCCCATGCGGTGGTGAAGGGTCTTAAGAGTTTTCCTCAAGAAGATTTGCCTCCAGTTTGGCCAATTCATGTCAGTTTTCAGGTGATGGTGTTTTCGGGCTTGGCGTTGCTTGGGCTTGTGTGTTTGGGTGCTATACTTGTGTACCGCAAACGTGAAGAATTCCTGAACCCGAGATTTCTCAAGTTGGTTGTTTTAGCATCACCGCTTGGTTTTATTGCGGTGGAAGCAGGTTGGATGGTGACCGAGATCGGGCGCCAACCGTGGATTATTTATGGTGTGATGCGAACTGCAGAAGCTGTGACCCCTATGCCTGGGCTGGTGGTCCCCTTTATTGGATTTTCAGTGCTTTATTTCTTTCTTGGAATCGTTGTGATTTATTTACTTCAAAAGAGGGTGTTTCATGTGGATGCCTGAGTACGCTGTTGCCGGTGTTATGTTGATTGCCCTCTGCGTTTATTTGCTTACAGGTGGTGCCGATTTTGGCGGTGGAATATTGGACTTGCTTTGTGTAGGCAAAAGAAGTGAAGACCAAAGACGTTTGATTGCAGAGACTCTGGCGCCGATTTGGGAAGCTAATCACATTTGGCTGATTTTAATTATTGTGCTGATGTTTGTTTGCTTTCCGCCAGTATTTGAGACTGTGAGCATTGTCCTTAATATTCCACTCACGATTATGCTTGTCGGTATTACCTTGCGTGGGACTGCGTTCGTTTTCAGGTCTCATGATTTGGATGCTAATAGAATGCAGCGTCGTTGGAATTTTCTTTTTGCGGTTGGCAGCATTGTGACTCCATTTATGTTGGGAGTTTGTTTAGGAACTGTTGCTTCTGGTCAGTTGCCTCCGCTGCCACAGGTTCCTCTGGGTGAATTCGGGATTTTAGAGCCTTCCGGTGCATACCCGTTTTCATACTACTTTTTGGAGCCATGGCTTCAGAGGTTTCCTATAACCATTGGTTTGATGACATTATGGTTGTGCGCATTTTTGGCGTCACTGTACTTAGTTCTTCGGGCTCGGGATCCGGGCTTAAAGGCGGAGTTTAGAAAAAGAGCATTTGCATTTGCCCTCTTGATTGGAGTAACAGCATTTTTTGCACTTTATATTTCTAGAACGGATGCTCCCCTCGTGTATCGACAACTGCTTGGAGAACCGTGGTCATTGCCTTTTCAAATACTCACAGGGCTCGTGGCAATCACAGTCTTTGTGGCAATCTGGAAACAGATAGACTGGTTGGCACAGCTTGCAGGGATGGCTCAGGCTATTTGCATGTTGGGTGGTTGGGCACTGGCGCAGTTTCCCTATTTGATTGTTGATTCACATACGATACTCAGCAGCGCAGCTTCACCAACGATTCTGAACCCAGTGTTAATAGCTCTGGCAATAGGCTCGATTGTTTTGGTGCCTTCCTTTGCGTGGTTGTT
Organism: uncultured Myxococcaceae bacterium; assembly: GCA_964635635.1. Classification (GTDB taxonomy): domain Bacteria; phylum Myxococcota; class UBA727; order UBA727; family JABDBI01; genus CAZWPE01. Next base: position 145,512 of record CAZWPE010000003.1, on the reverse strand, counting down.
TTGGGTGTTTAGGCGTTAGATTTGTGTTGAATCTCAAATTGTGATATATATGAGATATGACAGTGGCGCGTATATTTTGGAGTGGTAGGAGCCAGGCCGTTCGGCTGCCTAAGGAATTTCGTTTCTTCACATCAGAAGTTGAGATTCGTAAGGAAGGTAATGAAGTTATTTTGGAACCTGTTAAAAAACGTGAATGGCCTAGAGGTTACTGGGAGATGCTATTGGCCTCAGCACCTGAGGATATCCAATTGCCACAAGACTTACCTCCTAAAGAGTTCAGCATATGATTTACTTGCTGGACACGAATATATGCATTTTTGTTGCCAAGCATCACGCGGCTGTGATTCAGAGAATGAAGGCCCATAGTCCTGAAGATCTCAAGCTAAGTTCAGTGACCTTGGCTGAAATCTATTATGGTATTGAAAAAAGTAATCGACGGACTGAGAATCTCTCATTTTGGGAACGATTTTTTGAACCGTTTGAAGTGCTAGATTTTGATACACGAGCTGCAAAGGAATATGGAAAAATTCGCCACCTTCTAGAACAATCAGGCCAAATGATTGGTGAGCGTGACTGCCAGATTGCAAGCATTGCTCGGGTGAATAACTTGGTCGTTGTCACGAATAATATACGAGAATTTGGTAGAGTTCCGGGACTAACCTATGAAGACTGGACGACCTAGTTTCTGCAAACTCATTTTGGACTACCCACAAATAGAGGGAGTGACTTTCTTTGAACAGGCTCTTTTGGAGGCTCAAAAAGGCCTTGGTGCAACGCACCCGAATCCACCTGTTGGTGCTGTGATTGTCAAAAATGGCCAGATTATTGCAGCTGGTTACCATGCCAAGGCTGGCGAATTGCATGCGGAAGCCAATGCTTTGAAAGCTGCTGGTGAGCAGGCCAGGGGAGCCACTCTTTATGTGACCCTAGAGCCCTGCAACCACTTTGGCCGGACACCTCCCTGTGCACAGGCTATTATTCAGGCGGGTGTCAAAAAAGTCATTTTTGGCGCTAGCGATCCCAACCCCAAAGTAGAGGGCGGAGGTGCCCAGGCCCTTAGGGCCGCTGGGGTTGAAGTGGAACAAGTGGCAAATCCGCAGGAACTTGCTTGGGCTCAGAGCCTAATTCAGCCGTTCGCCACTCATGCGACTACTGGAAGACCTTATGTGTTGGCGAAAATAGCTTGTTCATTGGATGGTAAGATTGCTTTTCAAACAGGTGAGACAACGCAAATTACTGGCCCAGAAACGAAACGTTTTGTACATGAGCTTAGAGAAAGTTTTGATGTAGTGGGGGTTGGAGCCCGAACCGATCAAATAGATCACCCCAAGCTGACAGCCCGTTTTGAAGATAGACCAGCTAGGCGCCAACCAGAAAGGCTGATTTTTGATTCGAAGACCCCCCTCAAGAATCAACTGGAGCTGCTTGGAACACGCGGAATTACGAGCGTGATGATTGAAGGGGGAGGGCGCTTGATGACGGCGCTGCTCAAAGAAAACCTGGCCGATGAGGTGGCATGGTTAACAGCTCCCAAGTTGCTTGGTGGTCAGGGGGTATCTGCTTTGGGTGATTTGGCTAACTTGATAGATTATTCAAAACGAACATTTGGGGCCCAGCTGGGGGTTGATTTTTTGAATATACTCTGCCACAAGGATCCCGTATGGCTAACCTGATTGATTTGATTGAGAAAAAAGAGATCCGTACGGACTATCCTAAGTTCCGCGTGGGTGACACTTTGCGCGTTTCTTTTAAGATTAAAGAAGGCGAGAAAGAACGTGTTCAGGCATTTGAAGGCGTATTGATCGCTGAACGTGGCGGCTCGAATCATAAAGCCATTACTGTTCGTAAAGTGAGCTTTTCTGAAGGTGTGGAACGTATTTTCCCGCTTCACTCACCCCGAATCGAAAAGATTGAAATACTTCAGACAGGCCATGTGAGACGTTCCAAGCTCTATTACCTCCGTAATCTACGTGGTAAAGCAGCTCGTATTCGTGAGCGTGACTAGTTTGCTTGTTGCAGGCATTGACGAAGTCGGACGGGGCCCATTAGCTGGTCCCGTTGTTGCATGTGCAGTGATCTTGGATCCAAACCGTCCCATCGCTGGTTTGGGTGATTCTAAAAAGCTTTCCGAAAAGAAACGAGACGCGTTGTCCTCATTGATTCTGGCTAATTCTTTAAGTGTTGGAATCGGGATCATATCGCCTGCGCAAATTGATGAGCTAAATATTCTACAAGCAACCTTCTTGGCCATGAAGCAGGCCTTTGAAGCCTTGAGCATCAAACCCAATGAGATTTGGGTTGATGGTAATCAACAGATCCCTAATTTGCAGATTTCCCAAAAAACCTTTGTGGGGGGTGACGGATTGCATGAGTGCATTATGGCCGCATCTATTGTTGCCAAAGTGCACAGAGACAGGTTGATGTCAGAATATGCAGCTTTATACCCGCACTATGGTTTTGAAAAACACAAAGGTTATGGGACAGCTGTGCACTTAGAAGCATTGAGAATGCACGGCCCTTGCGAAATTCACAGGCTAAGCTTTGCGCCATGCACTGCGGTTTAAGATTGTGCTATCTTTAGAAAGATGCAGGGTTTATCAGATAGAATCCGTCTTTTAGAACCAGATATTATTTTCTATGAGGAGGTCTCAGAACCGACGATTGAAAGTTTCGTGGATGGATTTGAGCGACTCTGGGCGCTAACAGGTAATCTTGATAAGTGGTATTTGCTGGTTGATGTTCGTTCATGCAAACCTCCCAATGGAGAGATGCGAAAGAAGTTGCGTGAGCTTTATGCGAAAACAAAAGGCATACAGCATATTGCGGTTATTACGGGCTTAAATCCAATACTGAGTGCAGCCGTTGAATTTGTTGCCTCCCGCTCATTCAATATACCATTCACGATTGTAAATAATCATGATGCTGCAGTTTCAAAAATCAAGGTTCTTAAAGAAAAATCAAACGGTTAATTTTGAGAAATCAGCCACCCAGGCAGCCTTTTTCTGAACTTCGCTGAGCAGCCAAAGGCGTGCATTTCGAAGTTCTAGATCTTCGCTCATGATCATGATGTCTTCAAAAAACTTATCCAGAGTTGGTTTGAGTTCAGCGAGTTGTCTGAGGGTTGCAGCGTAATCATCGGTAGTCTTCACTTGCTCTATTGCAGACAACAGCGCTTGCTCGCTAGGCTCTTTCAGTAGAGCTGGATTGGCTTTGGCTGAAAGCTCAGCTTTGGATACCAAGTTGTTCACACGTTTAAATATCGCTGAAACGGCTGAATAGTCGAACTGCTCCAGCGCTTCAATGCGTGCTTTCCATTGGCAAAGATCAAAATTAGCCGCAGCGCTGGTGGCATCAACCACCAAAACCGGGTGATTTTCTAAAAACACCCCGCGTGCACGGGTCATCACAAATTCCAAGATCTCTCCGTTGGTGATTAACTCATGCAAGTTAATGGCTAATTTGTGCTCGAGAATAATACGGGTCAAACCAATCGCTGCGCGGCGCAAACCATAGGGGTCAGCGCTGCCTTTGGGCAGTTTGCGTGTGTGAAGTGTGGCCAAGCGATCCGCCATGCTGAGCGTAGCCCCAAGCTGTGTGCTGGGAACTTTATCACCAGAAAAGCGCGGCAAATAATGTTCACGAATCGCCCCAACCACTTCAGGTTTTTCGCCCGAGTGTTCTGCATAATAGGCGCCGATAATCCCCTGTAATTCTGGGAATTGTCCTACAACGCCTGTATTTAAATCAGCTTTGCATAGGTATGCGGCGCGCGTTTCTATGCCGCCTAATTTCTCAAACCAATCCATGATCACTTGCGGCGGCTGTGTGACGTAGGCTTCAAGAGGCTTCTTGAGATCTTCGCGGTAGTAGAAGGCCCCGTCTTCAAAGCGTGCTTTTAAAACCCTTGCATTGCCTGCTGCAAGCTGGGTGGGGTGTTCAGGCTTAGAGCCAGCCACCACCACAAAGTTAGGCAACAGTTTGCCAGATGCATCGGTGATGGCGAAGTATTTTTGGTGCTCTCGCATTTCACAAATCAAGATCTCTGGCGGAATCTCTAAGTAGTGTGCATCAAAGTGACCCAAGATAGGCCAGGGGTATTCAACCAGATTGGCAACGGTCTCAAGCAGCTCTGGGTCTTCTCGCCAAACCCCACCAGCTGATTTTGCTAAAGCATGAGCCTCACGGGTGATCATTTCTTTACGTTTGGCTTTATCAAAAATCACGAAGTGGCTTGCTAAGAAGTCAAAGTAAGTTTTTTCAGTCACTTCTGCAAACTCAGGTGCCAAAAATCTGTGTCCGCAAGTTTTATTCGAGCTGCGAACCCCGGCAAATTCAAAACCTACAACGTGCTCGCCGAGAAGGCACAAGAGCCAGCGCACAGGTCTTGAAAAGCGAGATTTACTAGCCTCCCACTTCATCGTCTTGGCAAAGGGAATCTGTGAGATGATTTCTGGCAATAGTTTCGACAAAACGACAGAAGTTAATTCACCTGCTTCATGAAGCTGAGCTGCCAAGACCTGGCCTTTGGAGGTTTCTTTGGCGTAGGCATTTTTAGGGTCGATTTTTCGGCCGTTCAAAAAGCCAAGACCCGCAGGTGTTAGAGAACCATCTGCATTAAAAGCAATTTCTGCTTTGGGGCCCTGAACTTCGATGGACAAATCTTCTTGCTTGTGGGCCAAGTTTTGTGCAGTCAAAATCAACCGACGTGGTGTCCCAAAGGCCTCGATTTGACCGGCTGAAATACGAGCTGTATCGAGTGCGGATTTGAGTGCAGCAGGAAGGTGATTCACCGCAAGGTCTACGGCTGAGGCGGGTAGTTCTTCGCATCCGATTTCAAGTAATAAATTCATATTTTATGCCCTCACCAACATCGGGAATCCTTGTTCGCGCCTAGATTCTAGATAACCTTCGGCACAGCGTTTGGCGAGGTCTCGAATCTGGCCAATATAAGTAGGTCTATCTGTGGCCTGCACAGCACCCCTGGCGTCTAGAATATTAAACACATGGCTGCACTTGAGAGCGTAGTCATAAGCCGGCAATACAAGCTTGTTATCTAAGAGTGAGAGAGCCTGTGCGCGAAAATCTGCCAAATGGCGCCAGCACATATCCACATTTGCATAGGTGAAGTTATGGTGTGACCATTCGCGTTCGTCTTGCTTGTGAATGTCCCCATAAGTGACTTTTTGACCCGATGGCAAAACTGCCCAAATCAAGTCATAGACATTATCAACATTCTGCAAATACATGGCTAAGCGTTCAAGGCCATAGGTGAGCTCACAAGCGACTTCATCAAGCTCAAATCCACCGCACTGTTGGAAGTAAGTGAACTGAGTAACTTCCATCCCTTGAGCCCAGACTTCCCAACCAAGACCGGCGGCTCCAAGGCCAGGATGTTCCCAATCATCCTCAACAAAACGCACATCGTTGTCGATGGGGTCAAGTCCAATGGCGCGCAGAGAGTCTAAGTAGAGCTCCTGGCAATTATTGGGCGCCGGTTTCATGATGACTTGAAACTGGTAATAGTGCTGTAAACGGTTCGGGTTTTCACCATAGCGACCGTCTGTTGGCCTGCGTGATGGCTCAACGTAAGCGACATTCCAGGGCTCAGGACCCAAAACGCGCAAGAAAGTATGTTTGTTCAGGGTTCCAGCGCCAACTTCCACATCGGTGGGTTGGACTATAATACAGCCCTTATCGGACCAAAATCGTTGGAGGCGCAGAATGACTTCTTGAAAAGTCTGAGCTTTGGACATAGGTTTGGGGCTAATAACATGAAACATATTTTCTTTCTATGCCTCTGGGGTTTGCTGGCTCATGCTGCTCCAGAAATCAAACTCAAAGTTGATGGGAAGGTTCAAACCTTACCAATGGAAACTTATATCGAAGGCGTGATTTCGAGTGAACTTCCCAAATCTTGGCCACTTGAAGTTTTAAAAGCCCAGGCGATTGCTGCACGGACATATGCTGTTTGGCAAAAGTATCAGAAAGAGCATTTAGAATCTTCGGTGATGGATCAGGTTTATCATGGCCCTGAGCGTGTACATGACAATGCTCGCAAAGCGGTAAGAGAAACAGCTGGGCTTATTTTGACGCACGACTCGAAGCCGGCACACACTTATTTTCACGCATCCTGTGGTGGACATACTGCAAGTTCTGCTGAAGCATTTGGGGGTTCTGAGCCGTATTTGAAGTCTGTAGAGTGTCCTTATTGTCGCACGTCTCCTGTGTATCGCTGGAAGTTGGAAATTTCGCGCAAGGATTTAGATAAAAAGCTTGGGGCCAAAATATCTGAGCTTGAGTTCACAGGCGAGACTGATTCGAGTCGAGTGAAGGGTGTTAAGTTTAAATCAAAACCCGCCTTGAAAGACATGAAAGGTACTGATTTCAGAGCCAAGGTGGGTTATGACAAACTTCGCTCAACACTGATTACCAAGCATTCTTTGGGTTGGCGCAATGCTGAATTCCAAGGCCGTGGTCATGGACATGGGGTAGGTATGTGCCAATGGGGTGCCTTGGAAATGGCCAAGCAGGGCAAAACCGCTGAGCAGATTCTGGAATTCTATTATCCTGGAACGAAGATTCAGCAACTTTATTGAACCAGAGCTTTTCGGACTTCATCATCCGTTACTTGAGAAAATTCATTGTAGAATTGACCCACAGCAGCAAAATCAGTTGGCTGTTCTAGACAAACCACTTCGTCAGCCAGGGACTTAAGTTCTTGGACACTGTCCGGTGAGCCAACCGGAGCTGCAACGATAATTTTGCTTGGATTCTCGGGTCTAATTGCCTCAATGGCAGCTTTGAGGGTCCAGCCGGTGGCAATCCCATCATCCACAAGAATTACGGTTCGATTGGCGGGCGAAATTCGAGTTCTGTCTGGTGTGTAGAGTTTTCGGCGCTTTTGAAGTGTTTCTAGCTGAACGTCTATCTCTTTTTGGGGTACTGGTTGTTCTGCGTAAACACGACCCGATTCATCGATAGAACCGATGGCATATTCTGGGTTCATGGGATGCCCCAATTTGTGGACCAGAACGACATCCAGCTCAGCCCCCAGTGCACCTGCTAACACTCTGCCCATAGGGACTGCGCCGCGAGGAATAGCGATAACTAAGCAGTGCTCATTCCTGTATTTATCAAGCGCGAGTGCGAGTTTTTGAGCAGCTTGGATGCGATTTTTAAACATTGCAGTATTCTGCTTTTCGAATGCCAAGTGTGCAGGCTAGATCTAGCTCTGCTTTGATCCAACTCATATAGTAGTCAACTCTTGTGTCGTAACTTCCATCATAGCAACCATCGTCTCCGATTGAACCATGAGAACTGAGGCCGATGAGTATGTATTTTTGAAGTCTATAGTCGAAGAGGTAGCTTCCGCCCCCTGAGTCACCAAAGCATTTTCTTGGGGTAATGCCTGATTTTCCAACTTGAATTTTTTCTGCGGTTACTTCATCAATAATTGAAACTGCACATTGTTTTTTAGGCGTTTGCTCAGTGCCTGTTTGCGCAGAACCAGTTTGCCTTTTCCCCCAACCTGCTAAGAATAAAGCGTTTCCAGTTGTCAAAAATCGGAGTTGTTTTGTATCTGCAATCTGAGCTGGTGTGCCTGGCAGTGGGCTCTTGAGGAATATCAAACCAATATCTGCCCTCTCCGTAAGAGAAGTTTTATACTTTGGATGCGCTAAAATATGAGATGCATAGCGCCCTTTGTCAGTTTTCATCAAAGCAAGGCCATAGGGTAAATCGGCCTGTTGGGTGACAAAATATCGGGCTGTTACATCAGAAACACAGTGGGCTGCTGTCAGCACCACATCCGGGGCAATGAGAGTGCCACTGCAACGTCTAGAAAAAGAATCCCCGGAACCCATTAAGATTAAGACTGCATCGGGAAATTTATCCTCGTCACAGTCGTATCCATTAATTATTTTACTTTTAAAATCAGAAGCTAAAGAGCCTGCGGTGCTTAGTACACAGAACCCGATGAATGCAAGTAGAGTGCTTTTCCTGGTCATACCTAGAAATATGCATGGGGTTGACGAATTGGCCTGCAATTTCTAAGAACTTAGGTCATATGCCAAGTTTTAAGCCGATCCCAGAAAAATTTTCGTTTCCAGAACAAGAACTCGAAGTCCTGAAATTCTGGAAAGAAATTTCGGCTTTTAACCAGAGCCTCGAAAATCGCCGTCAGGAAGACAACTCCAACACATATTCGTTTTACGACGGCCCGCCTTTTGCAACTGGCCTTCCACACTATGGTCACTTTGTAGCGTCGACTCTGAAGGATGTTGTGCCGCGTTATTGGACCATGCGTGGTAAATATGTTGAGCGTCGGTTTGGTTGGGATACCCATGGTCTACCCATCGAAATGGAGACAGAGAAATCGCTCGGTGTTTCAGGTCCGACTGCGATCCGTGAGTATGGTATTGCGAATTTTAACGAAGCTTGCCGTGCCGGGGTTTTGAAGTACGTCGAAGACTGGGAGCGTATTATCACCCGCTTGGGTCGTTGGGTTGATTTTAAAAATGATTACAAAACGATGGATCCAGAGTTTATGGAATCCGTCTGGTGGGCATTTGCTGAGCTCTGGAAGAAAGGCTTAGTTTATCAAGATTTCCGAGTGATGCCTTATAGCTGGCGTCTTTCAACCCCGTTGTCCAATTTTGAAGCTAATTTGGATTATCGTAGCGTTCAAGATCCAGCTATTACAGTACGGCTTAAGTTGGTGAACCCCTCACCCCAGCCCTCTCCCGCAAGGGGAGAGGGAGAATATCTCCTTGTTTGGACCACAACTCCTTGGACATTGCCCTCCAACTTAGCGGTCGCAGTTGGTCCCGATATTGATTACGTACGCGCTCAAAAGTCTGGTGATGAAAACGTTTATATTGTTGCCCAGGCACGGGTGCAGGCTGTTCTGGGTAAAGACGCTAAAGTGCTGAGCAGTGTTAAGGGTTCGGAGCTTGTTGGTAAGGCGTATGCGCCCTTGTTTGAACACTATGTGGGTCGTTCTGAAAAATACTTCCATGTGCTTGCGAGTTCACATGTGACCACTGAAGACGGAACTGGTCTGGTTCATATGGCTCCTGCCTTTGGCCAAGAAGATTTTGAAGTCTGTCGTAAAGCAGGTTTGCCTTTGGCGGGGCATGATAGCGTTGATGAAGAAGGACGCTTGGTAAGTCTCGGCGTCAATATCAAAGATGCGGACCATATTTTAATCAAGGATTTGAAAGAGCGCGGTTTGCTGTTTAAACACGATACGATTCAGCATAACTACCCCTACTGCTGGCGCAGTGGCACACCCTTAATTTATAAGTCTATTCCATCCTGGTTTGTGCGAGTGACTGAGCTCAGAGACCGCTTGGTCGCGAACAACAAGCAAATTCACTGGGTTCCAGAAGCCGTCGGCGATAAGCGTTTTGGTAACTGGTTGGCGGATGCGCAGGACTGGTGTGTGTCCAGAAATCGATTTTGGGGTACTCCAATCCCAGTGTGGGTTTGTGACTCATGCAAAAAAACAACATGCATCAGCTCGATTGCCGAGCTTGAGACTAAAACGGGTTCTAAAGTCGAAGATTTGCACTCGCATTTTGTAGACTCTTTGACCTTCAAGTGCGAGGCTTGCCCTGGGACTATGAAGCGTATCCCCGAGGTGTTTGACTGCTGGTTCGAGTCAGGCTCAATGCCTTATGCGGAGAACCACTACCCATTTGAGAACCAAGAACAGTTTGATTCGAAATTTCCAGCACAGTTTATTGCTGAAGGTTTAGACCAGACTCGTGGCTGGTTTTACACACTGGTAGTTTTGGCAACAGCACTTTTTGATAAACCACCTTTCAAAAACGTGGTTGTAAATGGTTTGGTTCTAGCAAGCGATGGCTCCAAAATGAGCAAATCCAAGAAGAACTACCCAGATCCTACTTTGGTGATGGACCAGTATGGTGCGGATGCGCTTCGAGCTTATTTGGTGAACTCACCTGTGGTTCGCGCAGAACCCCTTTTGTTTCAAGAAAATGGCGTTCGTGAAATCGTTCGAACGGTGATGCTGCCTCTGTTTAACTCTTGGTCGTTCTTTGTTCAGTATGCGAATATTGACGGTTGGCAGGCGGGTTCTTCAGGAAGCGAAAAACCTGAGATCGACCGCTGGATACTATCTCGCCTGCAATCCCTGATTGCCGAAGTGAATACCCAAATGGAAGGCTATTACTTGTATAAAGTGATTCCTCCGATGCTTGGGTTTATCGATGATTTGACCAACTGGTATATTCGCCGAAGTCGCCGTAGATTTTGGCGCAGTGCGTCTGAGCCTGGAGCGCAGGCTGACAAGAATGCTGCTTACGAGACTTTATATGAAGTTTTGACGACTTTCTCGAAAGTCATAGCGCCAGTGCTGCCATTCATTGCCGAGACCATGTATCAAAACTTGGTTCCAAACACCGGCAAGAGTGTACATACCTGTGATTATCCGCTGGCAGATGAAAGCAAAATTGACCACAAGCTGGAACAAGAAGTTGAAGCCATTCGTCAGACTGTGACGCTGGGTCGTGCTTTGCGTGAAAAACATAAGCTCAAAACACGCCAGCCTCTGCAGCAAGTGACAGTTGTGACTCATGATGCAGGGATTCGAGAGGCGCTTCAAAAACATGCTGAACTCATTGAACAGGAACTGAATGTTAAGAAAGTGCTGACTCTTGAAGATGATCATTCACTTTGTGACATTAGTCTCAAACCAAACTTTAAGACTCTCGGGGCTAAGCTGGGGCCTCGTATGAAAGAAGGCAGTGCGGCTATTGCTCAGTTTAGCCGTGCTCAGCTTGCCCAGCTTCAAACAGGTGACACGATTGAAGTCGCTGGAGTTTACATCAGCCTGGAAGATATTCAAATCACGCGAACCGCAAAAGGCGATGTGGTGATTGAATCCGAAGGTGCTTTGACAGTTGCTTTAGAAACAGACCTGACGCCAGAACTTATCTCTGAAGGTCTGATGCGTGAGACATTGAGCCAGCTTCAAAAGCTTCGTAAAGACAAGGGACTTGAGGTGACAGACCGAATTGAACTTGTATTGCATACTGATTCGGCTGAACTCAAACAAGCGCTTCAAACTTATGAAGCCCGTTTGAAAGAGGAGCTTTTGGCGCAGCGCTTTGGATTTGGAACACCAACGGGGGATGTTGCTGAGCTGGATATTGAGGGTTATCAACTGAAGGCGATGTTGCTGCTGAGCAAAAGTTAATATGTAGCGTTAGTTTGTGTTTATTCGGGCGCTAGCGCTAAACTGCTTGGCATGACTTCCAATGAACACAAAGTAGGGCTAGTCCCTGCAACTTTGATGGTGGCTGGCAATATCATGGGAGCAGGGGTGTTTTTGCTGCCTGCCAATCTGGCTGCAACCGGTGGTATTGCAATATATGGCTGGATTGTAGCGACGATTGGCGCTGTTTGTTTGTCTTTGGTCTATGCCAAAGTGGCAGCAGCTAATGCAAGTGCCGGTGGTTCTTATGCCTATGCTCGTAGTCGATTTGGAAACTTGGCCGGGTATCAGGTGAATCTTTTTTATTGGGTTAGTAACTGGATTGGCAATGTCGGGATTGCGGTGGTTGGTGTTAGCTATCTGAAGTTATTTTTCCCTGTTTTAAAATCTTCTTGGGTGTCTGGTTTTGCTGCTTTGGGAGCGATTTGGTTGTTGACCTATGTGAATATTTTGGGCCCCAAAGTCGTCGCGAGGGTTCAGTCCTTTACGACCATCATGGCATTGTTTGTGATTGTCGGTGTTGGATTGATGAGCTGGTTTCGCTTTAGTTCTGAAACCTACATGGCATCATGGGATGTAAAATCGCTTGGAGATATCCCGGCGATACAGTCCGTGATGAGTATTACTTTATGGGCATTTGTTGGTGTTGAGACAGCCTCTGTAGTGGCTGGTGTGGTTGAAAATCCTCAAAAGAACGTTCCGATTGCGACAATCGGTGGCGTTTTGATTGCAGCATTTTGTTACATCATGTCATGCACCGGTATCATGGGGGTTATTCCTGGACCCCAGTTGGCAGCCTCGAACGCACCGTTTGCTGATGCAGCTAGGGATATTTTGGGCAGTGCCGCAGATTGGGTGATTTCATTCTGCGCAGCAGCAGCTTGTTTGGGTGCGCTCGGTGGCTGGATTATGGCGACTGCGCTCAGTGCCAAAGCGGCTGCAGATGATGGCTTGTTCCCAGAGGTTTTCAAGAAATCAAATGCCAAGGGAGCGCCGGTGCAAGGCTTGTTGATCGTTGGTACGCTGATGAGCCTTGTGCTTTTAGGAACTGTTTCACCAGCGGCGACAACGGAGTTCGCCTCGATTGCTTCCATTGCTGTTTTGTTGGTGTTGGTTGCGTATCTCTATGTGATTGCTGCTTGTTTGTCTTATCGAAAAGGTTATATGATTTCAGCTGTCGCTATGCTGTTTTGTTGTTGGGCGATTTGGAGTACCAAACATCAGGAGCCTACTTGGTTGGCAATTTTCTTGTTAGTGAGTGCATCTCTTTACGCTGTGAGTCGAAAAAATGAATCAAGAACATAAACGAGTCTTAATTGTTCACGAGGCTCTTGAAAGTGAAAGTGGTGCATTTCGTATTCTCAAGAAACTTGAAGAAGAACTTGCTGAACATGAAATCGATGTACAAATAGCGCTTCAAGATGCTGAGAATGTCTTTTTGTCGGATGCAGGATTATCAGCGATTCTTGTCAGTTGGGGTGTTTCTGGGGCTTCAAATTTAATAGAACACATTAGGCGCCACAATCATCAAATCCCGGTTTTTTTGATGGTAGAACGCGAAGCCAGCACGAAGTTGCCACAGAAAATTTTGGAACATGTCAGTGAGCTCATTTGGCTTTTTGAAGACAGTGCGACATTTATGGCTGGACGAATCGAAGCCAGCATTGAGCGTTATCGAAGTCATATCCTTGGTCCCATGGCTAAAGCTTTGCTCGAGTTTAACTATGTGCATGAATATTCTTGGCATACGCCAGGCCATACGGGTGGAACTGCGTTCTTGAAATCTCCAGCAGGTCGCGCGTTTTTTGATTTTTATGGTGAGAATCTATTCAGAACCGACTTGTCGATTAGTGTTGGAGAGCTGGGCTCACTTTTGGATCATTCAGGTCCCATCGGTGAAGGTGAAAAATATGCAGCGCGTGTATTTGGAGCTGACCGAAGCTATTGTGTAACGAATGGAACGTCCACATCTAACCGTGTAATTTGGACGGCTTGCGTGGCCAGAGGACAGCTCGCTTTGGTTGACAGAAACTGCCACAAATCAAATGAGCAAGGCTTAACGTTAACAGGCGCAAAACCGCAGTATCTAATGCCATCGCGCAATGCGCTTGGAATTATTGGTCCCATTCCACCGGAGCACTTAAAACCTAAGGCTTTGAAAGCTCATGGCGAGCCGAAGCACTGTGTTATTACCAACTCAACCTATGATGGTCTTTGTTACAATATAGACCGCGTTTTGGAGTTGATTGGCGATAGTATTGACCGCATTCATTTTGATGAAGCTTGGTATGGGTATGCGCGTTTTCACCCGCTGTATAAAGGCCGTTTTGCGATGCGGGGCGAGGCTGGAAAATCTGATAAAGGACCAACACTTTTTGCCACACACTCGACGCATAAGTTGCTGGCTGCTTTTTCACAGGCGTCGTTTATTCACATGCGAGAGGGCAGGCGCAATATCAGTCATGAACGATTTAATGAGTCCTTTATGATGCATGCTTCAACGTCGCCGTTTTATCCAATTATTGCATCCAATGACGTGACATGCTCGATGATGGATGGTCCGTCCGGTGAGGCCTTGATGGACGAAGCCATTCGAGATGCCATAGCCTTCAGACAAATGGTGACGCGTTTGTGGCGAGAACACGAGCAAAAGGGTGATTGGTTCTTCCAAACCTGGAATGCGCCTTCAATTGCTAAGACACATTTTGAAAAAATGGATGTAAAGCATTTAGCATCTGATCCAAAATGTTGGGTTTTGAATGCTAAAGACACTTGGCATGGATTTGAACTCGAAGATGATTATTGTATGCTGGACCCGATTAAAGTCCAGGTGGTGACAACGCCCGGCAAATTCCCCGCCACGCTTTTGACGGCTTATTTGGATGCGAAGGGCATCGAAGTCGAGAAGACCAATGACTACTCGATTTTATTCTTGTTCTCGATGGGCGTTACCAATGCAAAATGGAGTACCCTTTTGCATCATCTGATTCAATTTAAAGAAGATTATGATGCCAATCGCCCCTTGAGCGAAGCAATCCCCTCGATTGCGGCAAGTTACCCAGGCTTGGGGCTCAAAGATCTTGGCGTGAAGATGCAAAAGCACATGGAAAAAAGCGGACAACTGGCCCTTGCTGCAAAGGCTTTTTCAGTCTTGCCCAAGATGGAAATGATTCCAGCAGAGGCTTACCAAGAACTCCTGCAGGACCGAGTTGAGCGAGTGGATATGACAAAAGCTCAGGGCCGCACAGCTGCAACGGGGCTTGTGCCATACCCACCTGGGATTCCGATGGTGATGCCGGGTGAACAGATTGGGACTTTTAAAGACCCATTTTTGGCGTATCTCAAAGCCTTAGAAGACTGGGACCGAGAATTCCCGGGCTTTGCACATGATACTCACGGTGTTGAAATGGAAGAAGGAAAATACCATTTATTGGTGCTCAAACACTAAAACAACTGACCAATACGCAAATTTATGCCATTCTGTCTGGATGCAATTTTTGTTGAATCTGCTGTATCTGCTGCCCAAAAACATGATTTCCCGTTGGATGGGTGCTTTGGCATCTATGCCACTGCCAGTGTCATGGCGAGAAGCTGTTTACTCACGTTTTGGCCGGTTTTTTGGGGTCAATTTTTCTGAGTTTGATACCCAGCTGAAAGATTTTAGACGGTTGCAGGACTTTTTTATCCGGCAGCTGAAGCCTGGTGTTCGGCCAATTGCTGATGCCGAACTTGTCTCACCTTGTGATGGTGTATTTGGAGCCTGTGGGGTCGTGACCGGGGGCGAAATGCTTCAGATTAAGGGCCGCTCTTACAAAATAGCTGATTTGATTGGCGAAGAAGCTTCTGCTTGGGAAGGTGCTTCCTACGCAACGATTTACTTGTCTCCCAAAGATTATCACCGCTTTCATGCACCATGTGACGCGCAAGTCACCAAGGCACGCTATTTGCCTGGCTACTTGTGGCCAGTGAATCCTTGGGCTGTAGCCAATATTGACCAGCTCTTTGCGGTGAATGAGCGATTGGCTTGCTGGTTAGGTGAAAAAGCTGTGATGGTAGCCGTAGGAGCAACCATGGTTGGCAAAGTTCGCGTTCGTTTTGATGCTAGTATGACTACCAATGTTTCTGGTCTTGGAACCAGGACCCGTGAGTATGGGCTGAACGGTCAGCATTTTACCAAAGGTGAGGAACTAGGACATTTTGAGTTTGGTTCCACCATTGTGCTGGTGGCCAAAAGTGCTATTAAAGCTGAACCAGGGCAGCCTGTGAAAATGGGGCACGCACTATGAAGATCATGACTCAGGATTTTGAGCTTCGCGCAATTTTCTGAGTTCTTCGATGGTTATCCCGAGGATTTTTGCATCGTCAATATCATCCATTTCATCATTGCCGCCCTGCAAGATGCGCATAACAGCCATATATTTATCGCTGGCTCCTAGTACCATTCCACCTTCAAATTCATCTTCTCCTGAATGACCTGAAGCGGAAGTGGATTCTGATTCTAATTCAGCGGCTTTGTATTCTGGTACTTTTGAGGCGCTTTGAAGATTTGTTGCTGAGTTTGTAGGGCTAATGGGCATGGTATTGTCTCCTTGCAGTTGAACCTTCTATCTGCCGAGACTTATTCCTATTATCTCTGACTCGCAGTGGTAGCAGAAGATTTCTTTGGACTTTGTTCTATTGGAGAGTGATATTCAATCTCACGCTTTAGTCTTAAAGCGCCATAGCGAATACCCTGATCTTCATCTTCTTCTAGACGTTTTGCTGCTTGTGCGGCTTCTTCAAGAGCTTCGCCTTTATCAACCAGTTTTCTAAAAATGCTTAAGGCTTCTCTTTTCTCTTCGAGTTTTTCGGATTCAACCTGTTTTTTGGCTTGTTCAATCGCTTTAAGTCGAGCGTTGTAAGCACCGGTTCTATCAAGCGGAGAAACCTGTGTGTAGTCTGGAGCTTTGTGAAGCTTTCTTTCTAGTTCAGCACGTATATGTTCATATGCTTCTTGGGTACTGAATGGTTTTTCGATACCAGATATATAAACTAGGTGTTTTAATCTTTCGCTGCTTAGTTCTGCTTCAGATGCTTTGCTGGCTTCCAAGGCTGCTTCATAAAGCTTTCGGCGCATCCTGGTGTAATTATGTAAGCTTTTGATATTTCTTAAATAGGCAAAGATCCACTCCAAAGAACAATTGCCAGATTTCTGCTCACGCTGCCAAACAGCTTCGAATGGATCGGGAGTGATTTTTTGTGCTCCGTAAATATTTAGAATAGCTTCGTAAGCTTCATCTGCATTTTTGAAGTTCTGAAAGTTTAAAAGTTTGACCAGAAGATCCTGGGTGAGTTGTTCTTTGGGGATTTTAACTCGTAACATCGTTTGATAAAGTCTTTTCTCGCCAACAAATTTTTCTGGGTGGTATTTTTCCAAACCGCTACCCGAATTGAAAATGTCTAGATAGTAATGAGTGTCTTCCTCGGCTTGATGAATGTTTAAGCCCATTGAATGACCAGAAAATCCATAGGCGAGCAACTGAGGGGAATCCTGTTTTTCAAGTTTTTCTAATGTTTCTTTGGCAATCTCAGTTTTGGGCTTTGAGGATGTCAGGATATGTAAAGCAGATTCAATGAATCCGCTGGAGTAGTCATATTTTTTCTTTAAGAATTCATGCAGAATTCCTAGAGTGTACTCTTGATATATAGAACCAAGTTTTCCTGTTAAGAGTCCAATAAATTTCAGGTCTCCTAAATTTGAGATTAAGTTAATCAGTAGGTTGTCTTTGTAATGGACAAAGGTCTGGATATTATCGGAACCCATAAACATACTGGGACCATTTTTAATGTCTTCTTCCCAGTTGTTAAACACCATTTCTCCGCTGCTTATTAGAAGTCCTCCTCGACCATTTCTTTTGCCTGCTTTCCATTGACCTTTATATCTGTTACCGTTTGCGTAGAACATTGTTCCTTTTCCATGGGGTTTATTATGCTCCCATTCACCATCGTATTTATCGCCATTGGCGTAATACATGGTTCCTTGCCCATGCTGAAAGTCATCTAGCCATTTGCCTTCATATTTGTTGCCGTCAGTGTAATGCATCACTCCTTGGCCATTGCGTTGACCATAGTCCCAACCTCCAGTATATGTCCCATCTGGAAACGTCTTCGTTACGTTGCTGTTTGGAGTTGCCTCTACGGAACTGTGAAAAATGTTTTTAATATTTTTTGGAAGATTAAGAATAAAAGAAAATGTACCAGATGCAAACTTGGCTAAGTTTACAAATGGTAGATGTTGACTCATTTTATTGTGGTCTTCATAAATATCTTCATCCGAGGATTCAGTTTTCTTGGCGTTTTGCTCTTGAAGCCTAGCAAAAGAATCAATCGATTTAGGTCTAATGGGCTCTGACATTGCGCTTATGATCCTCTCAAAAGAGGACACTAAAGCGCAAGTTTTTAGGGTTGTAATGTTACTTTTGACTTGCAGCGGTAGCAGATGAACCGCAGACGTTTAAGGTAGGAGTGCCCTGTATTTCAGGTGAATCGTTTGCAGCGTTGCTAATAGCTCCCATGTTGTTGTTTACGTTGTGCAGTATATTTGACTCTTGTTCGGTGTCACCATGAGTGCTGTTGTCTGATTCATTTGTTTCATCTGTTTCATCACGTTCTCTTCGAACTTGTTCGTGGTGACAGGTTTGATTTTTTTTACGGTATGTTGGTGGGTGGATAAGAATAAATTCCTCTTCATCTTCATCAGAATATTCTGTAGACTCGTCGCTGTAATCGCCGGACGAACAGGAGTCCTGTGTTGCATTAATAAATTGCGCAAAAAGAGAAGTTAAAGCAATTGAGAAATAATAATTTTTAAACATATAAATCAGATATAATTTATTGGATTTTTGTCAACAGGGGTTTGAATGCGTTGAAATCGAAATTCATTTTGTCGTATGCTTACAAGTATGGATCATGAAGCAGAGCAGGTGGATCGAGTTTCTTTGGAAGTTTTAGGCCCGGATTTTATGAGGCTCAGTGCGGACTTGATCGAGCTCAAAGAAGATTTTTTAGCTAGTAAAGCCGCTGTCAAAGCTCAAATCAAACAGCAAGTGGGTGACAATGAGACCCATTACCCGATCGAAGGTTTCGGAGTGGGTTTGATAGATGCCTATTTCGAGGCAGTATTGTCTTGTTTTTCCAAAGAGTATGTTTCTTTGGGTAGTGTATCGATCATCGACTTTAATATTAGCATCAAAATGACAGGCAAAGAGGGTCGGCATACTGATGCTATTGCGATTGCCATGCTTCGGGTCAAGAACTCAGACCGTTGTGAGTACACCTTTACCCATAAAAGCGCTTCAATTACGCGCTCGAGTATTGGAGTTGTACAGGACACTTTACAGTTTTTTATTAATGCAGAGAGGGCTTATACCAAGCTTTATTTTGCCTTAGAAGATGCTCATAAACGCTCTCGCTCGGATTTGGTTCAGAAGTATCAAATACAAATGTCAACTCTGGTCAAGGCAACTTCGTACAAGCAAATCGCGGAGCGCTTGAGAACTGAACGATAAATTTTGTGTATTATTAGGGGGAACTTGTGGATTTCATTAATAGGGTTAATGATGTTCTAAACAGAGTAGACCGCCATGGCATAGACTCAAAATCTGCTGAAAGTTTGCGTTTAATTTGTAATGAAGATGAATTTGGGGAGATCACAGGCATTCCTCAAGAACGGCAAAAGAGAGCTCAAGAACTCATTGGTCAAATAGAGAGAGAGTTAGGTGCATCTGCAAAATCCAAAAGTCCAATTCGGAAAGAATTACCTAAATCTAAGCAACCTCTTCAACATGACGAACACGATGGCTTCGAATTGGTAGAGCCCAGTTCAGATGAAAACCGAGATAGGATTGCTAAGCTCCAAATAGCAGTCATAGGGCTCGAAGGTTTAATGAAATCTCGAGCACAAAGAGACTCTGCTGAAAGCACACTGACGGGTCCAATCCGGCTAGTGGCGAATACATTTCATACCGTAGGCCGTGCTTTGAATGCAGTTGTGAACACTGCTTTTGGAGCCGATTATGTCAATTTGGCTGTCCAGGGCAATCCAGAGCGCATTCCTCAGGAAGCTCGCAAAGAAACTTTAGAACTACTGAAAAAAGAATTAGAAGAACGTGTGAAGCAAATCAAGTAGCCCATGTTAGGTTATTCGGCTGGTTTCATCTTGAAGCTGGATCGAATTTCGGCCAAACTAAGGCCCTATGAATGAGTTAGCTTGTATTGTGCTTTGCGCGGGTCAAGGAACCCGTGCCTAGAAGCCCTAGAACAGTCTTACGTTAATGGGCCGAACAAGCCCAATTGACAGGCTAATAATATATCACTAATTTCCGCCATGAAAACAATTTCATTTCTATTGTTTTTTTCGATTTCCGGTTCAGTGGGTGCTCAGACCAAGGCACTTGAACCAGGTCTTTTTCAGAAGCAGGAGATTGGTCATTTTAAAGACGGTTTCAGCTTCAAATCAAAAAAGCACGCTGGTTCAAATGTCGGTGAAGAAGCTCAACAAACCTTGATTTACAGTGTTTTTAAAACTCTTCCAATCGGAAGATTTGATCCAAATAGCCGATTTTTTGCGGACCTTGACATTGAAGCCTATCAAGAAAAATTGCAGCAAAAACTCAATCAATTAAGTGGCATGATACCTGAATCTCTTTTTGGCTCTTCTATGGAGTTGAATCAGGCTGAGCTACTCAAGGCCAAAGGACAGCAGCATGGACTCGAATCCGAGGATTCAGAAGAAAAGCCAGGGGCCGCTTCTCAAGTCGCAACGATTGTGGTGCCTGGCATCATTAGTCTGATGCAACAGACTACTCCGGGGAGCCACAGCTCAAATAACAATCAGCAATCAACTCAGCAATCTAACCAGGCTCCTACACCGGTAACCCAAGCATCGGCCTCAGCGACTACCGCTTCTGCGTATTCTGCTACGGCTGCAACCTCGCCAGCGTTCGCATCCCGGCAACAACCCTCCGAAAACAAACAAGATGCCACAAACAGTGTGATGATGCTTCATAAGATATTGCCGTTTTTAGGAGATTCTGCTTCAGAACTGATGAAGGTAAGACTTGTCTCTAGGGCGTGGGAAAATACTATTGGTAACTATCTGCCGGGTGAAGTTTGGGAGAATGTGTTCTCTGAGAGTCCCCAGCTATTCACTAGGGTTTGCAAACCAGAAAACAAGCAATGGCTTGATTGCTTGGAAAGGGTTGGTGGAATCCCAAAGCAATTTTTACCTGAGAGTTCAGAAAAACGTTACATTCGAGCAGAGCCAGGAACATTTATTGGTGCAAATAACGCACTAAAGCTGAAAGCTACGCTTCATGCTTGGGAGGGTAATGCTCCTCTTATAGAACGAAAACATGCGAAAGTGATCCAGGTTGAAAGTGTATCAAATGGACAAATACTTCGCTCGATCACTTTCCCGCCCCTTATGGAAAGCGAAAGTAAAGCCGCTATGGCGATGGCTAAAAAGGAATCTCAACACCCTAATAGTTTCATGATTTTAATGGCCGTGGGAAGTATGTATAATTCAGTTTACTTAGAAACTGAATACACAGACGGTCTCAAATTGGATCATCTACTGTTTTCTTATTCCTACGAAAAAGGACGTTCGAATGTGGCAAAATGCGTTTTGCGCCAAATTCTTTCTTCTTTATCCTACTTTTATATTGTGCATGATGGGCAAATTCATGGAAATATTTCGCCTGCATCCATATTTTTAAGAAAAGATGGTTGTGTAAAACTCGGAATATTTGGAATGACGACACCAGAGTTATTCGAAATGAACAAAGAATATTATCAGCATTCGTTGTATGCAGCACCAGAAGTGCTTAAAGGTGCTCCTCGAACACATCAGTCAGATATGTGGGCGGTTGGGATGAGTCTATTGAGTATCCAATTAGAACATCCCTTATTGCCTCCGCTTCAACGTATTCATGTTGGTGACGTCATGCCAGAAGCGCAGTATAAAACCATAAGTGACATCAAAATATATACAGCAAAAAGAAAAGAAGTTGAAAATTTGCTGGCTTCTGCTGATGATGAACTATGGACCAAAACGGTTGTAGATCCTGAACTACGAAGAATCATACGTGCTTGTTTGAATCCAGACCCTAAACAGCGCTCCAGCTCATTGAGCTTGGAAGCTGAAATCCTTGAATTGGGAGGTGTGGACCATTCACTAAATCCATGGTCGACACCAAAGGAAAGTTTGGATTTTGAACCCAGCAAGTTGAGTGTGAAAGCAATTGAAGAAAATCTTCTAAAAAAGTTAAAAAAGTTGCGAGAAAACAGGAGGGCTTATTTTCCCGCTAAATATGAAAAAGAAAATCGGGATTCAATCAAGAAAAATCAAAAATACACGTGGGATTTCATGAGAAGATTTCAAAGTGATATAACCTTGCTTGTTCAGATGGGAGCATTAAACAATAGATTGAATTCGCCTCAACAACAGCAACAAAACCGAAACGGAGATGAGAATCGCCAGTAAAAGTAAGATTGTTTGACCTTGAAACTGGATCGAATTTCGGCCAAACTAAGGCCCTATGCATGAGTTAGCTTGTATTGTGCTTTGTGCGGGTCAAGGAACCCGCATGAAGACTTCGAAACCCAAAGTGCTTCATGAAGCTTCTGGGAAGCCCCTTTGTGCTTGGAGTCTTGACTTAGCACGTGAGCTTGGCGCTACTTCTATCACTGCGGTGCTCGGGCATCAGCGAGAGCTTGTGGCTAGTGAGTTAGCCTTGCGATATGGAAGCCAGGTTCAGGTTGCCATTCAAGATAAACAACTGGGTACAGGGCATGCGGTTCAGGCAGCGTTTAAATCTTTGCCTGCATCTAACCGTGTCCTGGTACTTTATGGTGATACTCCTCTCATGCGTTTAAACACGCTTGCTCAGCTTTGTGCCAAGCAGCTTGAGTCTAGAGCAGAAATAGCGATGCTGACCGCGCATGTCAAAAACCCAACGGGTTACGGTCGAATGATTCGTGAAGACGGCAAGATTTGCGCGATTGTTGAAGAACGCAACGCGAGTGCCGAACAAAAAGCCATTACAGAGGTTAACCCAGGCATTTACGTTTTTGACTACGCGTTTTTAAAAGAAAATCTAGATCTTTTGAAAGCCAACCCACCTAATGGGGAGTACTATTTAACGGACTTGATAGCCATGGCGAGTAAGCCAATTGCGTCGATTGAAGCGCCAGAAGAGGAGATTATGGGTGTGAATGATTTGGTTCAACTGGCCCGTGCTGACAAAATCTTGAGACAGCGCATTAATGAGTTTTGGATGCTTGAAGGTGTTGAAATGTTAGACCCGGACAGCATTTATATCGATGCTGATGTAAAATTAGCTCCTGGTGTTGTTTTGGAACAAGGCGTGATTCTCAAAGGCCATTGCCAGATAGGGGCAGGCTCCCGAATTGCTGCCTATTCAGTCCTGCATGATGTTCAGGTTGGTCCCAATTGTCACATAGGTCCGTTTGCAAGATTGCGTCCTGAAACAGAGCTTGCGGCCGATTGCAAGATTGGAAACTTTGTCGAAGTCAAAAAATCGAGTTTTGGCGCGGGCTCTAAAGCCAACCACTTGGCCTATATTGGTGACGCCGAAATTGGCGAAGGCTGCAATGTTGGCGCAGGCACCATCACCTGTAACTACGATGGAGTTCAAAAACATAAAACTCAATTAGACGATGGAGTTTTTGTTGGCTCAAATACGACTTTGGTAGCCCCTGTTCATTTGAAGAAAGATGCCTATATTGGAGCTGGCAGCGTCATTACCAAGGATGTTCCTTCCGGTGCATTGGGTTTAGGGCGTGCTCGCCAAGAAAACAAAGAAGGCTGGGTTAAGAAAAAACATGCGAAGTCTATATCCCGAAATTGAGCCATTCCACACTTTTGAACTCCCTGTTTCAGATCTGCATACAATCTATGTAGAAGAATCGGGGAACCCTCAGGGCAAACCGATTGTCTTTGTGCACGGAGGCCCAGGCGGCGGGACCGAGCCAAAACAGCGTCGATACTTTGACCCGCAAAAATGGCGCATTATTCTGTTTGACCAACGTGGCTGTGGAAAATCGCGTCCGTTTTCATGCTTAGAGCACAACACGACATGGGATTTGGTCGCCGACATGGAAGCGATTCGAGAAAAGCTCGGGTTTGACAAGTGGCACGTGTTTGGGGGCTCTTGGGGCAGTACTTTGTCGCTGGCCTATGCGATTAAGCACCCTGAACGTGTTTTGGGGTTGATTTTAAGGGGCATCTTTTTGGTTCGCCATAGTGAAATCCAGTGGTTCTACCAATTTGGCGCGAGCGAGATTTACCCAGATGCCTGGGATGATTTCTTGGCGCCGATTCCAGAGTCGGAGCGTGGTGATTTGTTGTCAGCCTATCATAAGCGTTTGACGAGTTCAGATGAGCGTGTGGTCACTGAAGCAGCAAAAGCTTGGAGTACTTGGGAAGGTCGAACGTCAAAATTGGTCCCAAATGCGGATTTTATTTCGCATTACTCAGACGACCATTTTGCCCATGCTTTTGCTCGTATTGAGTGTCATTATTTCGCCAACAAAGGCTTTTTCGAGGAAGATGGTTGGCTTCTTAAAAATGTGAACCGCATTGCGCATATCCCGGCTGTGATTGTGCAGGGTCGTTATGATATGCCTTGTCCAGTACGCACGGCTTGGGACTTGGCCAAAGCGTGGCCTAAAGCAGAACTTAAAATTATTGCCGATGCAGGCCACTCAGCGGGTGAGCCCGGAATTACGGAGGCTTTAGTCGATGCCACGGATCGTTTTTGACCCACCTAAATCACCATCTCGTCGTAAAAGCTTATGGATAGGAATTAAGCTTTTAGGGGCAACCCTGCGTGAGTCTATTTCCTTTTTGTGGGAATGGTTAACGCGTGGTGCAAGCCACGAAATGTCGAACCGACATATCGAAACGTTCTCGCGTGAATTGTTGCGTATCAGTTGTACACAACTGAGAGTAGCTGGGCGTGAAAACATCGACCCAACAAAGTCATATATCTACATGTCTAATCATCAATCTGTGATGGATATCCCGGTGATGCTGTTAGCAGCGCCTCAACCAATTCGCATGCTAGCTAAAGAGGTTTTATTTAAGATTCCATTTTTTGGCGCAGCAATGCGTGGAGCAGGTTTTATACCCATCGATCGCAAAAACTTAAGTCGTGCAAAACAACAACTTGAACAGGTCAAAAGCCATTTACAACGTGGTGATAGTATTTGGATTGCGCCCGAAGGCACTCGAAATCGAACCACTGAGTTACTGCCATTCAAAAAAGGTGGCTTTCATGTGGCATTGCAGTTAGGGATTCCAATTGTGCCTGTTTGGATTGAAGGGGCTGAAAAGGTAATCCCTGCGGATGGTTACCGAGTTACGCCCAATCAGCCTATTCATGTGTTTCTTGGTCAGCCTATTCCAACACAAGGACTGGGAAGTGAAGATTTGCCGGATCTCATGCACCGCGTGAAAACTGCGATGTTGATGACCCAGGCCACAAGATCTCATCACCAAATCGCTTTAGAGTAGTGTTTTTGAATCGTTTTATCTGAGGTTATCAGAAACTTATTTGCAGCTTTCGCATGCGCTGTGATCAAGCGATCAAAAGGATCTCGCGTCCAGGAGATTTCGAGAGCTGAAGCAATCAACGCCTCTAGGGAATAGTCATGTACTTCAAGGCCAATCTCATGATTCAGCGTATCAATAATGGTTTGTGCTTTTTTCTTTCCACGACCTATTTCATGCAAATATTGAAGCTCAAGCTTTACCAGTGGTGAGACGAAACAATCGTTTTCATTAATGAATTTCTGGACCCGTTCAGAAAAATCCCTATGCCCAGAATAAAGATAAATTACAGCGTTTGTATCCAGGAAAATCATGCATTATTTCCTGTCCATTCGTTTGACCAATCAATATGGTCAAACGCTTCCAAGGGCTCATCACTAAACTGATGTGCCTTTAGGTTCTCCAGCTTGCTCTTCTTTTTGGTGGGCACCAATTGGACAATATGTCCTTTCCTTTGGACCGACACGGGCCTTCCTAGCTCAATGACCGAATCCAGGATTCTAAAGATATCTTGCCTTAGTTCTGTTGTTGTGATTGCCATAAAGCCCTCCGGATGCGTACGCTTTGCTTAGTATAACATGTACATCCGAAAAATTCAATTAAGTCCCAAAAACTCGATCCCAGACAGCGCTGCTTACTCCGAAGTTTGAACCAACAGCCTGCTTGCTGTGATGGTGCAGTAAATGGTGTCTTTTGAGGCGCATGAACCAAGGGCGCTTGGATTTCACATGGTGTGCCGCATAGTGCATGTATTCATAAATGACATACCCTTGTAGAACTCCAGCATAAAAAGGGTAAAACGAGTCTCCAAGCAGAATATAGAATATAAGTCCAAAGATTGCGGCAAAAGGAATGCTGATCCCAAGAGGTGTTCCTACACGATAAGGGTCATTGGGCACTTCGTGGTGTGCGCCGTGAACGATTCTGTGAAACAATAAGCCTGCTTGGCCTTTAAACTCAAGGTGGAACAAGAAACGGTGCAAGACGTATTCAATCAGTGTCCACGTCAATATCCCTGCAGGGATAAAGAGTAAATAAAATCCTTTAGGACCTAAATAGATAAGAAATGCACTGATTGGCAGCCAAATCAAAGGCACCATCCACCAGGCGGAACGTGTGAAAACATCTAAAGCCCGATTATCAAACACTTGCATGTTTGATTTTATCGGCATGATGAAAACTTTGGTTGTGATTGAAATTAAACGTTAAACTTGAAGTGCATCACATCGCCATCGCGAACGACGTATTCTTTGCCTTCCAATTTAATAGCTCCAGCAGAACGGCAGCCAGCTTCGCCTTGGTGCTTCACAAAATCTTCCCACCAAATGACATCAGCTTTGATGAATCCACGTTCAAAATCAGAGTGGATCACACCAGCCGCCTGAGGGGCTTTAGCACCTGCAGGGATTGTCCAAGCCCGGACTTCTTTCACGCCTGCGGTGAGGTAAGTTTGTAGGTTAAGCAATTTGAAAGCAGCTTTAATAATGCGGTCTAGGCCAGAAATCTCAAGTCCAAGTTCTTTTAAGAAGTCAGAGCGTTCATCGGCATTGAGGTGTGAGAGCTCTTCTTCAATTTTAGCACAGACAACAACGGTCTGGTCACCTCGTTTGGCAGCGAAATCTAGCAGTGCTTTGAGGTGCCCATTCTTATCAGGTGAGAAACCTTCTTCATCAACATTGGCAACAAACAGTGTTGGCTTAGCAGTGATAAGATGCATATCTCTGAAAGCAGCCTTTAAATCGTCGTCTTCGCGGTTGTATTCAAAACTTCGAGCGGGCTGACCCTTATTGAGATGCGCCAGTAGAGCTTCACACATGGTCGCTACTTTCTTTGCGACGGGGTTTTGGCCTCTGGCGGCTTTTGATGCACGTTCTAATGCTTTGCTGCAGGACTCCATGTCCGCTAGAACAAGTTCTGTTTCAATGGTTCCAATATCTCGAACTGGGTCTACGTGATTATCAACGTGAATAATGTTTTCGTCTTCGAAACATCGAACCACATGGCAGATGGCATCTGTCTCGCGAATATGACTTAAAAACTTATTACCAAGCCCTTCACCTTCGCTGGCGCCTTTAACGAGCCCTGCAATATCTACAAACTTGAACGAAGCAGGCAGGATACGTTCTGGGTGAACCACTGCGGCCAGTGCAGTTAAGCGATGGTCTGGTACATCTACAACGCCGACATTGGGTTCAATGGTGCAAAATGGATAGTTTGCAGACTCCGCCTGAGCAGAAGTAAGACAGTTAAATAAAGTGCTCTTGCCCACATTGGGAAGGCCTACAATACCGCAAGAAAGTGCCATAAGTCAGCGAGCCTAGCGTACAGCTTAACTCTTGGGAAGTGGTAGCGTAATGGTAAAGCAAGCGCCACCTTGAGGCAGGTTAGCTACACTTATTTTACCTTCATGAACCCGTACCAACCCTTTGGCTACCGCAAGTCCAATACCAGCTCCTTGACCTTTAGAGCCGGGGTATCGGTAGAACTTGTCAAATATGCGGCTGATGTACTCTGGAGGTATACCAGGACCTTGGTCGCTGATGGCGATTTGAAGTTCTGATTCATTCTGTGTGATTTGAACTTGAATGACTCCGTTTTCAGGTGTGTATTGCGTGGCATTCAAAAGAATATT
>CAZWPE010000003.1:0-118019 GCA_964635635.1 uncultured Myxococcaceae bacterium | reverse complement strand
AACATCTATCTGGAGTGGAGTTAGATTGCTCTCACAAAAGACTTGAATATCGTACCCTTTAAGGGTGCGTTTAAGATGCTCCTGAGCAAGTTGAATCAAACGTTTTGGCTCACAGGCAGTACGCCTAATGGGGAAGATACCTACAGCAAGCCTTGAAAGCATGAGCAGGTTATCAATTACAAAACCGAGACGTTCCGTAGCAGCAAGAAGATGCATGCCCATCTCAATGCGGCGGCTTTCAAGAATGCTTTCATCGCGGTCAGACATGATGGCAACAGCTTGAACAATCACGGAGAGAGGGCTTCGAAGCTCATCAGCTAAAAAGCTTAAGATTGAGCGATGGACTTGGTTGACCTCTTGAAGTCTTTCAGTTTCCATGGCTCTTTCTTTGAATAAATCTTTTTCAAGCGAGATAGCCAGCTGTCTTGAAATTGTTAGGAGAAGATTTCGGTCGGCTTCTGCAAGTGTGACTTGTTTAGCTGGTTTAAATGAGATGACCCCTAGAGTCTCAAAATGGCCTGTTAGAGGTAGAAAGAGAGAAGATGTCCCCGAAAGTGTTTCAGTGGACCATCCAGCTGGCTTTTGGTTTTGCAACACCCATTTGGCAACTCCAAGTTCAATGTCTGGCATTCCAGGTTTAAGTTGGCCATCCCTTCGTCTCAGATGGATTTTAGCTGTGCCTTGCAGAAATGCACTTAAACGAAATTCAACTGCTTTGAGCATATCATCGCGGATCTGAATCGATGAAATATCACGAATAACCTCGTAAAGTAGATTAGAGCGCTCTTCACGTTCATTGAGCAGGTTTCGATTAACTAAGATTCTGTGATTGAGCGTTCCCCCTACAACTGCGATTGAAAAATAGCTTATTGAGGAGAACAAAGTCCCTTCGAAGCCAAAGTAAATTGTTGCTAGAGAGGAAAGTGTTGCTCCAACCAGGAGTGGGCCTAGTGAGGTATAAAGCGCAAGTCCACCAAGCCCCAGCAAAGGAAGCCATGCGGCTTGAAAGAACGCTGTGGGGATCAGCAGAAGCATCATGAACCAAAAGCTTGTGGCATAATCAGAGACAGAGACTCGGTTTTGGAGTAATGCCTGCCAGTTATACCATTCGCGTGCAGGGGGTATGTGGGCTCCTTGCACAAGTATATTGATGTCGCTTTGTTCGTAAACCAATTCGCGTAGGGTGTTTTTAATCCAACGACGTCTCGATTTTCCAACAATAATCTGGGAAACATTGCGCTGTCTAGAGATTCGGATCAATGCATCCGCTACTTTTGTGTCTGAAATGGTGAGCACTTCAGCGCCAAGACTTCTTGCAAGTTCTAGATTGCTTGCCAGTTGTGCCTGCTGTTTTGAGGAAAGTAAGCTTCCTGTGTCGACATGAACTGCGAGCCAGGGGCCTTCAAGATTAAACGCAAGTCTTCGTGCTGCCCGAATAATATCTTGGCATTGTTGCTTGTGATCAATTGCAACCAATAAACGCTCGACTGTTTGCCAAGGCGTTCCTGCTTCGCGTGATGCTGTGAGGGTTTGGAGCTCCGTATCAACTTTTTCAGCAGCGAGCCTGAGTGCGATTTCGCGCAGAGCAGTCAACTTTTCTTCTTGAAAGAAATTTTTGGAAGCAAGTTCAGCCTTGTCGCCTAAGTAAACTTTGCCTTCTTTGAGGCGTTTCAAGAGTTCTGCGGGTGATAAGTCAATGAGGCGAATTTGATATGCACGATCGAGAACAGAATCTGGAACCGTTTCTCTGACGGCTACGCCTGCGATTTGTTCAACAGATTCTTTACGGCTTTCCAAGTGTTGGACATTAAGTGTTGAATAGACGTCAATACCTGCATCTAGAAGTTCAAAAACATCTTGCCAGCGTTTTGGGTGCCTGCTTCCAGGAACATTGGTGTGTGCCAATTCATCCACCAAGACGATTTTAGGCTTTCGCTCCAAAATAGCATCAAGGTCCATTTCTTCGAGTTTGATTCCTTTATACTCTAATTGGTGTCTAGGAATAATCTCTAAACCATCCAGTAAAATGGCAGTTTCTTCTCGTCCGTGGGTTTCTACGACACCAACAACGACTTGATAGCCTTCACGCAAGGCTTCTCGTCCGGCTAGAAGCATGGCGTAGGTTTTGCCAACTCCAGGCGCCATTCCTAAATAAAGATGAAGTTTTCCTTCCCGCTTACGTTTTCGTTGAGTATTGATAGCAGCAAGTAAGGCGTCTGCATCAGGACGTTCGACAGCGGTTGAGTTCTGCATTTACGGGCTCACAGAAAAGAGGCGTCGTTGCCTGCGTTCTTCATCCAAGCGTTTATGGGCAATATCACAGTAAACAGGGTCTCTCTCAATCCCAACCCAACGGCGCTCTAAACGGTCACATGCTAAAAGGGTTGAGCCAGAGCCTGCAAAGCAATCAAGCACGAGGTCTCCAGGCATGGTTCCTGCAAGCACGAGCCGTTCCATTAAGCGCAAAGGCTTTTGAGAAGGATGCTTTCCGTGGATTCGTTCACGTTGGGGAGTTAGTGGAATCTCCCAGTAATTACGCATCTGTTTTCCACCGTTGAGTTCTTTCATGTGCTGATAGTTGTAAGTCCATTTTTTGGCTTTTTTGCTTGTATTATTGCAAAGCCACAAAATCTGTTCCGTGCTTTCCGTGAACATACGGCAGGTAATATTGGGTTGGGCATTGGGTTTAGCCCAAATGATGCTGTTGACGACTCTTAAATCCATGCGTGCTGCAATGGACCCAATCGAGTAGATGTTATGATAACTGCCAAAGATAAAGATATTGCCGTTGGGCCGAGTGACTCTGCAGATTTGTTCAAGCCAGTTCGCCGTGAAGGATTCGTATTCATTATGAGTGAATCGATCCCATTCATCTTGAATCGTGACATGACTTGAAAAGGCCCATGACAAACCCTTTCTGTCGCGTGCAATGTTGTAAGGGGGGTCTGTAATGCAAGCGTCGAAGTGAGCATCTGGCCAAGCCTGCATCACTTCCACGCTGTCGCCTGTGTATAGCTGGTCTTGGAGGGGGTATATCTCTTGACTGCGCTTTTGATGGGTTAAGACAGATAAAGGCTTTGCAACGGGTTCATATTCTTTGCCCAAATCAATTGGTTCAACTTCACCTTTTGCCCACGTGCTCATATAGCTTTCTGTTAACACAGGAGTTCACCTACTTTCATCTGAAATCCATTCAATAAACTTCGAATATCCATTCGACGCCGCCCTTCTAGTTGAGCTTCATGAAAAGCGATGGCGCCATTTCCGGTCGCAACAACGAGTGTATCGCCTAGCTCTAATATTTGGCCTTCTCTCCCTCTCCCCTTGTGGGAGAGGGCTGGGGTGAGGGGTTCAGAGCCAAATAGTCTTATTTTTTTGCCTTGGTAGTTGGTATAGCTGCCTGGCCAAGGGTGCATTGCGCGGCATTTATTGTGAATCTGCTCTGCACTTTGGCTCCAATCAATCGAAGCTTCCTCTTTGGTTACTTTACGAGCATGGGTGATGCCTAACTCTGGCTGTGGAATTTTAGGCAGGGTTTCATTCAAAATGCCGGGCAGCGCTTTGATAAGGGTTTCTGCGCCAAGTTTTGCTAGGCGTTCAAAAAGTTCACCCGAAGTTTCGTTGGCTTCAATCGCTGTTTTTGCGGTCATATAGACTTCACCAGCGTCCATCTCTGGGACAAGATTCATGATGCAAACGCCTGTTTCAGAATCTCCAGCTTCAATGGCACGTTGAATCGGAGCTGCGCCGCGCCAACGAGGCAGCAGTGAACCATGAACATTTACGAAACCTAAACGAGAGGCTTTCAGTAAACGTTCGGGCAGAATTTTTCCGTAAGCAACAACAATGGCCAAATCGATTTTTTGTGTTTCAAACCAATCGATGAAGTCAGGGGTGATTTTTCCAGGCTGCCACACAGCTAAACCAAGCTGCTCTGCAAGCAGTTTTGTGGCTGGTTTGTGAATTTGGTGTCCTCGCTCTGAGGGTTTGTCTGGTTGACAGACGACCCCAACAAGCGAGTGCCCTTCGCGTTTTGCGAAGTCATGAATATGCTCTAAAGAAGACACCGCGAAGTCAGGTGTTCCAAAAAAAATAATATTGGCCATACAGAACTGCCAATCTGATCTCCGCGATCGCAGGTGTCAAGTGTTATGGATTAGTTGCGCTGGAATTTAATAGAACTTTGTGCCATTTTAAGGTTTCACTATGTCCACCTACGCGATTGGAGATATTCAAGGTTGTTACAAGACCTTCAGGCGCCTTCTAAAGCGCGTAGCGTTTGATCCAGCTAAAGACAAGCTCTGGATTGCGGGTGACTTAATTAACCGGGGCCCAAAATCGTTGGACGTTTTAAGATTCGTTCGAGATTTGGGTGACCGAGCGATTTGCGTACTGGGAAATCATGAGATTTATCTTTTAGCTTTGCACTATGGAGTGCTGACGCGTGAGAAATTTAAGATTAAGGCGCTGGAGCCAATCTTGAAGTCTAAAGATAGGCAAACACTGATTGATTGGATTCGTCATTGGCCGCTTGTTCATGTTGAAAATAAAAATGTTTTGGTTCATGCAGGGTTAATCCCTTGTTGGACTGTAAAACAGGCTGTCAAAGAGGCGCGTAGCATTGAGCGTGTTTTGCAAAGTGAGCAGCTAACGGATTTTCTAGCCTATGCTTATGCTCATCAAGACACGAAGTGGGGTGATGATTTTGAAGGCTTCAAAAGGCAAGCACTGGCGCTGCATGCGTTTGTACATATGCGTGTGTGTCTCAACACAAGTACCATGAAGTTTGGATTTACGGGTGCTCCTGAAGATGCACCTCGCGGAACAAAACCCTGGTATCTTGTGAAAGGCCGGGTTAATACGGACCACAAGATTTTGTTTGGTCACTGGTCAGCGTTGGGCCTTCGGGCTTATGCTGGGTGTGTAGCGTTGGATTCTGGTTGTGTATGGGGGCACAGTTTGAGTGCCTATCGAGTAGAAGACGGAGCAATTTTTGTTGAACCATCGGCTGAAGGTTAATGGACATTGGGTGTCTTATGTACATGAGGGTCAGGAGCATGACCCGCGTGAGACAAGGCTTTTTCTACACGGATTCGGACTTCGCAAAGAAGCTTTTAAGAAACTTGTTCACGAGTTAGCCAAGGAATACCCGGTGATTGCTCTTGATTTGCCCGGTCATGGCAAATCCCATAAACATCATTTCTGGGGCTATGAGGCTTATGCCCAGTTTGTTGCAGACTTTTTGGATGCATTGAATATTCAGTCTGTGCACCTAATGGGTCAGTCGATGGGAGGCGGGATTGCGTTGACGACTGCAGCGCTATTTCCAGAACGGGTTAAAAGTGTGGTAGTGATGAACAGTTCAGGGGTTCCCATGCGCTCTGGGCACCCAAGTATTGCTGAACGTTTTCGTGAGCTTTGGGTCCAAGGGTTCGAGCCTAAAATTTGGAGTGCATTTATTACTAATGCCCTTCAACATGGATCTAGCCTAGGGAGACAGGTTTCTGTTCCAATTAAACATGACTTGAGGACATTGCTGCCTAGAATACAAGCACCTGTGTTATTAGCCTGGGGTGACCAAGACCATATGTTTCCGCTTGAATTCGCTCATGAGATGGCGAGTTTGATTAAAAAATCAAAGGTGGCTACCGTAACAGGGGGTTATCACGAGTGGGGCTTGGTGCAGCCAGAAATCTTTGTTTCTCTGGCCAAAGCGTTTAGCCAAACCTGATTTGGCTTGCCGGTAGAGATAAAAAAAACTATGATTTCCATGTTATGTCTTCTGAACAGAAACAAGCACTTTTGAGCGGTTATCGAAAAGATTTGTTAAAGGCTATAGAATATTTAGAATATAGCCGCCAGAAGGTATTGGCTTTGCCTAAAAAATCAGAAAATCTAGACCCGGAAGCTTTGGAAAGCTGGGAGAGTTTTTCTGCTCGCTATGCTCGAAGTGCAGATATATTTACGAGTAAATATCTTCGAACTTATCTAAGTATAGAAGAACCAGGATTTAAGGGGACGACACGAGATTTCTTAAATAAAGCTGAAAAGCTAGGGCTGATTGATGATGCAGAGCGATGGGCAGAGATTCGCGAGCTTCGCAATATGACTGCTCACGAGTATAGCGCTGAAGCTTTTGACTTTTATATGGAGCGACTTTTAGAAACCGTACCATCGATACTTTCTTTGAAGGATATTCTGGAACGATGAGGCTTTCTGAAAGTCAGCGTTCTGCAATTGCGGATTCCATTAAACAACAAATTAAATCTCCGTATCAGTTGTTTCTTTATGGCAGTCGGGCAGATGACACTCAAAAGGGCGGCGATATCGACTTGTTGTTGCTTTTAGAAAAACAGTCAGATGTTGCCCGTGCTCAAAGAGAAAAATATAAAATTTTATCAAATATTAAGTCAAAGATAGGTGAACAAAAAATAGATTTGGTTATTTTTCATGAGGCTCAGTTGGGTTCAGAGCCTTTTCTCGATTTGATCTACGGACAAGGTCCTGGTCCAGGTAGAAATCTGAAGCGTTTCTAGAACCTTATTTCTTCCAGTGTTTTGCCTTTGGTTTCTGGGACCTTTCGGATTACAAACACAATTCCCCAGAGGCAAAGTGCAGCGTAAATCCAGAACGTTTTGCTGGTACCAAAAGCATGCAGCATGTCTGGAAATGATGCTGAAACCAGAAGATTAAAACCCCACTGAGCACAAACGGCTACACTGGTCCCGAGACCTCGTTGCTCTAGCGGGAAAACCTCTGAAACCATCAGCCACATAATTGGCCCAAGACTAATAGCGAAGAATGCAACGTAAGCGAGCAAGCAAGTGAGAGCGACCCACTGGAAGCCTTCAATATGAGCCAAGTCGACCGCTAGTCCCCAGAAGGCTAGACTTAAAAACATTCCAGCCATACCCAGCAAAAGCAGTGGTTTTCTACCTACACGGTCAAGCAGAGGGAGTGAAATAACCGTGAATAACACATTAATAATGCCAATGCTGACAGTGGCTAAAATTGCGTGTTCTGCGTTCGTGAAACCAGCCTTTTCAAAAATAGTGGGAGCATAATAAATGATAGTGTTGATACCTGTCACTTGCTGAAAGAATGCCAGTCCCATTGCGACCATAAAAGCGGGCTTCACGCTGGCTGAAAAGAGCGATTTGAAGGTTACGGTTTCATGTTTAAGGCTGCTTTGGATTTCACTGATTTCCAGGCTGATATCTTCGCTTCCCCTTAGATTTTGCAGTGTTCTGCGCGCAGCGTCATTACGGCCCTTGAGAATCATCCAGCGTGGGCTTTCGGGTAAGAAAAACAAAGCCGTTCCAAGAATGCTGGCGGGTACCACACCCAGTCCGAGCATATAGCGCCAGCCTTGATCGTGAGCGAAAAGATAGTTGATGCCGTAGGCACTCAAAATGCCAATCGTAATGGCGAGCTGATTGAGTGAGACCAGAAGACCTCTTATTTTAGCGGGAGCGATTTCTGCTAAGTAAAGCGGAGCCGTGAGCGATGAAATCCCAATCGCGATTCCAAGGAACAAACGTGAAAACATGAGTTCGTGAGTGCTTTGCGAGAGGGCTGAGCCTATAGATGACAAAACAAACAGGCTGGATGCAACAATCAAAGAACCACGGCGTCCAAAGCGGTCAGTAATTTTTGAGCAAAATGCTGAACCCAGCAGCGCCCCAAGCAAGACCGCACTTACAACCAAACCCACTTCACTCGGACTTAAGTGAAAATCTTCGCGGATAAAAAGCACAGCGCCAGAAATAACGCCCGTGTCATAGCCAAACAAAAGGCCCGCAATCGCAGCCAGGCCTGAAACAAAGTAAACCGAGTGAAAGGTTTTCATGCTCTAAACCTAGCACAACTGTTTGTCCAAATGCATTCGAATGGCACATCCCCTCTCCACTGGGTGGAGAGGGGTTAGGGGTGAGGTTTCCGGGGGCGTGTTACGGCCAAATTCCCCGTCTGGTGTAAACCTCTTGCAGGCGTTCCAAGGCAATCACATAAGAAGCTGTTCGCATATCAATGTTCAGCTTTTTGGATTTCTCAGAAACCTGTTGATAGGTTGCTTTCATTCTTGTTTCAAGGCGTGTGCGGACATCTTCAATATCCCATTGCTCGCTCCGCTTATTTTGAAGCCATTCAAAATAACTGACTATCACACCGCCAGAGTTGGCCAAAATATCTGGGACCACAGGGATCCCTTTTTCAGCCAAGATTCTGTCGCCGTCTAGATTGGTAGGACCATTGGCGCCTTCTACGACCACTTTACAATTCATGAGTTTTGCTTCGTGTTCACAGACTTGGAGCTCAAGTGCAGCAGGTATGAATATGTCACACTGCGTCGCAAAGAATTCGTCTCGGCTGATGCTTGTGCCGCCCGGGTAGCCGGTTAAACTGCCATTTGACTTGGTGTACTCTGCCAACTTGAAGGGGTTGAGGCCTTCTGGATTTTTGATGCACCCAGTGTGGTCACCAACTGCCACTAATTTAACACCTAGGTTTGAAAGAATTTGGGCCGTGTTTGAACCCACGTTTCCAAAGCCTTGCAATGCAAGTCTAGCGCCCGCCAGTGAAAGACGATTTTCTGAGGCCCACTGGGTGATGCAATGTACAATCCCGCGGCCTGTCGCTTCTTCACGCCCAGGGCTGCCACCGCAGATGATGGATTTCCCAGTCACCACACGCTTGACCGCTTGTTTGTCCAGCATGGAAACAATGTTTGAGTAAGTGTCCATCATCCAATCCATAATTTGGGCGTTGGTGCCTACATCAGGGGCGGGGACATCCCACTCCGGACCAATGTTGGTTCCTAGGGCGTGTGTAAAACGTCGTGTGATATGCTCTAAATCATCAGCGGAGTAATCTTTGGGATTGAATTTGATGCCACCCTTACCACCACCAAATGGAATGCTTTGCAGCGCACACTTCCAGGTCATCCAGGACGCCAGCGCCTTGCACTCATCTAAATAGACATCCTGGTGATAACGGATACCGCCTTTAAAGGGTCCAAAAATATTATTGTGTTGAACCCGATACCCTTTAAACATCTCAACCTTTCCGCTTGAGAGCTTGACTGGGAAATGGATGATGATTTCGTTCTTGGGTTGTTTTAAGATCGATTTAAGGGAAGGATCAATGGTGGTGTGGCCAAAGGCTTTTTCAAGCTGTTTGTCGGCTAACTCGAATAGATTCTCTTGAGAGTCCATGTTCAACTAATACAACAGGATTTTGAAATTTGGAGCTACCAAATTGAAGGGATCTCATAGCCGTGCTAGCTTGCAATGCGTGTCTACTTCAAAACACATACGTGAAATCTCAATTTCCGAGTTCTTTAGTAAGAACCGGCATCTCCTTGGGTTTGATAACCCCCTCAAAGCGCTTTTAACGGCGGTGCGTGAGGCTGTGGATAACTCTCTCGATGCCTGTGAAGAAGCTGGAATTATGCCGGAGATTACTGTGCAAATCCGGCAAGAAAAAGAAAACCAATTTGCCGTTTCGATCACAGACAATGGTCCTGGCATTTCCAAGGGGCATCTTGCTAATATTTTTGGCAAGCTCTTATATGGCTCTAAATTTCACAGACTACGTCAAAGTCGTGGCCAGCAGGGCATTGGTATCTCTGCCGCTGTGATGTATGGTCAGATGACAACGGGTAAGTCGGCGATTATTATTAGTAAGACGGGCCCTAAAGCACCTGTTCACGAAATCGAATTGCAGATCGATACCAAGAAAAATGCGCCTAAAGTTCTTAAAGACAAAGAGAATAAAGATCCAGTCTGGCAAACGCGCATGTCAGGGACCCAAATCACACTTTATTTAGAAGCAGCTTATAAAGAAGGCCGTCACGGTATCTTGTCTTATTTGAGCCAAACCGCACTTTCGAACCCTCATGCCAACTTGCTTTACATTGACCCCAAAGGTGACAAACATGCATTCCCGCGTGTGATGACAACGCTTCCTAAGGCTCCGTCTGAAATCAAACGTCACCCGCATGGGGTTGAACTCGGCTTGCTTATGCAACTCTTGCAGGATGCCAAGAAGCAAACTGTCGGGACTTTCTTGAAATCCGAATTCTCTCGGGTCTCCGAGACAAATGCTAAAGAGATCTTAGCCGCTGCAAAACTTTCTGCAGCCAAGCCGAGCCAAAATATTGCAAGGCCTGAAGCAGAAAAACTTTATGAGGCTATTCAGGCTGCAAAGTTGATGCCACCGCCAACCAATTGTCTTTCCCCAATGGGTGAAGACAACATGATGAAGGCGCTTTACTGGCTTTTTGTTGAGTCGCAAAAATGGGATGCCGAAGAGCAGCTGAGTCTTGTGGATACGCAAATGGTTACCAAGCCAGAGCCCAAAAAAGGCCAAACAGAGCTCACCTTTGTGGGTTCTGAAACGCAGATGGAAAGCCGTGAGCTCAAGGCCAACGAAGATGGCGCCATCGCAAACCGAGATGAAGGCTACTTTGTGACTGCTGTGACTCGCCCGCCATTTGTTTATCGTGGCAACCCATTTCAAGTCGAAGTGGCGTTGTTTTATGGCAAGGGTCTCAAGGCTGATGGCTTGATGCAAGTATACCGCTATGCGAATCGTGTTCCTCTGCAATACCAGGCATCGGCATGTGCCATGACCAAAGCCGCCATGTCGGTTCCTTGGAAATCCTACAATCTGGATCAATCCAAAGGGGCTTTGCCAACCGGACCTGTCGTGGTTGTGATGCACGTAGCCTCTGTGTGGGTGCCTTACACGTCTGAGTCCAAAGAAGCGATTGCGCATTACCCTGAAATCCTCAAAGAGTTCAGGCTGGCGTTGATGGAAGCAGGCAGGCGTCTGCAGCGTTATTTGAGGCACCAGAAGCGCCAAGCTGAAGAAGCTAAAAAGCGTGGCTATATTGAAAAATATTTGAATCCAATCGGAGAAGCGTTGCAGGTTATACTATCGCTATCGGCCGCAGAAAAAAAACAGACTGTAGAAAATCTAACCCATATGTTGGAAAAGAATTATGGCCAAAAAAAATCTTGATAAAGAGGCCATAAAGGCCATCGAAAATACCGCATCCAAAATATACGTCGACATTTCAAAACAGAAAGCGCCGACGCTAAAAATGCCCCTGCGTTCCTTGAGTAACGTCAGCTACGACAATAAAGTCGGTTTTTTTGAACTGGGCGAAGATGTCAAAAAGCGAACTTTGAGTGTCAATACGGTCAAAACGTTTGCTCAAACTTTAAAGATGATGGCTCTAAGCAAAGAGCTGATCCAGAGCGAAGATTTTGCAACAAAGAGAGATGCCTATTACCAGTCAAAGAACTGGGGTGACGCGCGTTTTAATGAGCAGCCAGAATCCGACGCAGTAATGGATGATATTGAAGCGCTGTTTGCACTGGAAGGCCTCACCCGAGAAGAGTTGCGCTTTGTGCCTGACCAGCACGGTGGTTCAGTAGCGGGTGAGTTGGTGGTTGTTGACACTGATTTGGAATCCGGTGAACGCATTCAAATTGATTGCACGAAGTTTGGTTCGGGAGCTTATGCTGTCCCGTCTTGGGTCGAGCATCTTGAATTTAAAACCAAGGCTAAGTTTATTTTGTGCATTGAAACACAGGGTATGTTTCAGCGTCTTCAAAGTCACAAGTATTGGAAGAAAGCGAATTGCATTTTGGTGAGTATGGGCGGTGTACCAACCCGTGCTTGCAGGCGCTTTGTGAGGCGTTTATCTGAGTCTGCCAAGATTCCAGTGTATGCATTTACGGACTGTGACCCTTATGGAATCGGTAATATTTACCGAACGCTTAAAGTTGGTTCTGGAAACGCAGCGCATATTAACCAATTTTTCTGTGTCCCACAGGCTTCTTTCATGGGCCTCATGCCACATGATATTGAACTCTATGATTTGAAGAAAGCGACGCATCCTTTAGGCGACCAGGATAAAAAGCGTGCGATGGACGCCCTGAAGAACGACCCATTTTTCCAGGCTCATAAACCCTGGCAAGATGCTTTGAATAAGATGCTCAAGATGGGTGTCAGAGCAGAGCAGCAGGCGTTGAGTTTGCATGGTTTGAATTTCGTGATCGAAGATTATTTACCTCGTAAGCTCAAAGCGCCGGATAAGTTTTTGCCCTGAGGTACATGATACCAAATACCTTTGCTTTGGGAACGCTCGCTGCAGCTGCTAGCGGATTAGTAGCTCAGTTCGGTCTCAAGTTAGCTTTCTAAAAGTCTCAGATAACGTTGATAATCATCTGGGTTCGCATTTTCACGGACGACGCATCCAGGTTCACTGATGTGTTTGCAGTTTCGAAATTTACACGGTTGGTCTCTGAACGTTTCAAATCCTGGGAAGTAATATGCTAAATCACTGCTGCTTAAATCGACGGGCGTGAAATCTCGGATTCCAGCGCTGTCGATGAGTTCACCGCCACCTGGAAGCTCGAGCATCAGTGCGCCAGAAGTCGTGTGCTTTCCAGTTTTTCGATGTTCGCTGAGGTCGCCAATTTTTTGATTGGCCCCAGGGACAAGCTGATTAATCAGCGTGCTTTTACCGGCACCTGAAACACCCAGCAAGATGAGCGTCATATCTTTGTTCAGAAATGCTTTGAGTTCCTCGAAACCTGCAAGCACACTGAGAGCTTTTGAGTAGGTTTTTTGAATTTCGTTATAGAACTCCTGTCCAGATGGTAAATCTACTTTTGTGACTACCAAGAAAGGTTCAATATGCTGAGCACGGCATGCAACAATCACTTGATCGATGAAATATTCTGGTGTTTTAGGAGAGCAGGAAACCACAAGCCCAACATGTGTTAGATTTGCAGCGAGGACTTGCTGACCAAATTGTGTTTGCCGTCTGAGTTCATTTTGGCGTTCTAACCGCGTGAGTCTTTCATGAGCGATCGTTGCAAAATCGCCCACTACGTGGCCAGAATTTCTACCAACTCTGACGCGAATTAACTCTTTTCCGCTCGTACGAACGAGAACTTCTACGCCAAAATGTGCTGTAATTTTACCTGAAATCATGATTTTTGTTGACCTTTGCTGGCATATCAGACAACAAATAGGCTAGCAAAAGCCAAATTGGGCTTTTAGAAAAATGAAAAAAGGAAGAACCATGACAAAAACAGAACTTGTCGATTTCGTTTGCAAAAATCAAAGTGGCCTCACCAAAAAAGCAGGCTCTGAAATTATTGATGCAGTGTTTGAAGCAATGCAACACAGCATTAAGAAAGATCAGAAGTTTGCTTACCCAGGATTCGGAACTTTCGTGCTTCGCTCACGTAAAGCTCGAACTGGCCGTGACCCACGTACCGGTGCTGAGATTAAAATCAAAGCATCCCGCACCGTTGGTTTCAAACCAGCTCGTGCATTCAAAGACCAGCTTTAATTAGAAAACAAAAAAGCCTCCGAAGTTATTCCACTTCGGAGGCTTTTTTATTTGGTCTAGTTGGTGGTCCCGGCAAGACTCGAACTTGCGACCTCCACCTTGTAAGGGTGGCACTCTACCAACTGAGTTACAGGACCCTATTGCCCCTTATGCTCTAAAAATGCGAAAAGCGCAAGATGGATATTCTTAAAGCCACCCTGCGCAATCCTAAAAATCCAGTGACCATCGCAGATGCTGCGGCAGCTAGCGGGCTTTCTTTCCAGGAGTCTGAGCGTGGTCTGCTTGCTCTGGTTGCGGAGTATCGCGGTGAGATTATCCCAACTGAAAAGGGTGAGTTGCTTTTTAGATTCCCAACTGGCTTTACAAAGCCTTGGGAAAAGATTGAAGCATTGGATGCCGCATGGCGTAAAGTCAAAAAAGGCATTCTTGGCGTTGCCAAGTTTGTGGTCAGGGCCTGGATCACGATTGTGATGGTGGCTTATGTCGCGATTTTTGCAGCGATTTTGATCGCCCTGGCGTTTGCGCAAAAATCAGACAAGGACCATCGTGGTTCTGTCGTGAGTGATTTTCTTTTTTACGATGTGCTCGTGAGGCTGGTCCTGGATTCGATTTTTTGGACATTTCACCCATTTTCGCCATATGTTCAGCGTTTTCGGCCCAATGTTCAGCAAGTGCCGTTTTATGAACGGGTGAATCGATTTTTCTTTGGCCCAGAAGAAGTTCCAGAGGACCCACTTAAAAATAAGCGTCTTGTTATAGAGGCAATCAGGGCAGGCAAGGGACGGATTGGTTTGATGGATGTACTGCGTGTGACGGGTATGACCCGTGAACAAGCAGACCCGTTTATTGCAAAGCTGATGCTGGATTACAATGGTGACATTCAGGTATCTGAACATGGGGCGATTACCTATTCGTTTCCTGAACTTCGAAAGACGGCAAATGAGGGGCCTGCCCACCGAAGCTTTGGCGTAGGTGGGGGAGAGTCTTGGTGGCGCCCAAAAATCCTGCCACCGTTTACGGGAAATCCATCTGGTTCCAATATTCTGATTGCAGGTTTGAACGGATTCAATTTGTTCATGAGTATGGTGGCGATTGAGAATCACTGGACACTTGAGCGTCTTGAGCTGATTTTTGCTGGCGTTAAGCCAGAAATGCTTTCTAAGATGGGAACACCGTTGCTCTTGGGTTGGATCCCGTTTTGGTTTTCAGTGGTGTTATTTGCGTTGCCAGTCATGAGGTGGATGCGCAGATCTGTACAGGAAAATGCGCTTAAGATTGACAATGGTCGCCGAGGGGTTTTGTGGGCTGTTTTGAATCGTTTAACTGGCAGAGGCATCGCTGAGCCTGTTTTGGTGGATGCTTGGGAAAAAAACGCGGGTTCAAAACCTAGTGCACGCGAGTTAACACGTGAAGTTGTAAAGCTTGGTGGTGATCTCGATGTTGATA
Source organism: uncultured Myxococcaceae bacterium (assembly GCA_964635635.1). Lineage (GTDB taxonomy): Bacteria > Myxococcota > UBA727 > UBA727 > JABDBI01 > CAZWPE01. The sequence goes on along the minus strand of CAZWPE010000003.1, from coordinate 103,201 downwards.
TGAGTACCGGTAAAACAGCCTATCGCTTCAAAACATTGGAGCTTGAAGTTCGAGCGCTCGAGGAGGAGCGTTTAAAAGCTTCTAAGACTGAAGTTGAAATTGGTCAGCAGATCCAAATTTAGCGCGCAACGAAATCTTAGGTTTAACAGATAACAGCTTCTATAAAGGAGATAAAACCTATGGTTTCTGCGACAACATCTTTTACACCGGCGCAGCCGATTAATCCGCTGTTACCCTCAGCCACTGCTTGTAGTTCAGCGGCTCCATTGCATCATGACATTTATGTGACCACGCCTATGATGGTTCCAGCGCCTGTTGTGTATACACCGCCGACCGTCGTGACTTATATGCCCCCTCAACCTCCACCACAGCATCATCACAATAGGCCGAATGGAGTTGGCACAGGTGTTGCGGCAGGTGTAGCTGCAGGGGTTGCCACTGTTGCTGTTGTTGAGTGTTGCTGCTGGTAGGAATCTTCTGCGTAACTGGTTCGTTGAGAACTTAAGTCGCCATGAAGTCCAAACAACAGACATCCCTTCTTGAGCCAGGTCTTTTAAAAAGTGCCCTGGTTCAGTCTTTTTTAAAACTCAATCCACTGAAATTGACGGATAATCCAGTTATTCTTCTGACTTGGATTGGTGCTTTGGTTACAACAGCCTCCTTGGCATTTCGGTTTTCAGCGTTTGAAGTACAAATAGCGGTTTGGCTTTGGTTCACAGTTATCTTCGCTAATTTTGCTGAAAGTATGGCTGAGTGCCAAGGCAAAGCTCAGGCAGATTCTTTAAGAAAAAACAAAGTATCACTGATGGCGCGTAAGCTAGACGGTTCTCTCGTGCCAGCTTCTACATTGATGCGTGGAGATAAAGTTGTTTGTGAAGCAGGTGATTTTATCCCGGCTGATGGTGAAGTTATAGAGGGTGTTGCCAGTGTGGACGAGTCGGCGATTACGGGTGAGTCTGCTCCAGTGATTCGTGAAAGCGGTGGTGACAGAAGTGGGGTTACTGGTGGAACGCGTGTGATTAGTGATCGATTGGTAATTGAGATTTGCTCAGAGGCAGGCCAGTCATTTTTAGACAGAATGATTTCAATGATTGAAGGGGCCAAACGTCAGCGGACCCCAAACGAGATTGCATTATCAACGCTGCTTCTTGGGCTTACCATTGCTTTGACGCTTTCCGTCTTGAGTTTGTGGTGCTTTGGCTATTATCGGAATTTCCATGTTTCGATTCCTATTCTCGTGGCCTTATGGGTGTGTTTGATTCCAACAACCATAGGGGCGTTGTTGAATGCAATCGGGATTGCTGGGATGGACCGGTTAATTCGTAAAAATGTCGTAGCTAAAAGTGGGCGTGCAATCGAGGCAGCAGGTGATACCAATATATTGCTTCTCGATAAAACAGGAACGATTACGCTTGGGAATCGAATGGCTCATGTTTTTATACCGGCGACGGGTTACAAAGAACAGGATGTGGCGCAGGCAGCTGCTATTGCCTCGATTGCAGATGAAACAGCTGAGGGTCGCTCGATTCTTGCATTGGCTCGGGATAAATTTGGGTTTAATCCTGAATCTGTCGATAAATCCAAAGCTGACTTTGTTGCCTTCTCGGCTCAGACTCGTGTGAGTGGAGTTGATTTGCCAAATACACGAATTCGTAAAGGAGCTGTTGATGCAATCAGAATCGAAGCTGCAAATTGCGGTGGAGAGTTCCCGGCAGATCTAGAAACCAGTATCGTCAATATTTGCCAAAGCGGAGGGACTCCGTTAGCAGTCTTAAAAAACAAAGAAGTTATAGGTATTATTCATCTTAAAGATATCATTAAGAGGGGGATCAAAGAGCGATTCGCTGAACTACACAAGATAGGCATTAAAACTGTGATGATGACGGGAGATAACCCTTTAACTGCTGCCGCAATTGCAGCAGAGGCAGGTATTAGTGATTTTATCGCTCAGGCAACTCCTGAAACCAAATTAGCTCGAATTCGTGAAGAACAGAAAAAGGGTTATCTAATCACCATGACGGGCGATGGAACCAACGATGCGCCAGCACTGGCTCAGGCAGATGTTGGTTTGGTGATGGGTTCTGGGACCGGCGCCGCCAAAGAGGCTGGCAATATGATCGATCTAGATGATGACCCAACGAAAGTATTGGAAGTGGTTACCATTGGAAAACAGCTCCTCATGACCCGCGGGGCGCTTACAACCTTTAGCATTGCCAATGATTTGGCGAAATACTTTGCGATTTTACCTGCCTTGTTTGGCAGTTTGTTTGCAATTGACATGAACCTCATGAATCTGGGTTCCAGTCATAGTGCGATTTTAAGTTCGGTTATTTATAACGCGGTTATTATTGTAATTTTGATACCTCTCGCTCTCAAAGGAGTTCCTTATAGGGCTGTGCCAAGCAAAGTCTTGCTCAGACACAATCTACTAATTTATGGTGTTGGCGGCATAGTTGCGCCCTTTGTGGGCATTAAGCTTATTGACCTCTGGGTGAGCCACTGGGGGATTTAACCGGATTTTCCCCTCTCCCTTTGGGGGAGGGTTAGGGTGGGGGTACGGGTTGCAAATTGTCGGCCCCAGGCTTGAAGCCCAAATTGGTGGCATGCTACCATAATCTTATCTATGATTTGGGTGGGCAAACTAAGTCTTGCAGTCGTGCTCTTTGCGTTTGGCTGTAGCCATGGGGTTTCACCCGGTGGTGGTGGCGGCGGTGGCGGTGCTTCAACGCTTGAACCTTGTTCTGTAAGCAGCTCCTGCCCAACAAACGCCTCAGGTACAGTGCAGCTATGTGATCTGCTATACCCTAGCTCTACAGGTGGAGGAACTTGCAGGACATCTTGTAACCCAGCAGCTCCCAATTGTCCTGGCGGCGAAGTATGTAACCCCATTACAGCAGCTTGTGAACCAACCTGTACTTCAGGAAGCTGCCAAAGTATTGTTGCGGGAGGAGCAAACTCAGTCTGTACATCTGGCGGCTATTGTGCCGTATTGGCAACGTCAGTTTGTCCTTCAAATTTTGCAACATCGGGTGCGTTTTGTAAGTTAAGTAATTCGGTTTCAAATGTGCCGAATTTGAGTTTAGATCCTGTTACAAACACCTGGGAATTGGGTTGTTCAGTAGCAACGGATAACTGTGAACCACAACTGAAAAACCTACAAACTAGTGCCGGGACGCCAGTCGTTTATGCTTGTAGCCCGACGACAGCGACGTGTGTGACAGCATGTGATCCGGCTGCCAGTGTTTGCACGGGTCAAAATCGAAATTTTTGTTATTTACCTGGAGGTCGTCAAACAGGGGCAACTTGTGAACAAAATGCAAGCACTGGATGCAGTAACTCTAAATTAAGTTCAATGAGTATTAATCCTGCCCAATCTATCTGTGCCGTGTCATGTAAAACTACAGCAGATTGCCCCTCTAATCTGTTTTGTCAGGCTGGTTTCTGTCAGCCTCCAGCAACTTCAGGAGCATAAAAGATGCTAAAGAACTTAATCATTTTTTTTGCTGTGTTTTCTTCTCAAGTAGAGTCCTTTAAGCAGGTTACAGGGGTCGCTTCGAAATCTTGCGATAAAAATTCGGAATGTACGTCAAAAGGTTACGTTTGTAATTTTCTATTTCCGAGCAATGGCAAGGAAGGAACTTGCCAGCCAGTGTGTGGGAATAACAATAGTTGCAGTGATCCAACGTATAGCCAGTGTAATCCTAACACGAATATCTGCGAGGTCCCGTGTCAGGTTATTGCGACTGGCGCCAATGATTCTTGTCGAACCAGGGCTCATGTTCAGGAAGAGGGGCAGGGAGAGAGACAGGATTGGTTTGCCCAATGCTCGACTGCAAGCGCGCCAGGGAGCCAAGGCTATTGTCAATTACCTTGTAAAATATCGGGAACTCAGTGCCCAACAGGTTTTACTTGTTCGACTCCGTCAAATCCTAGTCAGGGGACGTGTCAGTATAAGACTGAAACGGCTTGTAGTGCATCAAGTTTTTGCGACGATGGAAAAAAGAATGGTCAACCAGGCTACTGTGATTTGAAATGTTCAAGTGTTTGCACGGTTTATGTAGACTATTCGACCTCTAAGGCAGTAGGAGGCGCCACTTGGAGCAATGCTGTGAAAGATATTGCTTCAGCGATGGCACTTTTTACTGAAAAAGCCCCTACTGGTGTTAGCTGTGCTTCAGGGCCATTTGCAGGAAATAGCAGTCTAAGTTGGCCTTCGAATCCGAGTTCTAACTGCCCTTGTGGGTATGGTATTCGGGTGAAAAATAATCCGAATGCAGCGGAGAAGGCATTCCCTCTTTCTATCACCAAAAACACTGCAATTTATGGTGGATTTCAGGCGACGGATACAGATATGCAGTGCACATCTTCAGATGGTCCAACAGCGCCTTGTTTGCATGCAATATCTGAGCGCGTTGACCCCTTACTAAAACCTTTAGGCCAAAATGCCTTTAGTCAAACGGTTTTTAATGGACCTGCTGGGGGGGCTTTTGAGATTCCTGGTGGAACTACTGTAATAATTGATGGGTTTCAGGTTAAAGGTGGAACGAGTCAAATACTCAAATCCGGCGACTCATGTTCTGGAACTGCTGCAACCAGCACGGGTCCTTATTCTGCTGGCGCAATTACGATTTGCCAAGGAGCGACTGCAACGTTGCAAAATCTAAGATTGGTTTCAAATAGTTCAAGTATATCAGGAGTTAATACGCTTGAGCGAAGAAACGGTGGTGCAATCCGAAATTGGGGAACTTTTACACTTAAAGATTCAATGTTAGCTCTTAATAAGGCCTCTTCCGAGGGAGGAGCTATCAGTCACGAGGCGAGTAGCGGGGCTGCTAGCACGATTGAAAGGGTTACATTTTGGGGAAATCAAGCAGGTGTAGGGGGTAGTTCTGTTTCCTCCGGAGGAAAGTATATCGGCGGTGCAATCGCTTCAACGGGTGGCAGCGCACTCAATATTTATGCTTCGAGAATCCAAGGGAATTTTGCCTATGGAAATGGTGGTGGGGTATATGCAGCAGCAAATTCGGGGACTTTAGTTGTAGCGAGCTCACTACTTGTTGATAATTGGGTGAGTGGTGGTGGTGGTGGCATTTATAATGGCGCCAACAGTAGTCAGTTTGATAGCCTAACACTAATAGCTAACAGGGCTTACGGCTCTGGAGGTGGGGGTATCTACAATGCTGCGACAGCTGGTGTTTCCATTACCAATAGTTTATTTAGAAACAATCAGGGACTCAACCCAAGTGTTGGAACAGATATGGCAGAATGGGGAGGAAACCGTGTAGATTTCTTTAATCAAATCAATTCTATTTCTGATGCTATGACTTGGAGTGGAAACAGCTCGGGATCCACGTTTAATTCTAAGGCTAAAAGTTCAAAATCATATATCGATATGTGCCCAATCATGAGCTACGCTTATGATGGTTCAGGTGTTTGTGACGGTAGTCAAACCTGTGGTACTCCAACCCCACCCACTAACAATGGCGACTGTTCTAATGATCAACAATCTAATACGAACCACTGTACGTTTAATCAACAGATTACACAAGGCACGTCTAATACGTGTAGTACCTTAGAGTTTTTAGACTGTACAGGTCCTCTTTATGTGAATTGTACCCCAAATTATCAAAAAGGGATTGCTGGCCCATGGACTCCAAGAAAATATTCTAAAGACATTTTAGGCAATCCAAATAATGGTGCTCTTGAGGGAGCATACCAAATCGAGGGACCGCAATCTACTCCATGAGGGACTCATGAATACATGGCATATAATAATTCTGATCTGTGTTGTTGAAATTACTTCGTGTGGTAATTTTAAAGGCCTTGAAACAGGTTCTCTTGATGTGACATCATGCTCTAAGGTTGATGGCTATTTCTGTGACACTTCTGGCAAGCTGCAAGCGCTTATACCTGGAGTATGCGCTCAAGATTCAGATTGTCCCAGCCCCTACAGTTGCAATACTGTTAATAATCAATGCTATTTGAAGGCGGCCACGAATAATCAGGAGAAGTATTGGTTTGCTACAGATCCTATTCGTCCTGGTGTGACAAGTACTTGCAATGATTCCAATGGGAGCACTACTTGTCCCACAGTCAATCAAAATGATTATATCTATAACATCATGGCGAAGGGTTATGCCTCTCTTGATGACTGGTGTATGAACCAAGCACAGCAATCGACGGATCCGAATGTAAGAAATATTGGGAAATGGAAGGCGCTGATTTTAGCGAATGGCACAGCAATGGGATTTTCAATATCTAATGGATTTCCCGCGAGCAGCAAAACAGCCTCCGATTCCACTCAGTTGGTTACTGGTTGCGGCGGTCTTGGAACCGATACGAATAATCAATATCCTTGCCCCTTTCTTGTTAATAGACTAGCTCTCGCATTTACTGGGACACCTGGGGAAAATGTTTCGCAAGTATCACAAAATCGTTATTTGTCTCCAATGGAAAAAGGGTGCGTTGATGGGATTTGTGATAAAAATGGAGGCTCTATAAATACTGATTATGCGCCCCAAATAAATGATCAACGCAGACATGTTCAGAATAGTGTAGCCTGGTTTGGTTACCAGAACCGAACGACAATCTCTCAGAGTAATGGAAGTTTAAATTGTGATCCATCTGGTACTGATGGTTTTAGTAGTCAAAACCCAGGTTGTCTTGCAAGACGTAATAACCCTACTAATGAACAGTGGGTGGCAGGAGTTATCTCGCAGAAGTTTTGGAGCATATATAGCATACAGTCGGATCAAGCTGGATTTACCTCGGGAGGAGCATCGTTATATGTCGCCAAAGGAAGTCTATCAACAACAGTAGCAGCGATTGAAATTGATGGGCTTAATAACTCAGATGCTGATCCTGGTCTTACTAAAACTAATCCCTACCCAACCGCGGTAACAAACCAAAACCGAGTACTTTGTCTAAGCGCTAATGGAGAGTGATTAAACATCCATAAAGTCCTCTGATACGTCCCAAACGGGTCTGGTATCAGGGACTGTTTTTTGATTTGACGGGTCCCTAAGCCTGCTCTGAAATCTCTAGGCTCTCGATGACCACATCATGCAGCGGGCGGTCTCTGGGGTCTCTCTTGACCCGAGCGATTTGTGAAACCAGCTCGAGATTCTCTGTGATTTTCCCAAATACAGCGTGTCGATTGTCTAAATATGGGGTCGGGACTTCGGTGATAAAGAACTGTGACCCATTGGTGTTTGGGCCTGCGTTCGCCATGGACAAAATACCAGGGGTGTTGTGTCTGAGCTCTGGGTGAAACTCATCATCAAATTTATAACCAGGACCCCCACGGCCGGTGCCTTCCGGATCGCCGCCTTGAATCATGAATTCAGGAATAACACGGTGAAAAATGGTCCCGTTGTAAAACCCTTTTTGGGCGAGCTTAACAAAGTTTTCAACGGTTTTAGGTGCCTTGTCTCCGAAGAGTTCTGCGGTCATGGTACCCATATTGGTTTTGAAAGTGGCGGTATATTTTTTCATGCCCCGCTTATGGCATTAAAAACTGCTTAGTTGAAGCGGTTGTCGTACAAATAATGGACTGATTTGTTTAAGATCCTATGGTTAGATGTTGCAAATTGGAATCGTAACTGCCATAATGAGACTCAAATTGGCAATAAGGATTCCAGTATGCAACTTGAAAAACGATTTTTCCAAGAACCTAATGAGAGTTTTTTCTTGTTCGGGCCTAGGGGGACAGGGAAATCTACCCTGATGTCTAGGCATAAAAGCAAGGCCATTTGGATTGACCTCTTATTACCAGACCAAGAACGTTCTTACCTGGCCAACCCTGAAAGACTTATAGGTATTTTGGAGGGGCAACCTCAAAAGAAAATGGTTGTCATTGATGAGGTTCAGAAGGTTCCAGCACTCCTGAGCGTGGTTCACAGTATCATTGAAAAAAAACAAGGAATCCAATTTATCCTGACAGGTTCCAGTGCTCGAAAACTCAAGCGAGCAGGAGCTGATTTGTTAGGTGGTCGTGCTCTGATGCGGACTCTGCATCCATTCATGGCTTCAGAATTGGGTGAAAACTTTAAGTTAGATTTGGCTTTGCGAGATGGAATGTTGCCCTTGTTGTTTGATACGAAAAATAAACAAGACAAGCTCCAAGCCTATATTTCACTCTATCTCAAAGAAGAAATACAAACGGAAGGTCTAGTGAGAAATATTGGGGATTTCTCACGATTTTTAGAGGCTGTTAGTTTTTCGCATGCTTCTTTGATTAACATCACAAACATTGCTCGAGAGTGTCAGGTTAATCGAAAAACAGTTGAAAATTATGTGACGATTTTAAAAGATTTGCTGTTGGCTTTCGAATTAAATGTTTTCACAAAAAGAGCCAAACGTGAGTTGAGTGCACATCCAAAGTTTTTTTTATTTGATGCTGGGGTTTTTAGGACACTGCGCCCTGCAGGCCCATTGGATGTTTCTTCAGAGATTGAGGGTGCTGCTTTGGAAGGCCTTGTGGCTGAACATCTCAGGGCATGGAACGATTATAGCTCTCAAAAACATGATTTGGCATTTTGGAGAACTCGTTCAGGAGTTGAGGTTGATTTTATTGTTTACGGGCCTCTTGGTTTTTGGGCGATTGAAGTAAAAAACACCAAAACAATTGATCGTTCTGAATTTCAAGGCCTGAAGGCTTTTCTTGAGGACTACCCGATGGCCAAAGCAATCTTTTTGTATCGCGGCAGCGAGCGGATTGTTCAGGAGGGTATTCTTTGTTTGCCTTGTGAAGAGTTCTTGCGAGATCTGAGACCAGATTTACCGCTAACCAAGAATCAGACAAAAGCTTGAAGTGGATCTGGAAATGGCGTTCAATTCCATAAGACAGATCCGGAATTGGAGGGTAGATGTTCAGTTGCCTAATACCACCTAGTTGAAGCGGTTGTCGTACAAATAATTGACCGATTTGCCTTCCAAGCTTCGGATGTGAAAGAGCACTTTTTCGGCCTTTTCCAGGCATTCATCCGGGATATCTAGTGTTTGGGTAAAGGTCGATGGGTTACGAGGGCAGGTCTTAGAAATTTGTTTCATGATGGGTAGAACTGCGCAGGTGTCATGTCCATTGTAAACGACTTTGAATTGATCAAATGACAGGCAGCTGCTGGGCTTTTCCATATCAATCATCAGTTTTTGGTCTACGGATGTCACGTGGGTGACTTTGCCATAGATGTAGTCATCAATTGAACCCGAGTCTGTTTGGGACACACGCATTGAGGCTTCTTTATCACCGACTCGGATTTGGAAATCACCTTCCCCCATGGGCCCCATTTTAATTGATTCCATAAAAGGAACTGCCATATCAATGCAAACTTGGTCGCTTCCCTCTTTGACAAGGGCCTTAAGTCTGACGTTTACTTCATTCTTATTTTTATGGACAATGGAGCGGGACCACTCGTGACAAGGGTTGGGGTACCATCCTGAGACCACAATTTCCGAGTTATCATTTGAATCAAAGCCATTGGGAACAAAAATGTGCTCTGCACTTTGATCCACCTCTTTGATTTTGGGCATCTCAACCGGATCAGCATAAACTGCGGCACCGGCCAAAAAAAGCGAAGAACCCATTAGACGAACGTTAAAAAAACCCATAACAAACCTCCTGGTTGTCTGCTAAACAGGTGGGCAGGGACTTTTATTTATGTGGAAGAAACTTTTTGGAGTGTTTGGGGCTGATTTGGCGATCGACTTAGGGACCGCAAACACGCTGGTTCACGTTCGTGGAGCTGGGGTTGTTTTGAACGAGCCCAGCGTTGTTGCAATTGCGAGAAATGGCCATGAGACCAAGATTCTTGCAGTGGGCAAAGATGCTAAAGAAATGCTTGGAAAGACCCCAGGCAATATCGTTGCGATCAGGCCAATGCGAGATGGGGTGATCGCAGATTTTACTGTGACGGAAGCGATGATTAAAGCTTTCATCACCAAAGCCACCAAGAAGTCTTTCTTTGTGCGAGGCCGTTTAATTATTTCGGTTCCAGCTGAAATTACCTCCATTGAGCAAAAGGCTGTTCGTGAAGCAGCTCTGGGTTCAGGAGTTCAAGAAGTTCACTTGATTGAACAGCCTATGGCAGCTGCGGTGGGAGCAGGACTTCCAGTGCGCGATGCCCGTGGTTCTATGATTATCGATATTGGCGGTGGAACAACGGACGTTGCAGTGATCTCTCTGAATGGGATTGTGGCATCTCAAACGCTACGCGTTGCCGGTGATAAGCTCGATGAAGCAATCGTCAACTTCTTGCGAAAACGTCATAATATTTTGATTGGTGAACGTACCGCTGAGCTCATCAAGATGAAAATCGGTTCAGCTGTGCCATTAGCAGAGGAACTCAAAATTGATGTGAAAGGGCGAGATTTAATTACGGGAGTTCCTCAGTCAATCTCTGTGACAAGCGTAGAGATTCGGGAGGCGTTGCAAGACAGCTTCCGCCAATTTGTGGCGTGTACGAAGTCAGTCCTTGAGAAGACTCCACCAGAACTCTCTGCAGATATTATTGATCGTGGAATCGTCTTGTGTGGTGGTGGTGCTCAAATTAAGGGTCTCGATAAACTTTTGTCAGATCAATGTGGGATCCCCGTTTACGTCGCTGATAATCCACTTCATGCTGTGGTTGATGGTGTTGGACAAGTTCTTGAAAATATCGATACCTACCGTGCGTTGCTTATTTAGTGCATGTGTAGTCATTCTGTTGGCTGGCTGCCCAGGCTCAACCGAGGGTGACTCAATACCTCTCGATCGTTTCTATTATCCATCTTCGTTGGCTAAAAATGGAAATACGCTTTATGTGGCTAATGCCAATTTAGATCTCCAGTATCGAAATGGCAGTGTCCTTCAAGTCGATACAACTACCGGAAAAGTCACGCGTACTTGGTTGATACCCAGTTTGGCTGGTGAGTTCGCACACGATAAAGCCTTTTTGGAACTTTGGATAACGGCTCAAGGAAATCCTGTTTTAACAGAACTTTTCTCTGGAAAAACACTAAGCTTAGCTCAATATCAACCGTATTTTTTACGGCTGGCTGCTGGTGGGCAAAGTGGATTTTTGGGGTATTTCTACCGGACCGATAATGTTTTAAGCAGTGAAGACTCGTTGATAAAGGACCTATCGGAACTTCAGTATTTCGAAAAATCTGAGATCAAACAAAGTTTACGTCTCGCTAATTGCATCGGAGATAAAACAGACAGGCTTCGTATTTCACGGCTAGGTGGTATGCAAATTTCTGCTGATGGAAGTGTGTACGCGTTAGCTGAAATGATTATTAAACCAGATACAACTCCACAAAAACACGTGTTTTTGGTGAAAGCTTCCGCTGCAAAACTTCAGGACTGTACAGCGACAGATGTGTCTGCAACTTTAAATGAGAATGCAGTGGGAGCTCGGGGTCTTGTGTTGTCAAATGACCAAAAGAAAGCTTACTTATTGCTGGATGAAAATCCCGCGCTTGTAGTTGTGACCTTGGGTGACACGCCAGTAAACTCCAAGAGCATTACGACTTGTAAAGCGCCTGGAAAGATCAAGATTTCTGGAGATGGTTCGACGTTGTTTGTCTTATGTCCGCGAACGAATCAAGTTCTGGCGTATGATTCTGCAAGTCTCTCACTTTTAGGTGAAGTTCAGACGGCTTTGGACATGACTCGTCAGGGATTATCGCCAGTAGACATGGTTATCGATGGGCAGGAACTTTGGGTGAGTTACCAAAACAGTCATCAGATTGGGATCTTGAAATATGAAAATTCTTCTAGTGCTCGGACTCTTAGTTTTGTCCGCTGGTTCGAGTTGTCTCGATAGCAATACAGTTTTACCTGGGCATTTAGGCCAAATTACAGATGGGGTGACAGTTCCTTGTAGGCCTTATCCTAAAAACCCAAAAAACCATCAGTGCCTTTTACTGGCGAACCCCTACCAAGGTTTGGCTCGTGTATTTGACATGACCGACAATCAATATGTCTTGTCACCAATAGGTTATTTGCCTTTGGCAGTGCGCATGGGGATTTTCCCGCAGCGTTTGTCCAGCTCTGCTGGTCGTGTGTTTGCTTTGGATTCTGCGTCGCGTGCAATTTATGAAATCCCAGGCAGTTTTGTTTCACCTTTGAAGACAGTATTTAAAGCTTTGAATTACACGCCAGACCAGTTTGTGGTTGTGTCTGAAAAAATGGCACTTGTGTCTGACATTCAGGGGAATCTTTACCAAGAACCTTTGCCCACAGGCAACTCTGTCATAGTGGCGAATGTATCTGGAGTCAGTCAGATAGGCTTAGATTTGACAGCTAAGTATGTGTGGGTGTTGTCTGGAGGGTCACTGCGTCGTGCTGCAGTTGATACGCTTCAATTTAGTGAGATTGCCAGTGGGGGAATCAATGTGGTTATTATGAATGGCACTCAAGCTTGGGTGGCTCGTAGTGACAAAACATTTTCTCTGCACGATTCAAGCTTGCAAAATACACCGAGTGTTTTGTTGGAGGCCCCAGGAGTTGCAATCTATTTGCCTCAAAGTGTTTCAGGCACTCCTGCTAAGTGTTGCCAAGGGAAAGAAAATTGGGTGGCTGTGCTGATGGCCAATGGAAAGTTGCGTTATTACCCATTCGAAGACAACCAATTCGGTGAACCCCAAACGATTGATATTGCCAATATTACGGGAGTATCGAGTTATGCCTTTACGAACCCTGTTAAATTGATGGGTGCACAGCTGGAAGGATTTGGAGATGATGCTTTTGGCTGTGCCAGAAGGCTCTATATTGTCTATTCAGGTGGTTTGTTTGGTTCATGTGAAGGCATGAGTAACATCAAACGAATCGACCAGATGGATTTTTAGTCACATTTTAACTTAAGATTGGGCCTATGTGGCCTTTTGACCAAAAGCTTTCTGTTGGGATCGACCTTGGCACTGAAAGCGTCAAAGTCGTCTGTTTGTCCAAGTCACGTGGTGAGTACGAGTTGGTTTCATTTGGACAAATTTCTCAAAAAAATACGGATGACTTAAGGACGTTTTTGCAAAATCCTCAACTTGAGGGTGCAAGTTTGCGTGTTTCGATGAAGGACAGTCTTTATAAGTCTAAAAAACTTGAGTTGCCGCCAGTTCCAGAGGATGAGCTTGCACAGATGCTCGCCCTGAGTTTAGGACCTTCTTTGGACGGCTCTGTGGAAGATTATGTTTTGCGATATCAACCTCTCCAAAAAGTCATTTTAATATCTGAAAAAGCTCAATTGGATGTTTTTACTCAGGAGCTTCAAGAAATGGGGATTGCTCGGCCAGATGTTATTGAACCCCGGGTCAATGCATTGGCGATGAGTGTGGGGTATAATCATCCATTCACTCAAGCTGTTCAAAGACAGGCTGTCGTAGATATTGGACACGGGAGTGCGTTGTTTCTTGTGTCATCTTCAGAGGGACTTTTATTTTCAAGAAGTCTTTCTGATGCTAGTGGACGTGATTTGCTTGGTCACATAGCTACGAGTTATGAAATCTCTGTCGATGAAATCCTCCGTTTAAGAGATGCTGACCCTGAGTTTCTGACGTTAAAAAATTTGAAGGCTAAGAGTGCAATTATTCAGTGGCTCTATAAAGTCACCATAGAGATTCAAAATTCAATTGAAAGCTTTCAGCTCCAATTCCCTCAAGAGAAAGTAACAGATTTGCTTATTACTGGGGGGGCTTCAAAAACCAGCGGCATTGTAAGTTATGTGAGCGACACACTCAAAATCCCAGTGTCTCCACTCCAGGCTTTCAGACAAATCAACACTTCGGGTTTTCCTGGGGTTAATTTCGAAGCAATCGACAATCTATACGCTGTAGCGGTTGGATTGGCCTTGTGAAGAGATGATTGACGCTTCAGACTTTGTGCGTCATTACGATATTCATGTCCATCTGTCGACATTGTAGTCTTCGATTTGATCCTCGTTCTGCACAGGATGAGTTTTGTTGTTCAGGCTGTGCTTACGCCTATGAATTTTTACAAGGTTCTGGCCTAGATCGATTTTACGAACTTCGGGGTGAAGATGGTATCGCGGTTGGTCAAATGTCTCACCTATCCATTGAACGATTCGATTGGATTGAACGGGTGTCGAGATTAATCAATGGAATTTATCGTGCTGAAATCGATATTCAGGGGATTCACTGTGCGGCTTGCATATGGCTTATAGAGCAACTTTTTGGGCGAGAAGCGGGGGCAGTGCAAATACGTGTGAACTCGTCGATGGGTCAAGCAACGCTGGCGTTTTCGCGTGAGTTTAACATCAAGGGCTTTTTGCTAACGATAGCGCGTCTGGGTTATATGACCGCTCCAGTGGGGCAGTCCGGCAAAAGTCAGATGCAAGGGCTGCTTTTGCGATTTGCTGTATGTGCTGCGTTGGCCATGAATAGCATGGTGCTGTCAGCCGCATTTTACTTTGGGCTTACCGAAGGTGAAAGTCCGCTGATTTATTCGGCATTTTCGTGGGCAAATCTGCTGTTGTCTTCCCTGTGTTTATGGGTTGGTGGAAGCGTGTTTATTAATAGCGCCTATATTGCCCTCAAAAAACGCCTGATACATTTGGATTTGCCCATCGCGCTTGGTTTAGTGCTTGGGTTTGTGGGGAGTCTGGTTTCGTTTTTCTCCAGAGACCAAAATGCAGTTTATTTTGACACGTTGAATATTTTCGTGACGCTTATGTTGCTTGGGCGGATTCTGCAAAGCCGGATTATCGAGCATAATAGGCAATTGCTGCTTCGCGATAATACGCTTGGAAATCTGACGATTCGCAAAGTTTCAGCAGGGGCTTTGTCGCAAATTCCTGCGCAGGAATTGAAAAAAGATGATGAAATATTGGTGGTTCCAGGGGAAGTATTGCCAGTAGATGCAAGGCTCATGAGTAGGCAGGCGACGCTTTCTTTGGAGTGGATTCAGGGCGAGTCAGAGCCTCATGTGTATGTAGAGCAAGATTTATTGCCAGCGGGGGCATTTAATACGAGCTCACAAGCGATTCAGCTCGTTGCTAACCAGGATTTCGCGGATTCTAATTTGATTCGTTTGTTGTCATCGAGCGATAAGAATGCCGGTGCAGCAGGGCTTCTACCAACGTTGAGCAAATATTATTCGCTTGGAGTGCTACTGCTGGCTGCGTTGGCGTTTGGGGTCTGGATTCCGGTCGGTTTTAGTGAGGCTTTGTCTGTAACGGTGGCTTTGCTTGTGGTTACCTGTCCTTGTGCGATTGGTTTGGCGACGCCGCTTGCCATGGACTTAGCTATTGTTCGATTAAGACGACTAGGTGTTTATGTTCGAAATGCGGATTTTTTGAGTCGATTAACGCAGGTTAAAAAAATCTTTTTTGATAAAACAGGAACACTCACCTTGGGTGAGCTGACGCTGGTGAATCCAGTAATGCTGGAGGCTTTGAACGTTGAAGAACGGGGTGCGCTGTTTCAAATGGCATCGAGGTCGAACCATCCAAAATGCCGAGCGGTTCTTCAGCACCTGCAGGGTCATCTAGATCCAAATGTCACAGTGACTGAAATGCCGGGTAAGGGCATGCAAATGGGTGAGTGGCAGTTCACGGGCGAATTGCTCAAAAATGGACAACAAGTGGCCGCTTTTGAGTATGAAGAAGTTTTAAAAACAGATGTTCTCCGTGAGTTAGAGTCTTTAAGGGTAAAGGGTCTCGAGTTCTTTTTGCTTTCCGGGGATGCGAGCAGCAAAGTTCTGGCTTTGGCCAAACGGATTGGAATCGATTCACAACATACCTTTGGTGGTCAAACTCCAGAGCAAAAAGCTGCTTTGATTGCACTGAAAGATCGGCAGGATTCGCTCATGATTGGAGATGGTATCAACGATGCCTTGGCCTTTGATGCAAGTTTCTGCGCAGGGACCCCGGCGGTTTTGCATCCGGCACTTCCTGCACGAGCAGATTTTTTCTTGATGGGAAATGGGCTGGGGCCAATTACGAAAATTATCGACGTAGCTGGTTATTTGAAAAAAATGGTGAGGAGAAATATTTCCTTTGCTTTTGCTTACAATGTGCTAGCTATTGTTTTAGCTTTTGCTGGCGTTATCACGCCGGTGTTTGCCGCCATCTTTATGCCACTCAGTTCGCTATCCATCATCAGCTGGACGGTGTGGGCTTTTAAGAGGGCCCCCGTATGAGCATGTTATTGCTAACGCTTTTTGTCAGCTTAGTGTTGATGGTCGTTGGAATATTCTTTTTTGGCTATAGTTTTCGACAAGGTGACTACGAGCATACAGATGCTCTGTCTTTGCTGCCCATACAGGAGAATAAAAATGAAGCAGGTTCAGATAACGTATAACGATTCCGTCGTTAGACAGTTTATTCTGGCGTCGATGGTGTTCGGCGTTGTGGGGATGTTGGTTGGGGTTTTGATTGCGACCCAACTTGCGTATCCAGGGGCGAATTTTGATCTTGCCTGGCTGTCTTTTGGGCGTTTGAGACCGCTTCACACGAATGCCGTGATATTCGCCTTTGTAGGCAACATGATGTTTGCCGGTATTTATTACTCCATGCAGCGTTTGCTCAAAGCACGTATGGCAAGTGATTTGCTGTCGAGCATTCATTTTTGGGGTTGGCAGCTGATTATTGTGGCCGCAGCAATAACGCTTCCCCTGGGGATTACGCAATCCAAAGAGTATGCAGAGCTTGAATGGCCGATTGATATAGCGGTTGCCGTTGTCTGGGTGGCGTTTGCTGCGAATTTCTTTTGGACTTTAGCAAAACGTCGCGAAAAACACTTGTATGTTGCGATTTGGTTTTACATATCGACCGTGATTACGATCCCAATTTTGTACATTGTGAATAACTTAGTAATCCCTATTTCATGGACGAAGAGCTACCCGGTGTTTGCAGGGGTTCAAGATGCGCTTTCACAGTGGTGGTATGGTCATAATGCCGTCGCATTCTTTTTAACGACACCGATTTTGGGGATTATGTATTATTTTATCCCTAAGGCTGCCAATAGACCGATTTACTCGTATCGACTTTCGATTATTCATTTTTGGTCGTTGATATTTTTGTACATCTGGGCAGGGCCACACCATTTGTTGAATACTGCCTTGCCTAACTGGGCGCAGTCGATGGGCGTCGTATTTTCTCTGATGCTTTGGGCTCCATCGTGGGGTGGGATGATTAATGGTCTTTTGACCCTCCGAGGTGCCTGGGACAAGCTGAGAACGGACCCTGTTTTGAAGTTTATGATTGCTGCCGTGACGTTTTACGGCATGGCAACCTTTGAAGGTCCGCTGCTTTCGATTCGAAGTGTTTCAGCCCTGGCGCACTATACAGACTGGATTGTTGGCCACGTGCACAGTGGTGCTTTGGGTTGGAATGGGTTTATGGCGGCTGGTATGTTCTACTGGCTGGTTCCAAGATTGTTTGGTCGTGAACTGTATAGCAAGTCAGCGGCGGACTACCATTTTTGGACCGGTACCCTCGGGATTATTCTCTATGTGATAGCCATGTGGGTGAGCGGCATTACGCAAGGCCTGATGTGGCGTGCTACCAGCCCAGACGGTGCGCTGTTATACCCTAACTTTGTGGAGACCATTGTAGCAATTCAGCCAATGTACTGGATGCGCTTGGTGGGTGGGACATTGTACCTGGTTGGCTTTATTATCATGGTTTGGAATCTCGGCATGACCATGCTCAAAGGCCGCGCGACTGATACCACGGTGACAGTTGTTGAAGAAAACTTCCGCGAAACATCTGAGCAATCGAGTGTGGTGTTCTCACCTGCCGCTGTTTTGCTTTTGCTGGCTGTGGGTGCTGGTTGGGCGTTCTTTTATTCGAACATCTTGTTTGGAAGCATCGCTCTTGTTTTGATGGCTGCGTTTGGAATGGCAAGTTGGTTAACGAGTGGCGACACAGGGTATCACCGCTTACTCGAAGGTCGCCCAGTCATGTTTAGCTGGTTGGTGACGATTGCTGTTTTAATCGGTGGAATTGCAGAGCTGGTTCCAACCGTATTGCACACCAATCTACCCAAAGATGGCAAGTGGGCTGTGAGACCTTATACGGCTCTTGAGCTGCATGGTCGTGATATTTACGTGAGAGAGGGATGTTATAATTGTCATAGTCAAATGATTCGTCCGTTCAGGGATGAAGAAATGCGTTATGGTGAACATGGTAAGATTGAAGACTATGTTTTTGACCGCCCATTTCAGTGGGGTAGCAAGCGTACGGGGCCGGATTTGCAACGGGTCGGTAAAAAGTATCCAGACATTTGGCATTTCCATCATATGCGTGACCCAAGAACGATTTCGGCAGGAACAAACATGCCTGCTTATCCGTGGCTGATTGATCGAAAACTTGACTATTCTCTGAGTGAAGCAAAACTGAAGGCAATGCGCATGTTGGGGGTTCCCTACACTGCGGAAGAAGTTTTTGGGGCGAGGGAAAATGCAGAAAGTGAAGCCAAAGTTTTGGCTTTGAATCTAAAGCAAGCTGGAGTGGAAGTTGCTCATGATTCTGAGATTGTTGCCTTAATTGCTTATTTGCAGTCCCTTGGAACACGCTGATGTATCAGCAGTTTTATTTGAGTAACCCTTATGTGGATTTTGCGCTCGTCGCTTTTGTAATTTTCATGGGGGTTTTTGCGGGTGCGCTGATTCGCTTTTTGAGGATGCATTCTTCATCTGAGGAACTTCGATTGGCGGAGAGATTACCGCTCGAGGAAGATAGGTATGACGGACAAACTAACAGATCATGAATACGATGGGATTAAGGAGTATGATAATCCTTTACCTCGTTGGTGGCTTTTAACCTTCTACGCAACGATTGTTTTTACCTTTGCGTATTGGGGGTATTATCATGTCTTGGGGGTTGGCTTAATGCCGGAGCAGGCCTTGGCTGCTGAGAACGCTGAGGCGCAAAAACGTTCAGATGCACTGGCGGCTTCGATTACCGATGAAAAGCTTGTGGCCATGAGTAAAGACCCGCAGATTGTTGCACGAGGCAAGGCAGTATTTGCCCAGAACTGCGTGGCCTGTCACTTGGATCAAGCTCAAGGAAGCATTGGCCCCAATTTGACTGACGCGTATTGGATTCATGGTAATAGGGCGCTCGAGATTCGAAAAGTTATTTCTCAGGGTGTTCTGGAGAAGGGGATGACTGCTTGGCAGTCAGTCTTGGGTGACAGCAAGATTAATGATGTTGTGGCCTATATATTGTCGATCAAAAATACCAGTATTCATGGTAAAGAACCTCAAGGGGAATATCATGACCCAAAGGCAGAATGAAGGACCCAATCTAGATAGACTCCATATTCTTGATAATCGGGGAAGACGCCAATATATTTATCCTGCAGATGTGTCAGGATTTTTTTCCAACGCCAGGCCATTTGTTTTTGGTTTTCTGATAGCGATTTATCTTGGATTGCCGTGGTTAAAAATCGGTGGGAATCCGGCTGTTTTAATCGATGTTGCTAAGCGTAATTTTTATTTGTTTGGTCAGGTTTATAATGCTCAGGACGTATATTTGATGTTTTTTCTGGCATCAGGCGCAGCATTTGCGCTTGTTGTATTAACTGCGATTCTTGGTCGTGTTTGGTGTGGTTGGCTGTGTCCGCAGACAGTGTTTATTGAAGGTGTCTTTCGTAGGCTAGAGCGATGGATTGAAGGGCCTGCATATGCACGCGTGATGCTTCGAAAAGCGCCTTGGACATCTTCCAAAATTGCTCGCAAGGTGACTAAGCATGTCCTCTATGTCGGGATGTGTTTAGGATTGGCGCACGTGTTCTTGGCGTATTTTAATGCAGCGTCCAACTGGTTTTTGTTTCTCCCGCTATCGGTGATTCTTTACTTTAATTTCTTTTGGTTTAGGGAGCAGTTCTGCATTGTGATATGTCCTTATGGACGTTTGCAATCAGCGCTTCAAGATAATGACACCATTAATATTAACTATGATGCAAAGCGGGGCGAGCCTAGAGGCAAAGCAAAGCTGTCTGGCTTGGGTGATTGCGTTGACTGTGGGCGCTGCGTCGCTGTTTGTCCGACGGGTATTGATATTCGCAATGGTCTACAAATGGAATGTATTGGCTGCGCTAATTGTGTTGATGCCTGCAATACAATCATGTCGAAGTTGAATCGACCACTTGGATTGATTCGTTATGATTCCCTGCGTGGCCTTGAAGCAGGCAAGAGGCGTTATCTTAGACCACGGCTGATTGCCTACTGTATTGCGGGTTTAATTGGTTTGAGTGTGGCGAGCGTTTTGTGGATGCGCCACCTACCCTTTGAGGCAAACCTGCTGCGCGTGCAGGGGATTCCGTTTACGATTGAGCAAGGCGTTATTCGAAATCAGTTCATGGTGCATTTTGTGAACAAGAATCAGTCATCGTCTGTACTCACGATTGTAAATCAGTCTGATCGTGGAGTCGAGGTGATGCTTCCTGTATCAAGTGTGACCTTGAAGCCACTCGAAAGTTTCCAGTCGCCAGTTGTATTTTTGGTAAAACGACAAGATTATGTACGCGATATGAAAGCCAAGCTTTTGATTGAAGATTCAGCTTCAGGCAAGAAACAGCTGCTTGTTGGCACGATTATAGGGCCTTTTTAATGACGCCTCAGATAGCGTCAGCTTATGCGCAGCTACTGAGTGTGGGGCTTTTGGTGATAGGTTTTCACTGTGTGGGCATGTGTGGCCCAATCTTGTGTGGGCTTCAAATAGGTCACAACCGTTTTGAGCTTTTGTTTTATCAACTCGGCAGAACGGTTGTCTATATGACGCTTGGAGCATTGGTTGGTTTTGTTGGCGCAGTGTTCAAACAGTATTTTTCGTATGCTGGCGCTGCGCTGAGCATTCTTGTGGGCGTTTTGGTGATATTGCAAGCACGCCATCTCATGAATTTTAAAGTTCCCAAGATGGCTTCGAAGCTTGCAATTCTACAGCCAGGGGAAATGGGACTCATGCGGCCAATGTTTTTAGGCGTGGCCCTTGGGTTTATGCCGTGCATGATTACCCTTTGGGCGCTTGGAATCGCAGCGACAACTGCCTCAGTGTTTCATGGCGCTTTGATTATGGCCTTGTTGGTACTAATGACCACGCCAGCACTTTGGGTTGCCACGCGTTTGCCTAAAATAATGCCCCGGTTTGGCAGGATGGCCCCCTGGTTTTTAATGGCATCAGGTGTTTGGATGATTGTTGTTGGGCTTGCTGGTGTTGGGTTGATAGAGCACCAGCATCTCGTGTTTAGTTTGGGGACTCACGAATACATGATTATGTTTTGGTAAATCTAATCAGCACCCACTCACCAAGTTGTTCTGTCCCAGCATGTTTTAAGCCGATTGCTTCATAAGCGGCTTGGACTTTTGAGGCTTGGGTTTCTAGAATTCCACTCAAGAGGAGCAAGCCTTGGGGAGCAATGGCTTGAATAATTTGAGGCGCTAATTCAATTAATGGGTTTGCTAAAATATTAGCCACGACCAAGTCGAATCGCTCGCCTAATTGGTCTGGGTCTTTGTCCGAGATTTTAACATTGAGTTTGTTGTGCTCGATATTTTCGCGGGCAACATCACAGGCTACTGGGTCATTATCGGTTCCAACAATATAATTTGCACCAGACTTAGCTGCAATCATTGCAAGGATTCCGGTGCCTGTTCCGATATCGAGCACGCGTTTGCAACCGCTGCGTACTGCTTCACGTGTCGCACGTGCGCATAGAGTCGTTGTTTCATGGTGTCCCGTCCCAAAGGCCATCCCTGGATCTATTTCAAGAACCAGAGAGCCTTCAGGTGGTTGAAATTCTTGGTCCCAAGAGGGTTTAATCCAAATACCGTCACCGAGAGAAAATGCACGCCAAGATTTAATAAATTCGTTAGCCCAATCACCGTCAGCTAAGTCTTGAAGATGAATTTCATATTCGGGCAATGCATTTACGATACGTGAATCAATGTCAGATTCATGCTCGAAGGTTGCTGTGATCATCGCCTGGTGATTAGGAGAAAAATCTTTCTCTGGGACATTCCTTGATTCATCGTCTTCAACTTCTAAGCCTAGTGCGCCGAGAGAGAGCAATATTTGCTGGACGTAGAGAGAGTTGTCTTCAGGGACTGTGAGACAGGCTAGGCGCCAAGTTTTCGACATAGAGATTCTATCTGTCAGAAATGGAATGGCTTGCCCAGGGGCTCCATTTGAATCCGTTTTAAGGTGTTTGCGTTATTGATTTGGACGTGATTTGTGATCTATCCATGAAACACATATGGGTATTGTTACTGATGTTAAGTTTTTGTGGTTTTGCAACCAGTCCGGAACGTCAAGAGCAGGAATCTAATCAGAGTTTTTTTTCTGATGTTATGAAATGTATTTCTGTAATGACGGTCATTAGACTTGGTTTTTTTGAGTCGACAACTCCTGAAATTACCGTTCCTTTGTCTGCTCTGACTATTATAACAGCTTTGTTTAGAACAGATTTGGAGTACTGGGTGAGCCTATCAATTGCATGGTTTGCAACCCTAAAATATCGTTTAGATACTCCTAGATTTTCCTTTTAATGTCCTCAAACAAGCTCCACTGGCTCATGGCTCTGAGCCAGTTATGCTCTGCGCGGCTTTCAAAACGCTCGGGGTCCCATTTCCAGTAATGATCTTCAAAAATATCGATGAGAAATCGTGCGCACAATTCGAGAGGGATCAGTTTAATGCCAGCAATAAGAGAGTCTCGTTCTGCGGGTGTCCAAATATCCCAAGCGTGTTTTTGATAGCCTTCGAGTGCGGCTTGGTAATATTCGAGATTGAATACGCTGTTTGTCTGGTTCTCACCGAGGGGATTACACCAAGATCGAAAGGCATCGCCCATCTCAATCGCCCAAGGCATTTTCCCCAATGTGTCTAAGTCGATTAAACAATAAGCTTCTTGCTGCGAGTTAAACATGAGATTGCTGATCTTGAGATCCCCATGACTATGTCTAGCTGGGAGACTCCACAAATCAGGCAAGGAACGAGCTTCTTTGAGGAGTTGGTGTGCAACAGGCGAAACACGCTCTAAGAAAGTATGTTCAGGGTGTGTTCTAAGATTGTGCTCGAGGCGCTCTAAGTAAGCAGGCGTATTGTGCACATTGCCGCGCACGGATTTATACGTGTATTTGAAACTGTGTAGTGTTTGATGAA
Organism: uncultured Myxococcaceae bacterium; assembly: GCA_964635635.1. GTDB lineage: Bacteria > Myxococcota > UBA727 > UBA727 > JABDBI01 > CAZWPE01. The sequence continues at coordinate 80,100 of CAZWPE010000003.1, read as the reverse complement.
ATCTGCCTACTAATGCGCCCGCTGAGTGCGCCAACTCAGCATTTTTGAGTTCATTAAAAGTGTGACCCTCCATGAAGCTCATCATGCGCCAGCAGTGACTGTCCTCGAGTGCCCAGAGCTCGCCGGTATCGGTTGGGATCATGCGTGGCGTTTCAAAATTATGGGCTGCTAAATAGTCTGTGATGGCTGCAATATCGTAGTTAACTTCTGGCGTAAAAATAGGATGCAATCGTTGGAGAATTGCATGGCCAGTAGAAATTTTCACCTGATAGGTTTGATTGATAAAACCAACAGGGATTAACTCAGGAGATTGGGGTTCAAGACTAGACCAAGACTTTAGAATATTCATGAAAGGCTAACCCGTGTGCGTGTGCAACTGCTTCGTAGGTAAGATAGCCTTGATGTGTGTTTAATCCTAGTGCCAAGCTCTTATTTTGTTCCATCGACGCTTTAAGCCCCATTCCAGCAAGCATTCGGAGATAAGGCAAAGTAGCTTGAGCCAGTGCAAAAGTACTGGTTCGAGCAACGGCACCCGGCATATTAGCTACGCCATAATGGATAATGCCATCGACTTCAAAAGTAGGATTTTCATGTGTTGTGGGGTGCATGGTTTCCACGCAACCACCCTGATCTACTGCTACGTCAACAATTACAGAACCTTTTGCCATGTGGCCAAGCAGTTCACGCGTAACAAGTTTAGGAGCCCTGGCACCGGCTACCAAGACGGCGCCAACAACTAAATCAGATTCTTTGACGCACTCGGCAATCGTGTAAGGAGTTGAATACAGACACTGGGCACGCTCGCCAAAAATGTGATCTAAATACTCAAGTCGATCATTGTTGGTATCAAGCACGGTCACTTGAGCGCCCATACCTAATGCGACTTTGCAAGCCTGCAAACCGACAACACCGCCACCAATAATGGTAACTTTACCTTTAGGAACGCCAGTGACTCCGCCAAGCAATAGGCCTTTACCACCTTGATGTTTTTCAAGACACCAGGCGCCAACCTGAATTGACATTCGACCAGCCACTTCACTCATAGGCTTCAGCAGAGGCAGTGTGTTTCCAACTTGAATGGTTTCATAAGCAACGCCTGAAACTTTCTTCTCGAGCAAGGCAAGCGTGAGTTCACGATCTGCTGCCAGGTGTAAATATGTGTATAAAATTTGTCCTGTGCGCATCAGCGGGTATTCGCTGGGCAAGGGCTCTTTAACTTTGCAGATAAGATCGGCGCGGGCCCAAATATCTGCTGCATTATCGAGCAGCTGTGCACCCGCCCCGGTGTACAGCTCGTTTGAGATGCCAGAACCAAGCCCAGCATCTTTTTGAATGATTACGGTGTGTCCATCAGAAACCAGTGCTCTAACGGCTGCTGGGACCAAACCAACACGATATTCTTTGACTTTAATTTCTGACGGACAGCCGATAATCATTGTTTATTCTCAGACTTTCTTAACGATAATTTGGTCTTTTTGAAAGCTAACGGAAACAACTTCACCTTTGTCAATTTTCAAAGCTGCAAGTGGCAAACGCAAGAAAGGGCCACTTGTTTTGATTTGTTGAGCTCGGTAGATACGCTCTTGACCTGGGCTTGGAGCGGTTCGGCCGCGAACACCATTGCCTAAGTTTTCACGGATCCAAGCTTCTAGACCAGCTACTTCACGGCCGGTTTCTTTCAGGTTGGTAAGCGCTCTGCGGATGGTAATTCCGGAGGCCTTACCTTCTTGATGGAGTTTAGCGATTGAGTTGATGCCATCCATCAAATAAGCAATCTGGATGTCTTTAAATGAAACGGTGGAGCGTTTTTTTCTTTGTTTAGCCACTTTTATAAACCTCTTTTGTAAGAGCGGTAAGAAAACAGATTTGAACTGGATTTTCAAGTGAAAAAAGCCCCACTTGTGAAAAAAAATCGGAGTATTATGATGGTCAGCTGTGAAAACGAGTTGTTGTGCTACTTGTGGTGCGCCATCGAAAGCTACTTTCTGTTGTAAACGATGCCAGATGATTGACCTAGGCAATTGGCTTTCGGGGCGCTATAGCATTGCAGTTCAAGGAGATATCGACGATGGAGAATCTGGAAACGATAACATTGACCGACAAAGCGGCGGAAATAGCGAAAGCAGCTCTGGCGGAGACGAATGGTGCTGAGGGCGATTGCCTGCGCGTGAGCGTTCAGGGCGGTGGCTGCTCAGGATTCAAATATGGCCTTAGCTTCTCAGAAGTAGTGGAAGACGATATTGTTGCTGAGTTTAACGGTCTTAAACTGGTTGTAGATCCATTTACCGCTATGCAGATTCCTGGCACGGTAATCGATTACGAAGAAACTCTTTCGGGTGCCGGCTTCAAATTCAACAACCCCAATGCGAAGCGTACCTGCGGTTGTGGTTCCAGCTTTGGCTGAGAGTTACCAGCTGCTCGATTGTGGTGACCATTTGAAGCTAGAACGCTTTGGGTCTGTCACACTCGTTCGTCCGGAACCTGCTGCTCGCAGTGCCTCTAAAACCCCCGTTAACAGTTGGCAGTCAGACAGTGTCTGTGCGCCACTGGGTAAGGGGCGTTTTTCATGGACTCACTCACTAGAACCCTGGATAATTTCAGTAGGTGAGATCAAGCTCCAACTTAGACTCTCGCATTCGCAAAACATAGGGATTTTCCCCGAGCAAGCGTCAAATTGGGATTGGTTGTCTGAACATGTGAAGCCAGGCATGAAGATTTTGAATCTCTTTGCTTACACTGGCGCTGCGACTTTGGTTTGTGCGAAAGCTGGTGCTGAAGTCTGTCATGTGGATGCTTCAAAAGCAGCTGTCCGTTGGGCCAGCGAGAACGCTAAGCTCAATAATCTGACAGGCGCAAGCATCCGCTGGATTGTTGATGATGCGCTGGAATTTCTCAGACGTGAACAGGCACGTGGGAAGATCTATGATGGCGTTTTGTTGGACCCACCACCCTTTGGCAGAGCGGCGGGTGGTGAGTTTTTGATGAAACGTGATCTGGATAAATTGATGGGGGCTGTGAGAGCTGTATTGCCTGAGCGTCCAAAAATATTTTTATTAAACAGCTACGCCATGAACTTAAAGCCAGCGCAGTTGGCTGAGCTCGTAAAACCCTACTTTAAGGGCCTGAAATTACAAACGGGAGAACTCCGGATCGGAGATCTCCCGCTCAGCAGCTACGTTCGGATTAGCGGTTAAGCGCTTTCATCAAACGAGAAATACGACGTGCAGCTGTTTTCCAGTGCAGAACACCTTTACGAGCAGCGACTGCCAAAGCACTCTGGCCGTCTTTGACGGTATCTTTGTTCATGTCTGAACGGGTCTTTTTAAGCTGAGTGTGCAGGGCGCTCTTTACAGCTCTATTGCGAGCTCGGCGCTTTTCAGATTGAACGTGTCTTTTTGCTGCAGAAACATGATTAGCCATTTACACAATACAGCCTATTTTATTGTGTTTGTCAAACGGGTGAGTTCTGCTGCACAAGCTTTTTTGGAACAGGATGAACAGGCCGCACCTTGATCATCCTTTGCGCAAGCTAAGAAACATTGGCTTACGGTGCATTCACAGGCCTGTACACAAGCTTCAGAGCCATTGTTGCAGGCTGCGGTGCAGGATTTGTGAGCTTCTTGGCCCATGCCATCAGACCAGGCATAGACGATGGCTGCGAACGTTGATATGTATAACAGAGCCCTCATGGAGCCTATTTAGCGATTTCAAGATCGTTTCGCCAAAGCTTGCCAAACGGGCGCTGGAACTAAAGCGCTTACATTCCCCCCAAACTCTGAAACCTCCCGGACCAATTTGGAGGATACATAAAAGTGGGTTTCCCCAGTCATCATAAACAGAGTCTCGACGTCTTTGTTGAGTTGCCTATTCATGTTGGCCATCATAAACTCGTACTCGAAATCACTGACGGCTCTGAGGCCCCTCAGAACGGTTTTGATGCCTTTAGAACGAGCATAGTCAACCAATAAACCCTCGAAACTATCAATACTTACCTTGGGAAGATCAGCTGTACACGATTTTAAAAGTTCCAGGCGTTTGGGTACTGGTAAGAACCCGGGTTTACTGGGGTTTTTGGCAACTGCCACAATCACCTGATCGAAGATCTCACAGGCTCTTTGGATCAGATCCAAGTGTCCATTGGTGAGGGGGTCGAAACTGCCAGGGTATATGATGGAACGCATTATGGAAAACCGTGGTACTGTGCATCAAAAGCACGGTAGTCACAAGTCATTTCCTCACCTGGATGTATATCGCGCGCTGCAATATCAACGCCTTCTTCGCTTTCCTGAGAATCTCCATCTAAGATATTCGGTTCAAACGAGTGGTTAAAAAAACGTGCATTGTCAAAGCAAAGCACATAAAGCCCGCTGCGTTTGCTGTGGAAACAGTATCTGATGAAGGTTGCTCGTGCTGGCTCAGAGAGTTTTTCGAGATCTTTGAGGCTGTATTTGAGATCAAATCCAGGGGTATACTTCCAGGTGACAGTCCCCTGAGGGATAAACTCATCTGCAAACAAGCCAACTCCGTTAATTGAACTGAGACCCAGTTTTGTTTTTACCAGTAGCATAACCCCTAGAATCAACAGCTGGTTTTAAAATATTCCCAGCCCGGCTGCTGCGAGTGTCCTTTCATTTGGTACAATGTCCAGAGGCAGGGGGCGGGCACATGAAATTATTGCTTATTGATGCGAATTCAAAGAAGTTTCCGGCATATTTAGAGAGCATGTCTAGACTGGAGGGCCCCGTCGAATTACTTTATACCGACACGATTCAGGCGGGTCTTAAGCAGATTAAACGTGGTGGTATAGACCTTGTTCTTTTGGCGAAGCCTTTGTTTTCGGCGCAGGCTGAGATTCATCAAGTAGATCCAAACTTAAAGGTTATGGAGATAGAGGGACCTGGGGACAAATTCTTTCTAGAATCTGTTTAGTTGGTTTGCTATAGGCGCGTTTGATGACGCCCTATCAAGTTGCACTGAAACGCCTTTTGAATTCTGGCTCAATGCCAAAGTTGGGCCTTGAACGCATGTTTGATATTGCTGGGAAACTAGGTAATCCTGAACGCAAATTTCCCAGTTTTCATGTCGCAGGCACCAATGGCAAAGGCAGTACATGTGCGTATGTAGAATCAATTTTGCGCCACGCGGGTTACCGAGTCGGTTTGTATACCAGTCCACATCTCACCTGTGTTCGCGAGCGAATTCAAATCAACCGTGAACTTATATCTGAAGAAGATTTTGTAGATTTAGAAAAACGGGTTCCTGAAGACGGAACTTTTTTTGAACGCATGACGGCGATGGCATTTTTGTATTTTGCAGAACAAAAAGTAGAAGTTGCCGTTATCGAAGTTGGCCTCGGTGGACGCCTCGATGCTACGAATATTATTACACCTGTTGTGAGTGGTATCTCGCGCATTGATTTGGATCATCAAGGAATTTTAGGAAATACAATCGAAGAGATTACTCGGGAAAAAATGGGGATTATTAAACCTGGTGTGCCGTGGGTGGCACAAAAAATCCCCCTTAATCCCCCTTTTCCAAAGGGGGAAGAATTACCCCCCTTTAGCAAAGGGGGGCAGGGGGGATTTCGTGTGAGGGGTCCCGATTATCAACAAGAAAACGCTTCGCTTGCTGCCGCCATGATAAAAGCTTCTGGCTGGCAAATTTCTGACGATGTTATTTCGAAAGGCATCGCCAATATGCGCTGGCCTTGTCGTTATGAGTTTGTTCGCCCCAATGTTCTTATCGATGGTGCTCACAATCCTGGGGGAATGCGTGCTTTAATTTCTGCACTTCAAGCCGACAAGCTAAAACCTGAATCTCTCTGGGTCGGGATGACTGAAGGCCACAATGGCCACGAGATGGCACAAATATGGACGAATGCATTTCCGGATGCCAGGGTTTACGTGGGACAATCGAAATCACCACGTGCTTTGCCGGTTCACCAGGTCGCGAGTTTCTTTCCTGCTCCCCATGTCATCCCGGGCCGTGACCCGGGATCCAGTATCATCGGAAACCTCACCCCTGACCCCTCTCCACCTAGTGGAGAGGGTAAGATACTGGTTGTCACCGGCTCCCTCTACTGGGCTGGGCAAATCAGGGCGAAATTTATAGATATGCCGGTGGATGAGGAGTTTGGGTTTTATTGAGGCATAATAGGTCCTAAATCGGCGGGGACATTGGATTGCCTAAAACCATTCCGTCCCCAACAGCGGATGGTTCGTCTGTTTTAAGGGCACAGGTATGAAAAAACCCGAGTGCCAGAGAAGAGGAGCTCTTGCGAACTTGCAATGGGGGCTTGACCAACCCCGGGGTATCGTTTAAAATGATACCATGATGGAGCCTAATTTCATAATCCCCTTGTTTGACAAGTATTTAGCTTCCAGAAACTTAGAGTTAGAAGCCATTGTAATCGGGGGTACAGCTCTATCCTTGTTGGGTCTTATTAGCAGGCAAACAAGAGATTGCGATGTTTTAGGGCCACAGCTGCCAACGAACATCTCAGAGGCAGCCGTTGAATTTGCCATTGATATGAAAAAATCAGGGGTTATTCTTCAAGCAGATTGGCTTAATAATGGCCCATCATCTTTGACTCGCCATTTACCCGCGGGATGGGCGGAAAGAACACAAAAAATATTTCAAGGAAAGGCTCTTTGTCTCTACACCCTTGGGCGTTCGGAATCTAGGTAGGAGGTTAGGTTATGGGGTTTAACCGAAAATTGTTGCCGCAAGAAATTCTTCCTGAACAGCTTAATCCAAGCCTGGTTTCGATTGGAATTAATCTGGCATCTGGTCCTGCTCAAATAGACGTTAATATTGAAAATGTTTTGTATTTTTCTTCGGTTGAAGCAATTGCCAACGATGACTATCGGCTTTTATCATTGATTACAACGTGGCTTGGCGTTCATCATCGTGCAGTCAATCTTGATAGGTTGGTAAAACTTGTTGGCAACTGCGAGAACCAAAAGTTCCGTGCCTATTGGGGGTCAATTGGTGTTTGGTTGGGTTCTGACCGTCGACTTCTTAAATTAGCGAGTCAATACCATGGTCCTATTATTGATCTTCAATCTGTGGGTGGCGACTTTCAAATATCACGTTTTGGTGAAGACCCTCGATTTAAGAATGGATTTTTAAGAGTGCCAGCGAATCTGCTTCGAGATCGAGTTGAAGATGTATTGTCGCCAGTGGAACTTGCTCGAAAACTCCCTGCTTACAGAAATCGAATTATCATAGGACCCAGTTACCGAGCGGACATGTGGGCATCACTTGAAGAAAATCCAAATCTTTCAGCCGCCCAAATAGCTAGAAAAGCTTATGGATCCTTTGCTACTGCATGGCATGTTAAGCAAGATTGGCAAATGATTCACCAAACTAGCGTTTGACATCGGCAGGTTTGATTTAAATTGGCTATACTTAGCAAAGCCGCAGAATGTGCAGACCATCATTTTGTGCTTATATTTCATGGCTTCACCACCATTGGCGGCATAATAGGCCCCAAATCAGCGGGGACATTGCATTGGCCATGGTAATTATTTCCCCAGCATTGGACGGTACCATCGGTTTTGATGGCACAGGTGTGAGAGCCTCCAAGTGCGATGTTTTGAACAGGCCCCAAATCAGCGGGAACATTGGATTCGCCAGATTGGTTGTTGCCCCAGCATTGGACGGTACCATCGGTTTTGATGGCACAGGTGTGAGTGCTCCCAAGTGCGATGTTTTGAACTGGTCCCAAATCAGGTGGGACATTGGTTTGCCCATAACCGTTAAACCCCCAGCATTGGACGGTATCATTGGCTTTGATAGCGCAGGTGTGAGCACCTCCTGCTGCCAGGCTTTTCGTGAATCCTAAATCAGTAGGAACCTCAGTTTGGTTCATGCTGTTATCCCCCCAACACTGCAGCGTGCCATCAGCTTTGATGGCGCAGGTGTGAACACCTCCTGCTGCTAGGCTTTGCACGGGTCCCAAATTGTCTGGGACCTTGGCATGACGATCATCTCCCCAGCATTGGACGGTGTTATTGGATCGGATGGCACAGGTGTGCCTACCTCCTGCTACCAGACTTTGAACGGATCCTAAACCAGCAGGGACCTTGGTTTGAAGATCATGATCCACTCCCCAGCATTGGACGGTACCATTGGCTTTGATGGCACAGGTGTGAGCAGCTCCTGGCGCCAGGCTTTGTACGGGTCCTAAATTAGCAGGGACCTCAGTTGCGCCCCAAATACCGTCCCCCCAGCATTGGACGATACCATCGGCTTTGATAGCGCAGGTATGTTTTGCGCCTAAAGCGATCCGTGAATTTGGCTGATGAGGTTTCCAGGGCAGCTTTGTTTCTTCTTGTTTTTCTTTTTTCTCATCACGCTCTTTGGCTTCTTGGCTTAGGCGTTCTTTGGCCCAAGGGCCAACTTGAGAAGCATCGATGTTGTTTTTCAAAACGTTTGTATAAGCCGTGTGAGCAATGAGCTTTTGAGAGTCTGTTTTGGTTTCGACTTCTGAAATCGGGTTCAGTTGACCAGCAATCATGCGCAGCGAGTGCTCATCGCCGATGATTCGATGCTCTAACAACGTGGCCGTGAGGGCCAGGTAATTGTCGGTTGGAGTTGGTGCTGCAAATGCAGCGAGGCTGATGAATAGAGTGATTAAGTATTTCATATTTATGGGTATCCCAGTGGATTCATGTCTGCGGCGTCGCGTAGGTACTGCTTGAACTGGGTTTGTTCGTTTTGGCTAAGCTCGTTTAATTTGATTCGAGTTAGTTTTTCAAAGTATTGGAAGATATCGTCAGCGAGTCTGGCTTTAAGGCTCAGTGTTTTGTCATTAGCCAGAACGCGCGTGAGGCCGGCTCGTCGCAATTCTTTAATCCAGGTTTCCAAACGACGTTTAGTTGACTCGGGGCGATTCCAAGATAGTTTTTCGACTGACTTTAAGTGTTCAGCAGGTGAAGTATGTTTATGGCTTGCTTGAACTTGCGCAATAAATTGACTTAAATGTTGCGCTGCATCTCTGAGGTGCGTCTTTGTGCTGCGTGGTAAGTCAGAAGCTGTTTTCTCAGTGTAAAGCTCACCTGGTTTAAAACCATTCAATGGCGCAGCTGCTTTTTTAAGTATTTCGCTTATTTTACGATCGTCAAAATGGCGATAAAAGCCTTGTTCGATGCCTGCTTTTTCGGATTCCTGAACAAACTTGATAAGCTCTTCATTCGTTTCCCCAATCGCTACGAACATGATCTGGAGCGGCGTGCTTCTGTCAATGGCATTTCGTGCTTCTGCTAAGGCAGGGATATCTAAGGACGCCTTTCCGTCTGTCATAAGAACAATATTGGCAGCAGCCAATGGCTCGCCGGAGCGGCGTTCAGCGTCAGCAATCAAAGCCATAGCTTGGATGAGGGCCTTTTGGATGTCGGTTCCACCGCTGCCCCAGTCCAGTTTGCGTTCGTAGTTATCCAGAATGGCCAGTGCTTCGGCAGCATTGGTAACTTTTTTGGGTTCTCCAACTTGGTCATGAAATGGCACTAAAACAACTTTATGTCGGTGTGCGCCGCTTGGAGAAACATCACTGATGGCTTGGGCGGTAAAAGCAGAGATAAGCCCAGCTTGGAACTTGAGTGGATCTCCGTGCATACTGCCAGAGACGTCATAGAGCACAATAGTAATGCGCTCAGCATCATCGTTGCCAAAGCCGGTTGGGATTTTCAGACGTTGGCGATGAACTTGCACGTAAGCAGTGCCTTCTCTCCAGTTTTGTTCTGGAGTCTTTCCAGGTTGACCCATAAAACCTCGAAGTACTTCAAAGGGTTTTTGAGCAGGCAATAGTTCGCGACCAGTGGCACGCCTGCTATCACGTTGCCAGGTCATCACTTCTTCATACTCTGGCCTTGGTACTGAATTAAGAACGAAGTCAGTATATGGCATCAGCAAGCTTAAAAGCCTTAGGTCGTTGAGGGAACCATTTTTAAGTAAGCGTGCAACTTCGCGCGTGGGTTGGTTTGAACCAACTTTGGTTAGGCCATATTTTTGGCTCAAGAGGGTGTGAATAATCCAAGGGAGTGGGTTATAAAATTCTGCGACTGCCGCAATATCCCCGGAATCTAGATGAGCGAGGCTGTAGATTTCTTTTTGGGCATTTCTAAGGTTGCCAATGGCTTCATGAGGTTGCTTTTCGTCTATAAGCTTTGCATAAGCTTCTAAGGCTTCAGTGAGTCGGTACAAATCGTTATAGGTTTTTGCCAAATCCCGTGTTTGAAGTTGAGCAATGATTTCATCAAGCCAAAATTTGAGTGGTGGATGTCGTTTTTCGTGAATGATTAATTGCTCTTGGACCAAGCTTCTAAGCTGAGAAATAGAGCTTAAAATTACTTTGGCTTGGTCAAGTTTCTCAAAAATAACATTACCATCAAGCGTTGGATCTAAAATAAACTTCGCTAGAACGCGCAAGAATCTTTCTTGAAGCGGGCTTCTGTCTTCGGTGGGTTCTAGTTCAAGAGAGCCTAGTTCGAGCTTGCCCGCAAGCTCTTCAGAGCTCATCTGAGGGCCTTCAGAACCAGTGCTATTATTGGTTTCATTTCCCCCCTTTGAAGAAGGGGGGCTAGGGGGGATTTTTTCAGAGTCAGCCGAATCAGAGCCACTTTTTCCGTCTTGTTCTTCAGGCTCATCTGGTTGTGGCTGGTCATCTAGAACTCTGTCTGAGTACTCATCTTTTTCGCCTTCTTCTTTTTTATCTTCTTTCTTGTCTTTTTTGACAGGCGTTGGGTCAAATACTTGCCATTTGCCATCAATATAGGCCTCTACCCAAGCGTGAGCTTCACCCGGCTGGACTAAATAGCTTTTTTGATCTTTGCCTGAGCCATGTTTTTTAGCTCTAAAACCAGAAACAGCTCGTGCGGGGATTTGATAAATATCTCGCAGAACACCAACCATAATATAGGCAGCCATGTCGTATTGAAATGCCCCGGCATTTAAAGCGTCGATGGGATCTGTTTGAGGCTTAGGGCCGACGCTGTAAAGATATTTAAGAGCAATATGATTTTGAACTGCTTTAGCGGTGGCAAGCTCGCTGCCAAACTGTTTATCAAACAATTCGGTTCGGGTAATGGCTGGGAATTCAGATTTCGTAAAGCCAACAGGGCGTGTATAAATCTCCCGGATCATGGGGTTTAAAACAGAAGGCTTTGTTTCTTGAAGTGGGATTTCCACGGAATCAAGAGGTTTTGTGGTGGTTAGAATATAAACGCCTTTTGCATCACGCGTGATTTCAGCACGGGTATCTTCTGGTTGGAGAGGTTCGTGGCCTGCTGGTAAAAATAACTTAATGCTGGTTTTCCGGAGAGTGTTGATTTTGAGTGTTTTGCCGGTGAGCCCATATTTTCCTGGTTTTTGAAATCCAAGAGGAATCTCGATGCTCTTGAAGGGACACTCAGCATGTCGAACCACTTCGGCATAACTGCGTTGCCCAAAATAAGGCGTTGCAAAGTTGGTCTCAGCTAAAACAACTTGGTCTTCTTTTTTAACAGGTCTTTTATCGTCAGGTTCTTTGGTGTGTGGTATATAGTTTTCAGGCAATTCTGGATATTCACGTGGCTGTTTTTGTTTGTCTTGTTCTTGCTTTTGCTTCTGCTTGTCATCTTCACCTTCAACAGGCTTTCCATCGCGATCCACTGTTTGGCTTGGGGGTTCAAAGCGTGCCAAATAGTCCCGTAAATAAGCAAGCGCTAACCAGTTAGATTGCTTTTCTTTGTGACTATACCCACTTGAAGTAATCAACTTTTCAGCATCGGTGAGAACATGTTGAACGAGTGCTTCATCAAGTTCACGCGATTGTGCCTGAAAATTGACCAATGCGTCTGAAACCAGCCCGAGTGGTGTGGAAGTGCCGCGAATACTTTTCAGTCTCGAAAAAACCAGCTGCCCATGTTCTAAACTATAAGCGTCTGCGAATGGATCAATAAAGGGAAGCAAGTCCGCTTCATAGGCCTTCATGAGCTCATGGGTTTTTTGAATAGGCTTTTGTTCAGCCAAAAGGCTGGCAGCAGCCAAAGCGAGTGACAGAAAAGTAATCCGCATTTGAGTATTACTCCGATTTTGGCATGACCAAGATTTCAAAATCTTTATCGCTGTCCAAAGCGCCACCAAACCTTCCAAGAATCGAAATCATGTCTTGATTACTGGTGATACGCTTCAAGTAAGCAGCCCTAAAACGCTCTTGTTCATTGGCGATATTTTGAAGCATGCGTCCTTCACGAGTATCACGAGCGGCTTCAGATGAAAGCTTCGTTCCAAATTGAAGATCCAATTTACCATCGCTATTTTTGAACAAAGAAGCCTTACCTGCACTTGGGGTTGTCGCAATTAAGTAGATGCGCCATAGAGAAGTTGTTCCCAAGTTAATTTGCTTCATCGTTATTTTTTCTAAGTTTGCATCATCTGCCCAAGGTGAGAGCAAGAAATCAACCATGGCTGACATTTGAACGGATTCTGGGATTTGGCCTCTCAAGCGCTCTGTCCAATCGCAAGATGGGAAGTATACGAAGGGTTCATCCTGGCGATTTTTTTGATGTTTAAGTTCAGAATCACGAACCGCTTCGTTGGTACACTTTCTTAAGTCATTTGCGAGTTCATTGTAGGCAGTTAAGAACTCTGGCGTCTTAACAAACAAAACGCGAGCAAAACGGCGCAAGTTTTCCCAGTTAATAGCTTCAGGTTTTTCATCAACAGTTTCATCGCAAGAGTCTAATGCTTCGCATAGAAGCTTTTTGTTTCGTCTTGCATCGAGCTCTGCTTGGGCATTAGCGTCTAACCAGTTGTAGATAAAACCCTTGAATTGGAATCGATTGAGTAGGGCAGGGGCTGTGGTGCGTTGACCCGATTCTAGGAACTGCTGGAAGATTTCAGGCAAAATCGCATTACTGGTCGCAAATACGCTTCTCGTTTTGGCTTTAATTACTTGACCACCCGCCAAAACTTCGCGTTCGTTCAAAAGACTTAATAAAGTAGCTAATACGGCAGGGTTACCTTTTTCAATTTCGTCCAAAAGACCCACTCTGAAGTTAGCCAAGCTGTTTTCTGTGTTGAGAACATATTTACCTTGTTTGGCAGCTTCAAAATCTTGACCCCCGATAAGAGCTTGTTCACCCATCATTTGATGCATCTGGATTTTGAAAGTAAGCCCTGCTTCGCCTGAAAACAGCCAGTTAACAAAAGCAGACTTAGCACCCCCCGGAGGGCCGTACAAAAACATATTAGAACCCAACATACGAGCCACTGTGGCTGCATGGTGAATATTGCTTAACCCCTTGAATTCAAGTTCAAAAAGGCGGTTTCTTTGCCTGAGTGAATCACGGGCTTTTTTAAGCTCTGTCAGGCCTTCAGTTGTTAGACCTTTGTATTGAAGATTTTCTGCAATAAATAAGTTGGCTGAAAACGCTGGAATTGAAATTAGCAATATATACTTAAGCATTTCATTGTTTTATAATATTTTTCAAATATGTCAATCGGGTGTCTAAATTGCTGGATTTTTAGGCGAAAAACACGCCCAAATCCAAGCAAGCATCAAACAAATACCCCCTGCTGGAACTAAGTTGGTCAACACGTTTGGTCCCCAAAGTGCTTTCAGATAAATATTCCCACAAAAAAGTGAAACGCCTGCAATTGCAAAAAACGCGCCAATTTTATTTCTGCGTTCAGCGAAGTACAAAAGTAAAAGTGCGTGGATTAGTTGATAACGCGTTGCAAGTTCCCATGCATGTTCTGAGCTGCCTAAAGAAATTGCGTGCGTTCCTAATGCGCCGAGAAGTACTGCGCTAAATCCAAAAAATCCTGAAAAAATACGAAACATGTTCGATTACATACTTGTCAAAATGCGATCGAGCAAATACAGATCAGCGTCGAGGCTTTTGGAATGGCACAAATTTTTCCCAAATGGACCAACAAGGTCCCGAAAATAGCCCTTATTTCCTTAGTGGCATTGGTCACGGGGATCGTTTTCGTTTTTTGGTATTGGTTTTCTCCTTGGAACTTGGAAGTGGGCTACCAACCTGTTCAGCCGGTTCCATACAGTCATAAATTGCATGCAGGTGATCTCGGGATTGATTGCCGCTATTGTCACACAGGTGTAGAAAAATCAGCTGTTGCAGGCGTGCCTCCAACGCAGACCTGTATGAACTGTCATGCAACCGTGAAGAAGGACTCCGTCAAACTTCAGCGTGTCCAGGACAGCTATAAGACTGGTTTACCAATCCCCTGGGTGAGAGTTCATAAGATTCCAGACTATGCCTACTTTGATCACAGTGCTCACATTGCAGTTGGTGTAGGCTGTATTAGTTGTCACGGGCGAATTGATAAAATGGCTGAGGTCAAGCTGACCCAGCCTCTTAGTATGGGTTGGTGTTTAGATTGCCACCGTAACCCAGCGCCTAACCTTAGGCCGTTAGACAAAATTACCGATATGGAATGGGTTGGAGACAATAATTGGAAAGAGCTTGCCCAAGCAAAAGCCAAGACCTTGCATCCGCCTGTTGAAAGTTGTTCAGGGTGTCACCGATGAAATACTGGCGTTCAATTCAATACAGAGAGTGGACTGAAGAGTACAAAGCACTCAATAAGTCCGAGTTTAAAGACGGCGATAGCGAGTTTACGAGTCTGCAACGCCGTGACATGCTGAAGTTGATGGGCGCTTCCTTTGCGCTTGCAGGGCTAGGTGTTGGTTGCCGTCGTCCGGTCGACAAAATCATGCCTTACTCCAAAGCTCCTGAAGGCACGATACCGGGTATTCCTAAATACTTCGCCACCACGCGTCCAAGCATTTGGGGAGCGCATGGTTTGGTGGTTGAGACGCATGAGGGTCGTCCCACAAAGATTGAAGGCAATGAGCTTCATCCTGCAAGTTTAGGCTCAGCCGGAATTCATGAGCAAGCTTCCGTGTTGGAGCTTTATGACCCAGATCGTTCTAAATCACCCATGAAACCGTTTGGCGATGGTTATGCGCCTGCTACTTGGGATGAGTGGGATTCTTTTGCGTCAGATCATTTCAGTGACTTGGCCGACGCGAAAGGCGATGGTCTTGCATTCTTAATGAACGGCGAAGATTCGCCGACGATCGAACGTCTCAAAAAGCAGGTTCTGATCAAATACCCTAAGGCTGTTTTTTATACCCACAATCCATTGCGCCAAGTTAACACTGAGCTTGGTTCGGCCAAAGCGTTTGGTGAGGGCTCGCGTGTTGTTTACAAGCTAGACAAGGCGCGTGTGATTTTGACCGTTCAGGCCGACCCGTTGTTGCAAGGGGCACAAGCTCTGCTTAACGCACGCGGCTTTGGAAAAGGTCGCAAGATCTATAAGGCTTCTGAAGCTTCAGGCATGAATCGTTTGTATTCGGTCGAAGCGAATATGTCTGTCACTGGTTCGAACGCCGATCACCGATTGCCGCTCAGCGTTTTTGAAACCACAGGATTCTTGAAAGCACTTGCACGTGAAATTATGCCGGATGCATATGCGCAAACGTCATTTAAAGACATGCGCTTTGTGAAGGCTCTCGCTAAAGATTTGAAGAAAGCTGGTAGCGCAGCAGTGATTGTCCCAGGTGAAGTGTTGTCGCCTGAGTGTCATGCGTTGGTGCATAGACTCAATGCAGCTTTGGGTGGGCGTGGACAAGTGTTTGATGTTTTGGCTGGACCCATCAGCTCATATGCTGATGTCGATGCTTTGACGGGAGCCTTGAACGCGGGTCGAGTAAAAACTCTGGTGATGATGGAAGTAAACCCAGTTTACTCAACACCAGCATCACTTAAATTCGCAGATGCACTCTCTAAAGCTTCAATGGTGATTCATGCCGGGCTCTATCAAGACGAAAGCATGCAGGACTCACATTGGCATGTGCCAACTTCTCATTTTCTCGAAAGTTGGGGAGATGCCCGTGCTTTTGACGGAACAGCTTCATTAATTCAACCGATGATTGACCCACTTCATGGGACACGTTCTGTTGTTGAGCTTCTGGCTCAGATTGCAGGTGAGTCTTCCAAGAAGGGCCTTGATTTAGTAAAAGCCAGTTGGTCTAACATCGACTTCGATCAAGCGTTGCATGATGGTGTGATCAAAAACACAGCTTATGCAATTTCAAATAAGCCAGTAGCTGGGATGGCAGCTCTAAATGAGACTCCAGCCAAAGGTTTGGAAGTTATCTTCACGCACGACTACAAAGTGCTTGATGGTCGTTTTGCCAACTTGAGCTGGATGCAAGAGCTTCCAGACCCTATCACCAAGATGACTTGGGGGAATGCGGTACTTGTTAGCCAAGCTTTAGCGCTAGAACTTGGGATTCAAAGCAAAGTTAAAGATAGAAACTACCATGCCGATATCATGAACATGACACTGGATGGCAAGACGATTCAAGCGCCAGCGTTTATTGTTCCAGGTCTAGCAGATAAGTCTGTGATCTTACCGCTCGGTTATGGTCGAGTGAATTCAGGGGTGATTGGAAACGGTGTTGGGGTTAACGCGTTTGAGCTCATGCCAACTGTTTCTGCTGGAGCAGCTTTGGGTCTCGCAATGACGCGTTCGGGTCAGACTGAAAAGCTTGCAACCACGCAAGAGCAGTTTGCGATGAATGGCGATGCGATTCAAGAAGTCACAGTTCTATCGCTGCAAAATCGAGATCCAGCCAAACTTCGAACCGCAGAGGAATTTGGCAAAGGGGCAAAAATCGATAAGATCGAATTGCCTCAGATGACCGACCCTTGGAAGTATACCGGCAATAAGTGGGGCATGGTCATTGATTTGACTTCTTGCATTGGTTGCAATGCGTGTGTGACTGCTTGTCAGTCTGAGAATAACATTCCTGTGGTGGGCAAAGATCAGGTCATGCGTTCTCGTGCAATGCAGTGGATTCGTGTGGACAGATATTTCACAGGCGATGTCAAAAATCCGATGAGTATTGCACAGCCAGTTCCGTGCATGCATTGTGAAAATGCACCGTGTGAGCCTGTATGCCCAGTGGCAGCAACCGTTCACGATACTGAAGGTCTGAACACAATGATTTACAATCGCTGTGTCGGAACACGCTATTGCGGTAACAACTGCCCATACAAAGTCAGACGCTTCAACTACTTGGATTACACCAATAGTGGAAATATCTACATCAACCCATTAGACAAAGAGCGCAATGTTCTTTTGCAAATGCAAAAAAACCCAGATGTGACGATTCGTTATCGTGGTGTGATGGAGAAGTGTACTTACTGTACGCAACGTATTCAAGAAGCGAAGATTTCTGCGAAGCGTGAACAGAAAGATTCCAACCACCTGCCAGATGGCGCAGTGACACCAGCGTGTGCTCAGACCTGCCCAACTCAGGCGATTACGTTTGGAAACTTGAATGATGATGAGTCCCGTGTGAGTCAGCTCAAGAATACCGATCGCAATTATGATTTGTTGCAAGAGCTGAATACCAGACCGAGAACGTCCTATTTGGCAAAACTCAGAAACCCCAACTTGGAGCTTGTGTAATATGCATCGCGGAGATGTGGTTTTAGAAGAAAGTGTCGTCAAACGCGAAGACTTGATTCGTGGTGGATTGTCCTATCACGATGTGACAGAAATCGTTTGTAAAACCCCCGAAACACCATTCTTGCAGAGTCCAAGAGGATGGATGATTGGTTTTGTGATTTCATTCGCCTTAATGATGGTATTTTTTGGATCGATTGTTTACCTGATTTGGGAAGGTATCGGAATCTGGGGTAACATGAACCCAGTCTACTGGGCGTGGGATATTGTGAACTTCGTGTTCTGGGTGGGTATCGGCCATGCTGGTACTCTGATTTCAGCGATTCTGTTCTTATTTAGACAAAAATGGAGAACATCCATTAATCGCTATGCAGAAGCGATGACAATTTTCGCAGTTATTTGTGCTTTGATGTTTCCCGGAATTCACGTGGGTCGTATTTGGGTTGTATATTATTTCTTCCCGGTACCAAACCAAATGCAGATGTGGCCAAATTTTAGATCGCCACTCTTGTGGGATTTGTTCGCTGTGGGAACTTACTTCACAGTTTCACTTTTGTTCTGGTATGTCGGTTTGGTCCCAGACTTGGCCACCTTGCGTGATAGAGCAAAAACAAGGGCTGCGAAGATCTGGTACGGCTTGTTCTCACTTGGCTGGCGTGGTTCTATGCGTCACTGGGTGAATTACGAACGTGCTTATTTGTTGCTCGCTGCTTTGTCGACACCACTTGTATTGTCGGTTCATAGCGTGGTGTCTTTCGACTTTGCAACGGCTCAGTTGCCAGGATGGCACACCACGATTTTCCCACCATACTTTGTTGCGGGAGCTATTTTTTCAGGTTTTGCGATGGTGCAAACCCTAATGCTTCCAGCTCGTAAATGGCTTGGGCTCAAAGATATTGTGACCATCAAGCATATCGAGAATATGAACAAAATTATTCTCGTCACTGGAACCATGGTTGGTTATGCTTATGGGATTGAGTTCTTCATGGCCTGGTATAGCGGGAATGAGTATGAATCGTTCACATTTATCAATAGAGCATTTGGTCCGTATGCTTGGGCTTACTGGACCATGGTGACTTGCAACGTAATAACGCCGCAGTTGTTCTGGTTTAAGAAAATGCGAACGAGCATTACGGTCAGTTTTGTACTCTCGATATTTGTGAATATTGGGATGTGGTTCGAGCGATTTGTGATTATTGTTACTTCGCTGAACAGGGACTTTTTGCCGGCTAGCTGGCATTATTTCTCACCTAGAATTTGGGAGCCAATATTCTTTATTGGTTCATTTGGTCTGTTCTTCACACTTTTCTTACTCTTCGTTCGTTACTTGCCGGTAATCGCAATGGCAGAAGTGAAGAGTGTCATGCCGCATGGGGATGAACATCATGCTTAAGAATTATGCGTTAATTGCTGAATACGATACTCCGCACGCGATTTGTCATGCCGCAGAGGAGATTAAACGGGCAGGGTACCGTAAGTGGGATGCCTGCACACCATTTCCTGTTCATGGTCTGGATAAGGCCATGGGTCTTGGAGCGAGTATCTTGCCATGGTTTGTTTTGGTGGCGGGTATTACTGGCTGTGCATTGATTTCTTGGATGATGATTTGGGTCGCTGTTTACGATTATCCGCTGAATATTGGTGGAAAGCCAACTTGGAGTGTTCCAGCATTTGTGCCACCAGCGTTTGAGGTAACGATTTTGTTCAGTGCTTTAACCGCTGTATTTGGGATGTTTGCGCTGAATAAACTGCCTCGTTTAAACCATCCGCTTTTTCATTCGAAGCGCTTTGAACGCGTGACGGATGATAAGTTTTTTATTGTCATTGAAGCAGAGGACAAGCTCTTTGATTTGCAAAAGACCAAAGCTCTCCTCGAAAAAACCCATGCAGTTCATGTCGAGTTGGTGGAGGAGTGATGAGATACGCGATTCTACTAGCGTTTGTTATGGTTTCAGGGTGCCGCGGCTGGACTTCGACTGAGCCGCCAATTCATCCAAATCCAAACATGGATACGCAGATCAAATATAAACCGTATCGTGAAAGTGAGTTTTTTGAGGACAAGCGCGATATGCGCCCTAGAGTGGAAGGCACCATCGCACGCGGTGATCTGGCAAGCAAGGCACAGCCTAAAATGACCCATGCTTTGATGAAGAGAGGGCAGGAGCGATACAATATCTATTGTGCGCCTTGTCACTCAAAAGTTGGAGATGGGGGTGGGATGGTTGGAGTGAAGCTCCCCATTAAACCAACAACATTTCACAGTGATTTTATGCGTGCTCAAACCTTGCAGCACTTTGTGGATGTGATGACTGATGGAATTCGAACAATGCCATCCTATCGGCATCAAGTCCCGATGGAAGATCGTTGGGCGATTGCGTTTTATATTCGTGCACTTCAGGAGCTTAAACTATGAAATCGCTTAGCCTCTTGGCAGTCGGTATTTTGGGCTTAGGGTTATGGTTCTTAGGCTATCAAGCCGACCCAGCCCGCTCAATGTATGGTTATTTGTTTGCGTTCGTCAGTGCGTTAACGATTCCACTGGGTTGCATGTTCTTCGTGTTGATTCAGCATTTGACGCGTGCAGGTTGGTCAGTGGTCGTTCGCAGATTCGCTGAATTTGCGATGGCTGTGATTCCAATGTTTGCGGTTTTGTTCTTGCCGATTGCATTGTTAGGACATGATTTGTTTCCTTGGAGTCATGCAGAGCATCTAGACGCAACGCTCATTAAAAAAGTCCCGTATTTGAACATGAATGGGTTCATGATTCGCGCGGTAATTTATTTTGTTGTTTGGTCTGTAATTGGTGTTTGGTTCTATCGAAAGTCTGTAGAACAAGATGTAGGGAATCGATTTGAACTGACATTCACCATGGGCAAGGCGGCAACCGTTGCGATTATTTTGTTTGCACTTTCGACGACCTTTGCTTCTTTTGACTGGTTGATGTCTTTGCAGCCACACTGGTATTCGACCGTGTTTGGGGTTTACTTTTTTGCAGGTTGTTTCTTGGCAGGTCTTGCATTTATGATTTTGGCTCTCAAGAAAAGCACGGTTCCTGCAACGCCCGAGCATTACCAAGATCTAGGTAAGCTGATGTTTGGGTTTACGGTGTTTTGGGCTTACATTGGCTTTAGTCAGTTCATGTTGTACTGGTATGCCAACATTCCGGAAGAAACTGAGTTCTATTTGCACCGCTTGACCCATGGTTGGAGCAGCATTTCCTATGGTTTGATCGTGACCAATTTCTTCTTACCATTTTTCTTGATTATGTCTCGTCATGCCAAGAGGAATACACTTTTAATCAGCATTGGATGTATTTGGATTCTGTTGGTGCATTTCTTGGATTTGTACTGGTTGATTATGCCGAACTACACCCAGGGTCATTGGCAGGAGTTTATCGCTTATGACATTGCGGCACTTGTAGGGATGCTGGCGCTCTTTGTCGCTGCATTTAACTGGCTAAAGCATGGAAAATCACAGGTTGCCAAGGGAGACCCAAGGCTTTCTGAATCTCTAGCATTCGAGAATTACTAAGATGAGTGAACAAACTGAACATGATGTGAGCTCCCGAGCGAACATGCTTATTTGGGGCTATTTTGCGGTTTTTGCCTTGGCTTTATATGTGACGCTCGAGATGCTTAATGTCTTTTTTAGACAGGAAGCCGAGCGTGAGTATGACGTCAAGATTGGTTCTGTAAAATCCAGGGCATTAATAGAACTCAGGCAGAACGAAGAAGAAACTTTGAAGAATATTGGCGATGCTATGGACAAGGTGGTACGTGAAGCTCGCTAGTGTCTTCATATTCGCATCGTTTTCGATGATTGCAGGAGAAGGTAGCCTTCGTTTGCCTGTGCAAATGGAAGGCACTGAGATCGTGGATAAACGTGGTGCCAGAATACCGCAAGATGTTGTGTTAACTGACCACACAGGCAAGCAGGTCAAAGTTGGCGATTATCTCAAGATGGGAAAGCCAGTCATTTTGACGCTTGGTTATTACCAGTGTCCTATGCTTTGCAGCCTCGTTTTGAATGGCATGACGGATGCCATGAAGGGTCAAGATCTGAAATTGGGCCAAGATTATAATATTTTGTCGGTCAGCATTAACCCAAATGAGAAGCCGGATTTGGCTGGGGCTAAGCGTACAAACTATCTTAAAGTTGTCGGCGCACAGTCAGGCTGGGATTTTGCGGTAGGCAGCGAAGAACAAGTTAGGCGACTCGCAGACAGTGTTGGCTTTGGATACAAGTACGACGAGCGTTCCAAAGAGTACGTTCATAGCGCTGGAATTTTTTTGATTTCACCTGATGGTTCTTTAAGTCAAACGCTTTATGGAATTAGTTTTAGACCAGCTGATTTCAAAATGAGCTTGATTGAAGCTTCACAAGGAAAAATAGGTTCCTTACTGGAACGTATTATTTTGAGTTGTTTTCATTATGAACCGGATAGTCATCGATACGGTGTTTACATATTCGGCGTGATGCGCTTGGCAGGTTTGGTCACCGTGATAGTGCTAGCAATTGTTTTAGGAATGTTTTGGAAAAGAGAGAGGCGAGTTAGAGCATGGACAGCGTAAAAGAGCTCTTGGCAATGAAATTGCCTGTTTTATCAACTTGGAGTTGGACTCCGGAGTCTGCTTCAGCTTACGCAGGCGGCTTCGATTCGATGTTCAGCTTTTTGCTGTGGACTGCGTTGGGGTTGTTTCTGCTTGTAATTGTCCCGATGTTTTGGTTTGCGATCAAATATCGACGTAAACATGATGGGCAAAAAGCTCTGTCCCAGAATGATCATAACCATAAGCTTGAAGCTTTATGGACCTTCTTGCCATTCATTTACTTGGCAGTTTGTTTCATTTGGGGTTTCAATGGTTTTCTTGACGTTTACACAATTCCAAATGGCGCTAAGAACTTACGCGTGATTGGTCAAAAGTGGAACTGGACCATTCAATACCCTGATGAAGATATTTCTATTTCAGGCCAAGGTGCTGTGATTGGGGTGCCTGTTGACGAAAATATTCAGCTCACCATGTCTTCTCAGGATGTGCTCCACAGTTTCTTTCTGCCTAACTTTAGAATTAAACAGGACGTGATTCCAGGAAGATATACAACCCTTTGGTTTAGAGCGGACAAAGTAGGTGAGTATCCGATTCTATGTGCGGAATATTGCGGTGATGCTCATAGCAATATGCTTGCAAAACTGAAAGTGATGCCCAAAGAAGAATATGCATCATGGGTTGACAAGATTAAGAATGAAAACAATGCGCTGCCTGCGAAAGATCTCGGTGCTAAACTGTATCAATCGAAAGCTTGTGTGACGTGTCACTCGATCGATGGCAGTGCCAGAATTGGGCCAAGCTTTAAGGGCCTTTATGGTAGTACAACTGAGTTGGCTTCAGGTGCCAAGGTTAAAGTGGATGATAACTTCATTCGTGACCACGTCTTGATGCCAACTAAAAGCCCAATTAAGGGTTATCCACCAGTGATGCCAGCATTTCAGGGTCAGCTGAGCGAAGTTGAGCTCAATGGCTTGGTCGAATTTATCAAATCGCTCAAATAGGAAGGTGAAAGAAATGAGTTCCGGTACGAATTATTTGAATGCCAAAAAAGGCCTTGCCTCGTGGATGTTCACGATTGACCACAAACGCATCGGGCTGATGTATTTGGTATCAATTATGGCATTTTTTCTGGTTGGAGGGCTTTTTGCTCTCTTGCTGAGAACAGAGCTTTTGACACCGGCACAAACGATTGTTGATGCCAAGAGATACAATCAGCTCTTTACACTACACGGCGCGATCATGGTGTTTCTCGTGATTATTCCGGGTATTCCTGCGTCACTTGGGAACTTTGTGTTGCCATTGATGTTGGGCGCCAAAGACGTGGCGTTTCCGAAGCTTAACTTGGCAAGCTATTACATCTATCTGGTTGGTGCAGTAGTTGCTTTGAGTTCTTTGGTGGTGGGTGCAGTGGATACCGGGTGGACATTCTATACGCCATATTCAACAACGACGGATGGTGGTGTTGTCATGATGGTGACAGCCGCTTTTATTCTTGGATTTTCAAGTATTTTCACAGGCTTAAATTTTATCGTTACAACTCATAAACTGAGAGCACCTGGGATGACTTGGTTTAAGATGCCTTTATTTATTTGGGGTATTTACGCCACCAGCGTGATTCAGATTATGGCGACGCCCGTCCTTGCAATCACTCTGCTGTTATTGATTGTTGAACGAACGATTAAGATTGGTATCTTTGACCCAGTATTGGGTGGTGATCCAGTGTTGTTTCAACACTTCTTCTGGTTCTATTCTCACCCTGCTGTCTACATTATGATTTTGCCTGGGATGGCGGTGATTTCAGAGCTGATTGCTGTGTTTAGTCAAAAGCGTATTTTCGGTTACAAGCAAATTGCGTTTTCTTCTATTGCTATTGCGGTGATCAGCTTCTTGGTTTGGGGCCATCACATGTTTGTGTCTGGTCAATCTGAATTGGTAGGCATGATCTTTTCAGCTTTGACCTTCTTGGTAGCGATTCCATCCGGTGTCAAAATGTTTAACTGGTTGGCGACCATGCATAAGGGTTCAATTTCGTTGAAGACACCGATGCTTTGGGCTTTGGGTTTCTTCTTCCTGTTTGCGATTGGCGGAATCACGGGCATCTTTTTGGCTACTTTGGCCTCTGATATTCACTTACATGATACCTATTTCGTTGTTGCACACTTTCACTATGTGATGGTGGGTGGAACCTTCATGGCATTCATGGGTGGAATTTTCTACTGGTGGCCAAAAATGACCGGCAAAATGTATGATGAGTTCTGGGGAGCAGCATCTACGTTGATGGTTGTGGTTGGCTTTAATCTAACGTTCTTTGTGCAGTTCATTATGGGTTCTCAAGGAATGCCAAGACGTTATTATAGCTATTTAGATCAGTTCCAAATCTACCACGTGATTTCAACGATTGGCTCCTATATCTTGGGCCTCGGATTCGTGATGGCGATGGTAACTTTGTTGGTATCACTTAAAAAAGGCAAAGCTGCACCGGCTAATCCATGGCATGCTGCTTCATTGGAGTGGACACATACTGATGTGATGCCGATTGAACACAACTTTCATTCACAACCTGTTGTAACAGAGGGTCCTTATGAATACCGCTGAATTTCCCCTGTATGACCATTTCCAAAGACCTTCTCAGCAGATTGATGCTGCTAAGCTTGGAATGTGGCTCTTTCTGGCAACTGAAATCCTGCTTTTTGGCGGACTCTTTGTGGCCTATGCGGTCTATCATTACCTTCATCCAGAGCTTTTCAAGGCTGCGCATCACTTTTTAGATGTTCGTATGGGTGCATTCAACACGGTTGTTCTGCTCTTCTCAAGCTTAACCGTTGTGCTTGCAATTCATGCAGCGCAGCAAGGTAAAAAGAATATGATTCTTCTGAATCTATTTTTGACCCTTGCATGTGCAGCAATCTTTTTGATCGTGAAGTACTTTGAGTACAAGCATAAGTTTCATATGGGTCTTTTGCCTGGGTACTATATGACCAATGCGGAGCTTCCAAGTCCGGACCAGTCTCATATTTTCTTTGGAATTTATTTCTTAATGACCGGTCTTCATGGAATCCACGTTGTCATAGGGATGATTGTCCTCATGTGGTTGTTTTACAGAACTTATAACAATGAGTTCAACCCACAGTATTATTCACCATTAGAGATAGGCGGCCTGTATTGGCACTTGGTGGACGTTATTTGGATATTCCTGTTTCCGATGCTCTATTTGATTCGTTAAGGAGATACTCATGAGTCACATTCATAAAGTTGTTGGACCTGAGCCTCATATTTTGCCCGTTCGTGTGTACTGGACCGTTTTCGGCTGCTTGTTAGCTTTGACTGCGCTGACTGTTTATGTGGCAGAGTTTGACTTTGGGACTATGTCAACCGCAGTTGCATTGCTGGTTGCCAGCACAAAGGCGACTTTGGTGTTAGCAATTTTTATGCACTTGTGGTTTGATAACAAGTTTTTCACGATTGTTTTTGCAACGACGATGGTTTTCTTGTCCCTGTTTGTGCTTTTTTGTGTGATGGATGAGGGTTCACGCTCATTGGTAGACCCTCAGCGCGCAAACTTCTTGCCCAGAGATGAAAAAGTGTTGCAATATGAAACTGAACATCCAGGTGCTTTGCCACTTAGGCCAGGCCTCAAAGAGCCAGTTAAAGATGATTTGATTTTTGAGGGTCCCGGTCACGAGTAGCGAGGGCCTGGGGGGCTTATTATATGCTACTAACTTGTTTTCTTTTATTGCTTGTCGCTTTTGCGTCTTTCTTTCTCTCTTACTATGTCACGAAGCTCAATGTCCGTTTTGCTTCGCGTATCATTCTCAAGCGGATACCAAGCTTCGATAAAAAGATCCTACGGGCGGCTTTTGACCCAGTCCGTGCAGGCATCGCCCTTGTTTTAATCCTGATTGGCTCAAAGCTAGTTGGAATCCCGGAAGATTTTCAGCCGTGGGTTAAGCCGAGTGCATTTGTTTTTGCAGCCTTTATCTTAAGTTGGCTTGTCTTTAGTGTTGTAGACCTGCTCGGCGAGTGGTTGGCTGAGTATTTGCGTCAGACTGGTCAAGGCAGCATGGTGGGGATGGTTCCTTTAGGCCGCAGGACTCTCAAAATTTCGGTTATTATACTGGCCTTGATTACGTTCCTGCAAAATATAGGAGTCCATGTGACAGCCCTGGTTGCAGGGCTTGGGGTAGGTGGTATCGCTGTTGCATTGGCTGCTCAAAAGACGATAGGTGACTTGCTGGGTGGTGTTATGTTGGTCTTAGACCGACCCATTCGAGTGGGTGATGAATGCAAGTTCGCCAGCCAGCAGGGTATTGTTGAGGAAATTGGGATTCGAAGCACGCGTGTTCGCACGCCGGATAGAAGTTTGGTAACGGTTCCGAACTCTGATTTTGTGCAAATGCAGATTGAAAATCTGTCAGCCAGGGATCGAATCCGATTTTATACCACGCTTCAAATACGAAGAGACACCACACCAGATCAGATGCGTTATTTGTTGGTGGAGCTGCGCAGGATTCTCTATGCTCACCCTAAGGTTGATGCAGAGCCTGCAAGAGTGAGATTTACAGGTGTGGGAACCTATTCGTTAGACATAGAAATCAATGCTTATGTTTTGACATCCAGAAATGCTGAGTTTCATGCGGTTCGCGAAGATTTGTTGCTTAGATTTATGGACCAAATTCGCGAAGCCGGCACAGCTTTGGCCATGCCTGTTACTGAAAATCTACCCCCTATGGTCAATGACCGTGCCTTGCAAGAAAACGCTGAACAAAAAGTGGCTGCTCTGAGAGCTAGAAAAGAGCTCCCAATGCCAGAATTTTCTGAACAGCAAAAAGAAGCTCTGGATGATACTTTGGACTACCCCCCCAGAGGCAGTGTCATGGAGCTCAGTTGATTGCCATGTGCAATCCAAAGTGTTTGATGCGCTTTATCGTACGCTAGGTCGTTTACTGGCCCATATCCTGTATCCAGAGATACTACTTCAGAGTTATTGGGGTTAAAGTGAACAAGGCCTGCCCCAGTGCCTATCCATAGGAATCCTGAGGAATCCATCAAAATGACGCGCACGTCATTGCTGACAGGTAGAGTGATGGGCTGTGTCGAAGCTTTTTCAGTCCTTAAATCATACATGACGAGCCCCCCGGTTTGTGCTCCAAGAGATGCCTTGAGGCCTATCCATAGGCGTTCGTGATTATCTTCTAAGAGAGTTTGAACATAGCGGTTGTCAAATGTTCCAAGGTAATTCCCAACCCATGAAATACCGCCCCACTCATGACCCTTAATAATTAGCAGGGGTGTGGCATGGCCTTCCTGAAATTTGAAAATCCCATTGCTTGTGGTTCCAACCCAGCAATGAGTTTCTTTACAAAAACAGGCAGATGAAGATTGGTTGAGTAGCAGATTGGAGGAGGTTGCATTGTTGCCAATATCCAGTGCGCTGCCGATGCCTCCTAGATCTTTTATACTAGTGACCAGCATTCCATCAGGATTGGGACAAATAGAGGAGATATAGTTGCCTGGAAGTTTGCCATTTTGCGTGGAAAGTCGTTCATTCAGCCATTTGTTGCGAAAACGTCTTTCGATCCCTTGGCCATAAGCCCCTGATTTGCCAACCCAAAGAACACCTGTGGCAGGATCTTCGGCCAATGCAGTGATTCTATTCAGTGACCGTTCTTCAGCCGCTTTCGTTAAATGTGTCCAACGCCCAGACCTGTACTGATGAAGCCCATTCGTGCTTCCAAGCCACACGGAACCATGATTGCCAAGGGTGACTTTGGTGGTCTGGGCTTCGAAAGACCAGGTTTTTGCTGCAGCATTACCTGAAATTATAAAAAATATTAAAAGATTTACAATAATCATTAATGTATTATACGCTATTTTCATGAAACGTGTCAAACCCTATAGCGTTACTGCGGCAGCTTCTCCGCCCATGGAATCTGAGCAAGAACCGATGGATAGGATGGAAAAAGCTTCGCACCCAGCACGCTTGTCACCTACTAGCGTACAAAGTGAGAGTGAAGACGTTTCCGAAATCAAAGAGCGCTTAGCTAAACTTGAGACAAAAATCCAAGGGCAGCAGGAGCTGTGCTCCGAAATTGAAACTCAGATTTCAAAAAATAATTCTACAGTTAAACCACTGCTAGATTCGTTAGAAGTTACGAAGCTCAAATTGCAACGCTTAGAAAGAGTCTCGCAGATGAGCGAGGAGGAGTGGAAAGACAATCTTAGTATTGCTCGTCGTACCTTAAACACGAACTCAGGAGCAAGTCCTGCAGAGCATCAAGATGCGCAGATTTGGTTGGAAGTTCTCAGTCACTATTACCCTACTTGGGTTGATGTTAATCCTGAGGCAGTGGCTATGATGTCTGCCATACTGATTCTTGCTGACGAACAACTCAAAAGACAGGATGCAGCACAAGTAGCTCATGACCCAATGGCAAAATTGTTATTGGAAGAGCAGCAGGCTCGATTAACTCTTGAACAAGAAGAGTATGTGGAGTTTTCAGAATCTTTGAGGCCTCTAGAAGAGCAAAGAGATAAGGAAATGCGTCAGAAGAACGAAAAATATCGTTCAACGCTCGCAGAACAGAAAAAATTTCTTGAAACCCGTATTGAGGAAGAAAAGAGCAAGTCGAACTTGTCGGAGTCATTGCAAGTTTATTCTGAATTGCATCAAGAGCTCGCCAGGCTTCGTCTTGAAAAGAGTAAGGCTGAAAGCGATCTGCTGGTTAAAAGACGTGAGGAAGTCACTGTTGCTTATGATACTAGAGTTGAACTGCTCAGAGAGACTTGTCAAAACCTGAGAAAAATTGCAGAAATTTCGGCTAGGACACTTCAGGAAAATGAAAATTATCAAGCATTAAAACGTAAGTTTAAAAAACAAGTCCTAGAGTTTCAGATGTTTGAACTTAAATGTACCATTGAATGTGGGGGTGAGAATCCGTACCTTGATAATGCTGAGGATGGATGGCGCTCTCGAATTAAGTCCTATTTAAGCGGCGGATTTTATGATAATCCGCTGTTCAAACCCACCAGGCCAACAGTAGATGATCTGGTGCTTGAGTATCAACTCGCGCTGCATGGCAAAACTGGTATTCGAGATGCTTATGAAGAGATGTTCAAAACGTTAAGGGTTCCAAATTTTACGAGCGCATGGAATTCGATTTCTCTTGAGAATGTTAGAAAAGTTCTGGAATATCCTGCAAAATTCGCGTTGGCACATCCTACCTATGCGGCACGTCTGGCTGCTGATATAGCCCAAACAGCTGCAATCTTAGGCGTAAACGATAGCGACCCAAATTTTGGCCCTATTCTGAAACGTCGAACGGCTCAGAATCAGGTGACCGATCGAGTTCTTGGCCGTTATAGGGCTTTGCAAGGGGTTGATGCTCAAGAGAACTTACCTGAAATTAGTTTAGAAGAACTTGCCATGCTCGATTTCGCACGGAAGGCGCCTTATATCGCTGGCGTTATTAATCAAAGCGCTTTGTTGGGTGGACAAGCAGCACAGTCTGCTGCTGCCTGGATTCCTGGGATTGGCGCCTGGAGACCTGTTCAGCTTGCTGCTGGCGCAGCTGGAGCTGTCGCACAGGTTCGTGCTCAACAAAAGTTCTCAGATCAAATATCTCGTGAGATGGAAGTGACTGCTAACGCCGTTCTCAATGGTTTTGAAGGTTACGCACAGGGTGGACTTTCAGGTGCAGTTCAACAGGCTGCTTTGTATGTGGCACAGCGTAAAGCTGCAACCCAGCTTGGGGATTGGATGCGTGGAGGAATTGAAGGAAAGTCTGTGAGCCAACGCTTAGCAAATTTCACTTTTCCAGATCGATATACTCACCAAGGTGCTGA
Organism: uncultured Myxococcaceae bacterium; assembly: GCA_964635635.1. Taxonomy (GTDB): domain Bacteria; phylum Myxococcota; class UBA727; order UBA727; family JABDBI01; genus CAZWPE01. The sequence goes on along the minus strand of CAZWPE010000003.1, from coordinate 50,221 downwards.
GTTTGGTAAATCAGCGGTTGCCCTAACTGCTGGCACTGCCATAGGTATTGGGTCGACCGCTGCTGCGATTGCATCTGCGGGTGGTGTCGTGGCTGCAAGTACATTTCTTTGGCCAGTGGCTCTTGCTGCGGCAACAGCTGTGGGTGTAAAAAAGCTGGTAGATGTAGTGGCTGACACGCGTAAATCGGAATCAGAAGTTACTGCCGACAAAGCAGTGGAGGATGCTCGCAGGCTGATAGAAGCCTATAAACGACTCCGACAGCAGCGAGATGAACTTCCTGAACTCAGCGATGAACAACTCACGAAGGCAGGAGAGTCAGGCCTGCCTAAACTGATTGAAGAACAGGCAGACAAAAATATGGCGAATGTTATTCCTCAGGTTGCAGCCCAGGCTGGTTTAGATATGGCCCAGGCAGCAGAGCTGCTTGTAAGTATGGGCGCTAAGAAGCCATTGCCTGCTCCGTCATCGTCGAGTGCAACTGCTGCAGCGTCTGGTGGTCATTTTTGATCCGATTACGGTATTCTTCGAGCGAAAACATTTTTGGTCCTGGTCTTATATAGCCTTCTTGAACAGCATAGCCGAACAACTGTTCTTGAAGAATTCTGCGCCCTCTAAAGAGTCTCGACATTACAGTTCCGATTGGGATTACTACAGTGTCTGCGATTTCTTTATAAGATAGATTGTAGACGTCTGAAAGCAGGACAACGATCCGGAAATCAACAGGTACTCGTTCTAGGGCTACCACAACTTCATCTGACAATGAGCGGTCTGCTAAGACTGTTTCAGGGTTTCGGTCGGTTGATTTGTTTGCTGCATCGAGAGTTGAAAATACAGTGGGTGTGTGTGCCTCACCATCTAATATTTCGCGTTCTTTGACTTTACGGCGATATTTGTTGATGAAAGTATTCGTGAGGATTCGAAATAACCAAGCTTTACAGTTGGTTCCCATTTCGAACTGCTCATAGGAGCGAAAAGCTTTGAGGTAGGTTTCTTGGACCAAATCCTCAGCATCGCCAGAGGAACGGGTCAGCCTTAGAGCGGCTCCGAAAAGTGTGCTGACGTGTGGGACAACCTCCTTCTCGAAAGCTTTAAAGCTTGTTTCGGATTCGCTCGCAGATACCGGTAATGCCATCATGGACGCTCCTTTTAGGGTCGTAACATTCGAGCAAAATTATTTATTCCCGTCGATGCGATAAAAGTTTCGAAAAAAAAATGCAAGCCGCAATTTTGCTGGCCTGATCAGGGAGCTTCTTTGTGAAGATTAAGATTCTAACCTCCGAAAGTGTTTAGTTTGTCTGAAAAAATCATCTATGATGTCTCGACCTGCAAACTTAGGCGGGATTTCTGGTTTCTCCAGAGTTTTTAGTTCGATTTTTGTACGAAGGATATAGATGTCATTATGTAGACGAGTGAGTGCTTCTTGAACTCTCTCGTGATGTGATGATTCAATGATTTTTGGTGTGCAGAGTTTATCTAAATCAGCGAGTGCATCTGTTCTAGCCTTATCATCTGTTGCTGAACTAAATCTGGAAATCCCAGAAGTTATTTGAGTTTTGAGTGATTTTCGATCATCTGGGATTTTATTGGTGTATGTTTCTGGTTTAAAATTTTGCGGTGTGACATCTCTTGTTTTTGCATCCATCCAAGAATCAGCATGCTCACCTGGCATTGGATACAGAGTTATCTTTTTATTGCCAGAATCCAGAAGTGCTTGAATATTGGTAATTGCTTGATCTATGGGTGTGTTGACATCTTCTGAGGTGACAATTACTCCAACGCGTCCTTTTACTTTGGCAATATCACCTTGAACGGACCAGTCAGGCGAGAGACTGTCTGCGAGTGTTCTCGCAAGCCAGCCACGAACTGTGAAATATTTTTCTGGTATGAGTTTTAGAAGTGGCATGTTTGCAAGCATGCGCTCAATCTCGACATCTAAATATTCTTTGATGTGTGTATAGGTTTGATCTAAGAGCAAGTTAACACCCGGATAATTTGCTGCTAGACGTGTCCCTGCGGCACCACTCATGCAAAGTGATTTTACTGTGATATCTTTGTCTTTAATACTAAGTGTTCTGAGGTATTTGTAGACAGTTTCAATGTCTGTATGAATCGATTGTTCATCTGGGGTTCCAGTGCTTTGTCCATAGCCACGATAGTTAAAGCACATGACGTTTAATCCTCTGGCAAGAAACGACATGATTTCACGTTTGTGAGCTTCATACACTCCAAGCGCACCGCTAGTGAGGATGATGGTTCCACGAGATTTTGTGTCTTTAGTGATGTCTGTCTCTGTGACCTCTGATGGGTCAAGATTAAGAGCTCGATTTTCGGGGGTGTTTGGCAGAAGAAGAACTCGTTTATCCGCTAATTCCTTCTGGAACCACTCAAGCTCTTGGCCTTTAGCGTTGGGTTTTCCATCTCCAAGTAAACTAAGATCTTGAAGATTTTTTAATAAGTCAGGGGCATTTTGAAATATAAAACCACTAGGTTGGTTCTTGATTAAGGCACGTTTGCCGCCAGCTTTTTTTAGGGTTTCCAAGAATTCATCTGCTGATACAAAAGCAGCATCCAATTTAGCACCATCGGGCGTATCAAGTATTAGTGGGGTAGCGCCAATAGCTTTCAAATCTTCACGGGTTTTTTTGGCGGATTTTTGAATGTCTTCATATTTAGTAGTATAACCGCTTAGTCTTTCGATTTCTTTTTTATTTTTTACAGGGTCTGCTTGTAAGGCTTTAAGTCTTTTTTGGTTGCTTCTGTGACGTTCAGCTTGATTCCAACCAACAAAAATTTCTTTTTCTACATTTTTTTTAAGTTCGGGAAAATAATAACCGACAATGTTTTTGATGGACCAACTCCAATCCTGAAAGTTGCTGCTTACGAATCGCTCAATCTCTTCATGATCAATACTTTTTCGAGTTTTTATTCGCTCAAGAGGTGTTTTGCTGAATATCCAAGCTCTTCTTGGGCCAGAGAAAGGGTTTTCGAATGGGTTTAGTTTTTTGTACTCGAGAGCTGTTTGTTTTATTTGTGTAGCGTTTCCTCTTTCGCAAACAATGTGCATGAGATTTTTCCCTTGCCACGTTGTTTGGAGTAATTCTTTATTTGTAAGTAACTTGTTAAATTCTTCTTGTTCAAAAAAAGGATGCTTCGTCGGAAGTTTGCTCAAGTTGTATAAGAACTCAATTTTTTTATCGTTGCTTGGAAGTTTCTCTAGTTCGGATTTAGTATCTTTGAGTGCTTGGTCAAACTTGGCATGGTCTTTGCCCCCAGCCATCTCCAAGTTTTGAGTGTAAAGCTCTTTTTTTAAATTGTAATCCGCTTCAGTCCCGGAAGAAGCTCGTTTTGGACTATAAGGTCTAATGGTTGGCATAACATAAGAATACCCCCAGATAAGGGTTAAATTCCATGTTATGAGTCTTATTTAGTCGGCCGCTTCAAACCCCATTCGCCAAGCTTGCGGCGGATGGTGTGCTCTGAAAGACCTGTAATCCCCGCCAGCTCTTTGTTGCTCATCTTGCGATAGTTTTGCTTAATAAAGGCATTGATATTGGCAGGTTTTTTGGCAGAGCTCTTTGCCTTGGGTGCGGGTTTCTTGGCAGGTGCTTTTTTAGCAGGAGCTGGTTTTTTGGCGGGTGCCTTTTTAGCCGGAGCTGGCTTTTTAGCGGGTGCCTTTTTCTTCGGAGCTGGCTTTTTGGCAGGCGTAGGTTTCTTGGCAGGTGCTTTTTTAGCAGGAGCTGGTTTTTTGGCAGGCGCTTTTTTAACAGGAACTGTTTTTTTGGCGGGCGCTGGTTTCTTAGCAGGCACTGCTTTTTTCTTAGGTTCAGCTTTTTTGGGTTCTGATTTTTTAACTTCAGGTTTTTTAGCAGGCTTGCCCGCCGTAGCTTTAGCGGAGGTGGGGGCTTTGGGGGCCTTTGGTTCAGCTTTGCCTTTTTTAGCAGGCTTAGCTGTCATGGGTGCTGGGCCTTCATCTACTTGAATTGCAGATCCTTTGAGGGTTCCTGTGCCACCTGACACATAAAGTAGTTCAACTTGAGTTTTAGACGATGTTTTGACGCGTGCAAAACGATTGTTGATCGTATCATACACGAGTGAACCAACAGCAAGGTCGTCTTTGGAAGACAGGTCTGGTCGGTCTGTTTTTCTAACCGTGGCGACAGCCTTTTCAAGCATGCCGCGTCTCCAGGCTAGAGCCCCTTCAGCAATCTCGTCAAACTCTTCACTCTCACCGCCTAGATTCGCTTCTTCGTCGAATTCGCTGACGGTATCGTGCAGGTGTTCAAGCTCTTCCAATTGCTTACTGTTGAGGATCATAACGTTTTGTATAGCTTAAAAATGAGTCACATGCTAGGGGCGGGCTAGAGGAGCTTTGAAAATGACGAACAAACGTTTCAAAAAAGTGTGTGTTATCGGCGCTGGTGTCATGGGGTCCGGCATCGCAGCACAGCTCGCAAATGCTCAGGTTCCATGCCTGCTTTTAGACATTAAAGATTTTGCGGTAACCGGGCTTCAGAAGGCTCTAAAGCTAAAGCCTGCATCTTTTTTCACACCCAAACATGCTGAATTGATTGAAACAGCCAGTCTAGACACTGATATCAGCCGCGTTGCTGAATGTGATCTGGTGATTGAGGCCATTGTTGAGAATTTAGACACCAAGCAAAGTCTCTATTCAAAGCTTGAGCCCTTGGTGAAGCCGGGTACTATCATTGCTTCCAATAGTTCGGGTTTGAGCCTTGCTGCCATGACTGAAGGTCGTTCGGCTGAGTTCAAAAGCAACTTCTTGCTCACTCACTTTTTTAACCCCGTTCGCTACCTGCCTCTTCTGGAAATCGTGGCTTTGCCAGAAACCAAGCCAGAAGTCTTGAACCGAGTCGCTTGGTTTGGGGAGTATGTCTTGGGCAAAGGGATTGTTTACGGCAAGGACACCCCCAACTTTGTGGCCAACCGAATTGGCATGTTTGGGATGATGGAAAGCCTCAGGCTCATGCAAGAAGGCGGCTACACAGTCGCTGAAGTGGACGCCATTTTTGGACCTGCCATGGGCCGTCCGAAGAGTGCGCTTTTCAGAACCATGGATGTGGTCGGTCTAGATACATTTATTCACGTAGCTAAAAATTATCCAGATGGCTTTACCGTTCCAGAGTTCCTGACCAAAATGGTCGCCAGTGGCTGGCTTGGGCAAAAAAGTGGCCAGGGCTTCTACAAAAAAGAAGGCAAGGACATCTTGGTGCTTGATTTGAACACCATGACCTATGGTCCTAAGCCTAAAGTGCGCTTTGATTCTTTGGGTGGGGTCAAAAACCTCAAAGGTCCAGGCGAAAAAATTAAACACATGGTTTACGCAGAGGATCGTGCAGGTCAGCTTGCATGGAAACTGACCGCCGCTATGTGTGTCTATAGTGCGAATCGTTTGTATGAAATTGCCGATGATATTACCCAGATGGACAACGCTCTTAGATGGGGCTTTAACTTTGCTCAAGGGCCTTTTGAAACGTGGGATTCCATTGGCGTTGCTCAGTCCATCCAGCGCATGAACCAAGAAGGCTTTAAAGTTCCTGCCTGGGTCACCGAGATGCTGGCCAAGGGTCGTCAGAGCTTTTATGCGATTGAAAATGGGCATCAAACCTATTGGGATCCGAAAGCTGGAGTTTCGAAACCAGTGGTTACCAAAAATGCAAACTTGACGATTTTGAAAGAAACTCCGTCACGTATTGTGAAAGATACCATGGCAACCACGCTTGTTGACTTGGGTGATGGTGTTTTGGGCTGTGAATTCCACACCAAGATGAATGCCATCGACAATGAAATCTTGGCAGATATTAATACTGCGCTTGATTTGTGTGAATCTGGTCAATTCGAAGCCCTGGTTTTGGCCAATGATGGTGCTAATTTCTCGGTCGGAGCAAACTTACTGCTGATGTACATGGGTGCGATGCAGGGTCAAATGGACCAAATCGATGCCATGATTCAGTTGTTCCAAAATACCGGAACTCGTCTGAAGTACTCTAGTATTCCAACAGTTGCGGCACCGTTCAACATGACTTTTGGGGGTGGCTGTGAGCTTTCACTGTGGTGTAACCGCATCGTGGCTCATGCAGAGCTCTACATCGGGCTTGTTGAGTTCGGGGTCGGTTTGATTCCGGGCGGCGGTGGAAATATTGAGATGCTGGCACGCACGCTTCGAGGGGCAGTGGATGCACCTGAATTTGTGCCAGATGCCATGATTCGCAGGGCATTTGAAACTGTGGCCATGGCCAAGGTCTCAAGCAGCGCTGCTGAAGCACGAAACATGATGTTCTTGTGTCCAAGTAGTCAGATTATTCTGAACCGCCAGCACTTGCTTGAGTGCGCTAAACAAACTGCACTGGGTATGGCTCGAGGTGGATTTAGACCCCCACTCAAGCGTACTTATAGGCTGCCGGGCAAGAGTGCTTATGCGACCTTCGATATGGTCTTGCGCTCGATGCGAGATGGGCATCAAATGAGCGACCATGATTTGAAGATTGCGCAGAAGATTGCTCATGTCATGACAGGTGGAGATACCAGCATGCGTCATCTGGTTTCGGAACAGCATCTGCTTGATTTGGAACGAGAGGCATTTATGTCTTTGGTCGGTGAAGAAAAGACAATGGCTCGTATTGCTTACATGCTTGAAAACAACAAGCCTTTGAGGAACTAAACCATGAAAGATATTGCTATTTTATCAAGTGTTAGAACTGCGCTCGGGAAGGGCTACAAAGGCTCGCTGAAAGATACCCGTCCAGATGTGTTTGGTGCTGTGGCTGTCCGTGAGGCTGTGAAACGCGCAGGGGTTAAGCCAGAACAGATTGATGACGTTGTGCTGGGTTGCGCCATGCCAGAAGCAGAGCAGGGGATGAACGTCGCTCGAACGATTTCATTGCTAGCCGGAATCCCCTACACAGCTTCAGCAGTGACGGTGAATCGTTTTTGCTCTAGTGGTTTGCATGCCATTGCTGACGTAGCCAAAGCGATTCAGGTTGGCCAGATTGAAATTGGCATTGGTGGCGGTGTTGAGTCGATGACCATGGTTCCAATGGGTGGCAATCGCATGAGTGCGTGCCCTGAACTCATGGAAACGATGCCAGAGGCCTATGTGCCGATGGGTTTAACGGCCGAGTTGGTATCGCAGAAATTTGGGATATCCCGCGCGGACCAAGATGCGTTTGCATTGCTCAGTCATCAGCGTGCCATCAAAGCAATTGCAGCCGGTTATTTCAAAGACGAAATCGTTGGTTTCGAAGTGTCTGTCCTAGATGATAAGGGTGGGCGCCAAAAACGTTTCTTTGACACAGATGAAGGCCCTCGTGCAGATACGAGTGCAGAAGTACTCGCGAAGCTTAAACCAGCATTTGATACCCAGGGAACTGTGACTGCAGGAAATGCCTCACAAATCACCGACGGTGCAGCGGCAGCTGTGTTGATGGAGCACTCGAAGGCAAAGTCTCTGGGCCTCCCAGTGATGGGCTTGTTCAAGGCTTTTGTGACAGCCGGTGTGCCTCCTGAAATCATGGGGATTGGACCTGTGCCGGCGATTCAAAAACTGCTGAAACAAACGGGTCTTAAGGCCAGTGATATTGGCGTGTTTGAAATCAACGAGGCATTTGCAGCGCAAGCTGTCTACTGTGTTCGTGAGCTTGGGCTGAACCCAGAAATCGTGAACCCGAATGGCGGCGCAATTGCTTTAGGCCACCCGCTCGGTTGTACAGGGGCAAGGCAGGTAGCGGCTATTTTGCGCGAAATGAAGCGTAGAAATGCGCGTTATGGTGTTTGCTCTATGTGCATTGGTGGCGGTATGGGTGCTGCGGCTTTGATTGAGCTTGTGTAATCAGCCCAGGTAAATGGCTTGTCACCCCGGCCAATGCGTCGGGGTCCAGGCATAGCTTTAGAGCTGGATTCCGGGTCATGCGCTGATTTGCTAGGCCAATCTTTCCGCCTTTTAATTGCGGCTTAATGGTTCACTGTCTACGTGTTGACATCTTTTTTAATTCGGGTATTTCTGTTGCATGAATTCTAATTTATTGTTTTACTTTTTTGTGAGTATTTTTTCGCTGAAAGTACAGGCTGAAACTGGGCTAATGCTTCATTCTCCCGCTCAATCATTTTTTAAAATAGCGAATAAAATCACAAGCTCAGTTGCGTCTTTAAGTGCTACTAAAAATCATTTTTCGTTAAGCGATATTTTAATGGCTTTGACTCAGAAAAAGTCTTTATCAGAGAAACTTCAGTCAGAATTGGAGACAGCACTCATATCGGGCAATCATGAAAAGAAACTTGAACAGGGTAATAACCTTCAAATTCGCTCTAAGTGGCAAAAAGAGTATGAGAGCAAGCAGGAATTGCATGAACAGCTTCAGTCAAAGAGACATGAAAAGCTTTCTGAACAAGAGTTCGAGCAGTTAGCCTATTTGGATTCTTTGGAAAAAATTGTCGAAGAAAGCCCCGGATATGAAGGTAAACAGTCACAAACTATCCAGAATACCCTTAATCAAGAAAAAGCTCTAAAGGGAAAAAAGCAGCCCGGGATGTGGATTGCACCGCAACAACAAAATAAGAAAAGTGATGAAAATAACTTGCCAGAACAAACTGGCAACGTTGGATTGGTTGTTTTACAGACATCTGCGCCTGTGCACTATCAGTCTATTATGCTCGAAAATCAGTTGCACTATTTCCCTGTTCCTACCTTCAACAGTGGGCTTTCGCCATATGCAGCCTCATATATTCCAGCTCAAAGCTCAGCATCAGGGAATTTTAGGTTTTCGGCGTCTGCAACCCCATTTACTCCATCTCAAAGCTCAGAGACTGCTGCATCAGGAGCTACTTCTGAATCTGTGGTTACTCTCGTGATTGGACAGATTTCGAAGGGATTCAAAAAAAAAGAAAACAGGGGTAAACTTCAGGAATTCTTTAGAAAGGTTGGCATTCGGCCAGTTAAATCTGAGGTTAATGGAGGTAAAGAATTTCGATTTGCCGATGGAATCATTTTCGTTGATGTTTCTCAAGAAGATGCAGGTGTTGTACTAAATAATTTTCCAGTTATATGGTCTAAACGGAAATCAGTAGATTTGGAATATGGCACTTCTGAAACCATTAAAAAAGAATACCCAGGAAACGGTTACTTTCAGTATCCGGTTACGATTTCTTCGGCGACCGATGCATTACAGATTACTTTCGAAGGTGTGGTTACGATCGTGATTAAACACATTTCGCAGGAATTCCAAAAACCAAAAAACAAGAATGAGCTCAAGAAGTTCTTTGAAATGGTTGGTATTCATCCAGTCAAATCCGGGTCCATTAGAGATAAAGCAGTTCGATTTGGCCCACCTGGAATCATTTTCGTTGATGTCTCTCAAAAAGATGCAGATGCGCTACTAAGTGGTTTTCCAGTTATATGGTGTAAGTTTAATTCACTCGTTCTGGAACATGATACTTCTGGAGCCAAACCATCCCCAGAAAAAGGCTACTTGCAATATCCGATTACGATTGAATTGAACAGAAATTCTGTTCGAGCCCAATCTACCCCAGCTCAAAGCTCAGCATCTTCTGCCCCCACTGCTTCGGCAGCAACAGCAGCCAGTGGATCAAATCCAGGATCTATTAGCGATAATGAAGAGGATCCAAATGCCGGACCTATCATTGATGATGATGAGGATTCAGATGCCTCTACTATTATTGAAGAGGAGTAACACTCCAATCATAAAACAAATCAACCCAGTTAGGGGTTTTCAGAACTTGGAACTTTGAGTTTTTTCCAGGTTCGATAACCCCTAAGTCAGGGCGGCCCAGGGCTAAGCCTGCGTATGAGGTGATACCCTTCAGTGCCTCTTCGCAGCTAAGGCCGCCCTTGGTGACCCCTAAGCGAGCTGCGAGCATTAAGTCATCACACATGGCGGAGCCGGGGTTGAAATCCGTTCCAATCGCAACTTTGCAGCCTGCATCGGTCAGCATACGTCCAGAGGCTTGTTGTTTAAGGCCAAGGTATTCTTGAGCTGTTGGTAATAGCTCTGCAATGACGCCTGCCCCTGCCAATGCGTTTGCATCTTCAACCGTCGCAAATTCCAAGTGCGATGCGCTTAAGGCACCCATTTCGGCGGCAAGCTGACAGGCGCCTGTGTGGCTAAGTTGTTCGGCGTGGACTCGCGTGCGTAGTCCTAAGTCGCGCGCTTTATTTAAAATTCGCCGTGCTTGTTCTGCAGAAAAAGCACCACGTTCGACAAAAATATCACAAGCTCTGGCGATGCCTTGAGACTTAACAGCCGGAAGCATATCTTTGATGATGTGCTCAACGTAGTTATCGGCTGTGAAATCGGGAGGCACCGCGTGAGCTCCCAAAAAAGTTGCTTCAAGTTCAATAGATTGTAGTCGTCGAAGTTCGTCTATCGCTTCGAGCATTTTGAGTTCACTGTCTAAACTTAGTCCGTAGCCAGTTTTAATTTCAACAGCCACAACGCCGCGTTTTTGCATTCGTTCAAGGCGGGGCAGAGCGAGTTCAATAAGTTCTTGTTTTGAAGCAGCTCTGGTTGCTTTGACGGTATTTAAAATACCGCCGCCAGCCTGCATGATTTCTGCATAACTCATCCCTCGAGAACGCATTTCAAATTCATTGGCGCGTGAACCTGCGAACACCAAGTGTGTGTGGCAGTCTACAAATCCAGGTATTACCACGCCGCCTTGGCAGTCAATAAGTCCCTCTCCACTAGGTGGAGAGGGATTTAGGGTGAGGTTTTCGACATTGTGCAAAAACTCATGGCCCGTGAAGAGGGTCCCGATATTAACGAGCCGCACTGAAAAACTCGCGGGTTAGCTCAGCCAGTTGTAAACCAACTCGATCCTGAGCTTCTGCTGTCGAAGCAGCTAAGTGTGGGGTGCAAATCACTTTTGGGTGTGCAACCAAGGGGTTTGCCTCGCTGGGAGGTTCTTGTTCGAATACATCGAGTGCCGCGCCGGCGACTTTCCCTGAGTTCAGGGCGTTGAGCAAAGCTGCTTCATCGACGATTCCGCCACGGGCGGCATGAATTAAACGAATGCCTGTTTTCATTTGTTCGAACGCGCTGGTTGAAATCATGTGACGTGTTTGCGGCATCAGCGGTACATGAATCGTAATAAAGTCTGACTGTGCGAAGAGTTGCTCAAGTGAAACGCTGAGAGAATTGGTGACAATGGGGTCATAGGCAACGATGCGCATTTTAAGACCCTGTGCAAGTTCTGCGACAATTTTGCCGATTTGACCTAAACCAATAATCCCCAGAGTTTTATCTCGCAGTTCAACGCCTAGAAATTTGGACTTTTCCCACTTGCCTTGCTTCATGCTCGCAGTGGCCTGGGGAATATGACGAGCCAATGCCATCAAAAGCGAGACGGTGTGTTCCGCGGTGCTCACGAGGTTGCCTTGAGGCGTATTCATGACAGTGATGTTACGTGCTTTGGCTGCGTCGAGATCAACATTGTCGAGCCCAACGCCAGCTCGTCCGACAAAGCGGAGTTTCGTGCCACGTGAAAGTAAGTCGGCATTCACCTTGGTTTGGCTGCGTACAAGCAAGGCGTCGTACTCACCAATGTTTGTAAGACCTTCTTGGCCTACATCAATCGAGAAGTGAGGTGTACTTTTGAGGAGTGAGATAGCCTCTTCAGAGAGCTTGTCGGAAATGAGAATGCGAATCATGAATCACCTGCAAAGACGGGGTTTTCTTCAAAAAGTCATGCGCCTGAACACGCATTCCTAGCTGATAGCGATATAACCCTGACTTTTGGCTGATAATCAAGTCATAAATTTTCCCAGGCTCTAATTCATGAACGCGGAAAATCTTTTTATCTGCATCGGAAAACTCAAAAAAAACTTCTGAGAGCATGGGCAAAAAGTATTCATGCCCAGGAATCTTGACCATCAAAGGAGCCTCTTGATGCGTGGGCTGTCCTTCTGCCCAAAGAGAAACTGGTGGTTCACTGGGGGTAGAGGTCCAATGTGATTTGTAGTGTTGCCAAGCAGCATTCCCATCTAGAACTTTAGGATCTGCAAATGCAGTCTGAACTGCAAATTGTCTATAGAATGATTGATCGAGACTTTTGGTGTATGGCATCAATGCATGTTCACGAATGAATGCATAACGCGTCACTGGCTCATTAACCAAAATATTGGACTCATGTGCTTTTTGTCGGTCAATCCAGTGTTTTAGTTTTTCATAGCTAACAATAGGAACTTTTTTGGCAAAATCCGCATAGTTATCTCTCGACGAAGCATTAAATAAAAGCCCGTATTTTGTGCCCGCAAGACGATTGGTGATTTGGGTCAATAGTCTTTCTTGCCGCTGTTGGGGATGTGCCAAATCATAGTTGAATCCAGCTTTGTAGGGCCACAGCCAGTATTTGAGCGCATAGTTCGAAAGTTTGCTCATGGTGTATTTCTCAAGTAATCTACGAGAAATTTAACATGATCTTCAGGCGTTTGCTGCAAAATGCCATGTCCAAGATTAAACACGAAACCCGTTTTTGGGGCATCACCTAGGATTAAATCAGCCTGGCGCCTGATTTCTTCAGGAGGTGCTAACAGAACCATTGGGTCTAAATTTCCTTGAATAGGTGTTTGAAAGGTTTGATGGGCGCGGGCAATCGAAACTCGCCAATCGATGCTGTAGGCATCGGCGTTTACTTTTCGCACGATGTCTAGATAGCCACCTGTTCCAGTGGAGAAATAAATCACTGGACCCTTTCGCGCTGCTCGCAATGACGAAACAATGCGCTGGATGTATGGCAGAGCATAGCGCTCATAATCAGGACCGCTGAGAGAGCCTGCCCAGCTGTCAAAAATCTGCAAGACGTCTGCACCAGCTTCAGCTTGCTTAAGCAAATACTCAGCCACCAAATCTGCGAGTGTTGTCATGAGTTCATGCCAGGCAGCTGGATTTTGGTACATGAACGTTTTGGCTAGTCTGTGATCTCTGCTGGATCCCCCTTCAATTGCGTAACACGCGAGGGTGAAAGGCGAACCCGAAAAGCCAATTAATGGGACTTTGAGTTCAGGCTTCACGAGTTTAATGGCTTCAAGGGTAAAGCCAACGCTCTCTTCAAGAGGCCGCAGTGAGAACTTTCGTGGTTCGCGAATTGGGTCATGTAGCACAGGACCTTCACCGTGAACGAATTCAAGTTTTAGCCCTAATGCTTCTAGGATTGGCAATATATCTGAGAAGATAATTGCGGCATCAAAATCAAACGCTTTGATGGGCTGCAGAGTGACTTCACAGGCAAGCTCAGGTGTTTTGACGAGTTCAAGCAGGGAGTGCTTAGCGCGAAGTTCACGGTAGCAGGCCATGTAACGACCAGCTTGACGCATCAGCCAGACAGGTGTTTTTGAGGTTGGCTCATTTCGAAGCGCTTTTAGGAAATCCACTTGGCTGCCTCTTTCGCAAAGTAAGTGATGATATTATGCGCACCGGCACGTTTAATGGCCATGAGGCTTTCAAGAGCGACAGGTTGTAGATCTAGCCAGCCTTTTTCTGCAGCAGCATGCATCATGGAGTATTCACCACTGACTTGGTAAGCAGCGATCGGTACGTTAAAATTTTCGCGCGCTTTTTGAATGACATCTAAGTACATGCCTGCAGGCTTCACCATGAGAATGTCTGCGCCTTCAGCGATATCGATAGCCATTTCTTTCATGGCTTCGCGTCCGTTCGGTGGATCCATTTGATATGACTTGCGATTCCCAAACTGAGGAGCACATTCAGCAGCTTCTCTAAATGGAGCATACAAGCTGCTGGCATATTTTGCGGAGTAACTCATGATGGGTGTGTAGATAAACTTAGCATCATTGAGGCCTTTTCGAATAGCCTGAACCATACCGTCCATCATGCCCGAAGGCGCAATCATATCCGATCCTGCTTGTGCATGAATCACAGATGCTTTGGCGAGATACTCGAGAGTAGGCTCGTTTAAATAGTGACCATTCGAGGGGTCAATAATACAGCAATGTCCATGGTCAGAGTAGTCACACAAACACATGTCAGATATGATAAGCATATCAGGACATGCCTTTTTAACCGCTTGAATAGCTCGCGATGCAATGCCGTTTGGATTTAAATTATCGCTGCCCCCAGCATCTTTTTTTTCTGGGATTCCAAAGAGCATAATTGCCTTGATCCCAAGTTGCTCTGCTTCTTTGACCTCATCTACAATGCTTCGTAGAGAATGTTGAAATTGCCCCGGCATTGAGCTGATTGGCGTTTTATTCTCTCCGTGCTTAACAAATACAGGGTAGATAAAATCGCTTGTTGATAAACGGGTCTCTTGGAGCAATGACCTCATGGTTGTGGTTCGGCGTAGCCTTCGAGGACGATTGATGGGATAGGCAGGGAATGAATTCACTTCTTGAATCTCCTGCGTCTCCTGTATGGCTTTGTTTGAATTCGATCAATGGCTCATCGAGTATTAATCTTCGCAATACCATTCATGCATTTCTGGAAGTGAAAAGAAAACACGCGTGTGTTGAGGGATTGTATTTATTTTGCCAAATTCGTTTGTGATTGATAATTTAAGTGACACTGGTTTGTTTTTTTCAAGTTGTTCGAATGCGGTATTGAGTTTTATGTACCCGAGTTGATTAGAATGGAAGAGGTAAAAAATAGAACCTCGTGTTTTTGATTGTTCGTTCATTTTTGCCAGATGTTCAAACATGGCATTTAATTCCGGTCTTAAATCTGATTTTGGGGTAAATGTTTGGCAAATCCACTTGGGATCTATCTGTTCAGGCTGCGGAACAGAGATGGCCGATGCAAGTGTGTCTGTGAAGGAAATAAACTCATCATCTTCTACTTGATCTCGAGGGGTATCGTTTGCCCCAGCTTCTGTTTCTGCAATAGACAGTGGGGAACGGGAAGACAGATTGCTGCAATTGCTGGCGATAGAGTTCGAACGTAACATAAAAGCAAGAATGCTTTTAAGTTCAAATAAAATCCCTCAAAATAGGATTTAACCTCTTCCGGCGGCTAGAATGCTTTGGATGCTAAACTGACTTGGGGGACCAATTTGAATGGGTATTTCTTTAGGCTCAACGACTTTAACCGCTTTGCGCCCTGGCTTTCCTGGTTCTTTGGGGGTTGCAGGTTCCTTGCGCTTAATTTTCATTGGCTGTGGATTGTCTCTGGGGAGAATTCCATCAACAGCAAGAGCACGTAGTTTACCGTCAACAAGTGATAAAAATGCTTCAAGATCTCCTCGGGTCGCAAGCTGTGCTTCTATCCAGCGCAAAGGACCTTTTTTGGGAGTCATCTCATAAAGTGCTCTGGCTCTTGGGGTCAGTTCGGTATCTTTATCTAGAAGAGTGCCAACCTTGTCGCCTACCCCAACGAGTCCCATGAGGGGGTTTTGGGCTAAATAAATTCCACAAACAGTGACTTCGCCAATACAAAAACGAGGAGCCCATCCGCTAGAGGGACCATACCAATACATTTCAGGGAGAAGTTTACGTTTGGAAAGTTCAATCAGGGTTTCTTGATATCTTGGCCATCGATTCGCGAGTATTTTGGAAAGAGATTCATCATCAGGAATAAAATCTTTATCTTTGAGTGGGCTTTTTGCCATTTAGGTACTCTGCCATGAAATCACTCTTTTGTAAAAGTAGGAAATGTGTTTTAATGGGCGCTTCGCAAGGAGATAACATATGAGAGTTTTAGGAATTTCTGTACTCTTGCTCACTCTCGCAGCTTGTAGCAAGATGTGCGGTGGTAAGATGGGCTCAGGTTCGGTTAGCGAAAGTGATCTGAAGTCCGAGACCGATAAAGTTAGCTATATTTTGGGTTACAGCACAGGTAAAAGCTTTTCAGAGCAATCTGTTGATGTGAACATTGATGTATTCATGAAGGGCTTGAACCAAGGTCTTCAGAAAGATTCAAAACCAGCTATGACCGAAGAAAAGATGCGTGAAACCATGACTGCGTTCAGAACAACGTTGATGGAAAAACGTAAGAAAGAAATGGAAGAAGCCGGTAAGAAAAACCAAAAAGAAGGTGAAGAATTCTTGGCTAAGAATAAAGCTAAGCCGGGCGTAGTCACCCTTCCAAGCGGTCTTCAATATAAAGTGATTACAGAAGGAAAAGGCGAAAAAGCCGGTTCTGCTGACAGTGTAACAGTTGATTACACAGGAACCCTTTTGGATGGTAAAACTTTCGACAGCACCAAAGAACGTGGTAAGCCAGCGACCTTTGCAGTTGGAACCACCATCCCAGGTATGTCAGAAGCCCTTCAATTGATGCCAGTGGGTTCAGAGTGGGAAATCTATATCCCATCTAACCTCGCATATGGTGCTCAAGGTGCAGGTTCTGCAATCGGTCCAAACCAAACATTGATTTTCAATGTTAAGGTTGTATCGGTTACCAAGGGTAAAGAAGAAGCCAAGAAGTCGGCAGAAGCTACTCCAAAGAAGAAGTAGTCCCTCACCCCTAACCCCTCTCCACCTAGTGGAGAGGGGAACTACTCAAACGTCATCAAGGCAAAAACACTTAACCCATTGGCTTCAAGTTTTTTGCGTCCGCCGACATAAGGCAAATCAATCATAAATGCGCATTCAATGAGTGCTCCACCAACGCTTTTAATTAAGTAGTTCGCCGCCAATGCTGTACCACCTGTTGCCAGCAAATCATCTACCAGTAATATTCTTTCGCCAGGCTCGATAGCATCTTTATGCATTTCAATTCGGTCTGTTCCATATTCTAGTTGATAATCGTAACCGATTGTTTCAGCTGGGAGCTTGCCTTTTTTTCGAATGGGTACAAACCCAACACCGAGAGCATAGGCGAGTGCTGATCCAAAAATAAATCCTCTGGATTCAATGCCAACAATTTTATCAATCGCTTTGTGCTCGTATCGCTTAGCTAGTTTTTGGATACTTTCTTGAAAGCCCTGGGCATCCTTAAGCAAAGTTGTGATGTCTCGATAGAGAATCCCAGGTTTTGGGTAGTTTGGGATTGTTCGAATAAGTTCTTTCATCCCCAATAACACAAACGCCGGCGACAGGATCTTCCCGGCGCCGGCGCATGAATAGTTTTAACTATTTAGTGTGGAGCATTTGGAGCTTGTTGAACAACGCCTCCAGCAACTGCATTAGCAGCACGCCATTTGAGACCGTAGATCAGACCAGCCAAAATACCAGTGAGACCTGCAGCTCCACCGACTGCTACGCCTACAGGACCTCCAACATCTCTTCCACTGCAGTCAGCTTTGCAGTGACCGAATTTCCCGTTGTCAGCGCCTTCATCGCATTTTTCAACACCGGCTTGAATATAGCCATCACCGCAGGTTGCTTTTTTGCAGCCTGGCAGACAGGATCCGGTCCAGCTGAGTCGTCCTGTATCGCACTCTTCAACGCCTTTGTGAACATAGCCATCCCCACAAAAATTGAATTTGCAATCACGTCTGCATAGCCCTGTATTGTTGTTTCTAAGGCCGAAGTCACACTCTTCATCGATTGAGTTCAGATAACCATCGCCGCATCGATTAAGAACACAATTGTTGAGGCACCAACCGGTATTGTTGTTAAGACCCCAGTCGCACTCTTCAACTCCAAGTCGTGTGGCAGAATCCCCGCAGCGAGCAAGTCTGCAATTGTTTAGGCAGCCATCATTGTTGTCGGTGTTACCGTCATCGCATTCTTCAAAGCCTGTGAATACTCGACCATCACCGCATTTTGCCAATCGACAGGTTGTTGAGCAATATCCTGTATCGCTATTTTGAGTGCCAAGATCGCATTCTTCGCCTCTTTCTTTGATGCCATTGCCGCAGGTGCTTTCGATTTGGCAAGTTGAGCTACAACCATCGCCGTTTACTGTATTTCCGTCATCGCATTGTTCACCTGCTGCACGGTTTACCTTTTCATCGCCGCATCGTGGGGTTGTACAATCATCATTGCAAGTTGCAGAAAATCCACCCGTATCGCACTGTTCAACTTCTGGCCAAACTAGCCCATCACCACAACGTGCAAATTTGCAATTGGCTGTGCATGAACCCCCATTTGGTGGGTCGCATTGTTCGCCTGCGAATTCGTTCAGGATTCCATCGCCGCATCTTGAGGTGGTGCAATCATTGTTACAGGTGCTTGAAAATCCAATGTCATCGCATTGCTCTGTGTTTTGTCGGATTCCATCACCACAGAAGAAGCTGGTTTCATTGCAGTTCCCAAGGTAGTTTCCATTCAAGATGTAAGCTGCAACTGAGAGCGAGTTAACACTGATTTCATAGCTATTTTCAGGAGCTCCTGGCGGTACAATACAGATTGTTGAATTGCTTTCAATCGTAATTTGTGTCGTTGTAGGTGGCGGTGCAGTAGTTGTGCTTGGTGTAGCTGTGGTCGTGGGTGCGAGTGTTGTTGTTGGCACAGCAGTGGTTGTAGGTGCGAGTGTTGTTGTGGGCGCAGCTGTGGTCGTAGGTGCGGGTGTTGTTGTCGGTGCAGCTGTGGTCGTAGGTGCGAGTGTTGTTGTGGGCGCAGCTGTGGTTGTGGGTGCCCGCGTTGTTGTAGGCGCAGCAGTTGTTGTTGTAGGGCGTTGACAGTATCCAATATAGTCACCGTGCTTGAGATGACCTTTTAAAGCACAGGCTGGCAGTAAAAGATCAATACCCCCATCGTCTCGATCAGGTTTGTGACATACATTGTATTTTGGATCATTGTCGCAGGTGTCATTTTCTTTAGGATCACAAGGGCCGACATAATCGCCATGCTGCCGAATATGAGTGGCAAGCGCACTGCGATCAATGTCAATCGTATGTGCATTATTAGGATTTCCTGGTGGAATATGGCAAATGGTAATCTTATGACTGTCATTATCTTGGCTACAATTGCCGAGGAAACTGCCTCCGTTCAAAAATGCGGTCAGAGCCTTGTTCGGAACTACCAGATTATAAGCTTGTGTCGGATCATTGGCAGGCACAAAACAGATATTTGTAGTGCCTTGACTGTTTGCGTTTGAGCAGCTTCCAAGGAAAGAACCTGCTTGCAAGTAGCTTCGAACTTGATTGTTGTAAACCCATTTGTCCTCATAATTTCTTGGATCTGATGGATCTACATAACATATGAGTGTTTTATTGTTGTTTTGTTGATTATCTGTGGCCAAAGCCCCGGGTAATGGCAGCAGCAGCGCTGACAGAACCATGCAGAGCGTTTTCTTGAAAAGCTTCATCTGTATCTCCTATATGGGTTTTTAAAGGGCTAACCATTCGAAGCAGCTATGCATTTCCAAGAATTTGCAACTTTTTAGCCTTCTTGGTACACTGCCCACTTGCTTATGAATTCAGAAATGATGCTTTTAAAAGCTTTTATCGTAGGGCTAATACTGGCGGTTCCAGTCGGTCCTATGGCTTTGTTATCAATTCAAAGAACTTTGCGATTTGGGTTTTTGACAGGATTGGTGACGGGCGTAGGGATTGCCTTGGCCGATGCTGTCTATGGCTTGGTCGGTGTCTTAGGTCTCTCTGTGGTTGCAGAATGGCTTTTGCAGTATGAAACAGTTTTGCGTTTAGGGGGCGGGTTATTTTTGGGCTTTTTAGGCGGGAGAATTATTCATGAATCCTACCACACCCAGAAAACAGGGGAGATGCCCGAGCATAAGGGTTATTGGACTGCGTTGGTATCTGCATTCTTCTTGACGCTGAGTAATCCCATGACCATCTTGGCCTATATCGCTGTCATGGCTAGTATGAATGTCAGTGCTGAGGCATTTAAGCATCCATGGGTATTTGCGGGGCCTGTTTTTCTAGGCTCGTTCGCGTGGTGGAATTTGATCAATGCTTTGGCGCACTTGTTTAAAAGCAAACTTAAAGATGAACACATGCATAAAGTGGGTTTTGTTTCAGGCGCGCTATTGATCGTATTTGCGTTGTTTGTCATCGTCAGTGCACTATGATGCCTGGCCAACCGCCGTACACCCGTGGTCTTTACGCAAAACCAAACCCAGAAAAACCTTGGACAATTAGACAGTATGCGGGTTTTTCGACTGCTGAAGAAAGCAATGCTTTTTATCGAAATGCTTTGGCCCAGGGGCAGCACGGTTTATCGGTTGCCTTTGATTTAGCAACTCACCGAGGGTTTGATTCTGATCATCCAAGAGTGACCGGCGATGTAGGTAAAGCAGGGGTAGCAATTGATAGCGTTTTGGATATGAAGCGCCTTTTCGAAGGCATTGCTTTGGATCAAGTCAGCGTTTCTATGACCATGAATGGGGCTGTATTGCCTGTGATGGCTGCTTTTATTGTCGCGGCTGAAGAAAGTGGCGTTTCTAGGGAAAAACTTTCGGGAACGATTCAAAATGATATTTTGAAAGAGTTCATGGTTCGCAATACTTATATTTATCCCCCGCGGCCTTCGATGCGAATCGTGGCGGATGTGATTGAATATTGCGCTCGTGAGATGCCCAAATTTAACTCAATCAGCATTAGTGGATATCATATCCATGAAGCTGGAGCGGATTTGCCCCTAGAACTTGGGCTTACGCTGGCCGATGGCTTGCAGTATGTACGGGCGGCTCTCGAGAGGGGCTTGGCAATCGATGACTTTGCACCGCGTTTAAGTTTCTTTTTTGCAACAGGTATGAATTTCTATCATGAGATTGCCAAGCTTAGGGCTGCGAGAGCACTCTGGTTTGAGTTGATGCAGCAGTTTAAGCCAAGCAATCCAAAATCCAGCATGCTTCGAACGCATTGCCAGACATCAGGTTGGAGTCTGACAGCTCAAGATCCATTGAACAATGTTGTTCGAACGACGATAGAAGCCATGGCAAGTGTTTTCGGAGGCACACAATCGTTGCATACGAACTCATATGATGAGGCTTTGGCGCTGCCCAGTGCAACATCTTCGCGCATTGCCCGAAATACACAACTTATTTTGCTGCATGAGACAGGTATTCCTGTCGAGCCAGACCCTTGGGGTGGTTCTTATTTGATGGAGCGTTTAACGACTGAAATTTCAGATAAAGCACGATCGATTATTCAAGCTACAGAAGATTTGGGTGGTATGACCGAAGCGGTTATGTCTGGTGCACCTAAGCTCTGGATTGAAGAGGCAGCAGCCAAGCGTCAAGCCCGTATTGATGCAGGTGAAGAAGTCATTGTTGGAGTTAATAAGTATCAAGTTTATGGCGAGTCTGCGCCAGAAGTATTTGAGGTAGACAACCATCAAGTGCGTGATGCTCAGATTGCGCGCCTTCAAGAGCTTCGTCAAACTCGCGATTCTAAAAAAGTTCAGGATGCGCTTGATGCCCTGGAGCAGGGTGCTCGCGGAAATGCTAATTTGTTGGCACTTAGTATTGAGGCCATGCGAGCACGGGCGACATTGGGCGAAGTGTCTTTAACTCTTGAAAAAGTATTTGGACGCTATGAAGCAGGCGCGCAAGTGGCTTCAGGGGTGTATGTTAAAGCCATGGGTGAATCTGGAGATGTGAAGGGGTTTTTGAAAGAAGTGGATGCCTTTGCCGAACAAGAAGGCAGAAGGCCCCGTATTTTGGTGGCGAAGCTTGGCCAAGATGGTCACGATAGAGGCGCTAAAGTCGTCGCTTCCGCATTTGCAGATTTTGGCTTCGATGTTGATTTGAGCCCGCTATTTTTAACACCTGAAGAAGTGGCTAAAAATGCCATTGAGAACGATGTCCATGCAGTGGGCATTTCGACCCTCGCAGGAGCTCACAAAACGCTCGTTCCAGATTTAATCGAAGCCTTGAAAAAGCAGGGAGCCGGAGATATTTTGGTCTTTGTGGGGGGTGTTGTTCCCGAACAAGATTATGCGTTCTTAAAGCAAAAGGGCGTCGCGGGGATTTTTGGCCCAGGGACGCCGTTGTTAGAGTCTGCGCGTGAAGTTTTGAAGGCGATCTAAGCTAATAGCCAATTTTCCATTGCACGTTTGATTTCTTGCAACTCGGGGGTTGAAACGAACCCTATTACTTTAGAAATTTTAGAACGAGGTATGCTGGTGATCTTATCTACCATAACGAAGGAGTGTTGCAGGAGACCGGAATGTTGAGAGGGGTTCAATGCTATTCGAAACAGAGGAGCATCAACCGCATGGCTTGTAATTGGACAAACTGTAATGCTGCTATGGGTTTCGTTAAATAGATCTGACTGCACAACGAGTGCAGGTCTTGGCTTTCCAAAATCTCCTTGGAGTGCACAAATAATGATATTGCCACGCTGGATTTTCATTGCCAGCCGCTCGTATCAGTGTTCTCAGCCCAAATTTCAGTATCTCCATCCATTTGGCTAGCCAAAAGACTTTGTCTGTGCGCCTCTACTTTTAATGAGGTTTTTCTGAGGTTAGCCAAATAACCCTCTAATGCTTTAATAATAAGCCAGTTTTTGCCCCGGTGGAGCTTTTGAGAGGCATCTTCAAGTTCCGACCGTAAATTTGGCGGTAGCCGAATGCTGGTCGTTGTTCCCGATGAGATTGCTGTCATGCAATACAGTGTATTGCATTTTTGATTGAGAGTCAAATTCAGTGGCCCAGTAACCGATTAAACAGATCTGGCACTTGTCCTTTGGTGATGTTCTGGATAATTCCTTTGGTCAGATTCTTTAAAACATAGGTTTTGAGTTCATTGGTGTCAAAATCACGTTTGGGTTCATCGATGGGGCCATACAAATGCGCTCCAAAGCTTGGCAGGCCGGCTGGATTGGTGATTTGAAGCTTGGCATTAATATCCATGGTATAGGCTGGGAGATTAATGCTGCCAGTGGCTGAGCCCTGGGCCCGGTTGGTGGCTAGGGTCATATTTTGGATTTTTCCGACACCTTGGGTAAAGACAACATCACCGTTGTAGGTGTTAAATGCTGTGCTGCCTTTGGCCATGTAGGTATTAAATAGATTAAGAAATGCCTCAGGGCCGTTCAGATTTGAGAGTCTGTCAATCAGTGCATCCAAATCAAACCCACTAATACGACCATTGCGTGTTCGAATAGATACAGGGCCATCCAGGTGACTTACGAGGTCATAAACACTGAGGCCGGTTGTTTTTAAGTCTGTAGAGGCATTCAGGACCCCGGCAACCACTTTGAGCTTGGATTCGCTAGGCGCAATAGAGTTGAGCTGGGCATTGTTGAGCGTTGTTTTGAGCGTGATGGCCCCTTTGCTGCTAATGCTTGTTCGGGCATCCAAATCGCCCCCATAGATGCCGGCAGTTAGTGGCGAGATTGAGAGTGCATTGTTTTGTAGCAAAGCATGAACTCTGACATTTTCCAGGGTGAGTGTTGAACGGGTTAGCCTCGGAATCGCAACATCAAACTGACCCTCGTATTGCTCCAGTGCACTCAGATCCATGGGCTCTTTAGACCAGCGTTCTTTCGACTCCGTGTTTGGGCTTGTGGGGAGAGTAATCGCGGATGTGCTGAGATTTGCATTGATGCGGGGTTTCGTTCCAGAAAGGTCAGCACCGAGTTTGCCAGCAATATTCAGGCCAGAGGCAAAGGTGATTTTCAAAGGCTCAAACTGGGTTTTCTTACCAGCATTGCGAATTGTGCCTGAAAGATTGATAGGTCCTGCAATTAAGGGGTTTTGAATATCTAGGCCTGAAACTGTTAGGGGCTGCAATATCACAATATTGGCTGCAGAATCGGGACGGATGGTCAAGTTCCCTTGGGCTTTGAGGCTACCCAAAGTTATGAGGAGATTTTGAAGGTTTAAGATGTCTGCGTAAGCGAAGTTGGTTTTAAGGGATAGGGGATGGGTTAGATATTTTGAGTCAGATTTTTTACCGCTAGCCCACTCAGCCAGAGCTGCTGGTTTCCCTGAATTTACAAGCAGATTGCCTGCCCAACCACTGGGGTTTTGAGCTGCATTAAAGCTGAGTTTGCTTGAGCCTGGCAGGGTGATGTTTCCAGAAGTCTTCGTGTTGTTTTGCCAATCAGCCTGCAAATTGAGGTTGATTTTAGCCTTTCGCAGTTCAAGAGAGCTGGAAGTTAAGCTTACCGAGTGCGATGTTGGGCGTTTGATGTGGAGCTCTACAGCTAAAGGCTCTCCAACCGCGTTCAAATCACCTGTAATGTTGTAGGGGCCTTGGAGGGTGTCTAAATTGACTTCAAGATTGATATCGTTGACGCGAGTTTTTTTGCCTGCGGCCAAATAGGTAATCTTGCTGTCCTTGAGGCTTATCTTGCTGAGCTTAATGTCAAACTGACTGGGCTCGTTTGAATTTTTAATCTTGAAGTCCCAATTGTTTTTCTCGAGTTGAACATCCAAGTCTTCAAGGGTGACTGAACGAATATTGACTTTGCGGTCCAACAGAGGCCAAAGCTCAACCCAAGCAGATGCTTGGCCTAAACGCGCAAAATATTTTTCACTGCCCCCTGGGATATTCGCTACGCGAATATCGCTAACGCTCAGATGGGGCATGGGTAAAATGGACAAAGATATATCGCCCACTATATCTACTTGCCGCCCAATAGCCTCTGAGGCTTTCTGGCTGATAATAGCTTTGTATTTTGAGAGGTCCAACAGCCAGGGGATCGCGATGAGGGCTAGTAAAACGAGTATTAGGAGGGCTAACCCAGAGTAAGCAAAAACTTTTTTAGGCATAACGCCTATGATTCTACAGGAGTGAGGAGATTATGTCCAAAATCAGCATGATAGGCCATAGACCTGCCTGGACAGTGTGTTTTTAAGATGCCAGAGTGCAGGACACTATGAAATCAGTACGTATTCTTACTGCGATATTATTTTTGGCGGCCTCCGTTGGATTTGCGAATACCAACTCCGTGAGTATTCAACCAAAATACTCTATGCTTTTTGATGGAAAGCAGGCCTACTACGGTGGCGGTCTTGATTTTGAGGTGTTGCCTGCTGACGAATGGTATGGCGCCGGACTCTTTGCCCAATATCTTTTTTTGCCAGGTGGAAATGGCCCAAGATTATTTGATTTTGGTGTCTATGGAAAGGTAAAGCATGATTTCGATTTTGGAGGTTCGGTGCTGTCCCTTTATGCCAAGATTCCAGTCGGACTTTCCTATGGTGCCCAGCGTTATGTGATTCAGGATGATGTACCGTATAAAATGTCAGATGACTCTTTATGGCCAATGTTTGGCGTTACAACAGGAGTCATGCCTGGGATCAGTTATCATTTTGCTGAACGATGGGCGATTTTTGGTGAAGTAGGTTTCAGTTACCATTTGTTGGCTCCTAAAAAGGCTTACACAACTGACCACAAATCCGTAGATCCAGATATTGTTAATATTTTCATGGGTGCACTTAACGCGGGCGTTTCATTTAGCTTCTGATTTAGGACTGTGTTTGATTATGGAAATTGTAAAACTGGCTCAGAAAGCAGCATCTGCCGCTTCCGATAAAAAGGCCGAAAAAATTGTAATCTTAGATGTAGGTCCTTTGACAAGCTTTACGGACTATTTCGTGATTTGTGAGGCGCCGAGTGAACGTCAGGTTCAGGCCATTGGGCAAAACGTTTTGGACGAAATGAGCGCGTTGGGTGTAAAGCCTTTGGGCGTTGAAGGCCTAGAGCAGGGTGAGTGGGCACTGCTTGATTTTGGTGATTTTGTCGTTCACGTATTTGAAACCAATAGCCGTCATCACTACAATCTAGAAGGCTTTTGGAGTCAGGCTCAAAAAATCCCGTGCGAGTTTTAGTCGCTACTGCATTTGAAAACTCAAAAGATCCGTTTGAGATTCAGGCGCAGGATTACTTGCGGCGTGCCCATGGAATTTTTAAGGCTGAGCTGAGGCAAGTTAAGTCTGAAAAACTTCTGACCATCACCCAGGGGCATACTCGCATTTTGTTAGATGAAAATGGTGCAGAATACGATTCTGAAACCTGGGCTGTTAAGTTGAGAAAGCTGATTGACCAGCCAAAGCCGGTGGCATTTTTAATTGGCCCACCTTCTGGACATGATCCAGAAACACGCGCAGCTGCGGACCATATCTGGTCACTTTCAAAGCTGACAATGCCCCATAAGATGGCTCTATGTGTGTTGGCAGAGCAGATTTATCGGGCGGGTGAAATCAATCGGGGTGGACCATATCATCGGCCTTGAGTGCTATGAGCGCCGCATCTTTGCCCCACAAAGCACTTCCTACTTCAGTCACAACCCGAACAAAACCATCTGGAACATCGCTGGCGGCTTCCACTTCGAAATCAGGTAATTGGGCAAGAAAGTTCAGTTCATCGGCCTGCGCCAGCTGAATCTTAAGTTTTCGCCGAGAACGCATCTTAGTGATTCCAGCCCGAATGCCTGTGTCTTGTTTGGCTTTTTCTAGGCTTAATGGGGCGCCAAGAATTTTTTGGACGATTTCTGAGACCAGTTGCTCCATGGGCGAGGCTAAATCGAGGCAAAGCTTGGCGCGTGTCTTAAAAATATCAACTGCCATTGCTGCAGCCTCAGCAAACGCTTGGTCGGCGCCTGCCTGCATGGCTTGTTCTTTTGCACTGACTGCTTGGTCCTTGGCTGTAGACAGAATTTGCTGGTGCTGCTTCTCAGTCTCAGTCTGAAGCTTTTGAACTTCTTGGTCTTCTTCGTAGGCTTCGCGTTTAATGATGGTGACGGGCGTTCTTGGTTTTTTGATGATTTGGACCATGATTTACAACCCTAAAGCTCGTGTGATTTCTTCGATTTGTGTGGATAGCTGAGCATCAATGACACCCGCTTCTGTTTGAACCAAAATCCCTTCTTTGACCAATTTGTCCTCGCGGATATCAATATCTTGAGCGCGTTGGAGTAAGTTGATCAGCGTCGCTTTCTGTTCTCGAAGTATTTTGGCATCACTTGGCCTTGCGCGTATTCGAATCGTTTCTGACTCATTGACCGTCTTCAGGGCTTCGCTGGTGAGGCGAACCAGTGAATCTGGCGTGCTATCAAGCTCTTGAGATACAAGATTCCCGGCAACCTCGAGCGAGTTGCGCAGTAAGTCTTGCTCAAGCTCTGATTCATACAAGGCCTTGAGTTTGGTGAGTTTTTCTTTGAACTGCTCGGCTTGCGTAAGGCCTTTGGCCCGACCTTCGCTTTTGGCAGCTTCAATGATTTTAGCTGCTTCGGCCTTCGCATCCTCGAGCATTTGTGCCGCTTCTGCACGTGCTTTTTCTAATTTTTCACCCACAAGACCTCCTCGTGTCCGGCAAGTATATTAGCCCATCTGGCCCAACTAAAACACAAATCACTGAGGCGATTTAAATATTGCAGGACTTCTGGGCGTACGGGCTCACCCAGAGCAACCACTTCTTGCTCGGCCAGTCGTACTGCAACACGGGCTAAATGTAGTCTGGCACTCAGTTCACAGCCTGTGGGTAGTACAAAGTTCTTAAGCTGTGGGAGCTGTGCTTCGCTTTGATCAATCAGATTTTCCAGATGAGTTACGCGTGTGGCGTTCAGAAATGCTGTTTGAGCTTTGCGTTCTGGGGTAGATGCAAGTTCAGCACCCAGGTCCAATAAATCACTCATGATGCCAGGTAGCTCTGCAGTAAACTGGCTGGGGAGTGGCTTTGCAGCAGCTACAAACCCCAGCTGTGCATTGGCCGAATCAACTGCGCCATAAGCCCTAACGCGGGGGTGTGCTTTGGAAACACGCATACCGCCAAATAGGTCCGTTTCACCCGAATCGCCACGCTTGGTATAAATCTTCATCTGACTAAGCTTTGTAACCTGAGTTGCCTTGGGATCACAACTACTCTAAAGTAGATGCAGTATGTCCAAATCACTAGTTATTGTGGAGTCCCCTGCGAAAGCCAAGACTATTCGTAAGTACTTGGGGAGCGATTACGACGTTAAAGCGTCTATTGGGCATATTATTGACTTGCCCCCAAATCGTATGGGTGTTGATCTGGACAGTGGTGATTTCACTCCTGAATATGTTCATATTCAGGGCAAAGGCAAGGTGATTGGGGAAATCCAGAAAGCAGCCAAACATGTAGATCATGTTTACCTGGCGCCCGATCCGGATCGCGAAGGAGAAGCAATCGCGTTTCACTTGGCTGATATTATTCATGAGAAAAGCCCTAAAACACCCGTTTCTCGTGTGATGTTTCATGAAATCACTAAAAAGGCTGTTCAAGATGCCTTCAAAAAGCCCGGTAAATTAGACCAAAAGCTTTATGATGCCCAACAAGCACGGCGTATTTTAGACCGAATCGTGGGTTATCAAATTAGTCCAGTTTTATGGAAAAAAGTCCGCCGGGGTTTAAGTGCAGGGCGCGTGCAATCTGTGGCTGTACGTTTGGTGGTTGATCGGGAACGCGAAATTCAAGCCTTTAAAGCGGAAGAATACTGGAGCATTGAGGCCCTGTGTGATGCCCACAAGAAGCCTCTATTTACCGCCAAGCTTTCAAAGATTGATGGCAAGAAAGCAGAACTGTCAAACGCCAAAGATTCTCATGCCATCAAGGCCGAAATAGAGGCCTCGAAACCAATTGTCGAGCTGGTGAATAAAAACCGACGCCAACGCAGACCGGGTCCTCCGTTTATCACTTCGAAACTTCAGCAAGATGCTGCTCGTGCCTTTAGATTTACGACTAAAAAGACCATGATGATTGCACAGTCACTCTATGAAGGGGTGGACTTGGGTGATGAAGGCACGGTTGGTTTGATTACCTACATGCGTACCGACTCGACGCGAGTGAGCGATGATGCTTTGAACTCGGTACGTGAATTTATTGGCGAGACTTTTGGGGCAGATTTTTTACCTGAAAAGCCAAACTACTTTAAGAACAAAAAGAGCGCTCAAGAAGCTCACGAAGCGATACGTCCGACTTCGCTGGCCTATTCTCCAGAATCGATCCGTAAGTTTCTAAAGCCCGAGCAGTACAAACTCTACAAGCTTATTTGGGAGCGTTTTGTCGCGTCTCAAATGTCGCCTGCACAATATGACCAAACTCAGGTCGATATTGCTGCTGGCAAGCACACCTTGCGTGCAACAGGTTCTGTTTTGGTGTTTGAAGGCTTCTTGAAAGTTTACCAAGAACAAAAAGACGAAGATGATGCTGAGGCCAAAGCTGAAGACGAAGAAGAAAGAACTCAGCTGCCTCCGCTTGAAAAAGGTGATGCGGTTGTTTTCAAAAAAGTTGATGCGATTCAGCATTTCACAGAGCCACCGCCCAGGTTTACTGAAGCCAGTTTGGTAAAAGAGCTGGAAGACAAGGGTATTGGTCGCCCGTCCACTTACGCCAGTATTCTTTCAGTGATTCAAGACAAAGAATATGTTGAGAAAAAAGAAGGCCGCTTTTATCCGTCGGAACTGGGCTTGATTGTCACGGATTTATTGATTCAGGCCTTTCCAAAAATCATGGATGTGGCTTTTACAGCCGGCATGGAAGAAAACTTAGACAAAGTTGAAGAAGGCGATGCCAACTTGAAGAAGGTTTTGTCTGACTTTTATGACCCTTTTAAAGAATCCTTGAATGAAGCCAATGCGTCCATGAAAAATGTGAAACGCATGGAAGAACCCACTGATATCACTTGTACCAAGTGTAACGAACACAAGATGGTGATTAAGTGGGGTAAAACCGGTAGTTTCTTAGGGTGTTCGGGTTACCCGGATTGCAAGAATACGATTGGCTTTCACCGCGATGAGCAGGGTCATATTATTCCAGAAGTTGCTCAGACGACGGACCAGGTTTGCAAAACTTGTGGTGCACCTTTGGTGGTGAAGAAAGGCAAGTTTGGCTCGTTCCTGGGCTGCAGCCGCTATCCAGAATGCTCGTTCACAATGCCCATGCCGACGGGGATTAAATGTCCGAAATGTGCCAATGAAGTTGCCATGAAGCGTAGTCAGCGAGGTAAAGTTTTTTACGGCTGTTCAACGTATCCAAAATGCGATTTCGTATCGTGGGACAAGCCAGTCAACACGCCATGCCCTGTGTGCGAAAGCCCTTATTTGCTCGAAAAGGTCTTGCGCTCAGGTATTCAAATCAAGTGTCCATCCTGTGATTATAAGAAAGCTGCAGGGGAGTGATTTGCCGGCGCTGGTTGCGCTTGATGGGGCTTGTTTTGATAAGCCTTGGGGTCAGGCTTCTTTGCGTGAAGAGCTACTACATCCCGACGCAGAAAATTGGGGCGTATTTTCCCCTCTTCCCAACCCTCTCCCGGCGGGAGAGGGACTCGCCGCCGCTATCCTCACCCGCCTTGTCGGCGATGAACGCTGGATTTTCCGTATCATGACCCACCCAGACTATCGCCGCCAAGGTCTTGCGCAGAAGCTTTTAGAAGCTTTGCCCAAAGAACCCCTGTGGCTCGAAGTAAGCGAGCATAATTTGTCCGCTATTAGATTTTATGAACAAGCTGGCTTTAGAACTATCGCTCGCCGCCCAGGGTATTACCCAGAAGATGCATTGGTAATGAAATCTGAAAGAGATTCTTGATGTTTTAAATAGCTCAATTTATTGAACTTTATGTTTAAGAAGAGTAGACTTCCCACCAGGGGGTAGTGGTGAAAGGGACGTCACATATTGAAGAACGTTCTCCGGTTGTCGCAAAAGTGGATTTAAGTAAAGTTCCATCTCAAGGATCGACTAGTACTATTGCTGACAAGTTCGAGTCAGAAGGTTCTTCCCCTCTAGATTCTAAGCGCAGTACTCCGGAAGGTAGCCCTACAGCTGCTGCTGCTGGCGGTGGCTGGTACAGCCCATTAGCTGCGATTGGGAGCGGTTTAGCTTCTTTGGCAGGTGGGATTGCTTCGGTAGTCAGTAATACCGTTTCTTCTGTGAAGCAAATTTTTACCGGTACTCCTCAAGAAATACTGACGAATCAAGTTAGAGCTGCTTTAAAATTAAGTGAGGAGCAGGAGTTGCCAGCTCATTATCAAAAGATGATTGATGAGTTAGCCGAGTCTCCAGACAAAGCGCAAGCTGTGGGGCTGTGGTTACAGCAACCTCTTGTCGATGAAAAAGGTAAACAAACAAAGGCCAATTCATTGCTGGAAGAAGCAGGTATTAATGGGTCAACTTCGGCTGCGCTTGCTCGTTTAAGGAGCCGAATAGAGTACCCGGCTGAATATGCAAAATCAACAATTCAGAATCTTTATGGTATGGAGTTACCTGAAAAAGCTCAGCAGGTGATGAAAGAAAATGCTGATTTTATCAATTCGCTGGTAGATGGTTTCCCTGAGATGATTCAAAGTGGCGCCACCTTAAATGAAATTGCTGAACGAACTAATATGCTGCAGCAAGAATTTCCCGAAGAGTTAGGGAGTGTTGCTAGAGCAATTCTACAACGAGCCCGCTTGGCGAATACACAATCCAATACAGATGGACTTGGTTATAACTTTATCCCAGAGTTTATGCCCGAAGGTGTTTTGGAGAGATTTCAAGCTGCAGTTCAAAAAAGTGTTTATCAAAAAAACTATGAAAATTTACCTCAAGAGATTAGGTCTTTTGTGGAAAGTAATTTTAGGACAGCTGAAACTTACTGGCAGATTTTTGATAAACCTGTTCCTGACTATGGAGCAGGATGGCTTGTTAACTCTGTTCCTAACGAGAAAGGCGATGCTATCATGAAAGGCAGGCGTGTCCTCGGAATAGCTGATGTTTTATCAAATAAGGAGCCAAGGGCTCGATTCGGAACGGTTAGCTTTGACTTCTCTGAACTTGGGTCAATCAATTTAGAGCAGGCTAAAGCTATTATAAAAGCTGTTCATGCACGAGCTCAAAATGGTGGAGAAAGCGAGAAGGCTGTGGGAGAGCAGAAGAAAGAACTCGCGTCACTTTTTACTGAAGGGCAGATAGAG
The DNA here is from genome assembly GCA_964635635.1 of uncultured Myxococcaceae bacterium. GTDB lineage: Bacteria > Myxococcota > UBA727 > UBA727 > JABDBI01 > CAZWPE01. The sequence goes on along the minus strand of CAZWPE010000003.1, from coordinate 18,524 downwards.
TTCATTAGCCCTAGATTGACCGAATTTATTCGTAATTGTGAACGAAAGTATGAAGAAATTCATGGCGAATTATTTCGATATAGAGGTTCGAAAAAACATCAGTCGGAATTAATTAGGAACATAGATTCGGAAGAAGAACCGAAGACAAAAGCCGAAGCTCTTGGGCAGTCTAAGAAGAAACCACCTTCATCCGCTGAAGAGGAAAGTGAGGAGAATTAGACCCCGTGCTTTTCTTTTGAGGCAGCCTGAAATAAGAAAGCCTCATGAAATCAAAGCGCTACTTGATTGGAAACTGGAAGTTAAATCATCTGAAGGATGAGACCGTGAGCACGATTGAGGGGATCCTAAAAAAAATCCCCCTTAATTCCCCTTTTTCAAAAGGGGAAACTACGCTTGCGATTGCGCCAGTAGCTACTTTGCTAGGGGTTGCCTGTGAAACCGCAAAGAGCTCAGGGCTTCAAATTGCTGCGCAGAATGTTTTTCATGAGTCACACGGAGCTTACACGGGCGAATGGTCGGTGGCGCATTTGGCTGAGCTGGGTGTTTCGATGGCCATTGTGGGTCATTCCGAGCGCCGGCAGTATTTTGGTGAGACTTCTGAAAGTGTAGCCCTTAAGGCCAAAGCTTGTGTAGCAGGCGGCGTAACACCTGTGGTGTGTATTGGGGAAAGCCTGGAACAGCGTCAAGCAGGGCAGACCTTCAACATATTGGAGAGCCAATTGGCACCCATGAAAGATTGGGAGGGTTGCGTGCTGGCGTACGAGCCAATTTGGGCCATTGGGACGGGCTTAAATGCAAGCTCAGAGCAGGTGGCTGAGATTCACGCATGGCTTCGCATGAAGCTTGGAGCTGGGGTGTCTTTGCTGTATGGCGGTTCTGTCAAACCTGAAAATGCGGGGGAGTTGTGGCGAGTTGAAAATGTCGATGGCTTCTTGGTGGGAGGGGCTTCTTTGAAGGCTGAGAGCTTCTTGGCCATCTGTGAGGCGATCAGATGACCCGGCTTAGCGTAAACATTAATAAAATCGCGACCTTGCGTAATGCGCGTGGCGGGCATTTGCCTAACCTGGTCCAAGTGGCTTTGGATATTGAGAAATTTGGGGCTCAGGGGATTACAGTGCACCCAAGACCAGATGAGCGGCACATTAAACAGCAGGATGTTTATGACTTGGCTCAGGTGGTGAAGACCGAGTTTAATATAGAAGGCTATCCCAGCCAGGATTATGTGAACCTAGTCCGAAATATTAGACCGGCTCAGGCAACTCTGGTGCCAGATCCACCGGATGTTTTGACTTCGAATGCTGGTTGGCAGGTAGAGGCGCATGCTAAGTTTTTAAAGCGTGTGGTAGCCGAACTAAAGCTGAGTGGAGCTAGGGTTTCACTCTTTTTAGACCCGTTTGAGTACCAAGACTCCAGCTTGGCTGAAGTGGTAGATACAGGTGTAGACCGGGTTGAACTTTATACTGAGCGCTACGCCAGGTGTTATGAAACCCCTGTGCGCGATGAAGTGTTGGGGGTTTATGCTCGGGTAGCCCATCAAGCTGTCAAAGCTGGCTTGGATGTTAATGCTGGCCATGACCTCAACCTTTACAACTTAAAGTACTTTGTGAATCAAATAGGCTGCATTTCGGAAGTTTCAATAGGACATGCATTGATTTGCGATTCTTTGTATTTTGGACTTGAGAAGACAGTCGCTTATTATTTACAATGTTTAGATGGAGATCGTGGCGCATAGGGGAGCGAACTGGCATTTTCCGGAAAACACCTTGCCGGCTTTTAGGCGAGCGCTTCAAGATGGCGCCGGCGTTCTTGAAATGGATGTACACCGAACCAAAGATGATGTCATCGTGGTTTGTCATGATCCGCTTTGGCACGGTAAACGGATATCAAAAGTCCGCTATGAATCATTATCTTCGGATATCCCACGTCTTGAAGATGTTTTTCAGGCGTTTCCAAAAGCAAAGTTAAATATTGATATCAAGCCTAACGATGTGAAGGCTGTTTATCTGACAGTAGATTTAATACGAGATTATGGGGCCATTGGCCGTGTTTGTTTAACCAGTTTTCATTGGGAAGTTCAGCGCTGGTTGAGTGATCTGCGCTATGAAGGTGAGCGAGGCCTTGGACGTATTGAGATGCTTTTGCTGTTTTTATTGCCAACCAGTATGTTGAAATTATTTGGCTGGCGAGGACGGCGAGCGCAAGTGCCTGTGAAGTACGGAATTTTGAATTTTGCGACTCGTTATTTTGTTGAAAAGTGTCACCAACTTGGACTTTGGGTGGACTATTGGGTGGTTAACCAACTTGAAATTGCCAGAGAACTCAAAGCGCTTGGGGCAGATGCTGTGATGACCGATGACCCCGCTACTTTAATGTCATTAAGCTCTCCATGAGGCTATATTGAGGTTTGTATCCTAATTCTGCTTCTGCACGTTTACCGTTTACAAGACAAGTGTATTTAAGGTGGTCAAGCTCGCCTGGCAGATAAGATGACAGTTTATACTTAAAGCTTAGTGATAAAAGGGTGCGGAGCAGAATTTCCGGAAGTGGGACGGTAGGTTTTTCAAGAACAGCAATTAGTCTTGATAGTGGCGCTGCGCTTTCGCCTGCGATGTTAAAAATTCCACGAGTGGAACCTTCGAGCGCGAGTTTGATAGCCTGCGCAACATCATGAGCATGGACAAGCTGAAGCATGGGGTCATACCCCATGAGAGTTGGAATTGTTTGGAGCCTAAAATATTGACTGGGTGCATTTTGAAGTTCAGAACCAACGATGTGAACAGGCCTTAAAATAACCGTTTCTATGGATGGCATTTTCCAAAAAAAAGACTGAATCATCATGTCGATGCCGACGAGATCTCGAATTTCTGGACTTCGATCGGCACCGTGTAAAACTGCATCTTCTTGGAGATAGCCAGACGAACGAGCTGATGGGCCGTAAAGATTGGCAGAAGATAAAAATATGAATTTCCTAATGGAAAGCTCTTCGGCAAGTTTAAGAAGCTGTGTCGTGGTTTCAAGATTGAAATGATAGGCTTCTGGGCCACGGGTGTGCTTGAGTGGGTTTCGAATCACGCCCATGTGGATAATGGCTCTGGGGGCTTTCTTTCGGATTTCAACAAAAGCGGACTTTCTTCGCAAATCAACGGGTAGGATTTCAATGCCAGCGGGCTTTTTGTGAAAGGGCCTATCATCCACACCAATGACATGGAAATCTTTGTGAAGTGTCTTTGCAATGATTTTACCCATCGCTCCACTGATTCCAGTCAAAAGAACTGCTTCTTTAGAACTTTCACTCATGATTTCTCCTAACAAGCGAACATGGACTTATGTTTCTGAAAAAAGTTTATCAGGCCTGAATAACTGGTTTTATTAAGGGGTTATCTGGTTAAAATTGCTCTTGACCTATTTTGTTTTTAATATAAAATACTAGCTGATTTTTGGAGAAAATATGTTTAAAAACAATAAATTTACAGGCTTTTTTTGGGTTGTTGCGATGGTTTCTTTGCATGGAAATGCTATGAGATTAGGTAATGGGGTGGGCAATCCAAACCTGGTTATTAACCTTAATAACGTTCAAGCTGCACCAGCTCGAGTTGGACCTAATCATTTTCAAAATGCGATTCGTTATGTTAGGAATAACCCCTACACGGTTTCTGGGTTACTGTTAGCAGCCGCTGCTGGAAGTTATTACGGTTACAAGAGCCTGACGGATAAGCACTACGCGGTTTTTGGAAACCAACCCGCTATTCCTGTGCATTCATACAAAAATGTGTGTTTAAATAAAGACGGCTTGATTCTTCTTAAGAAAGAAGGGATCAAGACGTGTCAAAAAGACAAGGCGTTCATTGAAAGCATGAGCGTGACAAAAGAAAATTATAAGGGTTCAATAAATATTGTAATAGGTGGTCACTCAACCGTTTTGACAAGGAACAAGTTTGATGAGCTATCTTTAACCGGAAGCTTAGGTGGTATTTCAGGGAAAGATATGGATGGGCAATCTTTTTCTTTGTCAATACTAGATGGAACTCATGAATTGTATGCCGAAAAAAATGGGGTTGAGGAAAACGTTTTTTCTGGCAAGTTCACACTTGACGAGTTGGAGAAGTTCAATTTCAGACCATCCTTTAGTAATAGAGACCTGAATTTTGAGTACTAGTTTTTAGGTACTGGGTCATACCCACCTTCGCAGAAAGGATGACACCGCATGAGGCGCTTTGTGATTAAATAACAAGCGTAAGTTGTGCGGTGTTTTTCAAAAGCTTGACGAGCGTATTCTGAACAACTTGGGTAAAAACGGCAACGTTTTGGCAAGAAAGGACTGATGAGCTTTTGATAGGCAATAATTGGTAGTGTAAAGATAGACATAAAGCGCGTTTAATGTTTAGATACACCGCTATGTCTCAATTTGTAAGCCAGTTCCCAAGAACGCACACCTGTCATGAACTGACACTCGAAAATCTAGGCCAAGAAGTGGTCTTGATGGGATGGGTTCAATCGCTGAGAGATCATGGTGGAAGGCGTTTTGTGGATTTGCGTGACCGATATGGTTTGACGCAGATTGTCTTCAAGCCTGAAACGAGCACTGCATTGCATGACAAAGCACACGCGCTTCGCAGTGAGTGGTGTATTGGGATTCGTGGGATTGTGGAAGATCGCGCTCAAAATGGCGGTGCTCCAAACCCAAGACTGAAAACTGGTCAAATTGAGATAGATGTTCGTCAGCTTGAGATATTTAGTGAGTCTGAGACCCCGCCGTTTCTGATTGAAAATCAAATTGAAACGGGAGAAGAAAAACGCTTGGCCCATCGAGTTCTCGATATGCGTCGTCCAAGCTTGCAGGCAAATTTCATCTTGCGCCACAAAGTGATGCAGGCAGCCAGACGCTATTTTGATCAAAACAACTTCTTAGAACTTGAAACGCCTATGTTGGTGAAATACACACCGGGTGGCGCTCGAAATTTCTTAGTTCCAAGCCGTCACCAACCAGGGCATTTTTTCGCTTTAGCAGAGAGTCCACAGCTATTTAAACAAATGTTCATGATGGCAGGGATGGACCGCTATTTCCAGATTGTGAAGTGCTTTAGAGATGAGGATTTGCGAGGCGACAGGCAGCCAGAATTCACTCAAATCGATGTTGAGATGAGCTTTGTTGATGAGAGCAAAGTGCAAACCATGGCTGAGGGTATGATTCAGAGCATATTTATGGACGCTTTGGATCTAAAACTTGAAACGCCATTTAAACGCATGACTTACGATGAAGCAATGGCCCGATATGGGTGTGATAAGCCAGATATTCGATTTGGTTTGGAACACACGGATTTAACTCCAGTCCTCGAAAAACTGGGCGGTGGCGGTGTTCCATTGTTTGAACAAACCTTGGCTAAAAAGCAGATGATTAAAGCCATGCGTGTACCCAAGCACTGTGAGATTTCTCGTACAGAAGTCGACAAGCTTGAAGAACTTGTAAAACATCTCGGAGGTTTTGGGCTTGGACGCGCTAAGGTGGCGGAAGGTGGAACTGCATGGACGCAGTCGCCATTTGCTAAAGTGATTACTCCTGAGGCTCTGAAAGCGATTAATATCGCTTGCGAAGCTGAAGATGGCGACCTGATATTGTTCCAAATGGGTAAACCTAAATTGGTTCACTCTGTTTTGTCGGCGTTGCGTTTGAATTTAGGTGAACGATTTAAACTGATTAAGCCAGATAGCTGGGCGATGTTGTGGGTGACTGATTTCCCATTGTTTGAGCATGACGAAGATACAAATTCTTATGCTGCGGCGCATCACCCGTTTACATCGCCGCAGATGCAATTCGTTGATAAACTCAAAACAAACCCTGCTGAATGCAAAGCGAGAGCTTATGACTTGGTCATCAATGGTAACGAAATTGGTGGTGGGTCGATTCGAAATTATGACCCAACCATTCAAGCAAAAGTTTTTGATGCGTTAGGAATTTCACCACAAGATCAGCAAACAAAATTTGGATTCTTGCTGGAGACATTGCGCTATGGACCACCGCCACATGGTGGGATTGCATTTGGTTTAGATCGTCTATGTATGTTGCTTGCAGGTGCTAGTAGCATTCGAGATGTTATTGCGTTCCCAAAGAGTCAAAAAGGAACGGATTTGCTGACCGGTGCACCTACCATGGTGGATGAGAAGCAGCTCAGGGAGCTGCACGTCAGGGTGTTGCCTACATAAGCTCCGCTAACATTGCCCAGGCACTGTTTTGAAGCTCTTCAGAAATAGGCAGGGACTCAACGTTGGCTAGAAAAATCTCTTTGGCATTTCCAGGTTGAAGATCACTTAAAATCATGTCTTCCACTTGCCGCGTAAATGCCTCGTTGTGAACGACTGCTACTGATTCTGAATTGAGACTGGCAGAGCGGTTATCAAGATTGTAAGACCCAACCATCGAGACTTGGCTGCCGTAGCACGAAACTTTTTGGTGCATGGTTTGTGTACCAACCCGCTCAAAAATACGGACTCCTCCAGCCAGCAAATCTCTATAACTTGTAGCCATGGCAGCACGATTTAATTGAGGTAAATCAGTCCCTTGGATGCCATTGGTCAGTATGCGAACATCGACGCCACGTGCGGCTGCTTTTTTAAGAGCGTCTACAAATGGTGTTAGAGCACCAACGGGGATAAAGTATGCTGAGGCTTCATAGAGCTTATCCCCAGCTTGAAGTCTGTTGATTGCCTCAATTTTGAAGTTTGTAATTGAATGAAATGGCTCCAGTCCAGGTTTGCTGTGAAGCATCTGAATTTCGATGGGATTATCAACCTGCGGCTTTGGAGTTGGAGTTTCAAGTTTTTGGCCTGTGAGGGTTAACCAGTTGTTTGCAAAGTGCCGATATGCATCTCCTGATGCAGGGCCTTCAAGCAAAATATCTGTGTCTCGCCATGCAGGTCTAGAAACTCCCATGACTGCAACATTCGTATTCATTCCCCCCAAAAAATATTCACTGGCAATATTCATGCCACCTACAATCGCTTGAGAGCCGTCAATAATTAAGTATTTTTCATGCCACCTTTGGTTAATGCTGATGCTTCCGCTAAGAATTTTAAAAATATCATCAGTCCCCAAAGGGCTTTCTTGAGAAGCAGCGGCTATTTTTTCTATGTTGAGTTCTGTTTTATTAAGAATTAAGTCAAGACCTTCAGATATAATTTTTCTATCTGCCTGCGTCATTCCTAAATCTAAGCTCCCAATAGATAGGCGTGCAAAAAGGTTCAGTGTAGAAGTAATTTGCCCAGAGCCAAATAGATCACTTAGATGATTAATTTTTTCTAATAGACCGTATTTTTTTGCAATTGGAACAATTTTTTGAAGGCCCAAAAAAGCGCTGCTACTATAGGTTTGGATCTCTATCCCATTATTTCGCATCAGTTTGAAAGCTTTATTCTCTCTAAGTAGATCATCGATGGAATCAATATTGCCAAAGCCATCAATAATGACATAGACACAGACCCCTCGGTTTTTAGCCTCTATCAGTGCTTTGGCTGTTTCCATCCCGCAATCATCATCGCGAAAAATAAGTGTTTGGAGACAGATTGATTCCTTAGCCTCCCGGATCAAGCGCAGGCGTTCAGGAAAAGATTGAACTCCATCAATCAGCAATTTTGCTTTGTTGCCAGAGCGAATTGGGCTCCCTCCGAGTTCTTCAGCTTTTTGAAACCACTCTGGTTCCCTCAGGCTTCCGACTGCTGCCGTCGATCCAGACAAGAGTTTTTCTGGCCTAACAACAAATTGTGTTTCTGGACACAAGAACTGGGCGAGTCCGGAGCTTGAAGGTTTGATCGCGAGCTTGCCGCCTGAAAAAAACTTGTATTTTAGGCTTCGAGATAAAACGTTAAAGGCACTTGGATGTAATGTGTAACTGACTTCGCCTTCTCGTAGACTTGAGGTAACTATTTGGAATTTAGCTGCGAGCTCTGGTTGGGCTAATAATAACTCAAGAGATGCTTCAATGCTGGAAGGCTTATTTTTTTGCAGCTGAATTCGGGAGTCAAATCTGGCAAGTTTTCCGATCTGCGCATTAACATCGAGAGAGCCGCTGACTTTGGGTTTCAGCATGTTAACACCCGAAATTTTCAGGTTTGGAGAAAAGCCAATATGGTTGTTTGAAGTGATGAATCCGCTCGAGTATTCAGGATCTGAAACCAAAGTCATTAATCCTTTGGAGTCGAAGGTGATCTTTGTGTGAAGCTCGGCTTTGCCTTTTGTAGTCGTGCATTTGAGAGAGCACTTTGCTTCTCCTAAAACAGCCCCAAGTTTGACGAGAATATCGTGTATTGAGTTGTAGTCTGTTTCAGAATCTTTATCCTTCTGAGGCTTTAAAAGTGATTCAAGCTCAAGTTGAATTTTGGGAAACATTTCGGGTTTGAAGTCTTCTTTGATGTCGTTTGTTGAGAATCCCTTGCGCATGTATCCTTGAAATAAGACACGCCCATCTGAATCAATATCGATTCCTGAAATATGCACACTGGCAAATAAGTCTCTAAACCCGTTACCATCTTTTTCGTAAGCGGTTGATGGATTGCAGACGACGACATCCTTCGAAAGGGTGATGGTAAGCTGCGAGATGCAAATCTTTCCTTTGGGATTAGTATTCAATTTCACAGAAAGCCAAGAAGTTGTGTCTGCCCCAATATGTACTTGTGCAGGTTTGAATAACCCTGGAAATTCATAGTTTCCTGCAGTTAGAGGAACACTAATGAGTAGAATACCATCTTGAATTTGGTTGATGTCTAGGGCGTGTAGTGCAGAAGAATTGCTGCTTGTTGTAGCTGAAACTACCGGTTCTGTATCTAAATCATCAATCAGTTTGCTGAGATGCTCTGTGATCTGAAGAAAATGAGGATAAACCTGAACCATGCCCAGTTATTTCCGGGCAGGGGTTGATTTGGCTGGGGAGTGGAACTATTCGCTGTTTCCCAGTCTTTTTTCTTCGCGTTCAAGCTCTTCTTTGTAAGTGACACTATAGCGAGTCCAGGGTCTCAATTTAAGCCGAGCATAACCAATAGGCTCATCAGTCCCTTCGCAGAGGCCATATGTTCCATTGTCTACTTTCTCAAGGGCGCGTTCAACTTCTCTGAGAAGCTTGGCATCTCGATCCAGAAGACGGGCTTCTAGTGAGATCTCAGCATCTTCAGATGCCAGATCCGCTTCATCGCCGGGGGCTTGCTCTGTGGTCGTTGTGCCGCGACGTTTTTTTAGTTTGCCTTGAAGCTCAATGCGCATGTTTTCAAGTGCAGAGACAAGTTCTTTTTGTTGGGCGGCGGTTAAAGCCTTTTCGGTTGATCTACTGACAGCCATTGGCGCGTTTTATCCAAAAGCCTGGCGGTAATCAAGATAATCTGTTGTTTCTACTTCTTCTCCAGGTGCGGCTCCTAGGAAAAACCTATGAATAGCTTCCTCCACTGCCTCTGGGTGATCAAGCTGCATGACTTGTTCTCTGAAGAGTCCAGCATTTTTAATGCCTTTAGAGTACCAAGCAAGGTGAGTTCTAAAAGCTCTTAGCGAATTATGCTCCAAGTGTTCTCTAAAGTGTCTAAGCACTAGGTCATGTTTTTCTTGTGTGGTCGGGCCAGAGCCGCCTGTGAGTTGACGAAAGATCCAAGGGTTTCCAAGAGCTCCACGTCCGATCATGACTGCATCACAGCCGCTTTCTTCAAGCCTTGCCTTCGCTTCTTCAGGGGTTGTAATATCGCCATTCCCAATCACAGGGATTTGAATGGCTTCTTTAAGTTTTCGAATCACACTCCAGTCGGCTTTTCCAGAGTACCCTTGCGCACGAGTTCGGCCATGGATCGCAATCGCTGCACAGCCAGCATCTTGCAGGCGTTTGCCTAGCTCAACGCAATTAATATGTTCATGATCCCAGCCTGTTCTAATTTTGACGGTTACCGGGATATCAGAACCCAAGGCTTTGGTCATGGCTGAAACAAGTGATTCTGCACGACCAGCTTCGCACAGTAGGGCAGAGCCTGCCCCGGTTTGCGTGACTTTCTTGACTGGGCATCCCATATTGATATCAATAATTTGTGCTCCAATTTTTGCTGCGTAGAGTGCTGCCTCAACCATGGAATGCTCTTCGCCGCCAAACAATTGAACGCTATAGGGTTTTTCCATCACTGGGTTATGACGCAAATAGCGTTGAGTGCGCTCGTTTTGATGACAGATCCCTTTGGCTGAAATGAGCTCAGTGGTTGCGAGTCCAGCGCCCATTTCAAAAGCGATGACTCGAAATGGCATTTCACTGACGCCAGCCATCGGTGCCAGAAAATAGGGTGATTTGATAATGTGTTTGCCAATAGACAGCATCCTGGCTATGTATATTACATGCATCCGGTATTATTTGAAGTCCCGTTCCTGCACCAGCCTTTGCATACCTATGGAGCGATGATTGTTATAGGCTTCTTGCTCGCTCTGGAGGTGTCTAAGTGGCGTGCTCGTACTTATGGCAAGTATGAGATGGATGCTGCAGATTTTGGATTTTGGGCGCTTTTGGGTGGTCTCATTGGTGCTCGGGTAATCTTTATTGCTGTTGAGTGGCAAGACTATTTCATCACAAATCCATGGACTAAAATTCAGTTCTTAGGAATCTACGTCCCAAGTGTGTTGGCTATTTGGAAGGGCGGCCTTGTTTTTTGGGGGGGCTTTTTGGGCGGTTTCGTCGCTTGTTTCCTGTTTATACGTACCCGTAAACTACCAGCGCTTCTTTTCATGGATATTATGGTCTTGGGCGTACCGCTCGCGCAAGCTTTTGGACGTCTAGGTTGTGTGGCTGCAGGGTGTTGTTATGGACGTGCTGAAAGTTCAGAACATGCGATAGGAATGCACTTTCCACCTGGGTCAGCTGCATTTGATAACTTAATCAATACGGTTCTACCAGAGATGAAGGCATACATGGTTGAGCATGCTTCCACATGGCCTTTGTTTCCTTCTCAGTTAGCAGAATCTTTTGGGGCATTGGTAATCTTCTTTGCCTTGGTGTGGTTATCTGCTCGGAAGCAATTCCATGGACAAGTACTTCTTGCTTACGCAGTACTTTACTCTGTAATGCGATCAATTCTAGAAGTGTTCAGAGGCGATATTGAACGTGGTTCGGTGCTGGGTGGAGCAATGTCCACCAGCCAGTTTATATCGCTCTGCGTTGTCTCAATTGCTGTTCTAGCAAGTGTGGTGATGACTTATCGGCACAAGAACCATTTGCCGCGAAGCTTATAATCCAAGGACCATCTTCCTGGCCCGAAGAGAATAATCATCAGGCATGCATAAGCAAAGACTAGGGGGATTTGGGCTAGGAAAGTCTCTGTTTGCCCTGAGCCATGTCCAATAAAACTTGCATGACTTGGGTCCATGATCACAGCCACCACCATCGTGATAAGCAACGGAATTGCCGCTATACGGCTAAAAAGACCAATGACCAATAAAATACCGCCGAAGAATTCGGCTGCTCCTGATAAGTAGACCATGAACTCAGGGGCTGGGAACCCAAGACTTGCATAATAGGTGACATTGGAAGGGATGTCTGAAAACTTATACCAACCTTCCATGATGAACAGAACGCCCCAAATAATGCGAAGCAGAAAGAGTGTAGGTGATTGAAACCAGTGATCAAATTCTAAAAATTTTTCGTGCAGCTTTTTAACTTCTTTGATTTCCGTGTTTAACATTCAGCTAGAGTATCTAAATTCCAAAATTGGCTGCAAGGGTTAGATTGCTTAAAAATTGAACTTTTTCGATGATGGCTGGATTTTGAATCAGGCGTAAGTTCCAGTTTAATGAAAGCCAGGACAGCAGTTCAAAAGATAAGGTGCTATTCAAATCAAAGCTAATTCGACTGAGACTTCCGATAGGTCGGATCTCAGGACTTTGAAGCCATGCCCATATAACATCGAAATCCAATCGATAGTTGACTTTATTTGAGAAGAAATCACTTTTTAAAAGCAGGCCACTGCCAGGTCCTGCTTCATAGATGTTTGAGAGTTGTTGAACTAAGATGTTCACATTGCAGGGACCATTGCAGGTAATTACTTTTTGACCATTGGCGAAGCTTTCTCTCCCCACACCTCCTAATCTGAATTCGAAAAATATTTCTGGTTTATCAATAGGTTGCCAGAAAATCCCAAGCCATTCTTCTAAGAACAGAGGAGCAAAAGCATCCGTTAATTTAAGCTTGTCGCTTGTGATACGCTCAAGCTCTTTGCCGCTAACAGCATCTGTGATGACATAGGTGTTTGATCCACTCTCGATATCTTCACCTGGGAGAATAGACGTTTTGAGTTGCAAAGCTGCAAAAGGTCCCAAAGTAGGCCTCATATGGTAGAGATAGATGCTATTAAGTTTTAGACTATCAGCGGTTTTAACCCAGGCGCTGGGGGGAGGCGCATAGGTGTATCCGAGTGATAATCCTAAGTTGCTCCGCCATTCATGAAGAGTTTCTTTGTAGCGTAGATTTAGGTTGATTTGTGTCGTGGGTGTTGCGGACGGATTATTGCTGGATACTCCAACGAAATCTTTGGTGGCTATCCAGGCAAAGTTGAGTCCAATGTCCCCCTGAAGTGACCAGTACTTATCAGTTTTAGCCGTGGTATCTTTTAACTCCAGTTGATTGATCTGTGCGAATGCCAGAAGAGAAGTCCAGAAAACAGCAACGAAAACCTTCATGGAAGATCAACGTGCTCGATAAAGCAGATATTCCACTCCTCATAAGACCTGAAAAGAAGACAAAAATGGTGGAGGCGGCGGGAATTGAACCCGCGTCCGAAAGACCGTCACCAACAACTTCTACACGCTTAGCCTCTGTTTATTTTCGCTTACACCCTAGCCCAGAGACTGGCGAGTATAAGCGCCTCTCACTATCTCCTCACTGGTCTTTGAAAGCGAGAGAAAAAAGACCAGCCAGCCTGATTGGTTCATTGACCCTTCCCGCTCAGACGGTGCCGGAAGGCAATGGAGATGCTAACGGTTATTAAGCGTAAGCAGCTTCGAGCGCAACGTTATTGTTTGCGTTTATGTTTTTTAAGCCTTTTTAACGCGGTGACCTAAACCCGCAGCGTGCCATTGTCAGCTCTTTTCCTCCGTCGAAACCAGGTCGCCCCCATGGCGCCTATCTATGGTCTATTCTAAGGGACTAGACGCTAAAGCGCAAGGCGCTTTTCCAGTAACTCGGCGGCTTTGGTTGCTTGTGGTGTTTCGGGGTATTGTTGCTGGACGTGTTCCAAACGCGCTTTGGCCCCATTTAAGTTGTTACGCTTCAAGTAAAATTCAGCCACAGATAGATCTTTGAGTGCAAGTTTCGAACGTAGCTCGGTCCGCATTTTTTGCGCGTTTTCTATGTTTGCATCGTTTGGATATTGATTCAGGTAACGCTCAAGGGCAGTCAGGGCCTCATTAGTTGAGCTCTGGTCTCTTAAATAACTGTTGGGTAACAAGAAAAAATCTTTTGGCATGGCTTTGACATAAGACTGAGCAACCCTAAAGGCTGCATAAGCATTTTGTTCATGTCTAGGGTGGAACCTTAAGTAAAAGTCATAAGCATCAGCAGCTTCAAGCCATTTTTCTTGGGCAAAATAAACATCCCCAAGCCTCAAATCGCTTAAGACCGCGTATTTTGAGTATGGATATTTGCTTCGTACTTCTTCAAACTGCTTGGTAGCTTCTTCCCACTCTTTCTCTGCGAAGGCTTTTTCGCCTGCATCATAAAGTTCTTTGATGTGATCTTGATAGGTCACAGTCTTGGAAGCACTGGTGGTTGCGCATGAAACTGCCAAAGTCAAAATGCCAAGGGCTAAAAACTTCATGATGAAACTCCTACGTCAATCAGTCTAACTTCGCTAGAGCTCACAGGCTTTCCTAAAAATAGGCTTGCGAGCTCAGTAAATCGTTCAGGGGCATCGGTGACAAAATATTGGGTGGAGCTAAATCCCCCCTGGCCCCCCTTTTGCAAAGGGGGGAGATAATTGGCGGCGGAGCTGCCAGAATCAATCCAAATCGTATCTTTAGGCATGTGCTTTTGGAGTGTCGGTAATAAAAGCGGGTAATGGGTACAGCCCAAGATCACAGCATCGATGCTGTTTGGTAATTGGCTTAGGTAGTGTTGCGCAAGTTGATCTGCGATAGGCCCAGTTATAAGACCTTCTTCAACCAAGGGAACCCAAAGAGGGCACGCAAGGGCATGAATTTCACCTGTGTAACCTTGTGAACGCAGAGTATGTTCATAAGCTTTTGATCCAATAGTTCCGCGGGTACCTAAAATGGCAATGCTTTTCGGGGTATGCTCCAGACAAGCTTTCACACCTGGTTCGATGACACCAATGACAGGAATTGGTAAAGTTTTCTGGAGTGTATCCAGAGCAAATGCAGTCGCCGTATTACAGGCGATCACAAGAAGCTTTAGATCAGCTTGTTGCATCAGAGCCTGAGCATTGTTGAGTGCATATTGGATTACTGTCTCAGGACTTTTGGTTCCATAAGGTACGCGTGCAGTGTCCCCAAGATAAACATATGATTCTGAAGGGAATTTTTTCTGCAAAGCAGCTAAGACGGTAAGTCCACCCAAACCTGAATCAAAAACACCAATGCTCTTCATATTAGCCATGCACCGTAATAGTATATAAAAATCAAAAAAGTTCAAGAGGGCTTTATCTTTTGTAGCATATTGTAATTTAAAGGCAATTTTAAAAGCCTGATCTGTAATTTGACTTTTTTGTATCAAATTTCGTATTATTCCGAATCCAATGGAGGATTTGAAATGAATCTCAGAGTATTAATGTTGTTTGCTTCAGTATTCGTAGTTTCTCAGGCTCATGCGGGTTTTACATCACAGGCAGGACATGCTGTGGCTGGTTTTGCAACCTCAAAATCTATGGGGCTTGTGGTAGATTATTCGGTTGGTTCTGGTGGACTGGGGGCGGTTGTCAGCGAAACCGGGTCAGAATTGGTGAACGATTTATTATGGAAACCTATTTTTGCTGGAGAAAAAGCAGAAATAAAACCAGTTTCATTGGCAACTACGGCTACTAAAACAGCTGCCATTCACTACTCTGCACCTGCAGTAGCACAAGGAGCCATGTATGCACTGGGGTTGTCTGCTATGTCTAATCCCATTTCAGCCTTCTTGATAGGGATTGTTTCGCAGTTGGCTGTTAGTCAAGTCGTGCACGTTGTCATGAAGGGGGTTGCATGAAAAAGACATTGTTTTTATTTGTATTTGTGACCGTCGCAGTATCTTCTGGGGCTGAGGAAATTAATCTAGAGCCAGGCAAAGTAGCAATTGTTCAAAAGCGTGATGGTAGCTGGGTTTCAATTAAGTCGAGCAGTTCGCCAGCGAACTCAAAAAGTTGGCTTACAAGTTATCCATGGATGTGGGGTTCGGCATTATTCCTGATTGCTAGTGCAGGATATAAATACTGGAACAATCAAGACCCAGAACTGGATCAACTTGAAGCCAGACTTGAGAAGTTAAAAATGTCACTTTTGGACTTCAGTGTTCCAACCGCAGCACTTTAGGGGGATAAGAATTATGCGTTCAATAGTGTTTTTGACAGGAATTTTAGTTGCAGTTTCTTCATTTTCAGAGGTTCAGTATCGGCTTACGGTTGAAGAATTAGAGGCTGGTTTTGCGATCCGGGATGAAAATGAGAAGAGTAAAGATGCCTCAATGATTGGAGACCTTGGAGCCTCATCAGTTCAACCTGTACTAGGCAATGCTGATATGGCAAGCGGTAGTAGCTGGTTTTCTGGTTTTGGAGGGTTTGGAAATTGGTTGCCCTCCAGTTTAACTCAAATTGTTCAAGCGGCTCTACCTGTGTTGCAAATAGCAGCCCAAGTGACCTTAGGAGCGATGGCTGCTGCAGCGGTAATCAAAGTGGCTGAAGTTGCTCTGGTGGCAGCAACCACAGCTGTATGTAATTGGCTGGGATTTGACTTGGCTACATCTGTCACAGCTGGGTTATTGGCTCCTGTTGCAGTGACAAGCACAGTTTCAAAGGTGACCAGCTGGATTAAAGGGAGGATTTTTGCATGAAATTACTAAGTATTTTTATATTGGTTTCTTTAAGTTCTTTTGCATCAGTGGTGGAACATGCTCGTCTTGCCAAATTGGCTTATGAAGATAGTCCTAAAGCGCATTTGGGAGCTCTCTTGAAGCACGAAAATGAGAATTATGGTAACCGTATGCTCGTTTTCAAAGATGATCTGCAGAAAAAAATCTATGTTTCAGTTCGTGGGACTGTTCAACTTGAAAACTGGATTTCCAATACCCACATAGGAGCCTCTGACATGGTTGTGGATAGTTTGGTGAGTTTTTTGGTGCCTCAAGATTATCAGCAACACTACAAAGCTTTTAAGCAAAATAGCCAAGATTGGTTTTTAGGTGCTTTTAAGGATCTTTTGCGTGCGGTGCAGCCTGCTTTAAAAACTTATTCAGATTATCAATTTGTGTTTGTGGGGCACTCATATGGTGGTCTTATGGCGAGTTTGCTGGCTCAAGACACATTTCATCGCTACCCAGAAATTGATATAACCTGTGAGGTTTTTGGTGCACCAGGGACAAAGAATATTAGACGGGAAACACTGAAATTGCCAAGTCTTCCTAAGAATGTTTTAGAAAAACGGTTTAGGAATCATGTGCGCTGGACAGATCCAGTCGGGATGGTGGGTGACCATGAAGGGCAAGTACTGAAATATGAGGCGAATTCTGAAGGTGGGGTGTTGGGACAGCACATTATAACACCTCTGGTAGAAGACTTGGCTCGCGGTATGCAACCGAGGCCTTTGCTTGGTTAGTAAAAATCGGCACCAAGTCTTTGGGTCTACCGATACATAACAATATGCCCCACCGCATTTTGATCGCAGACCCCAGCAAAACCGTGCGCCTAGCCGCACAAATGGTGTTTGCCAAAAGCCAAGATGTTGTTTTGGTAACAGCTTTGAATGCATTTGAAGCATTGGACAAAATGCACTTGATCAAGCCAAGCTTAACGTTAATGGATTCAGACCTGGCAAACCAACTTTGCTCGAGTTTAAAACGTTTGCCGGGGCCGATGATTATTTTGGAAAAGCCATTTACATCCAACGGGTTATTGACTCAAGTTCGAGCAGCACTTTTAAGCCTCTTTCCAGAGAGCCAGGAGCAAGGTTCCGGTTCCCAGCAGGGCCAGGAAAATATCCAGGCAAATGGATAAAACAAATGGCGTAAAGAAACGTTTAGCTAGTTTTGAAATGGACTCAAGCCGTTTGGGTTCAATTCGGTTGAATTTGTAATTAATTGTCTGAATATAGCGATTGAGCATAAAAAATAGGAAGACTGCCCCAGCACAAGAAAGAACACTGATGGCGATACCAATATTTTGAGGATATGAAAAACCTTCGTCTAACATGCCAACTGCCAATGTAATCCCGATCGCATTCACACAAAGCATTGCAGTCAAAAAGTTACTTAAAATACCGGAACGGATATTGCCAAATTCCGAAACGGAAATATTGTTCATGTGTTCCATAGTCCCATTCTAACAAAGGATCATTATTGTGAGCAAATTTGTTTTAATTTTTATATCAATAATTTCGTTCAACGCATTGGGTCGGCAAAACTTTTATGACTATATCTATCGGGATGAATCGCATGGGCTCTATGACCAAAGCGCTTTACCGGAGAATGCTACCCAGGAGGAGCGCGAAACAGAGTTCTTGGAGCGTAAAACGGGTGCTTACGGGTCTGTATTATGGGGTGCTGTGGGGCCAATACTGGATGCTACTGTAGCCTATGGAGCTTATCGCTGGTGGCCAAGACAACAAAATGTGCCCCAGGGACAGCAGGCTCCAGCAGGAGCGATTCCATTGAGTGGATTAGTCTTTTTTGTCTCAAATTTACTCACTGGGACAATTCAGGCGATTATTCAACCTCATACCCATTCCCTTCAAGAGTACCTTGCCGGGCTTACTCACTCTGGATGGAGATGGCTGATGGGTCCACCACAGGACGAGCTACAAAAGTTAGAACTCAAGTATGTGAGGTCTAAGCCGCTTTATTCGGAACCTGCTCAAAAGGCGATTGAATGGCATTTTGAGAAAATTCGCAAACGCTTTTCTGTTTCTCTCATGGAAAGTTATTCTGTTCAACGTGAGGATTCTGGAGTCGTTTTTCTGCGAAATGCCTTGGGGTTACCTGTTCAATCTCAAAAAATAAACTTTGAACCTGAAAAAATGAAAGAATTGTTCAGTCAGTATGAAGGCATGATGTCTGGCGTTCCATTAAAGGATCTTGGGCAGTTCGCAGGCTCTTTGGTGCGTGCGAGCAAACTTGATAATCCCAAACTTAAAGCTGCTCTATATTTAGAGGGTCCACCAGGGGTCGGTAAGACAGAGGCAGTTGAGAAATTAGGGAAAGTGCTGGGTATCCCGGTAATTAAAATTAATTTATCTGAATTTAGAGAAATTTCAGAGCTTAGGGGTAGAGCATGTCAATTTTCTGAGGATAGCCAGTGTCATCCTGGGGAAATCGCTCGTCGTT
>CAZWPE010000002.1:0-221733 GCA_964635635.1 uncultured Myxococcaceae bacterium | reverse complement strand
CGATGGTCCCAATATTTACGTGGGGTTTATCGCGGGTAAATTTCTCTTTTGACATTTCTCAAACACTCCTTCAAACATCTGGAGCTGCTGACCAGGATTGAACTGGTGACCTCGTCCTTACCAAGGACGTGCTCTACCAACTGAGCTACAGCAGCAGTCCCAAAAACACTTTGGAGCGGGAGACGAGACTCGAACTCGCGACATTCAGCTTGGAAAGCTGAAGCTCTACCAACTGAGCTACTCCCGCACAAAAGCGCTTTGGTGGAGGGAGAAGGATTCGAACCTTCGAAGGCTTGCGCCGGCAGGTTTACAGCCTGCTCCCATTGGCCGCTCGGGCATCCCTCCACAAAACAAAACTGGAGCTGGCGATGGGAATTGAACCCGCAACCTCCTGCTTACAAGGCAGATGCTCTACCATTGAGCTACGCCAGCACCATTCTGGTGCGGCGGGGGAGACTCGAACTCCCACAGCTTTTGGCCACTACCACCTCAAAGTAGCGTGTCTACCGTTCCACCACCGCCGCTTCCAGCCCTACCTTCATGAAACAAGATGGACTAAGAGTCAAGCGGGGATTTTTCTTTAAGGCAAGTAACTGCGAATGTGCGCAGGAGTTTCATCCACCAAATCCCGGTCTACTTCGCTCAAAACAACTTTCTTAAGCTCTGAACTAAAATGATGTCGCAAAAGCCCTAAGAATGCTGGCGCCGCCACAACATGAAAACCCTTGAAGTCATCTTTTCTGTGATGCTGGTCAAGCAAATTGGCAAGCTCTGCTGCAAAATGGTCCGCCTCATTTTTCTGGGGACTCATGCGAGGCTCGATGGGTGACTGCTTGTAACCACCAGATGAAAATACTTTACCAGGCGCATCACTCACCAGCTCATGCCCATGAAGACGAGTCTCAGGGTGAGTTAAAACACGAAGCTCGCGCATGTGCGAATTATGAAGCTCAAAAAGGCGAGCCACTGCCCCATTTGCCACCAAAACCCAGTTTTTGCCATTTGCCATACAAAGCCCCCTGATGTCCGTATTTTAACATGGTTCTTACTAAGTACCCTAATTTTGCCCCCAATAAAACTGTTCCGAGGTATACAGGTAACATGGGTTTATTGCCCCTTCATTTGAGCACTCTAGTCGTTTTTTTGTCCTGCCTGATCACGGGTGCCTCTCAGAGTCCTGAAGCGTTTTGGCTCATGTTGCTGAGTTTTTTCGCACTGGCTCTTTTGATTTGGGACAAGTCAGGCAAAAATAAACCTTTAGAAATCAGCGAATTAGTCTTGTTGCCTGCATTGTCTGTATTTTTTACAGCCATCATGCTTCTCCCCCTGCCTCAGGCACTACACCAAATTCTATCACCAGATACGGCCAAAGATCTTGCCACTGCAGGGAGCCTGCTTGGGCAATCGCTGTTTCCGAGAGCACTCAGCATCTCACCCTTCAAAACGTCTGAGCGCCTCATGCAACTCATCACAGCGCTCAACTTGTTCATTGTTGCGTCTGACACCACAAGTAAAACAAGGGCCCTCAAATGGGTGGCTACCATGAGCTTTGCCGTCTTTTTGACTGCGCTCGGACATTATCTTGTAGGGGCTGAAAAAATTTGGGGCCTTTATCCGATGGGTGGAGGTTTTTTTCAA
This sequence comes from uncultured Myxococcaceae bacterium, assembly GCA_964635635.1. Taxonomy (GTDB): domain Bacteria; phylum Myxococcota; class UBA727; order UBA727; family JABDBI01; genus CAZWPE01. The sequence continues at coordinate 220,095 of CAZWPE010000002.1, read as the reverse complement.
GCGCCGCTCATGAACCCAAACAATCTCTCTAGGCTATTTGGAGTTTTGTCTTTGCTTAGTCTAGCGGGACTGAGCATGAGACTGGATTCCAGCTTTCGCTGGAATGACAAAGCATTGCTGGTGGCAAGTGCATGCATAAGCGCAATGGGCGCCTTTCTGGCTCAAAGTCGCTGGGGCATGATTTGCTTTGCATTTTGTCTTATTTTTGCAGTCAAATCAAAACGTATTGCCTGGGGTATTTTAGGGCTCTGCGCTTTTGTTGGGCTTGGGTTGTTTGTCTCTGAAATGCAAACACTCTCGAACCCACAAAGTTACTGGGCGAAGCTAGAACTTCTCGGACAATTTCCAACACTGATGAAACATCACTGGGTAGCCGGAATCGGACCTGGTTCATTACGTTTTGAGTTTCACAAGTGGATACCCGCTGATTTCACCACAACAAACATTTTGTTCACATCTCAGTATGTCATCACATACCTGGAAAATAGCACGCTCCAGATTTTCTTAGACCATGGGTTATTTCTGGGTTTAGCACTCGCAGCGGTCGCCGTTTGGACTTTTATGCGAGTCTGGGGTGCCACTCCCGAGCTTGCTTGGGTTTTATTTTTTGTTTGGATTGGTGATTTTTCAGACTTTGCTCTCGAGTGCAGTCCCGTGCTTTTTTTGTGCATACTGACTCTAGCACTTGCACCCAGTAAAACTTGGAGTTTAAAAATTCCAAGCGCAACATTGGGGTTAGCTTCTACGAGTTTGCTGGGCGTTCTCACGATTCCATATTGGCTTAAACAACACGCCAACTATTTGGATGTGCAATATGCTTACAGTCAGGCCGTGAAAAACCACTCTGCCGAATGGCTTCGCTATGCGACCCACCGCAGGCCTACTTTCTACAGAGGGCACCTGTTTTTGGCACGTTTAACTGGGGACTTCAAAGAATATCAACTGGCCGTCTCTTCGAATCCAGGCAGTCTTGGCGAACTTTTAGAAGAAACGAAACGAGTCGATTTGTTGCCCGTAAAAACAAAGTCAGGCCTTGAAGAGCTCCTGCGCTATGCGTTCAGACATCAAAATGCAGCTCTTGCAACTTTAACCCTCAGCAAACTCATTGGAAATGAGAATCCCGATGATGAGTATGCACTTTGGCTTGCACAAACACGAGTACTTCAACAAGGACTTGAAGCTACGATTGAAGAAACTTCTGCTTGGTCCAGCTCACTTGAAAAGCCATGCCCGTTTGCAAGATGGCGCTTAGAGGCGCTGAGGCAACTGGGAAAACCAACCCAAGCTCTAGCTGAGCTTACCCAATTTGGGGATTGCCTCGATAATCCAGACTTATGGAAAGCAGACCTCTACACCCAAAATAAAGAACCCGCCAAGGCGATGCCAATTATTCGGCAGCTTTTAAACGCAGATCCAGAAGAACCAGCGCTCAAGTCCCGATTCGACAGCCTATCGACCGAATTAGCTAGAGCTATTGAACACTAGAGGTCAGAGTCTGCTGTGCTCTTAATAACATCTATCAAGCGATTAAAGTAGTCTTTGCGCTCATTGTACTCTGAATATGAACCCATCATCCGGTTAAACGTCTGCATAAAGGACTTATCCAACAACGTGTTCAACCCGTAACGCTTTGCTGCTTGGACAATTTTTCCCGAATCATAAAACTCGGATTGGATAGCTCCAGTATATAGTTTACCGATTTCCAACAGAAGCCCTACAAAAATTCTTGCTGCCTCTTGCTCAAGGTTAGAATTGTCATAAATTCGGCTACGTTGTTTCAATTTTTCCGCCACCAAATGCATTTTTGAATCCAGAATTATGTAAAAATGTTCAGTTTTGGAGACCGTGTCAGTATTGGACCTTAATGCCTTATTTTCACGTTCAAGTTCGTCATTACGTCTCCAACAATCCTCGTTTTTAGGTTTCTTAGATACAGCTCCAGATATTGCACTGGCAGCCTCTTTAATCAAAATTGCATTGATTGAGTCAATCACAACCCCAAGACCAATGCTTTTAGCCCAAGTTCCTTGCTGCCCTTTTTGAACATACATCACGATTTGCTTGGTTGTGCTGGCCATTAAAAACAAACTAACCTGAGTGATACTTGGCAATTGAACATTTTCAAACCAAGCATTTGCCGGCTGAGCCCCTAACGATCCACACAAAATAAGTGCAGCCAATACTCTATTCATAGGATTGATATTATATATATAATTTATTCCGTCAACACCCGTTCAACCACACGTTCCATCTTCGTAAACCTAGAGCCTTTCACCCAAACGACATCCCCTAGGTGGAGTTTTTCGTGAACCAAATGTGCGAGCGCTGCGCTGTCCGGGGCCCAAATAAATTTCTCATGAGCCAGTCCCGCCTCAAAAGCACCCTCTCCATAGTGCTTAGCCAAAACCCCGCAGGCAAAGAATAAATCCACGCCCTTTTGAGCACACACAGCACCTAAAGCGCGATGTTTACCCTCAGCCAAATCCCCCAGTTCACCCATTTCACCCAAGACAGCAATATGGCGTGCGCCAGGTAAACCCATCAAAACTTTAAGCCCAGCTTCCATGGAATCCGGATTGGCATTATAGGTGTCATCTAAAAGCGTAATGCCACTTGCCAACGTTTTGGGTACCAAGCGACCTTTATAAGCTTCAACCTTCGAAAGCCCATTGGCTGCTGTTTCAAAATCAAGTCCCAAAGCTACCGCGACCGCCAAAGCGCCGGCCGCATTCTGAACGTTATGTGCCCCCAATAGCGGGAATTTTGGAGCAACTGTCTTACCGGCATACTGAAAAGTCGGGTGCTGGTAGTCTAAAACACGAACATCTGCAGTCTGGGCCTGTCCAAAAGAAATACGACGCCCCTTAAGCTTCGCATCTGCCTCACGGACACAACGGGGGTCGTCAGCATTCACAACCCCAATACCATTATAACCAAGAGCTTCAAACAACTCAGCCTTAGCTTTCGCCACCCCTTCTGGCCCACCAACATTGCCAGCATGTGCCATTCCCATGTTTGTGACGAGTCCGATCTGAGGCCTGACAATTTCAGCCAAGCGAGCAATTTCACCTAAATGGTTCATTCCCATCTCTAAGACAGCAATTTTATGCTCTGGCCTAACTTGTAGAGCCATCAGTGGAACACCTAGGTGATTATTCAGATTACCAGAACTTGCAAATACCGCTCCTTCACCTACACATGCTTTCAGCGCAGCACTAATCAAATCACGGGTTGTTGTCTTACCACTTGAGCCTGTGAGCGCCACACGTTTGGCATGCATCTTCATCAGATGCTCATGCGCTAAATCCTGCAAGGCTCGCAAGGTATCCGGGACACGCGTCAAATTTGGCTCATCGCCAACATAATCTTCTCCAACAATCGCAGCCGAAGCGCCTTTTTTAAAAGCTTCAGCCACAAAGTCATGGCCATTTCGAGCCTCACCTTTGATGGCTACAAAAATATCGCCGGGCTCAAGTGTTCGAGTGTCGATTGAGTAAGTATTCACGTGCTATCTCCGCATCGTCAAAAGGTTCAAAACTGTCGCCAATTTGTTGCGTTGTTTCATGGCCTTTGCCTGCAATCAAAACCATATCACCCGCTCTTGCCTGCTCTATGGCAGTTTTGATTGCTTCTCGGCGATTGAAAATAATCGACATATCAGGCGTCAACTGCATGTCGTTAAAAATTTGCTGTAGGTCTTCGTGACGGGGGTTGTCCTGCGTTGCAATAACAACATCGGCGAATTTCTTGACCGCCGCAGTCATCAATGGCCGCTTGGCACGATCTCGTTCGCCACCACAGCCAAAAACAACAATCAGTCGCCCAGAACAGATTTCGCGCAAGGTTCCAAGAACATTTTCTAGCGCATCAGGTGTATGAGCAAAATCAATAAACACAGGTAATTCAAACTTACCAACGCGCTCTAGTCGTCCTTTGGGCATGGTTGGATTTTCAAGACCCTGCACAATGGCTTTCAGGGAAATACCTGTCCCATGTGCCAAATAGGCAGCACAAAGCATGTTCTCCAAGTTAAATTTGCCAACCAAAGGTGATTTAATATGCGCGGTTTGGCCTTCAAGTGTTAGGTCAAATTCGATGCCAGCTGCTGAAAACTTAGCGCCCACTTCGTCATTGCGAGCGCAGCGAAGCAATCTAGGATGGATTGCCACGTCGCCTTCGGCTTCTCGCAATGACGAAACAGCGACCGCATCTTTTGGCAACAACTCGTCAAACAGTCGCATTTTGGCCGCTCGATAATTTTCCATAGTGCCATGAAAATCCAAATGGTCTTGGCTTAAATTTGTAAAGCCAGCTGCTTTGAACTGCAAACCATCGACTCGATGCAACGCAAGCGAGTGCGAAGACACTTCCATGGCCACATAGTCAAATCCCTCATTCACCAAATCCGCCAACATGGGACTTAAGTTTTCTGCTTCAGGAGTTGTGTAACCAAAATACTTGAGTGCCCCTGGCTCACCAACTCCCAGTGTACCTACAACACCTGCTTTTCGGCCTGCCGCGTTTGCAATGCCAGCAAGCAGATGTGTCACAGTCGTTTTGCCATTGGTACCCGTCACTCCAACCAGCGTGAGTTTAGACGATGGGTTACCTGCAGCCTGCTCTGCCAAGACAGCTGCCGCAACTCGTGAATTGTCGGTTTGCCAGATGGGGCACCCCTCGCCCAAAATCCCCCCTAACCCCCCTTTTTCAAAGGGGGGTAAAATTTCCAAAATGACGCCTGAACAACCTTGTGAAATCGCTTGTTCAATAAAATCATGACCATCACGGGATTCGAGAGTTGCACCTTTGGCGGCGACAAAAATAACACCTGGTCTGGCTTTGCGCGAATCTAGCGTCACCGGCAGATTTGGCTGCTGGTTTTTCGCTAAATCGTTCAAAGGGCTCAGACGCATGAAAACCTCATAGCACGCTATTTTCCGCAAGCAACGCGGCTTCAACGATTTGCTTCCAGGCTGGAGCAGCTACATACCCACCATAAGCAATACCTTTGGGTTCATCAATGCTCACCAGCGCAACGATTTCAGGGTTGTCCGCTGGCGCAAAACCGACAAAAGAACTCACATTCAGGGTTTTGTCATAACGGCCATTGGGGCCCACTTTCTCAGCTGTCCCTGTTTTACCTGCCACCTTGACACCTTCAATTGCGGCCCGCTTCCCAGTTCCTGTGCCTTCAGTATCTGCCACCATCATATCTGTCAGAGCTTTTGCGGCGGCTTCACTAATCACCCGCATTGGTTCGGGTGATTTGATTGGATTTTCATAACTACCATCAACATTTTGAATGCCTTTCAAAATACGGGGAGGAACTTTCAAGCCTCCGTTGGCAACCGTACTCACCATGCTGGCGAGTTGTAATGGGCTTGCCATAATTCCATATCCAAAACTCACATTCACAAATCGAGTTTTATGCCATGTGTCCGGCTTTGATACATATCCCTTGGCTTCCTCAAGCAAGTGAAGACCCGGTATTTCACCATAACCAAATCGCTTAATTACTTCATAAAGCCGTTCCCGCCCGACCCGCTCAGCAATCTTGAAAGTTCCAATATTACTTGAGTATGTGAACACTTCAGTTGGAGTCAGCCACTCTTTTTTAGTCACGTCTTTAATGGTGATATAGCCCAGATCCCATTTGCCATTTTCACAGTAAATTTTCTCATCAGGCTTAATAAGCCCCAAATCCAAACCTGCCGCGAAAGTTGCCATCTTAAACGTTGAACCTGGCTCACCTGTCCGGGCAATGGCGTTATTTCTGCGGGCGTTTATGTCACGTCCACTTGGCCGATTAGGGTTCATTAAGGGGACATTCGCCAAAGCCAAAATTTCACCCGTCTTAGGCTTCATCACAATTGCCCAACCAGCCTTCGCTCTATGAGTCTGAACAGTCTGTGTTAGCACCTCTTCAGCCACTGCTTGAATATTTCGATCAATCGTTAATGCAATCTGAGAACCACCTAAAGCTTCTGGAGGGGGTGCCACAACATCTCTTACACCGTTACCTCGTGCATCTTGATACGAAAACGTACTCCAAGATTTTGGTTTTAAGTAGTGATCAAATGCCTGTTCTACGCCTCCCAGCGAATAGCCATCCATGGAAACAAAACCGAGTGTTTGCCCTAATAAACCATGATTCGGATAGAAACGTTGTTCTTCTTCAGACAGACCAACTCCCTCCAAATCAAGTTTGCGAATATTGGCAGCGGTGTTGGGATCGATTCGCCTCTGAAGCCATATAAAAGACCTGTCTGAAGATAATTTTTCCTTCTGTTCAGCATCCAAAGAAATATGCTTTGCGAGAACCCGGGTTACCAAAGCAGGCTCGCTCATTTTTCGAGGTTCTGCATAAATAGAGTCTACACTCACACTACTCGCCAACAAACGGCCATGTCGGTCAACAATGTCCCCCCGGTAGCTACTATATTTTTTAAAACGAGCATACTGGCGTTCAGACAACTCACCCAACTGCTTCCCACGCCCCAGCTGAAGAAGCCCAGCTTTAATCAAACCAATCGCAAGACCTAGCGCTAAAAAAGATGCAACCAGGTAAATGCGAATCTTCAAACTCATGGGAGCCTCATCACCGGTGCCTTTGATGCAGGGATTAAATCAAGCTTTTCAATCGCTATTTTACGAATTCGTTCGGGTCGTTTTAAAACAGCCTCTTCGAGCTTCATCGCTTGTAAATCTCTTAACATTTGATCTTGTTGTTGCTCCAAATCAGCCACAGAGTAGCCCGTAATTAAAGTTCCCACATGAACAAATGTCATAAACAACAAAGACACCACAAAGAAAACAACCGCCACAACTGGCAGAGCTGTTCTGCGAAGTGTACGCCTCTCCTGAGCACGAAAAAATCCAGCACCTGCAAATAATACATGATTCATTGATTTATTCTCTCCGCAATACGCAATTTTGCACTTCTAGATCTGGGATTCACATTCAATTCTTCATCCGAGGCTATGAGCGGCTTTTTGGTTAAAATCCGCCAAGCTTCCGGATGACTTCTAAAATAATTTTTAACTAGTCTATCTTCGAGACTATGAAACGAAATAATCGCCACGCGTCCACCTGGTCTAACCAAGCCCTGAAGCGAAGCCAGCAAGCGCTCCAACTCATCCAACTCGTGATTGACTGCAATACGCAAAGCCTGAAAGGTCCTGGTTGCCGGATGAATTTTGCTACGCGGACCACGATAAGCTCTCTTAATAATATCAGCCAAGGCCAATGTAGAATCTGGCAAAGGTTTCACAAACTTAATCGCCCTGGCAATGCGCCGAGACAAACGCTCTTCGCCATATTGGTAGATTATATTTGCCAATTGCTCTTCAGTTAGCTCCTGAATCAACTCGTAGGCGGTTTCGCCGGAACTTGTATCCATGCGCATGTCCAGAGGACCCTCTTGCATGAAAGAAAGCCCGCGCTCGGGAGTATCCAACTGGGGAGACGAAACGCCCAGATCAGCCAAAAGTGCATCAAATTGAAGTTCAGATTTCACGCTTGAAAATGGCGCCTGAATCAATTTGACCCATGGGTATTTGGCAGCAACGCCGCCCGCTGCATCAAGCTCATGCGCTCTAGGGTCACGATCATAGCCAAACACTTGACCAGTTGGACCCACTGCTTCAGCAATCAAAGCTAGATGCCCACCACCACCAGCAGTCAAATCGGCGGCAGTCATGCCCGGCCTGAGAGCTAAACCCTCTAACACTTCTTTAGGCATTACTGACACATGGGTGTACATCTTAAAGTCCAAATCCTTCGAGCGTTTGCCTAAGCTTTTCAAGTTCAACCTTGTTAGCCAAACGCTTCTTATTTCTTTCACTCCAACGCTTGCGTGACCAAATCTCTATTTGGTCGATAATCCCGGCAAAAAGTGTTTCTCTTTCCAAGCCCGCATAATCCCTTAGTTCTTTAGGAATCGCGATACGGCCGGCTTTATCAATCACTGCGACATGACTCGAAGCGATCACAACGCGTTTGAACTCCATCACTGCAGGGTTGCTAGCCGGCAATTTGCGAATTTTTTCAGCCTGAGCCTCAAAATCAGCTACCCGCATGGCCACCAAACAAGGCTCATACAGAGACAATGTTAATACGAAGCGATCACTCCCCAACACTTGACGAAAATCAAGCGGAAACGCGACGCGCCCTTTGTCATCTAGTAGATTTTCATGAAGTCCTGAAAACATAAATAATATAATTGCTATTCCCACTCAATTCCACTAGATTCCACTCAAATTGTCAAGTGGGAGGTTTTCCATAAATGGCTAACATGATTAAAAATGCCTATGACCGCTTAGTAAAGATACCCTTTGGAAAGTGTGCATTTAGCAAATTTGTTGGGTTTGCAGCGCCGTACAGCAGCACCATTTCCCCGCAAGTAGAAGAACTCAGACCGGGTTACGCCCGCATCAGCATGAAAGATCGGCGCATGCATCGAAATCACCTCAAATCGCTCCATGCGATGGCCATGATGAACCTGGGAGAGCTTGCCACCGGCCTAGCCGTAAACTACAGCCTGCCAGACAACGCCCGGGGAATTCTGAAAAATCTGTCCATTGATTTCATCAAGAAAGGCCGAGGAACCCTAACAGCAGAGTGCCACTGTGAGGTTCCCAAAAACAACCAGAAAGCTGACTATGCTGTCGAAGCTGAAATTCGAAACTCTTCGAAAGAATTGGTTGCGAAAGCCAAAGCGACTTGGCTTGTAGGGCCAGCATAAATATGATATTATGCCCTTATGAGAACCACGCTGGATTTACCTGCTGATTTGTTAGTCGCAGTCAAAAAACGGGCCATAGAGCTACATCAACCTCTACGAGCACTAGTAGAGTCTGCCTTGCGGCACGAAATGGAAGGCAGGTTTACCCAAAACTCGCAGAGTCGTTCTCCTAAAAAAATCAACTGGGTTAGCGGCAGCGCAGAAGCACCTAACTTTGACATATCCAGCCGAGAGGCTATGTACAGCTGGTTCCAGGAGAACAAATAATTGATCGCTCTCGACACCAATTTGTTGGTCTATGCACACTTGCCTTCTACCCCTGAGCACAAGGCTGCACGCGGTGCCATAGAGCGTGCACTGGGCCAAGATTCATGCGGCATTGCGCTACCAACCATTTCGGAATTTTGGGGGATTGTTACCAATTCAAATCGAGTAGCCAAAAAATCTCTTCTAACCGATGCCCAAGCCTTCCTGCGGGAACTCACTCAAGAAGCGGGGATAGTCATTTGGAGCCCTGCTCCCAAATTTCAGCAGCAGTTAATTGCTGAAGCGACAAGACTTGAGATCTGCGGTGCAAAAATCTTTGACTTACAAATCGCACTGATTGCCAAAGAGAATAAAGCTTCTGAAATCTGGACTCACGACAAGAATTTCGTTCGGTTACAGGGTCTCAGCGTATATGATCCCATCGGATAGTTGTTATATGCTATAGTCCCCTTATGAGATTCACCATTGTCCTCAGCCTTGTTTCATTTGTTGCCTTCGGAGCCGAATTGCAGGTTGATCCGGCTGGAACTTTCAGCATTTTAGTTCCGGGAGCCTTGTTGCCATGCGCACTCGCTCCAGGACAGTTAGCTTGCCCCGCTTCAAACCCATCTTTAACCATATCAACAAAAGATACTTCTGCGAATGCATCCGTTGCTCTCATGGCTCTCAACGCTGAAGATGCCATTCAAAACAAGCCACAATTTAAAATGGTTCGAAAAGAAACTGTTATGCTTGATGGGTACAAAGCCATTGTTCAGACCATGACTTTTAACAATTTGAGCAATGTAACCCTGCCCGTCATGATTCGAACGCTCAGCGCGGTCGCAGGCACCAAGGCGATTTCAGTCGAAATGGCCTGCAACCAAAACAGCTGCGAACAATTAATCCCCGGGTTTGATGAAGCCATACAGTCTCTGCACCTTGCTGGACCAGGCAAAAAATTAAAAGGCAACTCGGAATCCTCTGGCATGGCTCTGCAAAACCTTCTAAAGGGATTTAAATTCTAGGGCAGCGTCACAGTCACGGTTTTCCAACTATTGTCTGACATCACAAACTGAATCGTGATGGGAACCCCTCTAGGAATTGTATCCCAGCGTATTCTGTTGATTGAGTAAGTAGATGTATTGGACATTGTGAAGACAGGACTTAGGGTAAAAGTTGTTCCAGAAGGTCCGCTACTGCTACCGCCTGAATATTGAGTTGTGTTATTGATTCGAATCTGCGTTACATCTGAGCTTGTGTAACCCGTCCAGCTAACCCTAACTTTAGAAACAGTGATACTCGAAGGTGTGCTCGCATTTTTTTGAAGAGTTACATTCCTTAGATCATTAGAGTTTTGCCTAGCCGATGCCGTGTCAACCGTTAGATAGTATGCATTCGCTGCTTCTGGGTTTGGGTCTGTAATGGTCAAGGTCGAATTGGCATTGCTCTGTGTGGTTGAAACTTGCACCTGATTGCCAGGTCTTGAAAAAGTCCACAGTGAACCCACAAAATATCTTGTTGGCAAAGTAGCTGGATTAGTTCCCCAACGGATTTCAGATTGGGCAAATTCTAACGCTGCCCTGTCAGACCAATAGGCCTTGGCCTTAAGATACTCCGTCATTCTGAGAGATTGATTCTGGCCAACCAAAACAGGAATTCCCAGTGATAACACCCCCACAACAGCAACCACAACCACGGCTGCAAATAGCGAAAAACCCCTCATGACTGTGTGAATCCTGAATAATAAGTGCTCGTGTTGAGTAAAAATATCTGCGTTCTAATTACCAGTCCTGTGCTGCTGGTCACCTGAAGTTGAACACGCTTTACATTGGCTGGTGTGCTGGTAGTAGAACCCGCCGCATCATAATAAGCGAATGCCAATGCGCTAATATTCGATGCCAAAATATCACTCCCGCGCATTAAGTTTGTTCCACTTAAAGAATAGGTGATACTTGTCCCAGCCGGAAACTGAAACGTAAAACTGCTGGCACCTAAAGTTGTCACATAGGCACTGCCTGGTATTTGCCTGATTTCACGCACCATGCGAGATACTGCAGCCTGAATATCTGCAGTATTTTGCCGCTCTCCAGTCATCATTGCATAACTTCTAATGCTGGTTTCCAAACCCGGGGCAATCGCCATCCCCATAACACCCAAAATACCAATCGCCAGGATCATTTCAACAATGGTAAATGCCCTCATGCGCCTGAGTACTCCGCTATCAAACTCTCTAACTTAACCGAATTGTTTGAGCTGTTCCAAGACACTACAACCGTCACGCGAGCATAACCTGAACCAGACTGCGTGATTGTAAAACTGTCTGGCGATGCACTGGAACTGCCACTTACTTCAGTAGCTGTTGTTGTAATCGAATACGCTGAAAATCCAGACACCGGACTTTGTGTGTAAGTTCCAGAGTTAATTGACGCCAAAGCAGCTGTATAGCCTGAGTTATTTCTCTCAGCCGCAATGCCCTCAAGCGTTTCTGAAGCCAAATTAATAGCCACAACCGTCTGCTCTGCCAGCACCGTTGACTGACCTGCGCCTCCAAAACTCTTACTCACCGCAATGAATCCTGCGCCTATGATCAGCATCGCGAGCACAGATTCTAAAAGCGAAAACGCCCTCATTGAAGCACCAATTTACCCGTGTTGGCTGTCACTGTAATGCTTCGCGTACTTGAGCCATCCGTGAGCGTGACAACGCCCCCAGAACCTGTCACAGGTGTCCCAAGCGAGTTAAACTCGACCGTAATACTTCCGCTGATGCTAATCCCAGGGAAATTAGTTGAGAGTGTGACTACTTTGCTTTGATTGGTGACAGGATCCGTTAACGGTGTTGCAGTGGTATTTTGATAGACCGTGTAAGCCCCACCGCTCACAAACTGAATCCCAGAATTCACGCCCGTCACAGATGCATTTTGTTTCGCGTACTCTAAATCAGAAAGCACCTGCCTGATTGCCGAATCAAGACGTGTTGTAGAAACAGAAGGCGCCGAAACAATGGCTGCCAGGCCCAAAACCCCAAGCAGAGCCAGCATGAGTACGAGCTCCAGGAGCGTAAAGCCTGTAAACTTCATACTACGGGCAAGTGGTCTGCAAGAAAGTCCCTGAGCCAGAAGTATAAGTAAAACAAGTATCAGATGCATTGGAATAGCTTCCGTTGCCATTGGTGTCATAGGCGTAAACCGATGCAGATATTTTAAACCATTGGGCAGAAACACCATTTTGCAAAACACTGGTGAAGAGTGGAGCCAAATTGGTCGCTGCAGTTCCACCGGCCGTACCCGTAACACCATCCAAGGTAGTTGGGTAAGTAATCGTTCCGGTGCTGTTTAGCTGGTTTGCACCATACAGTGTAACACCTGTTTGAACCGCACCCACGGTTGCATTCATGGCATTGGTTCGTGCTGAGGTCAGTGAAACGTTAAACAGGCTTGGCATCGCGGCAACCGCCAAAATACCCAAGATCGCGATCACCAGAACCATTTCAATCAGTGTAAAGCCCTTGTTACTCATGAAAATGAGTCTAACACTGAAGCCTATTTGAAGTTCAAGTCCTCAAAATACTTTTTTCAGTAACTTGAACGCGGCAGCCGTTTAAGCTAATGCGTCTTACCATGAAACAGATCGAAGAAATTTTGGGTCCTGATTCGTCACTACTTGCCTATCAATGCAAAACAATTTCCAAAGAAAGACTCCATACCCCAGGTCCAGATTTTATCGATCGTGTACTTTCTCAATCCGACCGTTCCCCTGCTGTACTGCGCAATTTAAACAGTGTTTTTAACCATGGTCGTTTAGCTGGAACCGGGTACATGAGCATTTTGCCCGTAGATCAGGGGATTGAGCATTCGGCCGCAGCTTCATTTGCACCCAATCCAGACTACTTCGACCCCCAAAATATCTTAGAACTGGCAATCGAGGGAGGCTGCAACTGCGTTGCAACAACTTATGGCGTTCTAGGTTCTGTTGCACGCAAATATGCTCATAAAATTCCGATGATGCTCAAAGTCAATCACAATGAGCTATTCTCATACCCCAATCGCCCGGACCAAACCTTGTTTACCACTGCACAACGTGCATTTGAGATGGGCTGCGTGTCAGTCGGCGCCACAATTTATTGGGGAAGCGAGGATTCCAGAAGACAACTTCAGGAAATTAGCGAGCTGTTTGCTCACGCGCATGAATTAGGCATGTTTACAGTTTTGTGGTGCTACGTCCGAAACCCTGCATTCACCAAAGATGGCATCAACTACGAAGGTGCAGCCGACTTAACAGGCCAAGCAAACCACTTAGGTTGCACAATTGAAGCGGATATTATCAAACAAAAACTCCCAGAACGTAATGGTGGATTTACGGCAATTAATTTCAGCAAAACATCTAAATTGGTCTATGGCGAGCTTTGTACAGACCATCCGATTGACATGACACGCTACCAGGTTGCCAACTGCTACATGGGCCGAGCTGGACTCATCAACTCCGGCGGTCCCTCTGGCAAAGATGACTTAAAGCAAGCTGTTCTGACAGCTGTGATCAACAAACGTGCAGGAGGCATGGGTTTGATTTCAGGCCGTAAAGCTTTCCAAAAATCACGCAAAGAAGGCATCGAGCTTTTGAATGCGATTCAGGATGTGTATCTAGACAAGAAGATTACATTGGCATAAGGTGTGCGCCACGGGCGCATAACTCAGCGGTAGAGTGTTACCTTCACACGGTAGAAGTCACAGGTTCGAATCCTGTTGCGCCCACCAATGAAATATCTGGTGACGCCCGCGCTGCCTTATGCCAACGGTCCCCTTCATATCGGTCACCTGGTTGAACACATTCAGGTGAGTGTTTTTACACGCGCCCTGCGTATGGCTGGCGAAGACGTTTTATGTGTTTGCGGCGCCGACTCACACGGAACCCCCATTGAAATCAACGCTGCCAAAGCAGGTAAAGAGCCTCTGGCTTATGTGGGCGAGTGGAGAGCTGCTCAAGAAAAATCTTTAGCGCGCTTTGGGGTAGAGTTTGATGGTGGTTATGGCAGTACCCATACTCCTTCAAACCAAAAGCATGCCGAGACTATTTTCAACAAACTTAAAGCCGCTGGGCATATCACCACTCGTGAAATCGACCAGCTTTTTGACCCTAAAGCCGGCCGTTTCTTGCCAGATAGACTCATCAAAGGCCAATGCCCCAAGTGCAATGCGCTGGAGCAATACGGCGATAACTGCGAAAAATGTGGCAGTACTTACCGACCAACCGAGCTGATTAATCCTATCAGCACGCTGACAGGTGAAACGCCAGTTCTTAAATCAAGCACACACTACTTTTTTGAGTTGAATCATTTTGCAGACCAGCTTAAGGCCTGGACTTCAAAACGCGGCACACTACCTGCTGAGATTCAAAACTCACTCAAGCTTTGGTTCGATGAAGGGCTTAAAGATTGGGATATCAGCCGTGATGCGCCCTATTTTGGCTTCAAAATTCCTGGCGAAGAAAACAAGTATTTCTACGTGTGGCTGGATGCACCTGTTGGTTATATCAGCCTCAGCGAAGCTGCCGGTAGCCTCGATAGATGGACCGATTCGAGCACACAAATCATCCATTTTATCGGGAAAGATATCGTCTACTTCCACACACTATTCTGGCCAGCGATGCTGATGGGCGCGGGTTATAACTTGCCAGCTCAAATTGCCGTTCACGGCATGTTGACTGTTAACGGCGAAAAAATGTCTAAGTCGCGCGGAACTTTTATTGCAGCTGACCATTTCGCCAAGTACATAGAACCCGAGACACTGCGTTATTATTTTGCTTGCAAGCTTTCTTCTGGCATCGAGGACATTGATTTAAGTCTCGAAGACTTCGTAGGGCGCGTCAACGCCGACTTGGTGAACAAGATTATCAATTTGATTAGCCGTACCCTGCCCTTATTGCACCGAAGCTACGCCGGAACAGCATGTGCTGTTGATTCACATATCGCTGAGCAAGTTACTCAACTCGCAAAGCCAATCGAACGTCTATATCGAGAACGCGAAACTGCTGAAGTGGTCAAGAGCGTCGTAGCGATTGCAGATATTGCCAACAAGTATCTGCAAGATGCTAGCCCCTGGGATGCCGCTAAAAATACGCCTGAACAGGCACATCTCCAGCTTAGTACTGCACTATGGGCAGGTAAAGTCTGTGTCGGATTGTTGAAGCCTATTTTGCCAAAAGTCGCCGAGCAGACTGAGAAAATGCTTCATCTTTCAGCATTTACTTTTGCAAATGTCTTGGAGCGTCTTCCAAGCGAAACACTCGAAACTTACACGCGCTTGTTTGAGCGCATTGACCCTAAGAAGGTGAACCAGATGGTACAAGATAACACACAAACTAACCCCTCACCCCAATCCTCTCCCACAAAGGGAGAGGGAGAGAAATCTCACATCTCCATTGACGATTTTCTAAAGTCAGAGCTGCGCGCTGCGAAAGTTCTAGATGCCAAAGTAGTTGAAGGTTCTGACAAGTTAATTTCAGTCACATTGGATGTAGGTCCTCTAGGCCAACGTCATGTGTTTTCAGGCCTAAGACCTCATATTCAACCCGAAGAATTGCTTGGAAAAACGGTTGTTCTTGTTGCTAATTTAGCACCACGCAAAATGAAATTCGGCCTCAGCGAAGGCATGATTTTGGCGGCAGGTGATGACGTTCCCGTATTGCTGTCTGTTCCTGGGGCAAAACCAGGTGATAGAGTTAGATAGGCTATCAATTTGACTTTACGTACGCAATTGCGTACTATAAGACCATGACAGCGTTAACCGTAACAGAGGCTCGAAAAGAATTCTTTGCTTTGATCGATAGGGCAGCCACTCAGCATGAACCTGTTCTGATCAAAGGCAAACGCCATAATGCGGTACTTTTATCTGAAGAAGATTGGCGCAGCATTCAAGAAACTATTTTCTTATCCTCTATCCCTGGGATGACCAGTTCACTTAAAGAAGGTCTAGAAACACCTCCCAATCAGATGGCCACAAAGCTAGATTGGTAGTCAAATGACAGCATATAATCTGGTCTATTCCAAGCACGCTCAAAAAGATGCTGCCAAGCTGGTTTCAGCCGGACTCAAGCCTAAGGCTTCTGAATTACTACAAATTTTAGAAAAAAATCCCTTTCAAAATCCACCTCCTTACGAAAAACTCGTAGGCAATCTTGCGGGTCTTTATTCAAGACGCATCAACATTCAACACCGTCTGGTCTATGAAGTTCTTGAGGAACAGAAAATCGTTAAAGTACTCCGGATGTGGAGCCACTACGAGTAGAGATGATGCTCCTCAATATAAGCATGAATCTTTGAGTTCAGATATGAAAAATCACCCTGCCTGATTTTGGTGCTTTGCGCCGCCGGCAGGAGAGCTCCTCTGTCGACCACAAATCGTCTGGCCAGAGTCTTGATTCGGTCTGATTCATGCCACTTCTCAAAACTTTCCAGCAAATCACTGCCCATGACAAAAACAAGTTCAGCGTCTGGGTATTTTGCATGAATCGCCTCAAGCGTATTGACGGTGTAATTCGGCGCCGGCAATGATTGTTCAAGGTCCAAAACACGGGTGTTTTTCAAATGCCCAAAAGCTAACTGACACATCGCCATTCGGTCTGCAAAAGGCGTCAAGGGCTTTTGGAATGCATGACTCGCACAGGGAAGTACCCAAAGCTCATCAATGCCAGCATGGGCCAACGCCTCCAAGGCCAACTTTTCATGACCTAAATGTGGTGGGTCAAAACTACCGCCTAAGATTCCAATGGAGCGTTTGGTTTGCATGCACCCACTCTTTCAACCAAACTATCGGATTCGTAAATACCGATTCGCGCTATTGACAAAACAAGATTTAAATACATAGTTTTAGACATGAAAATCGTTAGTACTATTCTTGTGATATCAGTTATTTTTTCAAGTATAGCTATCTCACAAAGTCCAGCAGACTTCATTCGTTCAGGCGCAAATTCAGTTTGCATGAAATGCTGTCGAGGTGATTTCAAAACTTACGCAAACCGTACTGAGTGTGAATCTTATTGTGATAAGTTCAAACAAAACTGTTCAGTTGACCCAAGGCCAGAATGTCTTGCAATGTGCAATATGAGCCAAGTTGTAGCCAGCAAACTTCCCAAGCAAAAAAGTAGTGCTGAGCAACCCTCCTATGCTTTGATCATAGGCACAGCAATATTCACACTACTCAACCTCTAAGGTAGTTTCCGTCTTTAAAAATAGGATGCAATTTATTGCCCTGCATAGGTAAAAACCCAGGCAGGCTCGCTTTAAACTCATCGTTCGATGTCTTATGGCAATCACGCCAAACACCTTCTGAGTCTTGTATCGATGCGAGTTTGTATACACCCGTCAAAGCAGGTTCTTCATAAGCTGTCACCAATTTGGTTCCAACACCCCAGGCATCAATCGGGGCTCCTTTCTTTTTCAGAGCCTCAATTTTGTATTCGTCTAAATCACCACTGGCTATAATTTTCACATGAGAAAGCCCTGCTGCGTCAAGCATACGACGTGCTTCCAAACTTAAGGCCGCAAGATCTCCAGAATCGAGGCGAATACCTTTGAGTGTATTGCCTAGGCGAATTGCATTTTGAACACCATGAATGGTGTCATAAGTATCTACTGCTACGATGCAAGAATCCGGATAGATTTTTGCATAAGCCTCAAAGGCTTCAAGCTCCGTGGGGAATGACATCACCCAAGCATGTGACATAGTGCCCATGGCTTTAATTCCAAATCGCATGGCTGCTTCTAGGTTCGAAGTAGCATCACACCCCCCAATATGAGCCGCACGACTGGCAGAGAGTGCACCATCGAATCCTTGTGCACGCCTAAGCCCGAATTCAATTACCAGGTCCTCACCCGCAGAAGCTCGAACACGTGCAGCTTTGGTTGCCACAAGCGTTTGAAAATTCACAATATTCAACAAAGGCGTCTCAAGAATTTGAGACAGTGCAATAGGCCCTGTAAGCTGCAATATGGGCTCTTTCGGTAAAACGCGCGTGCCTTCGAGAACCGAATTTAGATCACCCGTAAATTTCAAACCACGTAAGTAGTCTATAAAACCAGGCTCAAATAATTCGAGGGATTCAAGGTAGGACAAATCTTCAGCTGTAAAACAAAATGTCTTCAAATAATCGACAATTGTTTCAAGACCGCAAAATAAAACATCTTTGCCTTCGAAAGGTGGTCGCCTGTAATAAAGCTGAAATGCCGCCAACTGTTGATGAGTTCCACGTTTCCAATGGGCATATGCCATGGTTATTTGATAAAAATCTGTATTCATAACACCTACATATTTCGTCGGTAAGCACCGCCAGACTCATACAGCACACGAGATATCTCACCCAACGTGCATGAGCTTGAATATTTCATCAGAGCTTCAAAAACATTTTCTCCAGTCAAAGCCGCTTGCTGGATTTTAGCCAAAGCCTCAGCCTGCTCAGATTTGTAAGTCTCATGAATCCAAGCAACTTGATTCACTTGTGAAGCTCGTTCTTCTTCGCTCGAACGAATCAATTCTTGCTTAGAATAGTCTTCAGGAGTCTTTGGCAAGAACATATTCACACCAACAATCGGAAGCTCTCCTGTATGTTTTTTATGTTCATATTCAAGACTTTCTTCTTGAATCTTGCTGCGCTGGTACATCGTCTCCATAGCGCCCAGAACCCCACCCCGAGCATCCAATGCTTCAAAAGCTTTCAGCACTGCGTCTTCAACTTGAGCGGTGAGTTGTTCGATAAAGAAGCTGCCTTGCAAAGAATTTTCATTCTTGGTTAAGCCAAGTTCGCGATTGATAATCAACTGAATCGCCAATGCACGACGCACAGACTCTTCTGTCGGTGTGGTGATGGCTTCATCATAAGCATTCGTGTGCAGGGAGTTACAGTTATCATTAATTGCATACAGAGCTTGCAACGTTGTTCGGATATCGTTGAAAGAGATTTCTTGCGCGTGCAGTGAACGTCCGGAAGTCTGGATATGATATTTAAGCTTCTGACTTCGCTCATCTGCGCCATAAAGATTCTTCATCGCAATGGCCCAAATACGACGAGCGACACGACCAATCACTGCATACTCTGGGTCTAATCCATTCGAAAAGAAAAAGCTTAAGTTTGGCGCAAACGCGTTAATATCCAGACCACGTGCTCTGTAATACTCAACCAATGTAAAGCCATTGGCGAGCGTGAAAGCAAGCTGTGTCACAGGGTTAGCTCCGGCCTCGGCAATATGATACCCGCTGATACTAACACTGTAAAAATTACGAACGTTATTCTGAGTAAAATAGGCCTGAACATCTCCCATCATACGCAGCGCAAACTCTGTCGAAAATATGCACGTATTTTGGGCCTGGTCTTCTTTTAAAATATCTGCCTGAACTGTGCCTCGAATATTTTCGAGAACTTGTTTTTTGACGCGTTCGTAAAACGCAGGTTCAACAACCTCACGAGCAGAAATACCCAAAAATCCAAGTCCAATCCCATCATGCCCTTCTGGTAAATTTTGACTTCGATATGTTGGCTGTTTTGTTCTTCGTGATTTAAACCAAGCGTCTATTCTTGTTTGGACAACAGACCACTGACCTGAAGTCTTGAGCTCACGCTCACACTGGGCATCAATCGCCGCATTCATAAAATACGCCAAAATAATCGGCGCAGGACCGTTGATGGTCATCGAAACCGATGCGCTTGGTTGCATTAGGTCGAAACCTGAATACAAACGCTTCATATCATCGAGCGAACAAACTGAAACGCCGGCATTTCCAATTTTTCCGAAAATATCCGGACGCATATCTGGGTCAGCCCCATAGAGGGTTACTGAATCAAAAGCTGTCGATAAACGTGTTGCAGGCTGCCCCTGGGATACATAGTGAAAGCGTTTGTTTGTTCGCTCGGCCAAGCCCTCTCCTGCAAACAAACGCGTCGGGTCTTCATTCTGACGTTTAAAAGGGAAAACACCTGCCGTGTAGGGAAAATAGCCAGGCAAATTTTCAAGCTTTGCAAACCTGTATGTTTCAGTCGTGCTCTTAAACTTTGGCACCGCAACCTTGGGAATTGCAAGGTGGCTAAGAGATTCTGTTGTATTGGTAACGCTAATTTTCTTACCCCGCACTTCATAGGCTTGCGTGGGTTGTTCATAATGAGCCGCCATTGCTCGAAAAGCATGGACTTCACGTTGCACTTCTGGGTGCTCCGGCTTATCGGACAGGTCATCAACTTGAGCATGGTATCGACGAATCTCAGAACTGATCTCGCCCAGATAACGCACGCGATCTGCCGGTATCAAACTGTGAACTTCTGGATCTCCATCGGGCAATTTCGTTCCAAAGATGGCGTTAAACAATCGATTCGTTCCAAAGTCATTGTAGTGATGCGCGCAAGTCCCAAAAACTGGCATGCTGTCTGGTGAATCGCTAAACCGACTACGATTGCGCTGGTAGGTTTTACGAACATCTCGCAAAGCATCCAAACTGCCGCGCTTGTCAAACTTGTTGATGACTACAAAGTCGGCAAAATCGAGCATGTCGATTTTTTCAAGCTGAGTTGACGCACCATATTCAGGTGTCATCACGTAAATCGATTGATCCACGAGCTGCGTAATTTCACTGTCACTTTGGCCAATGCCAGGAGTTTCAAAGATCACCAAATCAAAGCCACTAGATTTGAGTAGTTCCAGAACAGGCTTAATGGCTTTATGCGTTTTAAGACTTTCACTACGCGTCGCCATAGAACGCACAAATACGCGCGGATCTGACGCAGAATTCATGCGGATGCGATCACCTAGCAAAGCTCCGCCTGAGCGTTTACGGGTTGGGTCTATGCTGAGTACAGCAATTTTGTGCTCTGGGAATTCACGCAAATATCTGGAGAGCAATTCGTCAATCAGAGAGCTTTTGCCTGCGCCACCCGTGCCGGTGATACCAAGGACTTTTGTAAGTGCACCCCTCTCCCTCGGAGACCTCACCCCTAACCCCTCTCCACCCAGTGGAGAGGGGGAGTGCAGCTCGATCGCCGTTATTTGGCGTGCCAATATCGCTGGCCAATACTCTGTGGCCTGGGGTTCGACTGGGTGCCGACACGCCTCGATCATGTGCCGGATCATCCCGACAAGGCCCATCTTAAGACCGTCGTCCGGTGAAAATATTTTGGTTACGCCGCGGGATTCCAGAAGCGCAATCTCAGGAGGAGAAATCACACCCCCACCACCGCCAAATACTTTGATATGACTTGAATTGTGCTCCTTCAGGAGCTCGAGCATGTAGGTAAAATATTCAACATGCCCACCCTGATAACTTGAAACAGCAATTCCCTGGGCATCTTCTTGTATTGCCGCCTGAACAACTTCCTGAACACTGCGATTATGTCCCAGATGAATAACTTCAGCGCCCTCACTTTGCAAAATACGGCGCATGATGTGGATCGCCGCATCATGTCCATCGAACAAAGACGTTGCCGTTACAAATCTGACAGGTGTCACAGGTTGTCCAGATACTTGGCTCTTTTTTTGCGAATCGTCGAGACTAATTTTTGAACAGTCACGATATCACCCGAGTAAACCCGATCAACAATTTTGGAATCCGCCAACAGGTGCAATGCTTCATCAATCGCACCGGCAGAAGAGGCAGATTCTTTGTTGGGAAACAATGCTTCCCAAACCTCATATTGCGCTAAAGGCTCCATATGAGATTCCATGAACCGATTAAAATCAGATCCTGGACGGAGATCAATACGCTGACTGGACGCATAGCGCTGAGTCCTAAACTGAGTATAGTAAAGCTCGCACAAACTATATGCAGTTTCATGACGCCAATCCAGCTCATGACTCTTGCCTGCTGCTTGTGTTTCTTCTTCGGTCTCGATTAATTTTTTCCAGTCAATCATTGCGGCCCCAATCCTAGCACGTCTCTCATTTCGTAGAAACCAGGCTTTTGATGAATTAAAAAGCGTGCAGCCTGAATTGCGCCTGAAGCAAAAATATCTCGACTATGTGCCTCATGATGCAAGACAAGGGTTTCTTGCCCCGTTTTAAATGTAACCGTATGAATGCCTGCCACTTCACCCTCTCGCTTGCTCGCTATTGCAGCCCTACTTCCTGCTGCCTTGGCAAGGGTAAGCGCTGTCCCACTGGGTGAGTCTTTTTTATGAATATGATGGATATCTTCGATCTGGATGCTGGCTTCAGGCATTGATTTTGAAGCCATACGCGTAAACTCAAACAGGAGGTTTGCACCAATCGAAGTATTGGATGCCCACAAAACAGGTATCTGTTTTGAAGCTTTCTGTAGAGCTTCATGGTGCTCTGCTCCCAAACCTGTTGTGCCGCACATAACCGGAATACCGTGCTGAATAGCCTGGGCCAAGTGCTCTTGCAAAGCCTGCGGAACCGTAAAATCGATTATCACATCGGCCTGTTTATCTGACTCAGCCAGTTCAAGATCTGGCTGGTCCATCACTAAGGTCCTGATGGCCAAACTCATGCGACCTTTGGTGCCACAAACAAAAATTTTCATAGAGTTCATTAACAACACTTGACTTCGCCTTCAAGCTCTGATTGTAATAGTCTTCGCATTCCGCGGTAGCTCAGTCGGTAGAGCAGGTGACTGTTAATCACCGGGTCGGCGGTTCGAGTCCGTCCCGCGGAGCCACTTTAAGTGTTCCTCGAAGTCTTCACCCAAAGTTCCTTCTTCCCCAACAATGTGTGTGAATTCATCCGAAACCCCAGCCTGCCTAAACGCATATATGTCTGTTTTTGAATTCCCATAGACAGCAGCTATCAATAAGCCGCTTTTGACCAACTTTTTCAGTTCATTTGCTTTGAATTTACCAGTACCACCTTCCGTTGGCATCCATTCTCCAAGATTATTGGACAACATGACGGTTCCTGATGCAAAGCCTTGCCTTTTCAAAAATGAACGGGTCATGTCTGTCAACCGATGATGCCTTGAACTCAGATAAACCAGATGGCTCCCCTTCATATCCCAATGCCTTGTGAGCGTGATTGCTCCCGGACGAAGCGTTGGCTCATAAGTACAGCCAAATGCAGAACCACAGGCCTCTTTAAATCCCTCTCGATCATTGATTGTCAAGGTACCGTCTATGTCAAAAATCGTAACATATGCCTGTGGTTTGGTCACAGTCAGCCAAGCATGCAACAAACTTCCATCGGCTTGAACACGATAGGTCAGACGGTAAACCCCAGGCTCTAAATAAGGAAATATCTGAAATCTGGCGAACCCATCTGAGTCTGTTTGTACGCGACCCATCAATGTTGCTTGTGGTTCACAGTGATCCAACCATAACTCAACAGTTTCATCTGCAACCGCTTTGAGAAACGGGCCATAAGAAAACCTTCCTGTAACTGTAACAAAGGTTTTACTTGGAACGATTGCATCGTTGGCCGCGTGATGTTGTTCACCCAGTGAAGCAACCGAATTGCGCAGATGAATCCAAGCACTTTGAGAGGCAGCAGGGATCTCTGCTGAACCACAGATGGATTCAGAGCCCCAGCCTGCTAACAGGTTGAAAGATAAAGAAAAAAATAGAAATTTTAAGCCCGTACGCATGTATTCTGGAGTACTGCTGGAGATGAACTTTTGGCGAGTGTTAAGGTAAATTGTTAAAGAGGGGGCATATGGAAGGGGGAGTTATGACACGCATCACTTTGGTTGGTTTGTTCGGGGCTCTGCTTTATTCTGGTGCCGCTTTTTCCGAACTACTGTGGCACGGCCCAGCTGTTCAAAAACTCCAATGGGGCAGTAAAGATGTTGTAACCACTGCTCAGTATTTCTGTTCAGAGCTTGTCAAAAATGGCAGAAACGATTGGAGGCTCCCAACCGAAAGTGAGTTGCTTAATAATGCTCCCAAAAACCTCTCTGGGATTTTCTGGAGCGCCAACGGGATTCCTTTTCCTGTTAAGCATAAAGCAATGGCCATAGCGGTAGATACCGAAAAAAAACTGCCACTCTTTCGGGAACCCCACACCCAGCAGCTTGTCGTCTGCGTTAATGATCAGTTCTGAGCCTGGCTCAGCTTAAGCGCCATCAAAGTCGCCCCAGCGGTCTTGGCAAGACCCATCCAGTTCACTACCTCACCATAGGGCAATTCATCTTCGACTGAGATGAATAGTTTTTTGTCTGCACGCTCCTCAAAGAGTGTCTTGAGCGTCTTCACAAAGTCAGCATGTTCCACCACTTTCTGGTTAAGTTTTGCCACCCCATCCGCTGATAATTCTAGAACCATACGATCATTAGCGTCTAACTGACTATCATCAAGCTGCGCCGGTTTAGGGATTGCGTCTGGCAAATAGGTCGCATCCCCCGGGCTCACAACCATAAAGATAATGAGCAGTACCAATACAACATCCACCAGGGGGGTGATGTTGATTTCTGCTTTTGCCCCACCCTTTCCATGAGAAATATTAGCAGCCATCTTTCTTAAGACTCCTCTGGATTGATCGTACTCATTAAACCTGCTTGAGAAATTCCATTATCCCGCAGACTAGCCAACAACTTACGCACTTTCACATACTGAAGTGACTTGTCAGCGGATACATAAACAGCACGCCCTGGCTTTTTTGATAGCTCTTTAGACAAAATCTCATTGAGATTCGATTCAGTGACCATAGCATCACCTATTTTGATTTCACCAGATGCTAGCATGAAAATCTTTAGATCATCTAACCGGCCACTAGAACGTTCTGCCGAAATCGAAAATGGAAGTTTGAGGCCCTCATTAATCATAGGCGTCACAACCATAAAGATAATCAGCAACACCAGCACTACATCGACCAATGGAGTGATATTAATGTTCGCATCTGTCTTGGACGAGCGATGACTCTTAAATCGTCTCTTCTGAGATCCGGTCTCAATCAATTCAAGTTTTCGAAAGATAGAACGGTCCATTCTTTAGGCCTTCCTGGTATCAAGCACCACCGCTTCAACCATTTCTGAAGATATCTCTTCCATATCCACAATCAGTTTGTCTGCCTGCCCTGTAAAAAAGTTGTAAAGGGCCACTGAAGGAATAGCTACCAACAAACCAAACGCAGTGACAACCAAGGCTTCTGAGATACCTGCACTGACCGTTGCCAAACCACCTGATCCACTCTGAGACATGGAGTGAAACGCATTGATAATACCCAACACCGTTCCAAACAAACCTACGAAGGGAGCTGTTGAAGCTACGGTTGCTAGACCCCCTAAGCCTTTTTTAAGCACACTGGTTTGGCGTTCGATCGAGCGTTCTACCGCACGATTGATTCCAACCACCAGATCCAATGCATCAAGCCCTGATGATTTTTTGAGAAAGGCTTCTGAAGCTGCCTCTACCACCGGAGCCATAGAACTTTCAGCATGCTCTTTGGCAAGCTCCCTGGTCTGCTTGAGAGCGGCCGCTCCATCTTTCATCAGCAGAGCTCGCAAACCCTGTATGAGTAAATTGTCAGATTTGCTGCCCTTTTTAAAGAAACGCCAACGCTCCATGCTCACACCGACAACGTAGATAGACATAAACAGCAGCACGAATACGACCATGCGGGCTGAAAACCCCATATTTGCCCACATTTCGAAAAGGTTAAGTCCCATAATGATTTACTCCTTCAGGTTGAAGTTAAAATACACAGGAAAGCATGCAGGGACTGCGGTACTTCCAGCCATGTAAGGTTCATATCTCCAAGTTAAAACTGCTTTTTCAACCGCAGCATCGAACGCTGGGCTTCCTCTTAAAATTTTAATGCTTTTCACATCGCCTTGAGCCGAAATACAAACTCTTGCAGCAATTCGTGCATTAAGCCCTTGAGCTTTGGCTTCTGCAGGAAACACTGGCATCATGCCAGATAAACGCTGCTGCGCTTTGACAAGCAAGGTTGCAGAAAGTTCTCCACCCACAACACCACCTTCTACGCCGCCTTCTACACCACCTTCAACACCAGCCGGATTCACTGGCTTATTATCTGGTTTCGGGAGGTCTTGGGGAGCTTTATCAGGCTCTTTTAACGTATCTGGCTCTTTGGGTTTGACCTCATCTTTGGGCTGAGTTTGAGAACCCCCAGGAGGCGGAGGAGGTGGCGGCGGCAAAGCTTCAAAAACAGACAGTGCAGAAACAGGCGCTGGCAACTCACGAATGAATGCGTAAGGCATGGCTAAAAGCACTGCAATCAGAAGCAAATGCATTGCTGCTGAGTAATAAAGCGGTTGTCTGGCATCTTGGAGGTAAGCTGTTTGATGTGAAAAATAAGACTCAAACATCGATATCTCCTATGCCCCCTTGTGCCTATTGCGAACTTTCTCAAGAAGGCGCTGTGCCTCTAAAAGATCTTGGTGAGAAGCCTTCGAATCCTTCTGATGCACAGCCCTCTGTCTGAGCAACAAGCCCGCATACACCAAAGCTGTCGGGTGTTTGGGATCCTTTGCATCACTTTGGAGTGCCGCATTTAAACCAAGCGTTGCTATTTCAAGAGCCTTTTCAGGACTTTCTGAAGATCCTGAACGGAGCCACTCCCAACACAAAATTGCCTTACCCACAGATATTTGGATATCATTTGGGTATAGATTTTGCCGTTTTTCATAGCTTTCCAAAGCACCAGCATAGTTACCCCGATGTGCTTCAATCTGCCCAAGAAGCCTCCATGCCTCGCCATCGTTTGGAAACTTTCCTAAGTACTCTTTGTAGTAGTTTGCTGCTTCGGGCAGACGATCAGTTTGCGTCCATGCATCTACTAAAATCGTTGCCAGTTCTTTATCTTCAGGATGCGCCCTGAGAACCCCAAATAAATGATTAACAGCCTGATTATAGTGTGCCCGACTTTCACTCTGATCAGGCGTATCTTGCGCTAGGGCAAGTTCAGCAAAACCCAGGTTTTTTTGAAGAACAATTTTGTCTGGAACGTGAGTGAGTGCTATTTTGTAATGTTCAACCGAAGCCGCATAATCTTTCTTTTCGTAAGCGTTAAACGCTTTACTAGCCTCGATTCTTGCTTGAAAGCTTTGGCACCCTGCTAGGGCAAAAAGTGAAAAGACACCCAGAATAACCCGCATCTGTTCTTAAATAGCGCAAGAACAGATGCTTCGAATCGGTCAAATGACCGATAGATCCATTTAGCAGCACTTACCAGCTGGCTTGTTTGAATCTCCGCAACCACAGCCGCAACCCGAGCAGCATTTGCACATGCGGTTAAAGCCCTTTTGAAGACCAATCAATCCCAACAGAACTGGCCAAACAATTCCACTCGTACCATCACTCAAAAAACCGAGGTGGTTAGAAAGAATCGTTAGCGCAATAAGAGTGATAAACAAACCCATCATCGAGTGATGTGGGCAACGGCAATTTTGCATGCTCTGCATTATTCTATCTCCTTGTTAGGTGAGTATAGCTTAAATGACAAATATCTTACCAATCCAGCCAGAATATAAATTCCGAGCAAAGAAACAAGTCCTAAGCTCGTTGGATAATGAAGCCGGAACCACCACGCACCAATCACAAATAAAAGTCCGAGCATCAGAGTTTGGCGGTTAAATTTGTAATGCTTAAATGTCCAATAAGGGACAGTGCTTACCATGAGCAAACTTAACCCAACAACCCAAATCATTGTCCATTCTGGGTGTTTAACCGCTGCGCCCTCGAAAACCTTTAAGTGTGAAATCAGTGCTGCAATCATCACTGAAGCTGCCAATGGGATTGGAAGACCCGTAAAATAATCTGAGGCTCCATTGTCTCTTGCAGCCATCACATTAAAACGTGCCAACCTAATAGCCCCACAAGCTGCATAAAGAAATACAGTGACAAAGCCGACCGCACCTAGGGGTTCTAGCGCCCATTTGTAGACGAGCAAAGCCGGAGCAATCCCAAAACTGACCATATCCGCCAAAGAATCAAGTTGTACCCCAAACTCACTTTGAGTTTTGGTCATGCGTGCTACCCGGCCATCAAACAGATCAAAAAATCCCGCAAAAAACACGGCTATTGCGGACTCATAGAGCGTTTCTGGTGTGTTGCCTGTTAGGCTATGCCAAATCGCATACATTCCACAAAAAATTGAAGAAACCGTAAAAGCATTAGGCAAAATAAATAGTGCATTTCTTAATTTAAAACGTCTCATTCGCGCGTGATTCCACATTTTTCATATTGATTCGAAATAATAGCCTGACAAGTACAATCGGGATTTTTTAAAATTTCTTCACAGCGCTGAGTATCCTCTGCAAAACCAAAGGCCTTATGTTGTGAAAGTAGGCTCAATCGGTTTTTGCAATTATTTCTTTCCGACTGACTGCCATGGCAATCACAAATCTTCTCAGCCAATTTCTTGCAAGGGCTGCAGGCTGCAAGCAAAAGCACCCCAATTGCGATAATACTTCTCATCAGATGGGTTCAGATACATAAATTGCTTGAAGGTGCAAAGTGGGTTATGAAAATCCCTTATGAATCAGCCCCTAAACGCCTTCGTAAAGCTTTTAAAACAGCATGGTTTGAACGGAGCCCTGGTACGCTCCACCGATTCATACCTCAACGAATATGTCCCCCCAGAACAAAGCCGCAGAGTTTATCTGACAGGGTTCAAAGGCTCTACCGGTGATGCTTTGGTCATCAATGACAAAGGCGTTCTGTTTGTAGATGGGCGTTACTCAATTCAAGCCAAACAAGAAGCCCCCGAGTTCGATGTTCGTGTTTTACCGCTGGGTCAATCGATTGAGTCCGCGTGGCTAGAAACTTTAGGTGGCTATTCAAACATCAAGCTTGGGGTCGAAAAAGACCGTATTTCCATCAATTTATACGAAAAACTTCATGTCCTAGCCAAGAAAAACTCCATCTTACTTGTTGACCTCCCAGATTTTGGACCCGCCTACGCTGAAGCTTCGGCGGGCAAGCCCGCTCGGTGGAAAGTAGACCTTAAATACGCTGGAGAGTCTACGGAGCAAAAACTTTCCAAAGCTCGTCCTTTCTTTACTGAAAACAAGCTGGATGCCCTTTTGGTTGTTCCATTGGATGAAATCGCCTGGCTTTTAAATGAACGCTCTGCCGAATTTCCATATCAAATGACTTTTTCTGCCCGCGCCATAGCCTATCCAGACAAGGTAGAAGTCTTGGAAGGTCCTATTTTCATCAAAAAGGGTGCCCGAATCGGCCTAGACCCTGCCCTGACCCCTGAATCCGTGCATCAAGAACTCATTGCAGCTGGTGCAGAAATTGTTTTCATTAAAAGCCCTTTTCAAGCCATGAAGTCCCTCAAAAATCCTGCAGAGCTTGAGCATATGCGCAGTGCTATACAACGTGCAGATCGAGTGGTTGCGAAAGTTCAAGAATGGGTCTGCACCCAAATGGAAACAGGAGCTGTTCTTACCGAAAGTTTGGTAGATAAAAAAGTTCGTTCAGAATTTGATAAATCAGGTGTAACCGGCCTGTCTTTCAAGCCAATTTGCGGGGGCGGTAAAAACGGCGCACAAATCCACCATGGAACCCCAGAAGAAATAGAGCCCCTAAAACTCGGTGATTTGTTCTTACTAGACACAGGGGCTTATTATGAAGGCGGCTATGCGACAGATCTAACCCGAACTTTCTTGCTAGGTGGCCCTAAACAACAAGCTACTGATTTCCAGAAAAAGATTTATACCGCTGTTTTGAAGGGCTCGATTGCAGGCATGACCGCGCGTTTTCCTAAGGGCACCACTGGCGCCTCGATCGATGGAATCGTTCGTGACCCCATCTGGCGATTAGGATTTAATTACAACCATGGGACAGGACACGGGGTTGGCATCAATGTCCATGAAGACCCACCGCGCATTTCAGTCGTAAGCTCTGCCCCAATTCAAATCGGGCAAGTATTTTCGATTGAACCAGGAATCTATATCGAAGGCTTTGGAGGCGTTCGCATCGAAAACCTGTGTACAGCCATCCAAGATCCTGAATTTCCTGATTTTTTAAAGGTTGAGCCCTTGTCTTTTTGTCCTTTGGACTTACGTTTAGTAAACGAGTCAATGCTTTCTGAGACAGAAAAGGCATTTTTAATATATTATAAGGAAAGGTACACGCAAAATAATGACTGAACTTCAAACAATACAATCTCTTTTATCTTTAATGATCGTAGCAACGATTGTGGGGATTGTAGCGGCACGAGTTAAGGTTCCGTACACGGTATCTCTTATTTTGGTGGGAATTGGCATTAACGCTTTGGACATTGTTCCTCATCTAAAGCTGACTCCTAACCTATTGATGAATATCTTCTTGCCTGCCCTTTTGTTTGAGGCTGCCATTCACTTTCCGGGGCATGAACTCAAACGATTTTCTCCAACGATCGCAACACTAGCTCTGCCGGGTGTGATCCTAGCCGCATTTATTACAGCTTTGACCCTCTGGTTTGAGTTCTCGACCTTTGGCTTGGGTGGGTCAGCAACTTTCTTACATTTTTTACTTTTTGGAACCATCATTGCAGCTACTGACCCGGTTTCAGTGATTAATCTTCTGAGACAACTGGGGGTAGAAAGAAGACTCGGGCTTTTGATTGAAGGTGAAAGCCTCTTTAACGATGGAACTGCTATCGTTTTCTACTACACCGTTTTAGGTGCTATTAGCATGGGATACTTTGACTGGTCCCAAGGTATCCTGCAAATGTTCAGCTACTCCATTGGAGGTCTTTTTATCGGATCTCTGCTGGGTCTCTTTGCAGGTCTTTTGGTGACTTTTGCAGAAGATCATCTTATCTCTATCGCGATTACAACCGTGACAGCCTACGGCTCTTTTATCGTCGCTGAAAACTTACATGTTTCAGGTATTCTTGCGACTGTGATGGCTGGTCTATTTGTGGGTAATTTTGGCTACAAAAAGGGTTTCAACCCGCATGCCTACTTTGCAGTCACAAGTTTCTGGGAGTATGTCTCGTTTTTCATTACCAGCATGGTGTTCTTGATGATGGGCCTAGAAGTGAGCGTCCCTCTATTATGGCACAACATGCCCCTCATTCTGATGGCCTATATGGCTGTACTGGTAGCACGCGCAGCCTCCGTCTACCTGTCTTTGCCTATTTTAAGAAAGATGGGACAGCCACTAAGCGCTAAGAATGCAACGGTCATTTGGTGGGCTGGCCTTCGAGGCGCACTCTCTATGATGTTGGCCTTGTCGCTTCCAGACACCATCGAGTTCAAACAAACTTTAATTGCGATGACCTTCGGGGTTGTTGTGCTTTCTGTGGTGTTTCAAGGAGTCACAATCCCCATTTTGCTCAAATGGCTAGATATGCTTCCTGCAAGGACTTCTGCTGTTTCCTTCTTAAACATGAGTCTTGCCCGGCTTAAAGCCATTAAAGCTCAACTGGAAGCTATTTCTAAGCTTTCTTCTCAAGATCTGCCTGCGGCTAAAGCTCTCATCGCGAACCTGCAAGCCGAGCGTGTTGAAATTTTAAAGACTCTTGAGCAAAAAGGCGAGGACCCAGAGTTTCAGAAAGCTGCTCAGCTGCGTATGAAATCGATTCAAAAGCAGCTTAAGCAAATTGCCTGGGCATCCTATCGCAATTCGTTAGATTCAGATCTCTTGACAGAAAAAGAGTCTGAGGCGTTGATGGCCAAGCTTGAAACTTAAAGTGACTCTCCCAGAATCACATATCGGTTGATCAAGTCTTTGGCTTCATTGCAATCCATATATTGACCTTCGCAGATTGTTTGCAGGAAGGTGTTCTGAGTAATATAAAATCTTGGATCGCGCTTAGAGCGTGCCAATAGATCATGCATGAAATCTTGCAATGTTTTGCCTGAGTTTGGATAAAGCCTGATCCTAGCTTCAAATTCAGCAGCTAACCTTCGACCATAGTAATATGGGATCTGAAAGTAATTTCTATCTTTATAAAAATTTTTCAAAACCCAAAGTGGGTCATTTTTTGATGGGCACAGGCTTTCAGGACATTGCTTTGACTGTTCAGGAACAGGAGCCTTAGATAAGTCGTAGGCGAGATAGTCCGTAAACCCTTCAATAAACCAACGAATATCCAGATGATCTCTTTCATCTTGAACAGGTGGCCCCTTAATGGTGAAAGCAATCCAGTGATGAATGTACTCATGAGAAATCAAATGATTCAAGGCTGCTTCGGATTCGTCCCCTTTCAGTTGGAGCTGAAACGAGTTCTTATGTGCTGTTCCACCATATCCATTCGGTTCTGTAACACTTTTCTGGTGCACCAATACTAAAAAATAAGGCCCTGGCCGATCGTCCCAAAACTCTTCCACACGCTTCATGTTGAGTTCCAGCCGTTCAATTAATTCTGCAGGATTTAAGTGTCGTGCGCTCATCCCCAAAACCCCAAACGACGTCGGAGTCAAACGCAAGCCAGGACCACCTGCAAGGATAGAACTGGCCAACTGACGGCATGAAGACCGAAATTCTTGTATTCTCTCGCCAAATCCAAATGAGTTAGCCAACTTCCAATCCTCAGGAACTTCCCAAATCAATTTAACTGGCCTCACAATATCAATATTACCGATGCATCTAAAAAAATTTGCTCCTTCAATCTGAAAATATCCATGACTGATATCTGTATGGTTTATTTTAATAAGACTCGGCTGAGGCAGATCAGCTAACACCTTATATTTTGCTTGACCCAGCCCGCGGATCTTGATCAAGATCGAAAACCCATTGTTTTCTGGTCTGATCATATATTCAGCAGTCCTACTGGCAAAATCTTCTTCGGGCGCACAGGCACTGACTAAAAAAGCTATTGTTAAAAAAAATAATTTCACAGCAAGTGTTTATTTGTAATACATTTTTAAAGCATGTCAACGCCAAAACTGAAGGCCCGGAAATAAAACCCCATGCACAAGAAGTTCTTGTGAACGAAGGGCCCCTAGCGGGCTAGTTCGTTTAACCACTAACAAAACGTGAGGTATTACAATGTCAAATTGCGGATCAACAACAGCAGCAGGTTCAACTCAAGCTCAAGCACAATCACAGGTTCAACAACAAACTCAGGCTCCTGTGTCTAAGGGTCAAGTTGGCCAAACCACCCAGGCACCAGCTAAAGAAGCTTCAAAGGCTCCAGTAGTTGTTCCTGTCAGCACAGGCGACAAGTTCCAAGCAGCTCCTAAAC
Source organism: uncultured Myxococcaceae bacterium (assembly GCA_964635635.1). Classification (GTDB taxonomy): domain Bacteria; phylum Myxococcota; class UBA727; order UBA727; family JABDBI01; genus CAZWPE01. The sequence continues at coordinate 187,034 of CAZWPE010000002.1, read as the reverse complement.
AAGAAGCTCCTAAGGCTCCATGTGCTCCTGCAGCTCAGTGCCAAACTCAGACCCAGCAAGCTCCTGCTAAGCAAGAAGCTCCAAAGGCTCAGGCTCCTGTCGCCAAAGAAGCTCCAAAGGCTCAGGCCCCTATGGCTCAGCAAGCTCCTGCTAAGCAAGAAGCTCCAAAGGGTCAGACCCAGTCACAGACCAGCCAGCAAGCTCCTGTTGCTGCTAAGAAGTAATTTTCTCCCTCTCCCCTTGAGGGAGAGGGCTGGGGTGAGGGGTTCATGCCTGCAGCGCGTACCCCTCACCTGCCCTTCGGGCGTCCTCTCCCTCAAGGGGAGAGGATTTTTTATTTTTAGAGATTGGCTGCGTTTTCAGCCAAGTAAGAAGCAACACCTGTAGCGCTTGCTTTCATCGCGGTTTTACCTTTCATCCATCCAGCTGGGCAAACTTCTCCATACTGTTCTGTGTGCTGCAAGGCATCGACCATACGCAAAGTTTCATCAACATTACGCCCCAGCGGCAAATCATTTAAAGTTGCATGACGCACAACACCTGACTTATCGATCAAGAAAGTGCCACGCAAAGCAACTGCATCATCCACTAAAACACCATAATCACGAGCAATTTCTTTGGTAATATCCGAAATCAATGGGAAATTAATCTCACCAATCCCACCTTGTTCCACCGGTGTTTTTCTCCAAGCATGATGGCTAAACTTTGAATCCACCGATACGCCCAAAATTTGAACCCCTTTGGCTTCGAATTCTTTAGCACGATGCGAGAAAGCAATAATTTCGGATGGACAAACGAATGTGAAGTCCAACGGGTAAAAGAACAAACAGACATATTTTTTGTCTTTAAAACTTGAAAGGCTAATTTTTTGGAACTCACCATTGGCCATCACGGCATCGGCGCTGAAATCGGGGGCTTGTTTTTGAATTAGGCTGTACATCGTCAAATCTCCTTAAATTGCTCCATCGGCGATTTTTTGCCGGTAGTTTGCCATCACCCTTACCATGACATGCAAGTTATGAATACTAGCCAGATTCATGGCCGTCGTTTCATGAGCTCTAAACAGGTGATGCAAATAGGCAGCCGTGTAATTTTGACAAGTATAACAACTGCAATCCTCCACAACTGGCCTTAAATGCAACGCGAATCGCGCTCGTGTCACGTTAAAGTGTGTTCCATCCATCGTCAAAATCGTGCCGTGTCTGGCTGCTTTGGTCGGGTAGGAACTATCAAATGTATCAATCCCTAAGGGAACACAGTCATTAATAGAAGGCAAATCACCAATACCAAGCAGGTGATTTGGACGCTCTTTAGGCACAAAAGGCATGACTTCGGTCAGCATACCAACCATCTCAGGTCGATTTTTGCCCAAACTTCCCCCAATCCCAAAGCCATCAAACGGCAGATTTCCTAAATATTCACAGCTCTTTTTGCGCAAATTTACGTCAATCCCACCATGGATCACTGCGTAAAGGGCCTGATTATTTGGGTTAGCCAGGTGAGCGTCCAGGGACCGTTTTTCCCAGCGATGGGTACGCTCGAGGGATTTTTCCAGGGCTCGCTGGTCCATATGATAGGGTGGCAACTCGTCAAAGCTGATCATAATATCAGCGCCTAATTCTTTTTGAGCCTGAATCGAAGTTTCAGGCGATAGAAAAACCCGGTCACCATTTCGGTACGACTTAAACCAAACCCCATCTTCGGTAATTTTTAAAACACTGTTATCGATTTTTTTAGTGCCTTGGCTCTTAAGTTCGCTGGCAACCCCCCCATAAGCCAAACTAAACACCTGAAACCCGCCTGAATCCGTGATCAGCGGCATGGAGCGGTTCATGAATTTGTGCAATCCCCCGGCCTGTTCAACGAGTTTAGAACCGGGTTGCAGCATCAAATGATAGGTATTGCAAAACATGAGCTGGATACCCAAATTTTCAACCGTTAAGCTATCAAGGCCTTTAATGGATCCATTGGTTCCTACAGCAACGAAATTGGGTGTGTCGATGACACCATGAGGTGTGTGTATGCGACCAACTCGAGCACGAGATTTCTTAGACTGGTGTAATATTTCGAATTTCAAAGCAATAGAACCATATTGGATATTCAAATTTGCAAAAGGGGGGCAGGAACCCCATTTACAATCTTTTTCCATTCATACATAACAAACAAATGAATAAAATCATATTATTATCCCTAGTCCTACTTAATTTAATTGCTCCTCAAGGCTTAGCAAGCCCAGATGAAGAGCCTGAAGAGCACACTTCCATCTCAGGGCTACCTGATAAGGGGATTTATCTGAACAATCCTAAAACAATTAAATGGCTAATAAAAAACAACATCAATTCAGATCTATTAACAGAAATAAGAGCCGGCAAATACTCGGATGGAACTCTTGAATCATTGTATGATATTCGGAATTTGGGAACCGCAATCATGGCATTGAAAGACAGTGAATTTCATGGATTTTTAAACAATTTCAATAAAATACATTATCAAGGTGCTAAAAAAGAAAATTCTGCAATTACAGAAATATTGGAATTCGTAAGTCAATACCGTTTAACTTTAGCAGGATTTGCGATGTTGAGCACTGTAGCGTTCTTAGCACACAGAGCTGTTCAGGCACCAATCCAACCACCAGCTCAAGTTGTAAACCCAGAAGTCGTACGAGATGCACGGTTAGCTTATTACAAGAATAAGTGAGCTTGTTCAAAAGATAAAGTGCCCGGTTTTCCGTGGGCACTTAGGAGCATAAGATTTCCTAACTCAAACGACACACATCAAATCACAATCAAACCCCTGTTTACATGTTTTAAAATATTAAATAAAAGACAAATATGCGACTTTTTACTGTTTTATTTTTCTCATTTTCATTATTAGCGTCTCCTAAAGAAGTCTGCGAAGCTGTCATTTCAGGAAATCACCGAGCGCTCAAAGCACTCAATCAGAACGGCTCCAGCCTCGACATAGTATGTAATAGCACTTTCTTTACTCACGCAGTTCCCCCAATTCATATTGCATCCTATAAGGGCGACCTAAATATGACCAACACTTTGTTGGAGAAAGGCGCAGACGTGAATTTCCAAACCTCAGAGGGCAACACAGCGCTTCATATAGCAGCCTGGAAAGGCAAGCTAAAGATTGCCAATGTTTTGTTGGAGCATGATGCAGACCCCAATCTTCAAACCTCAGGGGGTAACATAGCTCTTTATCTCGCAGCCCAAGAGGGCCATCTAGAGATTGTTAATACTTTGTTAGATAAGGGCGCAGACGTCAATTTTCAAGACCCTGAAGGTTTCACGCCGCTTTATATCGCAGCCCAAATGGGCCATTTGGATATTGTCCACACATTATTAAAACATGGCGCAGACGTCAATATTCAAACGACAAAAGGTTTCACGGCGCTTTATATCGCAGCCGAAAAAGGCCATTTGGATATTGTCCATGCATTGCTGAAACGTGGCGCTGAGGTCAATCCTCAAAGCACAGGCCATTCTTCTCCGGCGCTTCATGTAGCAGCCCAAGAGGGGCATCTAGAGATTGTTAATACTCTGTTAGATAAGGGCGCAGACGTCAATTTTCAAGACCCTGAAGGTTTCACAGCGCTTCATTTTGCAGCGCAAAACGGCTATTGGGATGTTGCCCGTGCTTTGCTGGAACATGGCGCCGATTGCCATCTAACAACGACACAAGGGCAATCCGTATTCGGTCTAGCCAGAGAGCACCAGGGCTTCTTCAGTTTCTCGTTTTTTTATACACTCACAATTTGCACACTTAATCCCGTTGTTCCTTTTGGCGCGGGCACTGTTTCATGGGCACTGCCCTTTGGATTTAAATATCTAATGGAGAAGGCGGTATTATCCCCAAAAGTCCAAAATGAGCCCAAGCTTTTTTGGGGAGTTAAAGCAGTCCAACTTTTCGATCTTTTCGGCTCATCATTCCCCGATCTCACTCCATACACTCCAAGCTATTTGCTCGCGCAACTATTACCAGCACTAATAGGCCTGGATAGCGCTAGCCTCTTTTTTCAAGAGTGTTTTCGCTATGGATACAATCTGGCACACTCAGTGAATGAATGGGTTAATTCTTATTTGGTTCTAAGCAATATTATATCCTTTCTTGAAAACACTCTATGGTCACCTAAGAAAACAGAGAGGGCTTTCACGACACCGATTGGAACGATTCCTGCAAATACTGTGGACAAAGCAGCAATACATAATAAAAACATAAACAGACAAAAAACGCGCACATTAATGGAAAACATGCTTGCCAAGCTTGACGGAGACTCTACTCCTGCTCCAGTTATCAATTCGGGTTCAAATTCAGCTGCCACTGCAACTACCCCATCTCCATTAGCTGCGACTCAAAGTACGCATGGAGCTACCCAACGTACAATTTCTGAATCCGATGCCACGGAAACTAAGTGGGACAAAAAATATAAAGAGCTAACTCCTTGTGAAGCCGCACAAATATTAGAACCCAACGAATCAGAACTCCTTGAATTACTTCCACTGCCTCTGAATATAGACTTTAAGCTGGCCCTCTCTCTACACGGTATACATGGAGATTCTAAGGCTGTTTTCTTGCCTGAATTTCGATTAGAATCTGATTGGGCCGTATTGCTTCAACCTGTGTTTGAAAATCTGAACTGTATATCAGGCAACATCTACATCAAACACAACTTTCCAATTGGAATTTACTTGGAAAATGAAAATGCTAAACCGACCACAGTCTTAAAAGCAACCACTGTTCGAATCGGCGATAAACTGATCTTCAAGGAATTAAAACCAGTCTCTGATTCTGAGATAAATATTCATCCGATACACAACCCGGTAAAAAAACCAGAAGGGAAAATAAACTATGGCAAGGATTTGAAGGATTTACTTAGACAACGATCAGAAATTAATTCGCAACTTTCCAATCAAGACCAGGAGAATTCTAATCCGATCCCTAACAATGATAAAGCTTTGGATCCTGAGGATCTTAAGATTCTAGAAGCGCTTTATGATGGCGACTTTGATCAGTGGCTCAATAAACAATTGGAATCTCTAGAAGAAGAAGCTTCTACCCAGACCCTCGCAAAATCGGAAGAAGAGCACGTTGTTCAATTACAGAATTCGAATAGCGCAACAGCGGCTGCGAGCTCTGGCGCCTCTATCGAATTGAAGATCAATATGAGACATATCAAGACTAGACATGCCTACGAAGCAATTCTTGCCCAAGAGAACAAGATGCCCAATAAAGACAGGTTCGATGAACCGTCGAGATTTCTACCACAGTTCTTTCAAACACCTGGCCTATTCAAAGAGCTAATCCTCAATTCTATTTCTGGTGGAAGACAGGACCTACAACAGGGTCAACGCCTTGTTTTTACCTATAATAACGGGATACAGGTTGGTTTCATGAATGACAACTCTGCAACAACCTGGATCAAGGTTATCGCCGTACAAGCAGAACATGGTTATGAAATCATCACAGCCTATCCAGCACGAGAGCCTAAATAATTCAGAAATTTCCAGTGAACTCTAAGCCCCCGAAATCTTAAACGGAACACTAAAAGTTCCTGACTTGTCACGAGCAGTCAGGATCATGAGCTTGCCCGGTTGAATAGGCTGGGTTGGTTTAAGCTCTATTAACAAACGTTTCTCTTTTTGGGAGATTTCAGCCTTAGAAGGCCACAAAACGCCATCGGAGTCTGTAAGCTCCAATTGGACACTATCACCCGGCTCAATATCTTCTTCCCAATGAAAACTCTTCACCCCTGCCGGGATCAGCCAAGGTGATTTCTTGATGCTGCCTTCTTGGGTTGGAGTAGGCCCACAGTAATCCATAGAGCGATTCAGGCGATATCGGTCTGGGATTCTAAATCCAATCGCGTTTGCACAGCGTCCTGGTTTAATACGGAGAAGCATCGGCAAAGACTCATAACGAGCAAACAAGACTGGCTTTTCGAGTGGAAAAAGAGTTCGGATTTTGGGAAATGCGGTATTTTGGCAGGCGGCCAAACAAAGAACCGTCAAAATAGATAGGCACCCGCGTTGCAGGCCCCCTCTCCACTGGGTGGAGAGGGGTTGGGGGTGAGGTCTCACGGTATACCTCGGAGTGCCGACTCAAGCGCAGCTTTGCTGTCTGTTTTCGCATCGCGATATTTCACAATCACAGGGGTGCTCAATGAAATACCATGGCTATCTGCAAACTCACCCCGTGCAGGCCTTGAGCCAGGAACAACCACGGCATTTTCAGGAACTCGCCCGGCAATAATTTTTCCATGAACCAAATCATAAATCGGCGTACTACCGGTAATTACAACACCAGCCGCAATCACAGCCCGAGAGCCAACTTGAATGCCCTCGTAAAGGCCCGTGTTGCCACCAATAAAGGCATCATCCTCAACAATAACCGGACTGGCACCAATAGGCTCCAATACGCCGCCGATTTGAGCTGCGGCGGACAAATGCACACGTTTGCCGATTTGAGCACAGCTCCCCACCAAAGCATGCGAGTCCACCAACGTGCCTTCATCAACATAAGCTCCAACGTTGATATAGGCAGGCGGCATCATAATCACCCCAGAAGCGACATAAGCTCCCCGGCGAACAGAACTACCACCTGGAACAATTCGTACGCCCCGCTCAGGTGTAAAAGTCTGAGCCGGAAATGCACTTTTATCTACAAACTGACCCATCTGAACCAGTGAGCTTGCTTTAAATAGAGCCAAGATAGCCGATTTGACTTCGGTATCTGGCACCCAAACACCATCCGCACCACGATAGGCCGAACGACGCTCACCTGATTCAAGTTGGTCTAAGATTGTTTCTGGAGAAGCTGTTTGCATAGTGATTCGTATACTCCAACGGCTTTTTCTAATTCACTGACAGCGATTTGTTCATGCGCCGTATGTGCATCTAAAATAGAACCAGGTCCTACTAAAATAGGGGTTCCGATTGAGCTTAAGTGCGGAACATCTGAACCAAATCGAACCACACAAGTTTCATGACCCGGGACTTTTTCAAACAAAACAGGCGATGATGCTGTCAGTACAGTCATGTGGGTTGTTTTGTGAATCAAAGCTTTGATTTCTTGCTCAAGCTTGTCATGGTCAATCGTGGTGCGCATCACGCAATGACAAGAGGCGTGATCCGCAATGACATTGGCAGCACGGCCACCCGTGATGGTTCCGATATTGAGGGTTGTTTGCCCAAAGGTGTCGTTATTAGGCCATGGGTGATGCAGCAGTGCATGCAAATCATGAATCAGCTGATGCACAGCTGAATGCCCACTTTCCGGGTAAGCGCTATGGCCAGTTTTACCCTTCGTTTCCAGTGTGAAAGCCAAAGCACCCTTCATGGCTGATGCCACTTTTAAGTCTGTTGGCTCGCCGTTAATAAAATACTTCACTTGAGGTGCAAAACCTTTCGCCGCTGCTTTGGCACCATCGCTATTGGTTTCTTCACCAACCAGAAAGAGGAGACCGACATCTTCAAACTTTCGGGCAGCAACAATCATAGCTGCCATAATGCCTTTGGCATCACAAACGCCTCTGCCATGAAGCACGCCATCTACAAGTTTGGGCTCGATATGAGGCGGAACCGTGTCCAGATGTGTGGTTAAAAGAATCTCAGGTGTCTTCTTAGTGGCCAAAATATTGTAACGATTTGGAGCAACTTCCCCCAAAGCCACATGGTAGCCTTCATTGCGGAGCAACTCAGCGACAAACTGAGTCAAAGCATGCTCATCGCCAGTAATAGAGGGGATTTGACAAAGTTTCAGAGTAAGTTCAGCTACGTTCATTTAAGTCCTGCCGCAAATACGTCAAATTGCTCTTGATGGAAAGAGCCACGGGGCTTCAAAACGAGCTTTTTGCCAATTTTAGATTCCAGAAAATCAATCATTTGACTTTCCTGATCGCGCATAAAATCGACAACTTCAGGGTGAGCTTGGACCACCAATTGGTTTTCAGTCTGGTTCCAGGATCTTTCTGAAAGCTCGCGGAAAATCTCATAGGCAATCGTTCGCTTGGACTTGAGACTTCCCTTGCCATCACAGTAAAAACAAGGCTCACACAATACATGTTCAAGACTCTCGCGCTTTCTCTGGCGCGTCATCTCAACAAGGCCAAGTTCGCTGATTTTAATGACATTGCACTTGGCTTTGTCTTTTTTCAAAGCTTCCTGCAGGCTTGTTAAGACACGTTCACGGTGCTCCTCGGATTCCATATCAATGAAATCGATAATCACCATGCCACCAATATTTCGAAGCCTCAGTTGAAACGCGACTTCCTTCACTGCTTCTAAATTGGTTTTTAAAATTGTTTCTTCGAAATTGCGTCTACCCACAAAACGGCCCGTGTTGATATCAACCACCGTTAGTGCTTCGGCTTGATCAATTACCAAATACCCACCAGATTTGAGCCAAACCTTACGATTCATGGCTCGCGTGATTTCGGTTTCAATGTTATAATGTGCAAATAAGGGGTCTGATCCCTGGTACAGCTCGATTCGTTCTACCAATTTAGAGTCTATCAAAGAAACGAACTGTTTGACTTTGCTTGCAGCCTCCGGCTGGTCAATAATAATGCGTTCCAGCTGGTCATTCGTCATGTCCCTGGCGCATTTTAAAATCAAGTCCAGCTCAGGCTGAACGAGGGATGGTGCAGGCAACTGGGTGCTGCGTTTTTGAATATCTCGCCAAAGTGACACTAAAAATGCACAATCTTCGCTTAGCTTTTCCTCAGAAACACCTTGTGAAGTGGTACGAGCAATAAAACCTGTGCCTTCTGGAGCATTTTTTTCCAAAATGCCTCGCAACCGATCTCTTTCAGTTTCGTCCGTGATTTTACGACTAATTCCAATATGCGGCGAAGTTGGGAGAAAAACAACGTAATGACCTGGCAATGATGGATTGCAATTAACCCTTGGCCCCTTCGTCCCAATCGCATCTTTCATGACCTGGACCAAGAGGGTTTGGCCTGACTTAATCAACTCACTGATTGAAACGTTAGCACGCTGAGCCTTTTCGTCTCGCTCAACAAGTTCATCTGTTTCTTCAAGTGGCTCATGAGGCAGAATATCTCCAACATATAAAAATGCAGATTTATCAAGCCCAATATCCAGAAAAGCTGCCTGCATGCCTGGCAATACGCGTTGAACTTTTGCAAGATAGATATTGCCAACAAGTCCTTTGTCTGCATTGCGTTCAAGCATGAGCTCAATTAATTGCCCATTTTCAAGTAAGGCAACTCGAGTCTCAAACGGGGTCCAGTTTACCAGCAGCTGGTTGCTCAACCTAAACCTCTTCCACGTTTAGCCAGAGGTGTTCCAACATATGTATGCTTAATCTGGCCAACGCTGTAAATTCGTCTTTCAGCCAAAGTTTTAGCTGCTTTCTGAGTCGTAATTTGCTCATCACGTGCAATCTGAAGAACCTGGGTGACGATATCATAGATACCACTTGCTTGGCGCATGGCCTGTTTTCGTTCATAACGGATAAGTTCGTTAGCAACGTTAATCAAACCACCTGCACTAATTACAAAATCTGGGACATATGCTATGCCGCGTTTTTCAAGTTCTGCGCTATGTTTATCTTCGTCAGCCAGAACATTGTTTGCACTGCCTGCGATCAGTTGACATTTAAATCGTTCAATCGTTTGGTCGTTAACCACCCCACCGAGAGCACACGGCACAAAAACTGTACAGGGAACATCATATATTTGCTCAGGCGCAACAAACTCAATACCAGCAAATTCACTGTGGACACGTTTAATGTTGTCTGGGTTAATATCCGTTGCAACAATTTTAGCACCAGCAGGCACAAGATGATGAAGCAAATGAAATCCAACCTGCCCTACCCCCTGCAAAGCAATACGCATGCCTTCCATCGAGTCAGAACCTGTCTTAAATTGCAGTGCAGCTTTCAGTCCCTGAAATACCCCATAAGCCGTGATGGGACTTGGATCACCCGACCCACCAAAAGCTCGGTTGATACCTGTCACATATTCGGTTTCCATCCAAACCCAGGCCATATCTTGAACTGTCGTGCCAACATCTTCAGCGGTAATGTAGCGGCCACCCAAGCTTTGAACAAAGCGTCCAAAAACACGGAAGAGTTTTTCGTTCTTCATGGTTTTTGGGTCACCAATAATTACTGCCTTACCACCGCCTAAATTAAGACCAGCAGCAGCAGACTTGAAAGTCATGCCGCGCGAAAGTCTCAAAACATCCCTCAGTGCATCTTCTTCTGATGCATAAGGCCACATGCGGCATCCACCGAGTGCTGGTCCTAGGGTTGTATTATGAATCGCAATAATGGCCTTCAAACCACTTTCTCTGTCACTACAGAAAACAACTTGTTCGTGATCCCGTTTGGCTAAATCATCAAAAATTTTCATCAACTCTTAAACCTCGCCTTTGAAAACCATACGCGCAGGGCCCTTCATTTGCATTTGGAGACCCTCACCTGTTTGACGAGCGGTAACATAAAGGCTTCCGCCATTTAAGTGAACCCTTATTTCCGTATTTTCTTTAAGATAGTTATTTTGAACCAGCCAAGCAACAGACGCACAAGCTCCAGTACCGCAAGCCATGGTCTCTCCTGCGCCGCGTTCAAACACACGAACTTTAATCTCGTGTGCGTTTTGAAGTTCAACAAACTCGGTATTCACATGAGGGTCGATTTTTTGCGGATTAACACTTTCAAGATAGACAGCGTGAGGATTTCCCATAGAGATCTGATGCCCCTTGATTTGAGCAATTCCCATATCAACAGACCAATCTTCGCCCTCACGTATACACGTTTTGATGCCTGCATCCGTCACAATCGGCGTTAATTCTAAACCTTGATCACTAATCCACTGCGCAACACACCTAATCCCATTGCCGCACATTTCGGCGATACTGGCATCTGCATTAAATATTTTGAGATGCCATTGCCTGTTTTTTTGGAAAACAAACAAAACTCCATCAGCGCCGACACCCGTGTGTCGGTCACAAACAGAACGTATTTTGTCAGACATGAGAGATGGCTCACCATGAACCAAAATAAAATCATTCCCCAAACCCTCATACTTGAAAAAGTGCATGGTTAGCTTATAGGAAAGTCCATGAATAAGTGCAACTTGATGCTTTTATTATTCTTGTCTGGCTGTATGGCTCATGTTGGGACTGAGAAACCCAAAACACTTAGAACTTTATGGCTCAACAAGAGTTATTACGGTGGCATATTTTATGACGATGACCGTTTTAGAATGCTGAGTGAAATCCCATTTGAAAAACTAAGCCATTTGAAGAGCCCATCAGGAGATACCATTCTACCCCCGCCTTCGGACGAAATCGTTCCCTATGGAACTCGGGTTGTTCTTCAGAAAGTTGAGTTTCCAACTCATGAGAATATTTTTAAGAGACCACTTCTCACCCCAAGGCATTTCCCTTGGATCTATTTAAGCGTTGCTTTGGATCGTGGCTCTGTCACACTTATGCGCAATCAAACCTACATCATTGTGCTTCCTGAAACTATTAAAACACAGTCTCAAGCAGAAGAATGGCTTAACAAAAATTTTGATCGTTCAGATAATTCCCTCAGTTTCCTGCAAAAATCCCCCGCCGAACGTGCAACGATTTTGACTCCAGCGAAATAATATCAAGCCAAAAGCTGTTGGGCTCCTTATATGGTTGAGCAGAGTCAATTAGTGGAGCAATATGGATCCTTCGTGAGATCTATCGCTAGACAGGTGAAAAAATCTGTCTCTCCACGCATTGAGCTCGATGATTTGATTGCCTATGGCATGACTGGTCTTTTAGAAGCCGCTGAGCGATTCGACCAAAAGCAAGGGGTCAATTTCACAACTTTTAGCTACTATCGCGTCCGGGGTGCAATTTATGATGGCCTTCGTGGTATGGGCTGGGTAAACCGAAGCGAGTATCAAAAAATTCGATTCGGAGAACAAGCGAATGCCTATTTGGAATCCGCGGGAAACTCTTCTGGAGAGAACCTGGAAGATCTGGCAAGCCAAGTTAACAATCTAGTGACCATATTCGTAACCTCACTAGAAGGCCTCCAAAATCAAGATTTTGAAGACACAAAGGTACAAGGCCAGGAAGACAGACTTTTACAGCTTGAACTAAAAACAACCCTCAAGAAGGCACTCGCCAGGCTCCCACGAAGCGATTTAGAACTCATACAGCTCTATTATTTTAACAATCTGAGTCTTGAAGAAGTTGGTAAAAAAATAGGTCTTTCTAAATCTTGGACCTGCCGTAAGCATGCACAAGTTATCGAAAAATTGAACGCCCTAATACGCACCAACTGATTGACCCACGGTGGATTTACCGGTATGAATGCAGCTAATTATGCCAGTAAAAAAAGATATTCCAACACCAGATGAGCCAAAGGCAGGAAAACCAAAACAGACCCGCCATCTGCGTGCTCCCATTGAAATTCGCATTGAAATTACTCAAGGATTACAGTCATTTACAGCTACTTCCAGAAATCTTGCCTTGGGCGGTGTCAGTTTTGAATCCCTCCAAGGATTTGCAGTGGGCGATAAGGTCAATATTCTCCTTTACATCCCCATCAAAAAAGAGCTTGAGCTTCTGAAAGCTGCTTCTGAAATTGTCTGGATCGAAGACCAACAAGGCTCTTGGATGATGGGCGCTGCTTTCAGAAAATTTGCGCCAGGAGACCAGAAAAGACTCCGTGAGTGGCTTTTAGATTGCGTTCGTGCCCAGAAAGAAGGCCGTCCTATTGTATAGTAGGCAGATGTCCATTCAAATCCGAGATCCCATTCATGGAGCCATTTTCTTAAGCTCCAAAGAACTTGCGCTCATTGACCACCCGGCCTTTCAACGACTGCGCAGTATTAAACAGCTGGGTTTTGCCGACCAAGCATTTCCCGGTGCAACGCACAGTCGCTACAGTCACAGCCTGGGTGCCATGGCCATGGCGACTCGTGTGTTTGATTCTCTTTTCAAGCCTGGCGATATAGATGAATCATTTCGCCAAAGAGCCCGCCAAGTAACTCGATTAGCCATGCTTTTGCATGATTTGGGTCACCCACCGCTGTCTCATTCAACTGAGATGCGTATGCCGATGCGTTCGGCGCTTGGGTTCAGCGGGGAGGGTCGTGCGAATCATGAGGATTACACTTTTGGACTTATTCGCAATTCAAGTTTTTCTGAAGCACTGAATCGTTTATTCGCTGACGATGGCGTTACCCCAGAAGATATAACGGATTTAAACTTAACGCATGCAAGCATTTCTTATCAGCCTGTACTGAAACAGATCATTAGTTCGGAATGCGACGCAGACCGAATGGATTATCTCCAAAGGGACAGCGTCTACTGCGGGGTTAACTATGGTCGATTTGACGTCGACTGGCTCATTGGCAATCTTACACCAGTTCAGATTGATAATGCCTTACATTTAGGAATTAAGTCCAAGGGCATGTTTAGCTTTGAAGACTTTTTGCTTTCTCGCTATCACATGTTTGCCAGTGTTTATTTGCATCATACTCCTGTGATTTTTGAAAAAATGCTGAAGCGTTATTTCGAAGAAAGCGATGATGCCTTCGAGCTCCCCAGTGATTTCGAAGAATATATCAAGCTCGATGACACAGATTTGCAGATGTACCTCAAACGCAGCAAAAATCCCTGGGCTCGTCGGGTAATTTCGAGGCAGCCCTACTCTCTCGTAGCAGACGAATTGTCAGAAGCCGAGTCTAGAAATTTATGCAACAAGCTTAAGAACGAAAAGATAGATTTTATCGAATCACAGTCTAAGTCCGCGATTTCTAAATACTTTGACTCTTCGGGCTTAAAGCTTTATGTTCAAACCAAAGCAGGTCAAGTAGTTGCTTTAGAAGCTTATACTGAGCTTTTCGAGCGTTACCCAAAGCCCGCTCAATTTAACCGTATTTATGTTGCTCCAGAAGACAAAGCCAGAGTCCACCGACTTAGTTAAGCGCTCCAGCATCCGTTTGGCGGATGCCCAGGGTGAGTGGATTCCTGCGGGTGAAGGTGAAAGCGCCCTTTACTCAAATTTTGTCCGGCAAGCGACTCAAATCCCCAGACTTTCAGAAGAAGAAGAACGTGCTCTAGGGTACAGAGTTCGCGATTTTAGCGATGAACTTGCCGCCAAAAAGCTTGTTTACCACAACATGCGTTTGGCCATTAAAATGGCTCACCAATACAGGCGTTCTTGGACCAGCATGATGGACTTAATTCAAGAAGCTTTGACCGGGATGGGGATTGCCTCTAAACGTTGGGACCCAGATGAAAACACGCGTTTTGGGACCTATGCCACTTATTGGATTAAGGCCCAATTAGCTAAGTTTCTCATGACCAACTCCCGGCTGATTCACACGGCCAACTCAAGAGCTGGGCGCAAAATTTACTTTGCGCTGCCAGGCCTGAGGCGTGAATTGCTTGCTAAAGGCTTGGAGCCTACCCCTGAGCGCATTGCAAAAGAGTTAAATGAAGACCCAGAAGAAGTAGCGCTGGTCATGGCTCGTTTAGAGAACAAAGAATCTAGTTTATCTGCCCCCTTGGGAGATGATGGAACCCAGTTGGGTGATACTTTAGCTTCTGAAGATGAAAGTCCCGAGTCTCAAAGCGCCAAAGCCCAAATTCAAGAAACCATCAAAAATTTGATTCAAACTTTTGAGAAAACTTTAACAGACGCACGGGATTTAACCATTTGGCGAGAGCATTTGGTCTCTTCAGAGCCGGTTAATTTGGTTGATTTAGGCAGACGTTATGGGGTCTCGAAACAACGAATGGGCCAGTTGGCAGACCGAATTAAGAAGTCTTTTCGCAGGCATGTGATTGACACCTTGGGTCCACATACGCAACTATCATGGCTATTCGGGGATTAGGCATGAAGAACCTTAATGTATTTGTAACGGCTGTATCTGCCATTATGATAGTCTCCGCGCTTGCGGGATTTATGATTGTGCATTCGGTGGCACCGGATGCGTCGTGGGCTGCTTTGTTGGTTGACTTAGCCGCGCTTCTTGCTTTGGTGAGTGCGTGTTACACAATTCCAAAAATGCCTGAGTTTAGAACTGAAGAGATCGCCGATGCTCTTCGAGATTTAGCTTTAGGACGCTATGAACGTCGTTTGATCCAAAAAGATTTCGACGGCCTCACCGACATCGCTCAAGCGTTCAACGAACTTGCCGGCACTTTGTCGGACAACAGCGACCCAAGCTTAACCAGAGCCCGCAGCGGACGCATGGGCAAGCCCGAGCCTTTGGTTCATCGCCCGGTCATGCTCGAGCAACACAGCTACCACCCCGAGCTTGGTCAAGTTCAGCCTATTCAGATTCCTGTTCAATCACCGAAAAGTTCGCTTCACGATTTGTATGAACAATTCAAAGAAGCCCATCGTCTACAAGGCCAAGAAACCGTTGATTTTGATTCGTTCGAAGATATGATTTCAAAAACACGCGATCAATTGATTCAAGAACACAATGCGAAGTCTGTCCGGTTTGAGGTTGTGACTGAAAGTGGTTCGGTAGCACTGCGACCCAGATTGGTGCGTTAAGGTTGTTTAATAGCGTCCCGAATTTCCCGGGGAATCTGATTCTCATCCATTTGAATCCAGCTGGTTGAATACTGGGTATTTAGCCTATTAAAACCTTCTTTCAATATCCCGGGTTTATTGACATCACGATACCCAACCGCTTGTAACAGCGGCCTAGCTCTTGCAACTGCATCCACAGTATCTGAATCTAATACTGACCTTCGGTAGCCATAAAGCTCTTTACCTATTTTAAAGACAGCTTGCTTCACACCACCAAACTCATCTCTGTCGATATAAATTATCCGCTTGCTCATCCCACCAAAGCTTCCCCGTATTCCCGTACTTTGAGTCTCCAGTTCTACACAGAACGTCCTATTAATCGAGGGAAAACCTGTTTTATCCATGTTTGATTGTATCAAGCTTCAACTTGGGTTGGACTTATGAGGAGCCTCAATAATCTTCCCATTCAGCAAAATAACCGATTCGGCATGAAGCGCATGCCAGGGCTGGCCCGGAACTGGTTTAGCACCATACAAAACATCGCCCACCAAGGGGTGGCCTATGACTGCCAGGTGGACTCTGATTTGATGCCGGCGGCCACCTTGAATGCGGACACGAACGACGCACCCCTCATCCGCCCTTCGGGCACCTTCTCCCGCAAGGGGAGAAGGATATCCCCCTCTCCCCTTGTGGGAGAGGGTTGGGGTGAGGGGTTCAAGTGGCACAACCTCAGTTCTTGCAGGCTGCGGCTTGCCCCTGAAGTACTTATTTTTAGGCATAACCGCTATCATTTTGGCTTTATTTTTAGGGTGATGCGCAATCGGGTAATCAATCACGACTGGCTCCTTGATTTCACCTTCAACTCTGGCCACATAGGTTTTTTCAATTAAGCCATTCGAAAAGGCATGGCGGAGTTTGGCGTAAGCCGCTGGATTTCGAGCAAAGACCAAGCATCCTGAAGTCCCTGTATCAAGCCGGTGCACCAAGCCACCTTCTAATGGATTGGGTGATGCAATCGCGATTTCAGGGTAAAGTTCACACACGGCTTCGAGTGCAGAAATCCCCCCTGGCCCCCCTTTGTCAAAGGGGGGTAAATCCTCCCCCCTTGGTAAAAGGGGGGTTGGGGGGGATTTTACCATTGGATGCGAAGGCATCCCGGCCGGTTTATTCACCACCACACAGTCAGCATCTTCATACAGAACGGCTATAGCCATAAGTCCCGTGTTGTGCCATGAAGACACCCCAATGACAATGATAGAACCCGCTTTAGAGGCACTCAAAGCCGGCAAACCAATTATTTTGGTAGATGATGAATCCCGTGAAAACGAAGGCGATTTGATTCTTGCTGCCGAAAAAGTCACCCCTGAGTCCATTAATTTCATGATTCAGCATGGCAGCGGGATTATCTGTGTCACCTTGACAGAAGACCAAGCTGACCGTCTTGAATTGCCGCTGATGGTCCCGCGAGAACAGTTCAAAAATCAAAACGTCGCAGCTTTCACAATCTCAATCGAAGCCGCAACGGGCGTTACTACCGGTGTTTCCGCAGCTGACCGAACCAGAACTATTTTAACTGCAGCCAATCCAAATTCTAAGCCTGAAGACCTTGCACGACCAGGTCACGTGTTCCCCTTGAGAGCCCGCAATGGTGGTGTCTTGGAACGCGCAGGACACACGGAAGGCTCCGTTGACCTCATGCGTTTGGCAAAGCTTACCCCAGCAGGGGTTTTGTGCGAGCTCATGAACCCAGATGGCACCATGGCCCGTATGCCAGAAATTAGGGAGTTTGCAGAAAGGCACCAACTTGTTATCGTATCGATTCAAGATTTAATTACATTGCGGAAATCACTATGAAGTTTGCTATTATTGCAAGTCGTTTTAATTCACTTATTGTCGATGCACTCGTTAAGGGTGCTCATGAAACACTCTTAGCTGCAGGTTCTTGCGATATTTTTTGGGTTCCCGGCGCACTTGAGCTCCCCATTGCAGCTCAGAAAGCCGCAAACACAGGTCGATATGGCGCGCTTATTGCCCTCGGCGCAGTTGTAAAAGGCTCTACAGACCACTATGAACATGTCTCACAGCAAGTTCATGATGGCATTACCCGTGTTTCACTCGACACCAAAACACCTATTACCATGGGTGTCTTGACCGTTGAAACCATGGCTCAGGCTTTGGAACGTGCTGGTGGCACTCACGGGAATATTGGTACCAATGCCGCTCAGGCAGCAATTGATACTCTTAAAACCTTGGTCCAGATTGGAGAGCGCTCATGAATGGCCCAAGACACAAAGGGCGTGAATGCGCACTTCAAATCATGTACCAAGTAGATACTGGTGCAGACCCGCTTCAAGCTTGTGTTGATTTCTTCGCCCATTTTGCTTTCAGTGAAGATGGACGTGATTTTGCAAGCACGCTCGTTCAAGGAACCGCTCAGAACCTGGAAGAAATTGACCAAAAAATCAGCCTCCACAGTGACAAGTGGCGCCTCGAGAGAATGGCCATGGTCGATCGAAATGTCCTCAGATTGGCTGTATTTGAGCTATTTCACGCAGAACATCCTCAACCTCCCAAAGTGATTCTCAATGAATGGATCGAGGTGGCGAAACGCTACGGGGCTGAACATTCTGGAGCATTTGTAAACGGTATTTTAGACAGCATGCTATGAGTACGAAGCGCGATTATTACGAAATTCTTGGCCTGACACGTGAGGCAACTGAGCGGGAGATTAAAACTGCCTATAGGCGCATTGCCCATGAATTGCATCCAGATAAAAATCCTGGAAACAAAGAAGCTGAAGAACAGTTCAAAGAAGCCACGGAGGCTTATTCCGTCCTTTCCGATGCAGACAAAAAAGCACAATACGACCGTTTTGGTCATGCGGGCCTAGGTTCTCAACCTGGATTCAATGGTGGCGTTGGCGTTAATATTGAAGATATCTTCGGTGATATTTTCGGAGATATCTTTGGTGGCGGCGGCCGAAGCCGTGGTGGCCCACGCGGACAAGCCGGCGCTGATTTACGCTACGATTTATTGCTTAGCTTTGAAGAAGCCGCTTTCGGGCTAGAGCGCGAAATCACTTTTAAGCGTCCAGAGTCCTGCACTGGCTGTTCAGGAACAGGCTCTAAGTCTGGCAACAAGCCTGCTAACTGCAAAACTTGTGGCGGCGTTGGTCAAGTTCGCATTGCACAAGGATTCTTTGCAGTTTCCCAAACCTGTCCAACCTGTAGAGGCAGCGGACAGATTATTAAGGACCCTTGCATTGACTGCAGAGGCTCCCGCCTGAGCAACGTTGAGAAGTCCATTAAAGTTAAAATCCCCGCAGGTGTTGATTCTGGACTCAAACTCCGATTCACAGGTGAAGGTGGTGCTGGGCTCGATGGCGGTCCACGCGGTGACTTGTATGTTGTTCTGAGCGTTCGTGAGCACCCAATTTTTAAGCGCGAAGAATTTGATGTGATTTGCGATATTCCAATTTCATTTACACAAGCTGCTCTGGGTGCTCAAATCGATGTCCCAACACTGTATGGTAAAGTGCCGCTCCATATCCCGGCAGGCACTCAAACCGGACATGTTTTTAGATTGATTAACAAAGGAATCCCCCATTTCAGATCTCGCTCTGAACAAAAGGGAGACCAGCTGATTCAAGTAACCGTTGAAACCCCAAAAAAGCTTACTGAAGACCAAAAAGAGGCCCTCAAACAGTACGCTAGTCTATTTAATGAAGAAAATTTACCCGCACACAAAGGATTTTTTGATAAGGTCAAAGAAATTTTTGGCTAAGGAACCCACATGACTTCACATGATTCATCAGATTTTGCCGCGCTATTAGAAGCCTCCGAACAACCTAAAAGACTACAGCTTCAAGAGGGTGACCGCGTTCGTGGCAGAATTATTCATATTTCTAAAGACACAGCTTTTGTTGCTTTAGATGCCAAACACGAAGCAATGATCTCTCTCGGCGAACTCAAATCTCCTGAGATTGGTCAGGTTATTGAGGCTAATGTCTCGTCTTGTGAAGATCAAATCTGGCTTACAACCAAAGGTGGCAAGACTCCAGGCCCCTCCGGAGCCATTGTTGAAGGCAAAATTACAGCCGTTAACTCGGGCGGTGTTGAGGTCGACGTGGGTGGTCAAAAAGCTTTTTGCCCCATTGGTCAGCTCGATCTGGCCTATATTGAAGACCCTAAAACCTTCTTAGGCCGAACTCTCTCATTCGTTGTCGCTCAATCAACGGGTAAACAAATGACGCTCAACCGCAAGATGCTTTTGCAACGTGAGCGCGCAGAAAAAACACGTGAACTCCTATCTACCCTAAGCGTTGGAGATAAAGTTGAAGTCCCAGCCACCCGCGTAGCTGATTTCGGCGTATTTGTTGATCTGGGTGGTGGTTTCGAAGGCCTTATCCCACAATCCGAAGTCGGTTTTGGAAAAATCAGCGTCGGTGACCGGTTGGTTGCACAAATTATGCGTATCGAGCCAGACACGAAGCGTGCTGGCCAAATGCGCGTCTCTCTTTCGCTCAAGGCAGCTCTACCAAATCCATTTGAGACTCACGCAGCCGAGCTAAACACTGGTTCACAAATTACCGGAACTGTTGCACGCCTCGAATCCTACGGTGCCTTCGTATCTCTATTCCCAGGACTTGATGGTTTGATTCACGTCAGTGAGCTCAGCAACAAGCGCATTAAACACCCAGATGAAGTGGTTAAAATTGGCGACCAAGTCACCGTTCGTATTTTGGACGCTGACCCTGTAAACCGCCGAGTATCTCTCACACTGAAAGAGCCAGGTAGCGCTACAGAGCAGCCAGCAGCGCCACCAGCGCAAAAAAGTAGTACGAAAAGTCTTGGCACTTTAGGGGATTTGATGCGAAAAGCGAATGGATGAACTCGCTGCTTGCTCAAACTGTTCGTTCTTTCACTGCCAAACAAGTTGAACCCGGAGCGCTTGAGCGCGACCGGGATGAGCACTTTGATATCCCTTTGTTTAAAGCATTGGGTTCACTTGGTCTTTTAGGAATCACAGCCCCTGAAGAATTCGGCGGATCCGCTATGGATGCCGAGGCAGCTGTGATTGCACACGAAGAACTGGCCTACTCTGACCCTGGCCTTTGTTTGGCTTACTTGGCTCACGCCATGCTGTGTGTGAATAACCTGGCCAGCAATGCCAATGATACTCAAAAGCAAACTTATCTACCAAAGCTCTGCTCCGGAGAATGGATTGGCGCCATGGCCATGTCTGAGCCTGATGTGGGAACAGACGTCCTGGGCATGAAAACCAATGCTGTTAAAGAAGGTGATAATTACATCTTAAACGGCCGCAAAATGTGGATCACCAATGGCGCCAGTGCCAACGTAATTTATACCTACGCTAAAACTGGCTCTAAAATCTCAACTTTCATCGTCACACCCGACTGCCCAGGTTTTTCAGTTGGCCAAAAAATCAAAGGCAAAACTGGCATGAGGGCTTCAGAAACAGCTGAACTCGTTTTTGAGAACTGCCGCGTTCCTGTACAAAATTTGGTTGGGGCTGAAGGTGACTCTATCAAGCACATGATGCGCAATCTAGAGATTGAACGCCTGACCCTCGCTGCCATTGGCCTTGGGATTGGCAAACGCAGTTTGGATATTATGATTCGCTACGCCAAAGAGCGAACCGCTTTTGGAAAACCCCTCGCCGAATTCGGCCAGATTCAAGCGCATATTGCAAATTCATATGCAGAATATCAAGCCGCCAGAGCCTATGTTTACCAAACGGCTCGCGGCAATATGAATCGCTTAGACAGTGATGGAGTCAAGTTGGTTGCAGCTGCAATGTCCAAAAAAGTTGCAGATTCAGCCATGCAGGTCCTGGGTGGGAACGGATATGTTGCGGAGTTTGTTGCAGAACGCCTCTGGAGAGATGCTAAGCTGCTCGAAATAGGGGGTGGGACTTTAGAGGCCCACCAGAAAAATATTTCGGCAGACTTGGTCAAACGCGGAGGGTTTTGAGAATGTTAAGAGCACTTGTTTTTTCTGGCATATTTTTGTTGGTAGGCTGCAAGCCGACACTCACCTGTGACCCCAGCAAAGGTGCATTAAATGCGGGCTGTCCAAGCTCTGAACCTGTTTGTGACCCAAGTGGTATTTGCAGGCAATTGTGTTCTGGAAGCGCATGCCCTTCTGGACAAGTTTGCGATAGCTCGGGAACTGCGGGCGTTGAAAAAACAAACATCAATAACATATGCCAAACCTCATGCGACAATGACGTATGCGAGAGCATTAACGGAAATCCACACGTTTGTTACACGGTAACAACCCCACCACCTGCCGGCAACACCAATCAAGAAGCGTCTGTGATTAAAATGTGTAAACGTAAAATAGAAGCACCCGCAGGAACAACTTGCTCTGACTTACAGACACCTCCCGCTAATTGGTGTCTGAATCCAGCATTTGGCTGTAATCCTCCCAATTCAGCCAATGGAACTGGCGGTAATGTTCTATGCATCGCGCAATAGTAATTCTATGCGCGCTTTTGCTTGGTTGTCAGACAACACGCCTCTCAATACCTAGGCAGCCCGATGCCCGCATCGGCATCCAAATTCGCTCACTCAAAACTGGTAAAGTTTTGTACGAGCAGGCTGCCCATGAGCGTTTTATCCCAGCGAGCACCCTCAAAATCTTCACAGCTGCTGCAGCTTTAGCAGTCCTAAAACCCTCTTATCGCTATGAGACCCAGGTTTTCTGGCATGAAAAAGATTTATATCTCAAAGGCAGCGGAGACCCGCAGTTTTCAGTGCACGACCTGGATGATTTAAGCGCTCGGGTCAAACAGCTCGTTTCAAAACCAATCCGCAATATCATTGTTGATGCAAGCATTTTTGATGACAACTATTACGGTGAAGGCTGGGAAGAAGAAGACCAAGGAAAGGGCTTCGCAGCACCCGTTGCTGGAATTAATGTGAACTTCAACCGTATTGTGATTGGATTTTTACCTGATGGAAAACTCATTATGGATCCACTCACCAAGTACGCCAAGACTCACAAACAAGGCAGCAGATTGAGTCTTAAAGGCCATGGGTTAGATATCTCGGCCGATATCCCAAAATCGAGCTCTGCCATTTATAAAACCTATGCCATCAAAAACCCCTCTGAATGGGCAGGATTTCTGTTTCGTGAAGCTCTGGCTCGTGCCGGAGTCAAAGTCACCGGACAAATTATGACCGGCAAAACGCCAGACGGCTTAAAACCATTAACCAGCGCTTGGTCCCCATATCTGTCTGAGCAAATTATCCGCTTCACGAAGTTCTCCAACAACTTAGGCAATGAGGCTCTCTTAAAAACCTTAGGCGCCGGAAGTTTTGAAAAAGGGCGGCAAGTGGTCAAAGACTATATTGGAGCTGATTATGCTTCAGTTGACGGTTCTGGCTTGTCACGTTTCAACGGTGTCACTCCAGCCCAAATGAATAATTTGCTTGTCAGAGTTTGGGACGACTTTGACGTCAGCCCCGAACTTGTCGCCGCCCTACCTATTGCAGGTGAAGATGGGACTCTCTCAGGCGTATTTAAAAATGAGCCTATCCGGGGAAATCTACGAGCGAAAACCGGGTACATGAAAGACATCAAATGCCTTGCTGGTTATTACAAAACTCCTCGAGGAGAGATTGTGGCTGTCACAGTTTTTGCTAATGATGTCAAATCCAGCACCGGGGAACTTCAGAACTGGCTTCAAGGAATCTTGTTAAGCATTTAACCGAAATAATTTTCTCCCTAAAATCTTTATGGGGTTAGGAGAAAATCATGAAGAATCTTACTAAGTTCCTGTGCATAACAGCACTAGTACTTTCAACTCCAAGAACAGCTGACGCTTTTGGCTGTTGTGGTTCGGGAGAATATTCATTTGGCCATATTATACTCGAAAACATCGTTTCCTTCATAGGTATTGGAGTCGGCGGGGGAGCGATTTATTATTCGAATGCAGAACGTCAAAATCATCACGAAAAATCTGAACGCAGTGCCCTAACCGCTACTGTCATGAACTCAATTGGAACAGGCGCGATGACTCTAGGCTTAATCGCCGACTCAATCGGCAGGCTAGGTTATTCTGAGGACCCTGAAGCTCGCAAGTATACTTCCGGGGTTGCATCGTTGTTTTATCTCATAGGTACCGCTGATTATCTCGGTTCCATGATAGCAAGCGCTATTGCCTTTCACAGACATGATACGTCAGAGGCTGAATCCGCTGTAGGCCTTAGCACGGGTGCACTTGCACTGAGCGCACTACCTGCTGGATTGGCCACCTATCGTCATATCCAACTTGTTCGAAGCGGCTCCACGCAAGAGCATTAATCATTTTTCTAAGCGTTGAGTCTTTGGAGCGCGTCCAGTGTTCCAACATCAGAGTACTCGCCCAGTTGTTCGAAGCCAAGTATTCGAGCACCGGCTTTGACCAGTGGTGCGTAAAAGCCGTCAACGATGCTAAATCCCCCCTGGCCCCCCTTTTTCAAAGGGGGGAAATTAAGTGCACGCGGCGATATAATATGAACCCCGCAAAACATACATGGCTTTGGGAACTTCACAATTGTTCGGATACTGTCGGCTTGCTCAGGGGCAACAGCCTTAATCAGCAAGGTTGCATCAGCATCAGCTTTTTGATGAGCCGCCAAAAAACCAGGCACATCTAAATCCACAAATATATCCGCGTTCATCAAAAACACAGGTTCATCATACCCAAGCACTTTGTCACAAGCGTTTTTGAGCCCGCCCCCAGTGCCTAAAATTTCCGGTTCATAGAGGTAGTGAATGGGTATTCCAGCATAGTTATCACCCAAAGCAGCCGGAATCTGGTCTGCCAAGTAGTGCGTGTTAATGGCAATCTTTTTGACCCCTGCCCGTTTCATGTATTCAAGCGCATAAACAATCAATGGCTTGCCTCGGAGTTCAATCAAGGGCTTGGGTTTAGTTAGAGTTAGGGGTCTTAGTCTTGTACCAAGACCTGCAGCAAGAATCATTCCGTTCACTTAAAAAGACTGCTATGAAAACTCATGCGTTGTCAAAGGCTGGACCCCAAAAAACCTGAAGATTTGGCTAAAGCAGCTCAATTAATTCTTCAAGGTGAACTTGTCGCATTCCCGACGGAAACAGTTTATGGCCTTGGGGCTCTAGCACTCAACGACTCTGCTATCCAAAAGATCTATGAAGCTAAAGGTAGGCCTTCATATAACCCTCTCATTGTACATGTTGCATCCGCTAACGCAGCACGTGAGCTTTTTAAACTTGACGATGATGCGTTATTTTGGAAGTTCGCCCATGCTTACTGGCCAGGGCCTCTCACACTCGTAGCACCGAAGGTTGATCATATCCCAGCATTAGCAACCGGTGGCCTAGATAAAGTTGCTGTGCGAGTGCCAGCCCACCCAGTGGCCTTGGAATTGCTGCGCCTCGTTGGACAACCTATGGTCGCCCCAAGCGCAAATGCTTCCACCAGACCCAGCGCAACAACCGCTGAGCATGTTTTGCATACACTCGGCGATAAGATTGCAGCTGTTTTAGATGCTGGCCCTACAGAACACGGTCTTGAATCCACAGTCGTTGACATTTCAGTAGACCCACCGGTTATTTTGCGTCTTGGAGCATTGCAACTCGATTCACTGGAATTAAGCCACGCGAAAGGCACTGAAGGCTCGCCCGGCAGAACCGATAAGCACTATGCGCCTCTTATTCCTGAAATTCGCTGGGCAACACGTGAAGAAATGGCCTCTGCGCCTTCTAACTATGCCCTATTAACACGCCACCGGATTCCAGGGTCACATATTCAAGAAGTCTTGCCTGATAATCCAGCTGAATATGGGAAAGAGCTCTTTGCTGCGCTCTACCGCCTCGAGCAATCTTCTCCAAAAGCACTTTGGATTGAAGGACTACCCAAAGAAAAAAAATGGGATACAGTCAGAGATCGGATTAAGAGGAGCCTAAGTTAGTTATGGAACCGACTTCAACCGCATTCTTGTTTACAATTATTTTTGAAATTCTATTCGCTCTTGAATCTCACAAAACGAATACTCCTATCCCCCAAGACATCCAGTCAGTTCAGAAACAGTCTTTGGACGACCAAAATCCTTAAAGACCCTCTTGGATGAATGAGATGAAAGTGCCAAGAGCAGCGATATGCCAGTGCTATTTTCCATCGCTGTCCTCACGTTAGTCTGTTGCTCGTTATTTTTCACGTTTACCGCTTTAAATCGCATTGTGGTCATGATCCGATCGGGTGCACCAGAAGCTTTGACGCATACCTGGCAAGACCGTGTACAAGCAGTCCTAATCAACGTGTTCGGTCAGAAAAAAGTGCTCGAAGACAAAAAATATGGCTTCATGCATTTTTGGTACCTCTATGGATTCCTAATTTTAGGAATCGGCCATCTTGAACTAGTGCTTTTTGGACTGACACGCTTCTTGGAAAGCTTTGGTCATCAGCCGTTTTTGTACAGACACTTTCTGCCTGAGTCAGTCATTCATCTATATGAGTTCAGCCAGGATTTTATGGCAATGGGTGTAATAATCGCCGTAAGCGTAGCACTCTATCGTCGCATGACTGGCATGACCCCTCGTCTGATGCCTCGTTCAGCCGATGCTGAAACGATTCTATGGCTGATTGGCGCCTTGTATGTCAGCTTTTTCCTGTTTGTCGGCAGCGAAACTTACCTGCGTATGCAAGCAGGTGAACTCGCCTATGGTTGGCACTGGTATCTGCCCTTTAGCTCTTTGGTCGGCATGGTCATTAAAGGCCCCATTAATCCAATCGCCTATTGGATTCATTTAGGCATTTTTCTTGGCTTTGCGATGTATATCCCTCGTTCGAAGCATTTACACTTGCTGGCAGCAGGGCCGAATATTTATTTCAGGCATTTTGGTGCCGTAGCTAAGCCTTCGATAATTGATTTTGAAAAATCGGAACAGTTTGGTGTCTCTAAAGTTACTGAGCTTTCTTGGAAATCAATTTTGGATACTTTTGCGTGTACAGAATGTGGCCGCTGCGACGCCGTTTGCCCAGCCAATTTAACAGACAAACCACTAAAGCCTAAGAAAGTTTTGCATGACATCAAAATGAATATTCGCGATGGCCAAAAAGTTGACTTGATTGGCCGGGTCCCCAATGAATATCATGTAGAAGGCCAAGTACACATAGATGAAACCTGGGCCTGTACCACTTGTGCTGCTTGCGTGGAAGTTTGTCCTGTGTTCATTGATTCTGTACCCACCAGCTTGATGCAGATTCGCCGAAATCTAGTCATGATGGAAGCCGCCGATTACCCCAAAGAGCTCAACTCCGCCTTCAAAGGCATGGAGCAAAAAGGTAACCCCTGGGGTGTAGGACAAGACAAACGTGCTGACTGGGCTGCTGAGCTTGGAGTGCCATTGATGGCAGATCAAGGAGACCGCGAAGTCGAGTATCTATTCTGGGTAGGCTGTGCAGGTGCTACAGATGATCGTTCTAAGAAAATCCAACAAGCATTGGTTCGTATCTTGAAAGCTGCCAAGGTCGATTTTGCGATTTTGGGTTGCGAAGAAAAATGCTCGGGCGACCCTGCTCGCCGTATGGGTAACGAGTACGTCTATAATCAGTTGGCGACTGAAAACGTTGAGCTTTTGAAGACGAAGAGGTTTAAGAAAATCTTTGCCACCTGCCCTCATTGCTTTAACCAGCTCAAAAATGAGTACCAAGATTTTGGAGCTAACTTCTCGGTTCAGCACCACACAGAACTTTTGGCTGAGCTTTTGAAAGACAAGCGGATTCCTTTGGATTCGAAGAAACAAATCACTGAAACCATTACTTTCCATGACCCGTGCTACTTAGGTCGCTACAATGACCAATACGATGCACCGCGTGAAACCCTCGTAGCCATTGGCGCTAAACCAGTCGAAATGTCCATGAGCAAGAAGAAGAGTTTCTGCTGCGGCGCCGGTGGCGGGCGTATGTTTATGGAAGAACACCAAGGCAAGCGCATCAACTTGGAGCGTACAGACCAAGCACTGGCTACTGGCGCCAAAACCATTGCGACTGGCTGCCCATTCTGTATGACCATGATGTCCGATGGTGTGAAAGACCGCGGTGTGGATGAAAATATTGTGGTAAAGGACGTTGCAGAGTTAGTGGCTGAACAGCTGGCTGTGTGATATGGTGAGAGCAGCATGCGTCTGTCCTCTCATGAACATCAAACCATTGTACAAGCTGTCAGATCTTTAGATCCTGCAGCTGAAGTGTACTTGTTTGGTTCTAGGGCAGATCCCAATAAACGCGGGGGAGATATCGATTTACTAATTCTCTCAAAAACATTGAGTAAACCAGATATCCGCAAAATTCGTTGGAAAATATGCGATGACATCGGTGAACAGAAAATTGATATTGTGATTGCAAAGGATACGACAGCACCATTCGTTAAGATTGCTTTAAGCAAAGGCATTGCACTATGAACACCCAGGAAGAATATCTCCAGAATCTACGTGAATTAGGTGAGCAACTTGCCTTAGCCAGAGACTGGCTTCTACGGTCTTATCATCAATGCCAACCTGCCGGAATCAAAGAAACCTATACGCCTGAAGAATTCGACTCTTTTGAAACACTCGCCAGCCGTTTTGCCAGAGCCAGTGACTTGTTACTTCAAAAAATATTTCGTGGAATCGATATTGTTGAACTAAGCGAAGGTGGAACCCTGTTGGACGCTATCCATCGCAGCGAAAAAAGAGGTTTGGTTGATTCAGTCGAACAAATAAGAACAATTCGTGAACTCCGAAATGAAGTTGTTCATGAATACCAACCCAAACACTTGCCCCTATTTTTTGATGAACTCTTAAAAGAAACCCCTGGATTGCTTGATCTTTTAGAGCGCTCCATCAAGTATATTAAGCAGCTGGCATAAAAGATCCATTCGGGTTGTATTTCTCTAGGGAGAGTGCTGATGACCCGAATTATCTTATTGCTCTTGATTCTATCCACCCCAAGCATTGCCACTCCAGAAAACAATTCTGGCAGACGATTCGTCGACTACACAACTTCTGTGGGAATAGCTCTGGGGATTGGGCGAGGTCTTTTGGGCGCTGCAGTGACATTTGTCCCTCCCCTATGGGCTTTTGTGACGGTGCCTGTATTTACAACACTGTATGGCTCCGTTGCTTATGTAAGCAGCAGTTTCTTGGCATATAGTTGGAAAGCAATCGCTAAAAGTTGAACATAAAAAAAGCGGCCCGAGAGCCGCCTTGCTTGAACCAGATGTTCAAAATGATTACTTTTTTTCGAGTTCAACAACGTAGTTGTTGCGTTCAGCTTTCATCAAGGCACCTGAAGCAGCATCAACGATAAATCCTGGCCAGAAAAGAATATTGAACAATGATACTGGATCAAAAGAACGCTGAACCACCAAGGCTTGGTCCTTGTATCCATCATTCTTCAAAACCAAAGTCTGAGGGTTTAGGCTTTTTTTCACAACAACCGAGTTAGCAGTTGAACCCATATTGGTCCCATCAACATAAACGCTGGCTCCAGTTGGATTTGATGAAACGTGAATCGTATCAGAAGTACCTTTAAAAATAGTGGCGCAACCTGACATTACTAAAAGAAAAACAGGGGTTAAGTATTTCATGTAAAAACTCCTAAGCGAAATTTATTACACAGAACATATTCGTCAAGTGGGCATAAAAAAAGCGGCCCGAAGGCCGCCTAGAGCGCAGTTCGTAAATTTTGGAGCCAATTTTGTCATTCCAGCGAACGCTGGAATCCAGTGTTTTCCTGGATCCCGGGTCAAGCCGGGATGACAGGACTCAATTGTTCTGAAGCTTGAAGTCTAAAATACATTAAATTAATACAAAAAATTGAAAAAATAAAAACAATATTATATAATTCAAGAATGCGAACAAAAATCGAACCAAAAGCACCTTCCGCAACTGAAATAACCCGCTTAGACGATATTTCTATCCATCCCGCTCAGCCCAGAGGCACGCCTCTACTCGGGGATGAGGGGCCAGGCGATTCTTTCGCTAAGACAGGCTCAATGGCAGCAGCGGATAAAACTGTCACTGCAACACTAGCGGCATTTAAGCAGCACATTGAGAACGTTGACAATAAAAAGCCTACTGCCACTGGCTTACGCCATTTAGATGTAGAAGAGTTTGTTCTACATAAAACTAGCGATCATAAGTGGCGGCTCACACCAAAAGCAGATTTTAAGGCTAATGAAGACTTGCGCAAAAGCATAAGTGAAGAAAACAAAAAATCCTTGCTTAGCAGTTTTTTGGGGATTGGCATCAAAAAAGCATCTGAACAACCCGGTTTTAAGAAAACAGGTATTGAAATCAATCCAAAAACTTTAGCACCATCAGAGCTAGACAAACTTTCGCCATTAAGGCTAGACGAACTTTCCAAACTAGCAATCAACCGCACTTTCTCAGAAGCCGAATCATCAGAGCTAGACAAACTTTCCAAACTAGCAATCAACCACCCTTTCCCAGAAGCCCAATTATCGGACGAAAGAACCGTTGCCGAAGCAGCTTTTGACCTTGACCCAACTAAAGAAACTTTGGAGTCACTCATAGGAAGAGGTGTCAATAAAGACATCTTGCTCAAAAAAGCATTAGAGACATATTCTAAGAAGAGACCTCGTGATTATAAAGCGCTCGAAAGCCTTCTTGAGTTAAAACCTCGAGGAATCCTAAATTATCAATTTGAGTATGCCGGTAAAGAACAAACCCTAGCGCAACATATTTTTCCCCTTTTGGACAAATTACCGGACCCAGAGCTTATTAAAATAGCTGAGGCTAATGGATTAAATATCGACGATGAAGTGCCTCCGTATGGATTTGAGACTCGCAGCAGTGGCCCCATGCCAGGCTTCCGTCTTAGTTCCCCAGAAGGAAAAACATTCCGAGACTATTTGCTGCCCCCCGAGGAACAAGAATAAAATCATAAGTAAACATAAAAAAGCGGCCCGGAGGCCGCCTTTTTAAGTCATCGGACTGAACCGATTACTTTTCGCCAGTGAGCGCTGTAAATCGCTTATTCAAAGCGTAAACAGCCACAATCCAAATGGCAATAATAACGAGGGTAATCACTGCAGAGTATGGAGCGATTACGCCAATTGGTCCGATAAATGCAAACATGATTTGTTGCATCACGGAACCACCGGATTTACCCAAACGAGCGCCTACCACGTCAACAGCAGCCTTACCCTTGGACTTAGATTCTGGGTCCAATGGGATGTAAGCCATTTCTTTGGTGGGGTCGAAAAGAGCGTACTTGGTGCTCTTGCTCAAAATGTTCTGAGCAAAACCAAACCAAACAGCCATCATCAACGGGGTCAGATCCATCATCACTGCAAATGGTGCAAAAAATTCTGGGAAAATCACGCAGGCAAAGAATGCCATACTGGTGAGGCCCAAAATCCATGGGGTAGCCAAAGCACCTTTCTTCCAGCCGAATTTACGAATAATGGAGCTACCGAACAAAATCACCAATACCGTTGCGATACCGGTTACCATGGTCATGAGACCCATGAATGCGTTGTAGTCATTCTTGTCTGGGAACTGAAGTTTCATCTGGTTCTTCCAGGAAACTTCAACCAAGTTGATGGAAATACCATAAGCCATCACTAAAACAGCAATGAGCCCCAAGTACTTGGATTGCAACAAGAATTTAAGGCTGTCTCCAACGCTCATCTTAGGCTTCGATTTTTTCTTCGGAGCTTCTTCATCGCCTTTAACTAGGGTAGGGTCCACAAGCACAAACTTGTTCAAGTAAGCGTAGGTTCCCAATACAATTAGACCCGCAATAACTACGGTTCCAAGCAAGTAGTTCAAAGACATCTGCCAAGCATCAACGCCTGGAGCTGCTGTTTTACCCAATCTAGAGAAATAGGTAGTTAAGTAACCAGCCAAGGTGTTTGCCACATTTCCAAGCAAGTAAAAGTGAGCATAAAAACGCTTAGCTTCCGAAACTTTGGTCACATCGTTTGCGAAGTTCCAGAACAAGAAGCTCAAACATGCACTGCCCCATAGTTCAGCCAAGGTGTAGAACAATGAGTAGGTCCAATACTTATAAACAGCTACCAAGCCCTGAAGACCTGCTGGCAACATGCTGGAAAGCCAATCTGCGCTTTCTACTGGGTGAAGCATGTGACGGTTTGGATACAAAACAGTCGCAAACAACACAAAGAATACCAAAAAGAAGCCTATGATTCCGTAGAACATGCCTTCTTTAGAGAAAATATTGCTCAGTTTTGCATAAACAAAAAAGAAAATAAATGCGCTAGGCACCACGACCCAGAATTTCAAGAATGTGATGGTTTCTGAACCTGCTTCAGTTACAATCAACGCATCCTTCATGTTTCTCAAAATCGTGTAGTTGAAGATGATGAAAGCAATCATCAACATCATCGGCATGAATTTTTTGTGTTCACCTCGACGAATAGGCCATATAAACTCTAGAAACTTATCCATTACTTATGCTCCTTAAAAGAATAGTAATACAAATTAGATTATTTTAACCATTTAGACAAGAGACTAAATATTCAGTAAACCATACCCATGGCTTTTTGAACTTCTTCCAAAGTCTTTTGGGCCATCTCTCTGGCTCTTATATTACCCTTAGCTAAAATCTGAGACACCAAACCTGGGTCTTTTGCAAATTCGGTCCGGCGTTTTCGCATAGGCGCAAGATAGGTGTTTAACTCTTCAGTTAACATATGCTTTAATTGACCAGCACCAGCGTCTCCAATTTCATCCGCAATTGCCATCGGTGACTTGCCCGTACAAAGAGATATAATCCGAAGCAAGTTGGCCACTTCAGGTCTGCGTTCTGGCTCATAGGTAATTAAACGCTCAGCATCTGTTTTAGCTGATTTAATCAACTTGGCCGTTTCGTCTTCAGAGGCCTTAAGAAAAATAGCATTATTGCGGCTTTTGCTCATTTTCTGGCTGCCATCTAACCCTAAAACAACTGGAATATCGCTTAAAAGCGCATCTGGCTCAGGAAACACTCGGCCATATTTTTCGTTAAAACGCCGTGCGATTTTGCGCGAAAGTTCTAAATGCGGAAGCTGATCTTTACCAACTGGCACCAGATTTCCCTTACAAAATAAAATATCAGCTGCTTGATGGACTGGATAGGCCAGCATGGCACCATTAATAATGTTCAGACCAGCTGCTTTGATCTCATCTTTCACAGTGGGGTTACGTTCTAATTCTGGAACACTCACCAGGGTTAAAAATGGCAACAGCAACTGATTCAGCTCTGGTACATGACTATGAGCGAACACAATTGTATTAGAGCTCATAGGGTCTAAGCCAGCTGCCAGATAATCCAACACGATCTCATGTACATGGGTGGCAATTTGTCCTGCACTATCCCGATCTGTCAGCACTTGGTAATCTGCCACCAAAACCCAGGTTTCAAGACCCTTATCCTGAAGTTTAACCCTATTAGCCAAAGTGCCAAAATAATGTCCAATGTGAAGTGCACCCGTAGGCCTATCTCCTGTAAGCACTCGATACTTAGCAGGATTGCTATCTAAATCAGCCCAAATGGCTTCACTGCGTTTTTTAGATTCTTCAAATGTGTCTAGCTGACTCATATATTAAGCCAAACTTGCTCAATGCCCGTTAAAAAGCAAGTGGCAACCTATTGACATTATGCAGTAGATCGCTACAAATGGGCAGTTCACGCTTTTGGGAGCAAAATTATGAAGGTACGAGCCTCAGTGAAGAGGATTTGTGACAAGTGTAAAGTAGTTAAACGTCGAGGCGTTGTCCGCGTAATTTGCGAGGACACCCGGCACAAGCAAAGGCAAGGATAAGATCAGACCATGGCACGTATTGCAGGCGTAGATTTACCACGTAACAAGAAGATGGGCACCGCCCTGACTTATATTTATGGCATCGGCCCGGTCAACGCGATCGATGTTCTCAGCAAAGCTAAAGTTGATGAGAGCAAGCGTACAGATGCTTTGACCGAAGATGAGATCGCTCGCATCCGTGATGTGATCGAAGCCAACTATAAAGTAGAAGGCGATCTGAGGCGCGAAGTTTCAATGAATATCAAGCGGCTGATGGATCTTGGTTGCTACCGCGGCCTCAGGCACCGTAAAGGTTTGCCTGTGCGTGGTCAGCGAACCCACTCCAATGCCCGTACGCGCCGTGCAAAACGTAGTTCAATGGTGAGAAGATAAAGATGGTTTCAACGACAAAGACAAAAAAACGAGTTAAAAAGAACGTAAGCCAAGGCATTGCGCATATTTACACCACTTTTAACAACTCCATTGTAACAATCACAGACACAACCGGTGCAGCTTTGTCCTGGTCTACCTGTGGCGCCAAAGGCTTTAAGGGCTCCAAAAAGAGCACGCCATTTGCCGCTCAGGTTGCAGCTGAAGAAGCTTGCCGTCAAGCAAAAGAACACGGTTTGAAAGCTGTGGAAGTCTACATCAAAGGTCCGGGTGCTGGCCGTGAATCTGCTTTGAGAGCGATCTCAAGTTCAGGCTTGCGCGTTACCTTGATTAAAGACGTTACGCCGGTTCCGCACAATGGTTGCCGTCCTGCGAAGCGTCGACGCGTTTGATTTTTTATTTTTTAGATTTTTTGAGAAGGTGATTAGATATGCATCGTAATTGGCGAACGCTTATTAAACCCAAAGGCTTGGTTGTAGACCGAGACGTTGGTACAAGCCGTTATGGAAAATTTGTTTTGGAGCCTCTTGAGCGCGGCTATGGGGTTACTTTGGGTAACTCCCTGAGACGAGTTTTACTTTCTTCGCTTCAGGGTGCCTCGATCACTGGTATCAAGGTTGAAGGTGTTAGCCATGAGTTCATGGCTCTTCCTGATGTTAAGGAAGATGGCACCGAAATCGTTTTGAACCTCAAAGAAATCAACTTGAAGTTGCACGATGCCACACACAAGTCTGCTCGGATTTCTAAAAAAGGTCCTTGCGAAATTCGTGCCAAAGACATTGAAGCAGACGCTTCTTTGGAGATTTTGGACCCAGAACAATACATCTGCACTGTGGCAGACGGCGGCGTGTTCAAGGCTGACTTAACCATTAAGTCTGGCCGTGGCTATGTCCCAGCTGGCAACCTGCGTGATGAAGATGAACCTGTTGGAACCATTGCTGTAGATGCTCTCTTCAGCCCAGTTCGCAAGGTCAACTATCACGTGACCAACGCTCGCGTGGGTCAACAGACAGATTATGACAAGCTTGTGCTTGAAATCTGGACCAACGCTTCAGTTGCTCCAGAAGATGCCTTGGGTATCTCTGCTAAGATTCTGAAAGAGCAATTGGCTGTGTTCATCAACTTCTCTGAAGATGAAGAACCAGCTTTGCCAGAAGTAGCTCAGCGTGTAGATCGCTTGAATGAGCACCTCAACCGTACGGTTGATGAGCTCGAGCTTTCTGTTCGTTCAGCAAACTGCTTGGCCAATGCTAACATCCGATTGATTGGCGATTTGGTTCAACGCAGCGAAGGTGAAATGCTGAAAACCAAGAACTTTGGTCGTAAGAGCTTGAAAGAAATTAAAGAAATTTTGGGGGAAATGGGTCTTTCGTTAGGCATGAAGATCACCAACTGGCCTGCAAAACCAGGTACAGTCCCAACCGCCACACTAGTTGAACATCAAGAGGGTGCCTGATTATGCGTCACTTAAACAAAGGCAGAAAACTAAGCCGTACATCATCTCATCGTAAAGCGATGTTTGCCAATATGGCTACCTCGCTCTTTGAACATGAGCAACTTGAAACCACTGTTGCGAAAGCCAAAGACCTCCGTGGTATCGCCGAAGGCTTGATCCAGCTTGGCAAGCGCGGCGATCTTCATGCTCGTCGTCAAGCTTACCAGACGATTCGCGATCAAGCAGTTCTCAAGAAGCTGTTTGAAGAAATCGCTCCACGCTATCAAACACGTCCAGGTGGTTACACCCGCGTACTGAAAACCGGAACCCGTAAGGGTGACGCTGCTCCTATGGCAGTGATCGGACTTGTGGCCTAATCCTGGGGCCCGGCCCCTTGGCGAGATAGCTCAGCTGGCTAGAGCGATGGTCTCATAATCCATAGGTCGGGGGTTCGAGTCCCCCTCTCGCCACCAATATGGCCTATGTTCCCTCTGAAATCGAAGTAAAATGGCAAAA
Source organism: uncultured Myxococcaceae bacterium (assembly GCA_964635635.1). Taxonomy (GTDB): domain Bacteria; phylum Myxococcota; class UBA727; order UBA727; family JABDBI01; genus CAZWPE01. The sequence goes on along the minus strand of CAZWPE010000002.1, from coordinate 151,386 downwards.
CCGCTGGGAAGCTTCCAAAGCTTTTGAGCTTCCTAAAACTCTTGCTGAGCTTCAAAAGAAACCCAAATATTATTGTCTGGATATGTTTCCATACCCTTCGGGGGCGGGACTTCATGTTGGGCATCCTGAAGGCTACACCGCCACGGATGTTATTTCGCGTTTAAAACGCGTTCAAGGCTTCAACGTAATGCACCCTATGGGTTGGGACGCCTTTGGCCTGCCCGCTGAACGTGCAGCCATGCGTGAAAACATTCACCCGGCAATCATCACCAAACAGAATATTGACAACTTCAGAGGCCAGATTAAGCGTCTGGGCTTTTCATATGACTGGTCCCGTGAATTCAGCACCACGGACCCCGATTACTACAAATGGACCCAGTGGATCTTTTTGAAGCTTTACGAAAAAGGCCTCGCCTATGTTGCCGAAGTACCGGTTAACTGGTGCCCTGCCCAAGCCACCGTTTTGGCCAACGAAGAAGTCAAAGATGGCAAATACGTTGAAACCGGCGATCCCGTTGAACAACGCATCATGCGTCAATGGATGCTCAAAATCACAGCTTACGCCGATCGTCTTTTAGAAGATCTAGATGGCTTAGACTGGCCAGCTGGCGTGATCGAAATGCAGCGCAATTGGATTGGAAGATCTGAAGGCTTGGTATTTACCGCAAAAGTTAAAGATCTTGATTTAAAGATTCAAACTTTCAGCGCTCATTTTGAATCTTTTTACGCTGATACATTTGTGGTCATTGCACCGGATCATCCACTGCTAAGCAAGCTAGTTTCAAGCCCAGAAGTTCTTGAATATTGCAAACAGATGGTTGCCAAGCGCGATGCAGGAGCTGACACGACTCAGCCAGATGGTATTTTTACCGGTCGTTATTTGGAGGATCCAGTTAACGGAGTCGATATTCCAATTTGGGTGGCTAACTTTGCAATTGCCTCTTATGGAACAGGCATCGTCAAGTGTTCCGCTCATGATGAACGTGATTTCAAATTTGCTAAGAAATATGCCATTCCTCTAAAGGCATGTTTGGTACCAGCTAACGATCCAGAATTGGCTGAAAAGATTCGAACCTTTGAAGTCTGCTACACGGATATGGCGAATGGTATTTTGGAACAATCAGGCCCGTTCACAGGCAAGCGTGCCGGTGATTGTAGAGCGGAAATCGTCAAGTTCTGCTCAGAACAAGGTCTGGCAGAACCTAAGGTCACCTACAAGCTTAAAGATTGGCTCTTTTCGCGTCAGCGTTACTGGGGTGAGCCGATTCCTGTCATGCATTTAGCAGATGGTAGCATGTTGCCAGTCCCCGAAAGTGACTTGCCATTAGAGCTCCCCAAAGTAGACGCCTATAAACCAACTGCAACCGGTGAGCCACCTCTCGCACGAGCTGGAGATGAATGGCTTCAGGTCAAACTACCCGATGGCAGAATCGCTTACCGAGAAACCAACACCATGCCTCAATGGGGTGGTTCTTGCTGGTATTATCTGCGCTATTTGGATCCTAAAAACTCGAATGCTCTTTGCGATAAAGAGCTCGAGAAATACTGGATGCCAGTAGACCTCTATATCGGCGGGGTTGAGCATGCAGTCTTGCATTTGCTCTATGCACGCTTCTGGCACAAAGTTTTGTATGACTGCGGCGTGGTTTCGACCAAAGAGCCTTTCCAAAAGCTCTTTAACCAGGGCATGATCTTGGCACACAGCTATCAAGATAGTGCTGGTAAGTATTATTACCCTGAACAGGTTGAGCAAAAAGGCGCTGATTGGTTCGTGAAAGAGACTGGAACTCCAGTTAAAACTCAAATCGAGAAAATGTCCAAATCACGCTACAATGTGGTCAATCCTGATGATGTGATCGCCCAATACGGCGCAGATGCAATGCGTTTATATGAACTCTTCATGGGCCCTTTGGACCAAGTTAAGCCGTGGCAGATGAATGGCGTAGAAGGTGTTTATCGTTTCCTACATCGTACTTGGCGTCTGGCTGAGCGTGAATTGGGTGGTGAAGCACCAGAACTCTGGAGGCTTTACCATAAGACACTGAAACAAGTTCAAGAGCACACGCTTGAATTGCGCTTCAACACAGCCATCTCACAGATGATGATTTTTGTGAATGAAGCAACCAATGCCCCTGCAGTGCCTAAAGAAATGATGCTGGGCTTTGTCCAAATGCTGGCCCCTTATGCACCCCATATCTGCGAAGAAATTTGGGAACGCCTGGGTGGTCAAGGCTTTGTATCCCTGGCCCCATGGCCCAAGTTTGACCCAGCGCTCTGCGTGGAAGACGAAGTTGTGGTTGTGGTTCAAATCAATGGCAAACGCCGCGGAGACATGAAAGTCGCCAAAGGCCTTTCCAAAGATGAGCTTACCAAACTGGCTTTAGAGATTGATTCCGTGAAGCATAATCTGGCAGGCCAAGAAGCCAAAAAGATCATTGTGGTGCCAGATAGGATTGTGAATATTGTTCTCTAACTCACCCTAATCCAACCGACAAGTAACTGTCCCAGAAGCCTCTTGGATGGTTACTGAATCAACCAACCCATTTTTCTGTCCAAGAATCAATGTTTTGGTCGTTTCACCATTTTGACTGGTGATGGTGAGATCTTTCGATGCATCAATAGCAACGATTTGTGTTGGAGGCTCCTGGGGTCCAGGTCCTGTTGCATCATGAACCAAAATGTTGAACCGTTGAAGTTCTTTTGTCTGGATCTCATAAGGCCGCCCATCGAGGATGCTCATAACAACTCTATTGATGTCCAGGTTCTCATTCGTAAAACCCACCCAGCAAGCCCTATCACTATTTAACAGAGCCCCCTGCATATAACCTGTCATGGTGTACCAGGTGATGTTCGAAAAATGCGCTTGTCTAACAAAAGCTGCTGCTTCTTCAGCATTGGGCGAGTCCAGCTGCGCAAATGCACAAACAGAAAACAAAGTAACGACGATGCTTGCTAAAACAGTTGTTCTCATGGCTTTGATTGTGGCCTAAGTTGACAACTTTGAGCATCCGTCAATGTTCGGGTGGAATAGCAAAAGTTCCTTCTTTGTTAAACTCTTTGAGGTTAACTTTTGATTTTTAGAATCTTATTGATTGTCTTGTTCGCATCCCAAATGACTTGGGGCTTAGCGCAGGCTTCAACAGAACCAACAGGTGATTTGATTGGCCCTCCCAAATGGAAAACATACGCTTTCATTGCAACAGCTGGCACCTTAGCGTTGGGCTTAGAAGCAGGGTTTATCACAATGTTAGCCATTGGTGCCCAAAACAAAAATCATGCCCCTCCTATCATCAATGGTACAGATACCTATGGAAAGAAGAACCGTGATAGAGACGATGCTTTGTTTCAAGCAGGGATAGCCCTGACGGTCGGCTGGGGGATTGTCCTATGCGGTGTTATGACAGCTCTTATCTCTATCTGTCCCGAATGACACCCAATTGACAATCTCACCTGTTTTTTTATAGTGTTTTGATGGAAATTAAGCAGGATTTATTAGGCTTCTCGCTCGAAGAGCTCAAAGTCTTGATGGCAGATAGAGGTCAAAAGCCCTATCGCGCTAAGCAACTTTTTGAAGCCTTACACAAGCAGTGGGTTACTGATTTCTCTGAAATCACCTGCTTTTCCAAGGATTTGCGCGAAAGTCTGGCCCAGGATTTCTACATTACGACCCATGAAGTCAAAAAAGTCCAGCAAAGCTCAGATGGTACCCGTAAGTACCAAATGCGCACTCATGATGGCAACTTGATTGAAAGCGTATTTATCCCAGATGCCGCCACAGATGGCCGAAATACTTTGTGTATCTCAAGCCAGGTTGGCTGCGCCATGGGCTGCAAATTCTGCGCCACAGCTGCTTTGAAACTGACCCGAAACTTGAGTGCTGCTGAGATTGTCGCTCAGATTTACACCGTTAACCGAGATTTGAAATCAATTGGCTGGCAAAACACATTGCTCCCAGAAAGCGAGCCCATGGAAGATGCCCGCGTAATTCATAATCTGGTCTACATGGGTATGGGTGAGCCACTCCATAATTATGAGAACGTCTTGCGTTCCATTCAACTTCTGAGTGCTCAAGAAGGCCAAAACTATTCAGGTCGCCGTATTACTGTTTCAACCTCCGGTATTGTGAAAAACATTACCCGTTTGGGCAATGAAACCAATGTCCACATCGCAATCAGTTTTAATGCAACAACCAATGATGTCCGCGATGTCATCATGCCTGTTAATAAAAAATGGAATTTAGAAGAGCTTGTAGAAGCTTGCCGTGAGTTTCCTGTTCAGGCACGAAGACGCATCACTTTTGAATACGTCATGCTTGCAGGTTTAAATGATACCGACGACGACGCCTATCGTTTGGCCGGTTGGTTGCAGGGTATTAAATGCAAAGTCAATCTGATCCCATTTAACCCACATCCACTATCGCCCTACAAGCGTCCTAGTTTAGAACGCGTAAAGGCGTTTCAGCACATCTTGCTTCAAAAGCATTACACTGTGTTTATTCGGTCAACACGTGGAGATGATATTGATGCAGCCTGTGGCATGCTTGGAGCCCAAAAACTCGAAACTGCTCGCGGACTGCCAATTCTTAGCGCTTAGAGCTATAATCCACATAGGAGCATGAAGGTTAAGCCCCACCAGTTGGTACTTGCCATAATCGCAGCGCTATTGGTGCATGTGCTTGTACTATTCACGCTATCAAAGATTCAGCCACCACAGCCCACAGCACCAGAACCTCAAAAAATTAGCGTACGCCTTCAAAAACCCAGCATCCCTAAGCGCGTTGTCCGAACAGAGCGTGAGAAAACAGATACACCACCCAAAAATGCTGATTTTTTAGGTGAGTTCAACAATCAAGTAGTGCAGCAAACTCAAAGTAAGACTGCAGGCAGCAGCCCTGTGTCATTCCCGCGAAGGCGTCAGTCCAGTCCTGGATCCCAGGTCAGGCCCGGGATGACAAATACACAACCAAACTTAATGCCTGACTGGCGCGAGTTGGAGAAATTAGGCGAAGATGCAGATGCCAAAAACGCATCTGAAACACGCCTCAACACATTTGAATGGAAACACGCCAGCTATTTCAATCGAATCAGAGATGCCATCTCCAGAGTCTGGGCGCCTCAAATGGCCATCAGACGCTATGACCCACAAGGCAAGTTGCTAGGAAAACAGAGCCGGACCACAGTTGTTGAGGTCACACTTGATCCTAATGGAAATTTGCTCAACGCCAGCATTCAAACGCCCAGCGGGGTTTTCTACTTAGACGAGGCAGCACTCCAAGCTTTTCAAAAAGCTGGGCCGTTCCCAAATCCACCCAAAGTCTTGTTTGCACAGCGAGACCAATTTAGTTTCAACTTTGGATTCCGCATTAGTATTGAACAAGGGTTTTCACTCGATTTTGACTAAATCGCTTCGTGATGTTTCCATCGCTCTGAATGAAATCTCCACTGAGTTCCAAGGACCAAAACAGTTTCGTGAGCAATCAATGAAAGCCACATCCCAAAAGCTCCCATTTCAAACACAATGCCAAACAAGTAAGCACAAGGAACATTTATCAACCAGGTACTCAGCATAATCAGCACCATGGTGAATTTCGTATCACCTGTTCCATTTAATGCACCGGCAGTCACCAGGGAAAATGCCGATAGGATTTGATAACCACCTACCAACATCAAAATCTGGCTCGCAAGTAAGAGAACCTCTGTATTTTTTTGGAACAAAGAAACCAGAGGCATCGGAACCAAAAGAAATAAGAGCCCAGTGATTAACATAATCGTCACTGAAATCTGAATAGCTGACCAGTAGGAGCGTTTCAACGCAGGGAAATCCTTAGCACCTGTACACTGCCCGGTTAAAATACAGGTCGCTTCGGAAATACCATAAACTGGCAATAAACTGAGGGACATGATTTTAGTCGCGATTTGGTTCGCAGCCAGGGGCGCCTCCCCGGCACGTGCAATCATACCCACAATCACGGTCCATCCGCCTGTATCTAGCAACCATCGTATTCCTACAGGAACACCGAGCCCCAGAAGTTTTCGAACAATATGCAAACGGATATTAAACTCTACACCTACTTCACGAACAAAATAGCTCAAAATAATTGCCATACCAGCGAAATCAGATATGACCGTGGCATAGGCTGAGCCCATGATGCCATACCCTGGCAGTGGACCCGCCCCAAAAATCAATAGTTGGCTTAAAACAACATTGAGCACGCACATGAAGATATTGACCCTCATGGGGAGTCTGGTGTTGCCAATCCCTTGGTAGTAGCTCGCCAACGCCAGTGTCACAAACCAAAATGGGGATGCCCATAATCTAAGAACAAAATAGGCCGCTGAAAGACGTTGTATATGCTCTGGGCCACCAAAAACATGAAAAATTTGCGAACTTAGGAATGCGAGCCCAACGACTATAATTCCGGCGGGAATCGCCAAGTAAAAGCCTTGCCAGCCAGCTTGCTTAGCCAAGCGAGGCTCATCTGCCCCGGTCGCTTGGGAAACCATAATTTTCACACTTTCAAAAAACCCAATGAAAAATGAGTTAATCAAAAACATGACAGAGGTTGACATCCCAACAGCTGCAAGTTCTGTGGTACCGAGCTGCCCAACCATCAAGGTATCCGTTAGATCCATGATGGTAAAGGAGAGCATACCCATGGCCAGTGGCCATGAAATCGCTGCAACCTCTTTTAAACTGCCTTTTTGATGCATTTTAACAGAATATCAAAATTAAGCCTGACCAGACAACTGTTGCGCCTGGAAATGCGCTCTAATCTGGCTCAATAGGTCCATCATTTCACCCGCAAAAAGCTTTGGCAGATTGTGAACCGTCACCCCTACACGGTGGTCCGTACAGCGGTCCTGTGGGAAGTTATAGGTTCTAATTTTGTCTGACCGATCGCCGCTTTTCACCATCGCTTTACGCTCTTCCGCACGCTCTCGATGAAGCTCTTCTTGCTTAGCATCATAAAGCCTGGCCCTGAGAACTTTCATGGCTTTATTCTTGTTCTTCAGCTGGCTTTTTTCATCCTGACACTGAACGACAACACCCGTTGGGATATGGGTAATACGCACCGCAGAGTCCGTTGTATTCACAGACTGTCCACCTGGGCCACCTGCACGGAACACATCAATCCGCAAATCTTTGTCTTCAATTTGAATATCAACTTCTTCAGCTTCAGGCAAAATCGCCACACTACAGGCAGATGTATGAATGCGGCCTTGAGTTTCAGTCTCAGGAACCCGCTGAACACGGTGTACACCGGCCTCATATTTAAACCAAGAATAAACCTGATCACCACTCACTGTGCCTATAACTTCTTTATAGCCACCCTTAGAGCCTTCTGAGAGACTCATGACTTCAAACTTCCAGCGCATTTTTTCAGCGAAACGCACATACATTTGAAAGAGTTCACCGGCAAATAAGCTTGCTTCATCTCCACCAGTTCCAGCACGGATTTCTAAAACGATATTTTTTTGATCGTTTGGATCTTTCGGAAGAAGCAAGATTTTAACTTCTTGTTCTAACCCTTCAATCGCTGGCTTGAGCCGACTGATTTCCTCACGAGCCATCTCGCGAATTTCGGTATCTGAATCATCCAACAACAATTCGTTGCCTTCTAGCTCTGAACGAAGAGCCCTAAGACGTTCATAAGCCTCCACCACGGGCTCAAGTTGACTGCGTTCTTTGTTTAAAGTTTGGAGATCACTTGGCTTTAGGTCAGGAGAGGACAGTTGATCCATCAACGCAGCGTAGCGTTTGGATAGTTCTTGAAGTTTATCTAGCATGCGGTGTCTTTCTCGGTCCAAGTTTTATAAATAGCCCAAAGCGCTACCAGTGACGGGATACAAATCACCATCACAAAAGCAAAAGCTGGGTAAATTAATTCGCTCATACCACCAGAGCTTCTTTCACGCGAGCAAAGTCGGCATAGCTTTCAAGCATGTCATGGCCATCCGATGCACGTGTCTGCTGAGCTTCACGCCACATGGTCTTACGCAAAGCCGCTAAAGCGATTTCAAGCTGGTCATCTGTGGGTTCACGGGTTGTCAGACGCTGCATCAACATTCCTGGCGATACAAACAACCTCACCCAAAAATTGGTTGGATCCTTTGCCGCTGCACGTTGGAATTCATACGCAATCCCAGCGATTGGAAACATCAGCGGAATTTTAAGCAACATCAAAAATAAGCTTTGAACCAGGTTGCTCTCACTTACACGAGGAACCCAAGGAAGCACCAATGCAAACACCAAAATCGAAACAGCAATCACCAGCAGAATCAAACTCGTTCCACAACGTGGATGCGCCGTAGACTGCAGACGTGCATGTTCAACATCCAAAGGCAGATCTTTTTCAAATGTATGGACCGATTTGTGCTCAGCGCCGTGATACATAAACAAACGCTTCACATCATCCATCATGGAAATCGCTAGAATATAACCCACAAACAGGCTCATTTTGAGAGCACCATCGACCAAGTGAAATCCAACCGAAGTAATTGGCAATGCACTTTGACCATCGTGACCGAAGAATTCGCCCAACAAATAGGCACTCAAGTGTGGGACAGCTTTAAAAATCCCAATACCAAGCAACATGCTGGCACCCATCGTGATTGCAAGCTTCCAGTCAAATTTCCCTTCTCTCCCCTCTCTACTCTGTGGAGAGGGGTTGGGGGTGAGGTTTCCGTCAGCTTCCAGGGCCTGCTCTGCCGAAAACTGCAACGCACTGAGGCCGTTGTACATGCTTTCAACCAACATGGTCGCACCGCGTAGCAATGGCCATCGCAAAAACGGAAGTTTTTCGGAAAAAGAAAGCCATGGCCGTTCACGGATCAAAATCGTTTTATCCGGCTTTCGAACCGCCACAGCGAAGCTCTTGGGAGAGCGCATCATGACGCCCTCAACCACAGCCTGGCCACCCACCAGAGGTTTAGTTGCCGTTAGCAACCAGGGGGCTAAATAACTATTTTTTAACTTGACCATATTTTCTACGGAAACGATCGACGCGGCCTTCGGTATCCAAAAGCTTAGATTTTCCGGTGAAATGCGGGTGGCAAGCTGAGCAAATATCAATGTTGTACTTCTTGGTGGAGCGGGTCTCGTATTTCGCACCGCAAGCACATGCAATGGTCACTGCTTCATAATCTGGGTGAATGTTCGCTTTCATAACTTGGGAAGCACTCTAGCAGATTCGGCAGAAATGCCAAGAGAGGACCTCACAAACATCCCCAAATCCTACCTTTATCCCAAGCCGCTCCAAGCTGGTCACCCCAAAACCCCTGAGACCACAAGGGGTTATGCATTCTATAAAGCGCTCTAAATCGGTTGAAATATTCAAAGCAAAGCCATGGCGAGTAACGCCTCTTGAGACCCCCACCCCTATTGCAACAAGCTTTTCGTTTCCGACCCAAACTCCAGTCTTGCCTTCCATGCGTCCAGCATTTGAGACCCCTAACTCAACACAAGCAGCTATAAGGGCATTTTCCAAAACACGCACATAATCTACAACACCCATATGCCCAGGAAGTTTGAGAATCGGGTAGCCCACCAGCTGACCCGTCCCATGAAAGGTCACATCCCCACCACGATCAGTTTCAATTAACTCAATTCCCCGGCACGCAATTTCTGCTGCAGGCATTAACAGCGCCTGCATCCCATGCTGACGGGTATAAGTAATCGTGTCGCGGTGTTCTAAAAGCAAAAGCTGGTTGCCTTCAAGCTCAATATCTTCCATAGCCTGACGCATCACCCGCATGCCTTCTACATAGGGAATCTGGTACCCCAAAAATCGTGTTTTCACGCCTTCTTCTGAACAAATGAGTGCAAAATGAGTCCAAATGCACCTACAACAATACAGGAATCGGCAATATTAAAGGTAGGCCAGTGAAGTCCTGAATAACCCAGAACCCCCGCATAAACATCCAAGAAATCGATCACATAACCCAGACGCATACGGTCAATCAAATTGCCCACAGCACCACCCATCACCAGTGAAAATGAGGTTAAAATCAGCCAGTCTGGATTTCGAACTCTAAAATACCAAATCAAGAAAAATAAGGTTGCAACAATGCTGGCAGTCATCAAAAATGGCTTTCGGAACCACTCTGGTATGGAGCTTGTAATACTGAATGCAGCCGCAGGATTTTCTTTGTAAATCAGATTAAAAAATTTTGGTACTACAACGATTTCGCGCTGAGCATAAAACTGACCAGGGGTATACTCATAGGCCAGTTCGCGTTGAGCCCATTGTTTGGTAATTTGATCTGAGACAATGGCTAGCACTCCAATGCTAACCAATAACAAAATCCTACTTCTGATACTAATTCCCATGCTACCTGACTAACACAAGGTCTCACCGTACGCCAGACAATGCCAATCCAATTTCTGACCCACTCTGTGAAGATAGACTTTATTTTCAGGACTCAAATCGGGTTTGTTGGCAAATTCAGAGATAGCTTTCTGTACCAAAGCAGACGCCTCTTCTGTTTTTCCAGATTTATTGAGCACATAAGCCCTTAAAAGATGAGCTTCAAGACGCTGAGGCGCAAGTTCTACTGCCCGGTTGGCATATTTGAGCGCCAGTTCAAGATCATAAAGATCATAAGCACTCAATGCCGAACTAGCAGAATAAATCCCTGCAAGGATTCGATAGATGCCTCCTTCTTCCACATTAGGCTCTTCGATAAGCGCTCTATTCATGGCCTCTTTTAAGTCACCAAGATACCACCAAGCAGCAACAACTCCCGCAGAGCGACACCACAAACCTAAGGCAAGCGCTTTCCAAAAAGAAGAACCTACTTCTTCTGCATCTGCTTGAAGTGCCGCGAAGATTTCCTTACGCCTATCACTGTTGTCTTCCGGAGTTAAAAGCTCACCTTCATAGAATGACAAGCGTCCAATAAAGGTTAAGGCTCTTGTTCTTGTCTCTTGGTCTTCATTCTCATTTAAAATATCTCGATAAATTGCCATAGCTTCATGAATGGCCTCGAGGTTGTTTTCACGTTTAGCATAGAGTTCATCCGCTTTACTGAAATCAGCCGCATTACAATAAAAAGCAAAAGATAAAGCCCAAAGAAATAGACGCATGGTTTTCTCCCAATGCATGGTATTCATTCAAGAGCTCATTTGGCGTTCAAATAAAACAAGTGGTGAGGCAATGGAGCCATTGGACAACCTTCTAGATTCCCGGGGTTCTTATTCTGGGTTAATATAAGACCATTGGCATATTTAAGAATCTGCTTAAGATCCTTAGGTCTGGCACGTTCTGTCCACTTAACTTCAATCGGCCAAAATTTATTTTGCGCGATATAAGCGATATCAACCTCACCCTCAGCTTTGATGTAATAAGTCTGAAAATATCGCTGATAATGACTCACCACAACAGCTTCGACCAAATGCGAATGGTCTTCTGGAGTTTTCCAGCCTAACCAATGTCCCAGAGCATGGTAAATAAAAGGATCCAAGAAATAAATTTTCTTGGGTTTTTTAGGTGCAGCCAAAAGTTTATCTTCTAAAATCGCAGACTGGACAAAAGCCACATCCATCATTTCCAAAGCAGCGACGTACTCAGAAACTGTTTTAGGATGATCAATAGAGAGGTCTTGAGCCAATGTGTTCCAACTAATTTGTGTGCCGTAGCGTTTTTCAATAGCTGTTAAAATTTCCACCAAAAAATGCTCTTTTTTTCCACGTTTGAGCATGTCTCCTCGAATCCAATCTGAGTAAGTATTGTAAGTGGATTTCTGGATTGTTTTAAACTTAGCAACATCATTGATAGCGGTTAGAAATCCTCCATGCTCAAGATAGTTATTAAATTCCACAAATAATGCATCCATCGATGGTTCGAAGTGGCCTGGATTTTTCAAGAGAAACACTTCTCTAAAAGACAATGGACGCAGATGAAAATCGTGTATATCCGCTCTACCCCGCCTGCCAGGAAAGCGCATTCTCGCTTCTTGAATCATGACAAGGTCTGAACCTGTCAGCATCAACACCGTATCCTCAAGCAGGCCGGCATCGGCTAAATATTTAACCCCCTTATCCCAATCTTTAATATAAGTGACTTCATCAATAATCAAAAAACGTACATTTTTCAAAGATTCTAGAATGCGCAGCAAAGAGTGTTGATCATCTATTAACTCACCTGAAAGAAAGGCTATCGACTCTGGGGGGGTTCCTTTCTCAAGAAGCTTGAGCATCCACTGCTTCAACAAGGTGGTTTTTCCTATTTGTCTACCTCCCCCTAAGGTATAGATCCCCGGTTCCTGGGTGGGAAACTTCTCCAACAAATCTGGCATATTAACATAAGTTTGGGTCCTTAAACGCCTGAGCTGAGGGTCTCTATCCAAGAATGACTCAATACCTTCTAGATGGCTATTATGAGGTGAAAAACGTGGATCCATGATTTAATCATTCCACTTTGACTAAATTTAGTCAATTCAAAATGATCAAATCTTCAAATCTGTCCCATTTGACCCAAAACTGCTGATAAGCCAAACAGAGCACTCTTATGTTTTCACGTTTGCACTTTAAAGAATGCGACTCTACCAACACCAGGGCGCTAGCTTGGGTGAAAGACGGCGCTCCTCACAAAAGCCTGGTGACCTGCGATATCCAGACAGGTGGACGCGGCCAATTTGACCGCAAGTGGCTACACTGTGAAGGCAGTATTGCGTGCTCATTTATTTTGCGTCCTGAGCTATCCATTGATCAAGTTTCCCCTGTCACACTCATGACTGCTGCAGCCATCATGCAGGGTCTTGAATCGTTGGGTCTCAGGAGTCTTGTTAAATACCCCAACGACTTGTTGCTCGAAGATGGACGCAAACTCGCAGGGATTCTCACTGAAGCACAAAGCACGGGCACCAGAACGGATTCAGTGATTATCGGAATCGGCCTCAATGTTCATCGCACACCTGAGGCTCCAGTAGAATATGGATTCCTATCAGACCTAGGTTATACTGGAACAAACTTCACGCTACTTGAAAGTTTATTGCCACACCTAGAATTCCATTTTGATCAACTGGGAGACAAAAACCATTTAGAATTTTGTCTCAACTATTTGCGTCAATACCACTTAATCGAGCAACCCATCGAAGGAGTCTGGGTCACTGGTGCAGCTTTACCAGCAATCAAATCGCGTACTGCCTGGCCCAACTCTTGAAAACGGCCATGATAATAAAGCTTTCGATGAGCGTCATAAACATACAAATCTGGAGTACAGACCGCATCAAAAGATTTAGCAACTTCTTGAGTGGTATCTAACAAGTAAGGAAACCCAAATTGCTTCTCTTGCCAATGTTTCAAGAGCGCCTCGGGTGAGTCATCAGGATACTTAGTCGCATCATTTGAACAAATCCCAACAACCTGTAAATCTTCTGACCCAAAAGCTTTAGACAAAGCCAAAAACTCATCTTCTATCGCTTTAACGTAGGGGCAATGAGTACAAATAAACGCAATCAACAAGGCTTTAGAGTTTGAAAAATCAGATAGGGAGTATGTCTTGCCATCTACTGATACAAGCGTAAAAGAAGGACAAGCTGAGCCTATTTTCAAATCAGTGGATGATGTGAGAGCCATAGGCGCGGACGATATAGGAGAACTCAATGGATCGCAATCTTGCTTTAGAAGTTGTTCGCGTGACCGAAGCCGCCGCCCTCTCCGCCGCCAGACTCATGGGCCGTGGTGAAAAAGATGCCGCCGACCAAGCTGCCGTTAGCGCAATGCGAAGCGCTTTTGAAAGCATTTGGATTCGTGGAACTGTCGTGATTGGCGAAGGTGAGCGCGATGAGGCGCCTATGCTTTACATCGGCGAAAAAGTAGGCATTGGAGAAGCTGGTGACCCTGAAGTTGATATTGCTGTAGATCCACTGGAAGGAACGAATCTGTGTGCCTATGGACGCCCTAATGCTTTATCCGTCATCGCCATGGCTCAGCGCGGAAATCTTCTCCATGCTCCAGACTGTTATATGTCTAAGATTGCTGTAGGACCTCAAGCGAAAGGTGTTGTAGATCTAGACCGAACACCGACCGAAAATTTAAAAGCCATTGCCAACGCTAAAGGAGTTTATGTTGAAGACCTTACAGCAGTGGTTCTTGAACGCGATAGGCATGCTGACTTAATCAATGAAATTCGAAAAGCAGGTGCACGCGTACACTTAATTTCCGATGGAGATGTCAGTGCCGCCATTGCAACCTGCCTCCCAGACTCAGGTATTGATGTTTTATTTGGTATCGGCGGTGCTCCTGAAGGAGTTTTGGCTGCTGCAGCACTTAAATGCGTTGGAGGTGACTTACAAGCACGCCTTGTGTTTAGAAACGATGGCGAACGTGAACGTGCACTTGCCATGGGTATCCGTGAACCTGATCAGAAATGGCACATGGAAGAACTCGCTAAAGGCGATGTCATGTTTGCAGCAACTGGTGTGACTTCTGGCGATATGCTCAAAGGTGTGCGCTATTTCAAAGGTGGCGCTAAAACCCACTCACTCGTGATGCGTAGCCGTTCCGGAACCATCAGACTTATCGAAACCGATCACCATTTTGACAGGAAACCACAGTTTGGGTTCTAAAGTTAACATTGCTGTAGCAGACGCTCTGACTCGCCACAAATCTACAGGTGAGCCAGTACGTCAGATCATTGCCGAAATTTCACGCAAGAGGCATCTTGGACAGCGTGAGCGTCAGCAGGTTTCTGACGAAGTTTATGCACTGCTTCGAGCTAAGCCTTGGCCGGAGTGGTTTACCAAGCGTATACAAGCACAATATAGAGAGCATGCAGCCGAGCTTGAGGCCACTTTGCGAACCAGATCTCCCTCTCCCCCTGCGGGAGAGGGTCAGGGTGAGGGGTTTATGGACCCTGGCAGCATTTATATTGCACAACAAGTCAAAGCAAAGCCTGAAGAACGCGTTTTGGATCTGTGTGCCGGCGGCGGCGGTAAAACAAAAATTCTCGCACAAACTGGTGCATCTATTATTGCCGTTGACAACAATTCTAAGCGTCTTGATTCTGTTCGTAAAATACCCGGCGTCAAAGTCATCCCTTGCGATGGTCGTACATTTAGAAACGAACCATTTGATTGGATTCTAGTCGATGCACCCTGTTCTGGAACTGGAACATTGCGGCATGCACCTGACTTATTTGGACGCTTGCAAGAGTCAGATCTTGAAAAATATGCGACACTCCAAAAAGAGCTCGTCGCAAATGCCGTCAAGCTTCTCAAGCCGACTGGAAAGTTGGTATATGCAACGTGTTCTATCTTAGCTGAGGAAAATCACTCAGCATTTGATGGTCTCAAGTTAATTGAAAGCAAGCAGTTACTGCCAACAACTGACGGAACCGATGGTTTCTGGGTTGCGGTGTTTGAAAAGTGAGTGTTCTATTCGTTGAATGTCATGATTCATTCAGCGGGATGATTGTTGATTATTTGAGGCAGATTTCAAAAAATGTTCGAGTTGTTGATCACACACAACAGCCCCCACCCGATTTTGCTAAAGCAAAATCTCCCTCCCCCCGATGGGGAGAGGGTATCTCACACCTCGTACTCGGTCCTGGACCTGGAACACCCACTTCGTCTGGATATCTTATGGACTGGCTTGCGGCTGGAATCGACGCTGGCATACCCATACTCGGAATCTGCCTTGGACACCAGGCGATTGGTCTGCATTTTGGTGCAAAGCTTGAACGCGCACCAAGGGCCATACATGGTGAAGCACATGTGATTACCCATTCAGAGCAAGGGTTATTTAAAAACGTCCCACAAAATACACGCGTCACACGATATCATTCGTTGGCTCTGAAAGATCTGCCCGCAGAGTTAAGATGCGAAGCACGCAGCGAAGACGCTCAAATCATGGCGATTCAGCACACAAGCAAACCAATTTATGGGATTCAATTTCATCCAGAAAGTTTTTTAAGCAAATATGGTTTTTTGATGCTTGAAAATTTCCTACGCCCCTTACCAGGGGCTTAGAATCCTAGGACCCTAGTCACCCAGCCCTACAGGCTGGGCTGTGGCACCTATACCCACATCCGTGGGCTCATAAACCATTACCTGATTCCATCGGGCCAGGATGGCCTATGGCTGCCACAGCCTGGACCAATGAGGTCCGAGAGGACCGACGTGGGTCCAGGTGAAAAGATGCTTCAGAACTTTTTAGCTTCTTCGCGAGCAGCCTGATCCACACGTTCATTTTCAGGATGGCCAGCATGCGCTTTGACCCAATGCCAAGTAACAACATGTCCTTTGGCAGCAGCGATTAAAGCTTCCCAAAGCAACTGGTTTTCGACAGGTTTCTTAGCGGCCGTTTTCCAGTCACGTTTTTGCCAATCATGCACCCAATGCTTCATGCCTTTAACAACATATTGACTGTCAGCATAAAGTTCAACTTCACACGGCTTTTTGAGCGTTTTAAGCCCGCTAATAGCCGCTTGAAGTTCCATTTTGTTATTGGTGGTTTGAGGCTCGCCGCCAGAAACTAACTTCTCTTTGGAACCCATGACCAAAAGAGCTGCCCAGCCACCAGGGCCGGGATTTCCTAGGCAAGCACCGTCGGTATAAATCTGAACTTTAGGCTTCTGCGATGTGCTCATGTTCTACCACACGATCAGACAATCTAATCGCGAGTGCACCATCTGGAGCATTGTAGGTTTCTACAAATCCTTCTGCCAACAGCTTATCCAAAACACGGCGGCGAACATCTGGAGTTGTATCCAGGTGCGTTGAACGCCATCTGGTTAAGAAGTAACCAAGACCGACGTAGCCACCACTGAATTTACTTTGAGCTTGACCGAGTTCCGCAAGGAAAGCATCCATCGCTTCATCGCCAGTAATTTCAGCGATTGCTGCTGTAGCTTCTTCGGGTTCTAAATAGTCGCCATAAACATCATCATCCGACATTTCACGTTCAAAGTGAGCAATCCCATTGAGCATATCAATGTGATCAAAAGTTGCATGGCGAATGCGCTTGCTAACGCCCGTTCCACCCCAACTCGCCACATAAGCTTGCTTTCCAAAAGAGCGAACTGCCTCCAGCGCTGGAGCGTAGTCAGAATCACCAGACATCAACACCAAGATATCAAAAGCATCAGAAGCTGCCAACTTCACCATATGGGCAACCATGGTGGTATCAACTTCTTTTTCGATCAAATATCGATTTTCAGTCGTGCACTGCTGACAAGCCAATGAACCTATCTTGCGCTTGAAGGTGTGGACAAAAAATCCTGGCTGAGTTTCAAGCATTTCCAAAAAGCCTGACAATTTTTGCTGAGTGTCGCTGGCGGTCATCGCACAGTCATCCACCGCAGTGTAATAGTATGCACCCCACAACGAGGTTCCCTTTGCTTTTGTGACCAACCATTCAGAAAGCTTTGCAAAGTCTATGCGGCGCCCACGAGCTACTTCTCGCCAACCTGAATAAAAATTCTTTCCATCAAAAAAGAGTGCGACTCTCATGCTTTACTTTCTCTCAATATAGGCACTTGCCCGTAATTCTTTCACATAACGCTTGTATGCGTTTTCGATTTCAGCTTCATAGCGCCCTTTGCCAGGACCTTCAAGGGGGATTTCTATTCTCTTGAGAACACGGAGCAACAAATATCCTCGAGGAGACTCTATTGGCTTTGATATTTGACCTTCTTTCAATGAAAACAAAGGCTTAGATATCTCCGGAAGCAAATCACCTGCAGATAGTTTTCCAAGTGATTCAAACTGAATAGACTTTGGATTTTTTAAAGCCTCTTCTGCTTCTTCTTTGTAGTCAAAGCTAGCCTGCTCCGCCTCAACTTGTATTTTAGAGAGCGAGCTTTGCGCGATTTTAGGCTTCACCTTATTTTGAATCAAACGCATCTTAATCATTTGATTGCGGAGCTGTTGTCTGTAGAGTGGCATCGGTGTTCCCTGCTTTGCCAAGGCATCCCCAAACTGAGCCGGACTCAAACGGTTTTGCTTCATAATGCTCTGAATGCTTTGCTCTAAGTCAGACTCACTGGGAAACAAGCCCAGTTTCTTCGCTTCTTGTTTGACCACCTCATCATCTATCAGAGACTCTAGATCTGTCCCTGATTTGATTTGGCTCTTCAAAATGGGCTCCTGATTCACAATCGCTACAATGCCATCTACTTTCTTAGCATTCAAAAAGCTTGGCAAAAGACTCAAAAAAATGGCAACCCTCAAAAGCATGTCAGTGTTGGAACGTATTTTAGAGAAAATTACAAGCCATGGCCTAGAACTCTATCCTGCTCAGGAAGAAGCGATTTTAGAGCTTATGTCTGGACATCACGTGATCTTAAATACACCCACTGGTTCAGGGAAATCACTTGTTGCTCTGGCTTTAGCCATGAAAGCATTAGATGAAGGTGCGAGACTTTTCTACACCTGCCCCATCAAAGCTTTAGTCAGCGAAAAGTTTTTCAATCTATGTGAAGAATTAGGTGCTGAAAGCGTAGGCATGATGACCGGGGATGCATCCGTCAATCACGATGCACCTATTATTTGTTGTACCGCTGAGATTCTCTCCAACTTAAGCCTTCGAATGGGAGCTGACTCCGGGATTGGCTATGTCGTGATGGATGAATTCCACTACTACTCAGATCCCGAGCGCGGCGTCTCTTGGCAGGTTCCTCTGTTGACCATGTCGAAAACTCGTTTTTTGCTCATGTCAGCGACTTTGGGGGATACTGGGTTTGTTGAACGTGTCTTAGAAGATTTAACCAGTGTAAAAGCAGTTACAATTTCTGGGACACAAAGACCGGTCCCACTCGACTACACCTACAGCGAAGATCCGATTCATGAGGCACTCGCAAAGCTTATAGAATCTCGCAAATTTCCAATTTATGTTGTGAATTTCACTCAGCGTGAATGTGTCGAGCAAGCTCAAAATGCCATGAGCGTCAACATCTCTTCAAAGGAAGAAAAAAAACAAATCGAAAGTTATTTTGCTGGATTCAGGTTTGATACGCCGTTTGGAAAAGATATCCGGCGTTTTTTATCGCATGGCATTGGGATCCATCATGCTGGCATGCTGCCAAAATATCGTCTTTTGGTTGAAAAACTCGCCCAAACGAGTCTCTTAAAAATCATCATGGGAACTGACACACTCGGCGTTGGTGTGAATATCCCCATTCGAACTGTTTTGTTCACAAAACTTTGCAAGTTCGATGGTATTAAGACTGGCATTTTAAGCATTAGGGACTTCAAGCAAATCGCTGGCCGTGCTGGACGAAAAGGCTTTGATGACGCTGGAAGTGTGGTGTGTCAGGCCCCCGAACATGTGATTGAAAACAAGCGGCTTGAGTCAAAATTTTCAGCCAACCCAAAATCAAACAAAAAACCAGTCAAAAAACCTGCACCCACAGTTGGCTATGTTCACTGGGATGAAAAAACTTTTCAGCGTTTAATCGAACAGCCCCCCGAGGCACTGGTCTCGCGTTTTCACGTTACCCACGGCATGATTATGACGCTTTTGCAAGCTCACCCAGGAAAAGCAAACCAAGGCTACAAGGACTTAATTAAACTCATTGCCCGCAATCACGAAACTTCAAAATCGAAATCCAAACAGCGTAAACAGGCGGCTATTCTACTCAAATCATTGGTTCACGCAGGGCTTATTTCTAAAGTCATGAACCGGGTGACTGGACAGCGTTTGGTGGTCAATGAAAGCCTGCAACAAGACTTTTCGCTGCATCACACTCTCTCACTCTACATGATTCATGCTTTAAGCCTCTTAGAGCCAGAAGACCCAGAGTATGCCTTCAATGTCTTAAGTCTGGTTGAATCCATTGTTGAAAGTCCCAAGGCGATTCTCATCAAACAAGTGGATAAACTCAAAACGCTTAAGATGGCTGAAATGCGTGCAGATGGCCTTGAGTATGAAGAACGCATGGCTGAGCTTGAAAAAATAGAGCACCCAAAACCTCTTCGTGAATTTATTTACAGCACCTATAATGCCTTCGAAGATAAACATCCCTGGATTCGGGATGAAAACATTGGTCCCAAATCCATTGCACGCGAAATGCTGGAAAATTTTTACACTTTTAACGAGTACATCAAAGAATACGGGCTTGATCGAAGTGAAGGTGTGTTGCTTCGATATCTGTCATTGGTTTATAAAACTCTCACACAAACTGTCCCTGAGACCTATCAAACCGAAAGTGTTTTGGAGCTCAAGGCCTCCCTCAAAACACTCATCACAAGTACTGACTCGAGCTTAATCGCCGAGTGGGAAGATATGCGCCGAGGTATCTCTGCAATCACATCTGCCGTCAAACAAACAGAACCTCTATTTGACGAGCAAGCTTTCTTGCGCGAAGTACGCTCAGTGGTTCATCGCTTGGTAAAAGCTCTATCCGAGCGAAACTGGGAAGAAGCAGCCCTGATTACGGATTACCCCTATGAGCGAGAACTCGGAGACATGACTATTCTCTGGGATCACCAAGCAAGACTGCCCATCCATACACGTATCCAAAAAGAATCTGACCAAAGCTACCGAGTCACTCAGGTCTTGTGTGACCCTGAAGGTGAAAATGACCGATTCATTGAACTCACTGCGAAACCCTCATCTGAATTAAACAGGCCAGAATTCTCTGTCGTTCGGATTTGACAAGCTTATCGAAGCGACCCATGTTTACCACCCATGTGGATGAGAACATTTGCCCTGGCGTCAATACTATCATTTTCTTCTTCAGCTTTGAATGTCACCACCATGGACAAGTTAATGCCCTTAACCGTGCTCCACATGCTTCCCCAAAGATTCGATCTTGGCCATGAATTTGACGATGTGGTTTATGCTAGCATGTTTGAGATTGGCTTTACCAACCCTCAGTGGTTTGCCTATACCATGATGCTTCAATATGCTCAGTCTGAAGACTGGATGGCGCGCTCTGTGGGCTTAAGTTTAATTAACAACGTTGCTGCGAATCAAATAGCATCGCACTGGGGAGCGCCTCTTTCGCTGGGATTTATTATGACAGGACTTCTCAACTTAGAAGCCTCTAGAAGGCTTCCTCCAAGCGAAATCAGGACAAATATTGTTGATTATAAAATCACTGGAGCTTTCATTAATGCAGGTCAACAGTATCTCCATGAATCAGGATATTCCTATGCAGATGCCGGAGCACGCACAGGAGCTGCTTTGCTTGGAGCTGGACTTCTGCTTGTACAAAATCCACAAACTTATCAAGTCGGTTATGCCATGCTGGGAGAAGCTGGTTTTCGATTTCTGCCATCAGTTGTCTCTCCAAAAGTCGCAGGAATCACGGCTATTCCATTACTGATTTTAATCAAGCGATACACACCCAAAAAAAGAACCGCTACAGCCGGCATCCACTTTTTTGGAATCAGCACAGCTGCAACATTTTTTGGTATTGTTTTTCGAACAGTTTTAGAAAGCCTGGTCGAAAACCACTGACTCTTTTTTCACATCAAAACCTTTTTGATACTCGGTTACACGTTTTTCAAAAAAGTTGGTAAGTGGCTGCAAATCTTGGAGCACCATAAACGGGAACGGGTTATTCGCTTTGTACTTACGTGGCATCCCCAGCTGAACCAGGCGTTGGTCGGCAACATATTTCAAGTAGTCATGCATCAAAGCTTCAGACATTCCACTCACGCCTTCGCTCAAGGTGTCTTTACAAAATGCCATTTCAACCTCGATTGCTTCATCAATCATGGCTTCGACTTTTTTATTTAAGGTTTCATCAAACAATTCAGGATATTCTTGTCGAATTACCTTAATGACTTCCATCGCAGCTTCAATATGCATGGTTTCATCACGAAACACCCAGTTGGTCGCTGTAGCTAACCCTGGAAGCAAACCTTTATTTCTCAAGAAATAAACATAAGCAAACGATCCAAAGAAGAACAAACCTTCTACGCAAGCTGCAAAACAAATCAAGTTTTCGACAAACTGACGGCGTTTTTCGTGAGTATCAAGCTTGTCTAATTTATCAATCGAATCCATGTATTTAAAGCAAAAGTCTGCCTTCAGCTTAATGGAGTCAATTTTCTGATAGGCATCAAAAGCAGCCTTACGTTCAGCTGGATCAGGCACATAGTTGTCTACCAAAAGCAAGTAAGTCTCGACATGAAGCATCTCATCAAAGAGTTGCTTACCCAAAAACATGCGGTACTCTGGCGAGTTTACATGTTTGTAAAAGTTGAGCACCAGATTATGAGCAACGATATTATCTGCCGTTGCAAAAAACGCTACCAAACGCTTAATCAAATGCGCCTCAGAAGCGCTCAAACGATCTCGCAAATGCTGGAAGTCGACTGAAAAATCAATTTCATCCGTTGTCCAAATGTTCTTAATCGAGTCCTTATAGGCCTGAAAGAACTGAGGGTACTTCATCGGCCTGAGGGTCAAATCTAGTTCATTATCGAGTATCATTGGCAAGCCTCACAAGCTTCTGGGTTTTCCAAGCTACATGCTAGAGCAGCTTTGTCTTCAACTTGAATCGTTGTTTTTTGAATGCTGGTTTTAGCTCTTGAACGCAGGTAATACGTTGTCTTCACACCCTGCTTCCAAGCATACATATACATACTTGAAAGTTTCGCCAGATTTGGGTTCTCCATGAACAAGTTCAAAGATTGTGACTGGCAAATAAAGCTCGAGCGAGCCACAGCCATATCGATCAAGTCTTTTTGAGAAATTTCCCAAGCGGTCTTGTAGAGATCTTTCATATCAGCCGGAATTTCTTCAATGTTTTGGATTGATCCATCCGCAGCGATAATCTTGGAACGCATGAAGGTGTCCCAAAGACCTCGTTTCTTGAGGTCTTCGATCAAATAGCGATTCACCTGCAAGAACTCACCACTCAAAGTTTCACGTTTGAAGAAGTTCGAGATTTGCGGCTCAATACTTTCAAAGCTACCCACAATAGAGGCAATGGTCGCAGTTGGCGCGATCGCAATCAACAAACTATTGCGAAGTCCAGTTCGCCTGACTTCCTCTGCCAACGCATTCCAGTCATATTCAGTCTTAGGTAGTTCTTGACCACAAGCCTGAGCCAACTGAACCTGCAAATTACCAGATGCATATCTGGACTCTGCAAAGCCTTCAAAGCTGCCAAACTCTTTGGCCAACTTCATGCTTGATTTAAGAGCATGGTAGTAGACTTCTTCTGAAATCTTAGCTGACAGGTCTCGTGCTTCTTGGGAGGTAAACGGCAAACGTAGTTTGAAGAGTACATCCTGCAAGCCCATAATCCCAAGGCCCACGGGTCTCCAGCGTCGGTTCGAGTTCGCAGCTTCTTTGGTTGGGTAGAAGTTAATATCCACCACGCGGTCTAAAAATGGAACAGCCAACTCAACGGCCTTCCTTAGGCGTTCAAAGTTAAACGAACCATTTTCAACGAAGCGGGACAAATTAAGACTTCCTAAGTTGCAAACAGCTGTTTCTTCACCGCTGGTAACTTCCAAAATCTCGGTACACAAGTTCGAGCTATGTACAATTTGACCCGTTTTTCCGGTTTGAGCACAACGCAGGTTTGCTTTATCTTTAAAGCAGATCCAACCATTACCCGTTTCGGCTAAGGTCTGAATCATGCGTGCATACAAATCACGGGCTGGAATACTTTTGATAGCCTTGCCCTCGGCTTCATAAGCAGCATAAGCAGCATCAAATTCCTCGCCATAGGTGCTGAGCAGTTTTGGCGCCATGTTTGGAGAGAATAGACTCCAGTTTTCACCAGCCTCTACACGACGCATGAACAAATCAGGAATCCAAAGTGCGAGATTGAGATTGTGAGTTCTTCGCTCTTCTGCACCCGTATTATTACGAAGTTCTAAAAATGCTTCAATATCACTGTGCCAGGGCTCAAGATAAACCGCCGCAGCACCTTTACGACGACCACCTTGGTTTACCGCATGAACCGAACTATCAAACACTTTCAAGAATGGAATAATACCATTGCTCATGCCATTGGTGGTTTTGATCAAAGCACCATTGGAGCGAACTGGTGTCCAGTCGATTCCAATCCCGCCAGAGAATTTGGAAAGCATCGCAGAATCTGTGATTGCCTTATAAATTCCATCCAGACTGTCTTCTTTCACCGTCAGCAAGTAACAGCTACTCATTTGAGGATGACGTGTCCCTGAGTTGAAAAGGGTTGGTGTCGCAGGCATGTAATAGAACTGACTAATAAGCTCGTAGAACGAAATTGCTTCTTGGGCCGAATTCGCCAAGCCTAATGCCACACGCATGAACATCCACTGTGGACGTTCAATAATTTTACGCGTCTGAGGATGACGAAGTAAATAACGGTCTGCCAAAGTTTTCAAACCAAAATATTCAAACAGGTCATCTCGCTCATGATGAATCGCATACTCGATTTCATCCATATGTCCCTGAACAAGACCCATCACTCGATCTGCGACGAGGCCTTGCTCAATGGCAATCTTCAAGAAATCTCTAAATGCAGAGTCACGGCCAACTTCTTTCAAAATACTCTCTGAAAGCATACGCGCTGCAACTTTGGAGTAATTGGGTTCTTCTGCCATGAGCATCACAGCATTGGCAATCGACAACTTATCCAACTCTTTGGTGGTGCTTCCTTCATGAAGACCACTAATGGTTCGTTTGGCAATCTCGATTGCTTCTACGTTGTCAATACCTCTACAGGCACGATTCACGGCAGTTAGAATTTTTTCAATTTTAACTTCTTCTCGTGAACCATCGCGTTTAATAACATACATGTTTGCGTGCTCCGAAAAATCAGACTATTTCAGAAATTAATCTGTTGTCAAAGGTTTTAAAATTATGCCTAATTTTCAAATACTTGAGGTTTTGGCGGGCTGAGTCCAGTATAAAACCCAGAGAGACGCCAAAGTCAACGCCCCAATGGCTGTGTGCATGGCTACCACATGAGCGTGTCTGAGCGTTGCCACAGTCATCAGCCCAAGCAAGACCTGGAACATAACCAAGCCCAACGGGACAATAGCCCAACGCGTCACTTTTAGCTGTTTGATGCTCACCCATCCAATCACCATTAACAAAGCATAACCGACCAACCGGTGTATCATGTGAAGTTGACCCAGCTGCCAAGAAGGCCAGAACTCGGGACCACAAGACAACCAATCATTGCCGCATGCCATTCCGGCACCGACATGTCTTATTAAACCACCCAACAAGATTTGGACGAATGTCAGATAGAAAGCGTGCAAAAATCCGGTGTATCCTTTCGAAAGCCCCTGATCAGAGCCCAATCGAAGTGCCAAGTAGATGAGCAGACAAAAGAATGCCATCGCTAAACACAGGTGAATAGTGGAGAGTGTCGGGCTCAGTCCGACCAAAACAGTTAGACCGCCGAAAGTCCCTTGCAGCGCAACAGCAAGCACTGCAACGATTCCTCCAATACGCGTCACGCGATCTGTTTTAACATTTCGCCAGATCATTACCGCTAAAGCCAAAGTCAAAATACCAACAAGGCTTGCCCACAGTCTGTGACCGTGTTCATAAAGGACTCCGCCCTTCATTTCTGGAAAGAGCTCACCATTGCAGGTCGGAACAAAATACCAATCTGGGCATGCCAGTGATGCACCCATCGGATTGACGAGACCACCAATTACCAACAAAATCCAAGTACAAATAACAACTAACCATGAAAATTTCGAAAGACTCATACTGCGCACTAAACACTCCGTGGAAGGCAAATGCAAGCCCTGTTAGACTTTGAAAACAACCCACTTCACCTTGGGAATCCGCGTTCTTACGTGGAAGTTTATGATGGAAAATTATTTCAAGATGGACGCCACACTGGTTCAGCGCTGGATTTGTTTGACGTCCTTCAGCTAGCCAAAACAAATAATTTTTTTCCTGCCTGGGCCGGATTTATTGGGTATGAGTTTGCGCGTTATTTTGGTCTCGAGACGCACAAACCTGACGGAAATTTTCCGGATGCGGCGTTCTTACTCTTCGATCGTCATTGCGAGGGCAGCGAAGCAATCCATCGAACCCCTCACCCCCGACCCCTCTCCACCCAGTGGAGAGGGGGGACAGAATCCGCGTTTTTATCATCTATTGAGCACATCCAAGAAGAAATCCGTGCCGGCGATGTGTATCAAGTCAACCTCACACGCCAATTCCAAACTGATTCAGCCAATCCATTCGCTGCGTACCAATATCTCAAACAACGTCACCCAACGCATTACATGGGAGTACTCGAGGGCCCAGATTGGTCAATTGTCTCAGGGAGTCCAGAGCGTTTGTTTCGACTTGAAAACGGTGTGATAATCACCAAACCAATTGCTGGAACTAAACCCAACAAACCAGGCATGCGCGAAGAGCTGCTTTCAAACCCCAAAGAACTCGCTGAGCATGCCATGCTGGTGGATTTAATGCGCAGCGACTTGGCTAAAATCTGCCACACAGGAACAGTCCAAGTCCCACATCCATTTACAGTCGAAGAGTACCCGCACGTTTTACATTTAGTTTCTGAAGTCACAGGTCAGACTAGCGCATCACTTTTAGAAATCATGCGCGCCATTTTCCCAGGCGGAACGATCACCGGCGCCCCCAAAGAAAACGTCATGCGCTCTATTACTAGACATGAACCCGTTCCGCGTGGCCCTTACACCGGCTCTTTTGGTTATATTTCATCGAACGGGGTCATCGACTTTAACATTTTGATTCGCAGTCTGTTTATTGGCCGACACAAAACATTTTACTCAGCAGGCGCAGGGATCGTTATTGGAAGTGACCCAGCCTCTGAACTTGCGGAGACCGAGCAGAAAGTTAAGCATTTTAGTGCTGAATAATCTGGAGACTTCAAACGTTGAAGAAAGCATGAAAACTCGCCTATCATTCGTCTTCGCCTGTGCTCTTTCTTTTACATTTGCAGCCAATGCACGTTCTGTCAGCGCGGAACACCCAACACCTGAGTACTTAAATGTCCCTGGATTCAAGGAGTGCCTGCAAGTTGTTTCGATGGGAACCTGGAACAGCTGGTGCTTGCCAGCCATCCAACCAAAAAACTGCTTAGATAATTCTTGGGAAAGCCTCGTTGATATTTCCATTGATGGCAACCTTCCGCTTTGCCTAGAGACAGTAGAACCAGAACCAGTTCGGTAATCCGTCAACTGCCCGATAGCATTTTTCAAAACGCATCGTTTATAGTTTTAAATTGCGTGCAATTAGGCACGCAAAAATAAAGCCGGCCCCTGCTCCACGACCAAGTTTTGCAGGGAATCCGGCAGCCAATCACGGCCGAGACCAGACATAGGGACTCGGCCACAATGCGTCAAGTGACGCCGGGATTTGTCATGGTCGAGAAAACCTTACCCCTAACTAAATTATCGAAGCGTGCAGAGCAGGTCCTATCCCTCATCCCCCGGCCCCTTCTCCGCCGCGTGGAGAAGGGGAGCACAGCTGGGGAGTTCATGTTGTACCAATCCACCCTCTCCCAGCAGCTCGGTTGCTCTCGCTGGACGATCGGCAGAGCGATTAAGCGCCTCAAGGAGGCGGGGTTACTGGTTGAAATTGGCCGGGATCAACAAACGAGATGCAAAACCTACGCGTTGCAGGCCCCCTCTCCACTGGGTGGAGAGGGGTTAGGGGTGAGGTTTCCGATGGAAGCAACGCCCCAAGGCCAAGTGCAACTCGAAAATTATCGCCACTTATTTGAATGCAACCTCGGCAGTTGGCCCGATTGGGAAAAACACTACGCAAGTGTCACCTGGGAGCTCAAAGATGTGCACTGTATCCACAAACTATTCAGGCAAACTTTCGATCGGTTGTATGAAATACGGAATTCCAATCAAAAGATTACTTCTTTTTCGAAGAGCATTGCGTCAGGGGTTTATATTCCTCATAATCAAACAGCGACAACCAGTCACGGATAAGTAGTAATTGTTAAATTTTACGATCGCGCTATAAAATCGCATGAACTTTCAAATTTTAAGTATTTGTGTTTTCTTACCACTTTTTTCACTAAAATCTTTTGGAAATTATCACACGCTCGCCACTATTGCTGTCAAACCAATCGTTTCTTTACCATCAAAAAATGTACCCGCGTTAGACTGGCAATTGGCAGAAAAGGACACCTTGCGCATGACTTGGCCCGTCGCCTTGGGTGATTGTCCAACTCGAGGGCCATTTCGTGCCCCAACGATCTGGGAGTTACATGTGTTGTATCAACAAATGAGCGCAAATGGAGAAATCTCTGATAAGGATTGGTTTTGGACGATAACCCAAAAGTCAGATACCTATTACGGACGACCTGAAACTTACGTTGTCAACTTTGGCAAAAAAGGAGGCGTTGAAATGGCTCTTGAAGGAAGTCATGGACGCATCCACTGTGTTCGAGAAGCGACGAGTGAAATCACTGACTTTTGAACCAACTTCATTACGATTCACAAACGAGAAGCTGTCTGCAAACATCATCGAAAGCCTTCACAGCCTCGGGATCATCGTTAAAATAGGCCTCCCAAAAGCCATCTCTAGACCAAGGCTCCGGGGTAAGCTCAAAGTAACCATTCTGCTTCACCTTGATTATCCATTCCTTAGGAATCAGAGACGATGTTATCACAAACTGCCCCGCAGCAAATAGCACCGGTGAGATATTTTCATCATCAATGATACGAAACATCAGTCCGTGCCGATCATCATGATACACCTCAAGAACCGTATAGGCCTTACCAATTGTTAAGAAGGCCGTCTTATTTTCTCCCCCCTCATACCTTACCTTCATTACTTTGTTCCTTTTAGTGGCAAGTTGAATTTTACCTTATAATCCTGGTCATAAAAAACTTTGCCCGTTTTCTCATTCTGATAAAAGTGGACTCGAAAGTCACCTGAAGGACTTTGAAATGATTCGGTTCCCATCTTATCAAAACCCCTTGGGATGTTTTGGTTTCCAATTTTTTCAGACGGAATTATAATTTCTGAATCATCAATGGCTTTTTTGGTTAAATACCCATCTCTCCTAAATGGCGATTTAGCAGATTCAAGCCGCAACTGATCAGCTAATCTCTTACCACTAACAACATTACTGGCGACATCCTTAACATCGGATATTTTCTTTAATACAGGCCCAGACCTAAGCGCGGCGCTCCCCACCAAGCTTACTCCTAGTGACACCGCATTTTCTACGCTCTGCTCCTTGTAAAATTGATAAGCACTGTTCGCAGCAAAGCCGACTGCAATAATGCCTCTAACAGGAAGCGACATCCGCCCAGTTGAGTCTTTAAAAATCAGTGGATTGTTCTTGGCATACGAGAACAAATCACACTCTTGGGGAGATCGAATGCACTCATCTGGATTCTCCAAGAAATACCGATCTGGCGAAGTGAACTGATGTGTCGCTGGATCATAATTCCGCTCACCCATTGCAATAAGGCCTGTTTCGGGGTCTCGGCCATGGCCAGCGTAGTCGAAATATTCAAAGATCGAAGCGTATTCAGCTCGTTGCCCAAAGGGCGATGGGATTGAAACCAAATCTCCGATGGCAATCAAGCTGCCGACTTGATCAAACAGGCAAGGCTGAAACTTGCCATCTATCAAAATTCCAAGGTCTATACCCTCGATCGAAAACTTTTCGTAGATATGCTCTGAAGTAGCAACGACACCCTCAAAACGAATGTGTTCAAGTCTGCCGTCTTTATATTTTCCAATTCGGTGGCGATTTTCATCGTATAGGCCACTTACTCTTTTGCCTAATCGCACCGCATCTGCGCTGGTAGGTTCAGACTGCAAAGTTTTGTCGTCAGCATAAACAAAACTAAGCATCATGGGGTCACAAGTATCAACCGAAGAACTGAAATGCGTGCTTTCAATCAAACCGCGATCGTTCAAGTTCCAATGGTAAGAGCCTTGGTTTGAACTGTAACCAGTACGACTCTGTGTCAGTGAATCGTAATCAACATAGAGTGTCTGATTATTGGGCAAAGCAATTGCTGACACCTTGCCTTGCTTATTGCGTTTAATGGAAAATGTTTGACTGCCTATGCGAACTAAGCCCAGTTGGCGGTAATCATCATGAACAAAGTGTTTAGCATACCGTCCAGAAACACCATGTTCTACGAGATTTCCGAACCTATCATATTGATAGGTAAGTCCTATGGAGAGACCTGCTTTTGTCTTCAACTGCTTACAGCTAGCTTTGTTATCTGGCGTGTATGAAAACTCTTTCGTGAAATCAGCATGTTCTACTCTGCTAACAGCACTGCCTTCATAGCTAAACTTAAAGGATTCTTTGCCCCGAGACATTGACCCCATTCGGCCAGCTTCATCATATCCATAGGTCTCATTCTCACCTAGAATGGTTTTTTGAATGAGATGACCACCGGCGTTATCATAAGTGTAGATAACATCGCCCACGTTAGAGCGACTGATATTAGATACCCTCCCAAAACCATCAAAGGTAACTGTCTGGGTGTTGCCATCTGGCAGAGTTATCTTTCTTAGGCGCCCCAAAACATCGCGCTCATAATCATAAATTTGGTTGAGTTCATTTGTAAAACGAATCGGCTGAGATGAACTTAAATCAGTCAATGACTCCGTCACATACTGTTTGTTTTCTTTTGAAATAGTCTTTAAGCCATTGATACCAATTTCAAACTGATGCTGAACATAATTTCGACGGTTCGCAGATACCGCAGACTCTTTGGATAAGACACCAAATACATCGGACATCTTAGTTTCTGTGAGCACAGCCCCTGCAGCTTCAAAATCTTCGAATCTAAGCTCTTCGGGGTTTCGATTTAAGAATGCGAGGTCAAGTTGCTGTTCTTTGCTCTGTGACCAGAGTTTGCGATGCAACGGCTCAAAATACCAACTGCCTTCTGTTTGTTTCGCATTGCTCATTGGCTCGCCGTCTGCGCTGCTCAAGGCAACTGTATTCTCAATAGATTCAAATAAAAGACCTGGAGTAGTTTGATTCGGTAATCGATACGAGTACCGTGACTCATGATCCAAACTGTTTGAAGTCTGGTTTAGTCTATAAAACCCATCATAAGCAAAGGTCTGGTTCAAGGGCTCAGAACTGCTACCTTTAGATAGAAGACCAGAAATAGCATCTGCGTGTGCTGAATACCTTGTCATTTTTCGCCAGGTACTATCTGGGAACTGTAGCGAACTTAAGATTTCAAACACAGGGTCATAATAAAGAAAGGTTGTTCCTCTGCCTGGCTCGGTAACGTTTTTGAGATTAAACTCCTCGTCATAACCTAGAGCCATCTTGGGGAGTCGTTCCCTACCCATCGCCAACTCAAGATTTGTTGGCAATCCAGCCTGATTATAATCAATCAAAGTTGTGTAGCTAAAATCAGGTCCAACAAGTGTATGGTTGACTTTCAGGCATGCGCGTGAATCAAAATAAGAAACGAGTTTTTCAAGAATGCCTATAGCAGTGGTTTCACGAGTTTGATTAACGCATAATCGATCGTAATCCAGAAAATCGACAGAACGTCTAACGATTTGCTCACCTTTACTGATATAGGACTGAACAGTCTGAACAAGTTTTGGATAGAAGATTCCATTCAAAATATCTATTCGCCACTCATAAGTCTCCGCTTCAATAATACCCGGAACTCGGTCATCCTGTTTGTGAACTCCAACTGGCCTGGGCGAATGCTCCGTGCTGGTAAGATAATCGGTCAGCACCGAGATTTGTGCGCCTTTGGTTTTCACTTTCCCAAAGCCAAGCAGTTGCCCTGTAGCCAAGTTAACTTTAGGCTCAATAAACTCGTATTCAGTTTTTTGAGTGCCCTTTCCAGCGATAGACACACTAGTCGATTTCGGGACGATAAAAGGCTTTGGTACCCCGGGCTTTGGTTTTGTCCACTGGTATTCGAAGTCCAACACGATACCCTGGCCATTGTCAACACGAGTCAGCAGACCGGTTGAGGGACCATTGAGGTCATAGTAAATCATCCCCGTACTTGGTGCCCAGAGACTTAACTGCTCATCTAAAGTGCCGTTAAAATTGAAAAGACGAGGGTATCCAATCAAAGTTGGCAAATTTTTGAATCCAGGGAAAGGCTTTCGGTAAAACCTATTACCTTCGTTAATAAACAGGAATGGTTCTGAATATAGCGTAAGAATACAGTCTACTAAACCATCTCTATTTAAATCAACAAAGGTGAGTTCACCTGGAGAAAGCTCAACATCTGGGACATGAAGAGATTGAAACCTAATCTGGATAGGGGACTCATCAAAATTCAGATTTTCTCGACCGTGCCAAATCAAAAGCCCATATTGAACCTGTGCCACCAAATCAATGAAATGATCCCCGTTAATATCAACCAAAAAGAATGATTTAATATTCGGATAATGGAGGCTGCTTAATGGCTTCCAAATTTTGTCGGAAAATTTAATCTCAGAGGACGTAGATTCATTCAGAAAAACCGTTATTCCATTCTTATCAACACGAACCAGATCAGCCTTAGAATCGCGATTCATATCTACCAGGTGGGTAGTGTCTGAAAAAGAAAATCCGGAACGAAAAATATCAAATATCTTTTTTTCATAACGCGGCTTTCCATCAAGACTACAGACCACTAAATGCGTATTTGTACCCCTAACATCTGCATCATTTCTTAAAAAAAGATAACTTGGCTCAGACTCTGGGCCTCCCAATCGAGAAATTAAACGTCTGCCCCATTCAGGCCACCACCGACAGGCACCCTCTGGAGAAAACGGCTCGGCATTAACCCGGGGGGTAAACTGCCCTTCATCGTTCAAAATAAAAGATCTAAGGTCATCACCTCTTTCAATGTCGATAATGCCATCTTGATTAAAATCGAAGTATGAAACAGTCGTGCTATAGAAATTTCGATTTCTTAATCCCAGCATTACGTCTGTAAAATTAGTTTTGGACATCTTAAACGGTTTGGCTAAATACTTCTCAACCCCATCGTAAGAATACTTAATCGGCGGTAATTCCGAAGCATCCGAAAACTTCTGAATAATCTCTTCCAAGTATCCATCACGATGTTTAAGAACCGCAGTTTTGGTCGTAATGAATTGAGACCCATCCCAATGTTTCAAAATAACCTTGCTCACACGCTCGGTTACACTGGCGTTCAAAGCACAACTTTCATAAAGCTTAATCGGGGTATTTAGCCTTTCATAAAGAAATTCAACTTCATATTGATGGTGACGTTTTCCACCATACTGAACGGTCTTTAAGAGCGGACGTCCATGCTCATTCAGTTTATAAAACAGCTCTGTTCGATAACCCTGCTTGCTAACAACTCGAGTTAAATACCACGCATAGTCTCCAAAACTTTGCGAGAATTCAAAAACCGTTCCATCCGAATGAAACCCGGTGAAACCAGTTGAATTCTTGGTAATTTCGATGTCCGGTTCATAACCTGCAGGAAAGAAGACCCCAGGACGACTACTCTGCTTGAGCCTCCCCCATGGGCTTGCAAACAACTCTCCCCGGCAGTCAACTTCGCCACTATCTGTATAGCGATATATCCGCAGTGCAGCATTCCAGCCTCGCCCCCATTCCGACCATCCCCCTTGGTGACTATAAACAGGCAATGGATTATGAAGGACTCCGCCACGCTCTTTCGAAAGCTCAAAAGGAAATGGGATTGGCAAACCACCCATCGAAATGGAGTCTTCAATGGAGTTGAACCCAATACTCGCTCCAGTTAAAGCAGCTGCTTTGGGGGACAGCAGCATTTGGTCATGCACCCATAATTCCGGATAAATCGGTGAATTGCGAGCAGCCAACAAGCCGCTGGCTACTAAAAACCAAAAAAGAAGCTTATAGCCAAAGCAAAAATGCATTAACTATAGGCCCTTCTCCATAACTTCGAATTTTTTCTTCCAAGTTACATGTTCTTGTACTTGACGCTCACGTTCAACATCATCTAGTGAGCGTTCGGCAACAATTCTCTCTGTTTTCTGCTCAATATACGCAATATATGGCTCAAACTTGTCTGAAACGGCTGTAGCGTTCAAACGCGCTCTTGCCATCCAAAACGAGAACAAAAAATCTTCCCGGAGTTTCTGAAATTTCTTTTCGCCTTTTTGAAATACATCAAAACACTCCCTCTCTTGCAAAGGATAAATGCCCGGCATTATAAATTCAAGTATGCACTCTTTTTGCACTTCTTCCTTAAAGGCTTCCCATCTTGTATCAGCCAATTTAACGCCAGCAATCGATTTGTCCATCATGCCATATAGAGCTGTCGGAACTCTTATCTTTCGCCCAGAAATAGACTCCCTCTGCAGCAAATCTTTAACAATATCAGACACAACTTTTCTATCGCGTTCCCAATATTTCTGCGAATCATCACGGTCAAAAAAACTTGAACCATCCACAAAATAGACGTCTACAGCAACCCCAAACATCTCTGATAGCTTGTTTTTAAAATACTCCCTATCACCATTTTTCAATGCACCGCTTCGGTTCACCACAGCGATGACATTCGATAACGTATTTTTGGGAATAAATCGGAGCATCATATTAAAAGCCGCTTTCGATTCAATCGTATCTCTCTGAAAATCGCTCGGGTCTAAAACAATCGCAACAGCCTTGAACGAGGCATCAGATATAGCTTGTGCAATCCTATCGATATTAGCGACATCTTGAGCAATCCCGCGAGTGTCGATAAATCCTGGTGAGTCCCAAAGTTCAACAGTACCCATCTCGCCGCTGGCAACAAATGATCGAACATCATCTGTCTGACTATGCCCATCGGCATTCAAAGATTCAGTTCTTTTATATCGGTCAACGTTCACTGAAAGCAGCTGACCCGCATGCAACAAGGGCGAGACCACATCGCGTTCCGCATTGTAATCCTTACCAACAATATGGTTATAAAAAACATTAATTAGAGTGGTCTTGCCCACTCCGGTTTTTCCAAGAAACAAAACTCCATTGGAAAAAACCGGAACGGCGCTAAAAATAATAAAACTAAAGATCAGCAGATTCTGCACAAATGCGCTCCTCACTAAGGCGTTTATATGCTGCTATCCAGTCACTATATTGTTTAAGCTGATGCTCACGGTCTGAATCTTTAAGTTCTCTGTTCTTCTGAATCTCTAGTTTCATCTTCTGCAAGTATTGCAAATATGGACTATAATCCGTTGTCATGGCTAACTTCTCTAGTTTCTCTTGGGACTTAACAATTTTACAGGCAATCTTTCGCTGCTCTTTTTCTAAATCCGAAATCTCATTTTCACAAAAGCTAATCTGACCTGAGATTGTACCAATTTGTATTAACGCGTTTTGGTATCGTCCACGTTGAGCTTCATCGATATAATTATCAGTATGAACACGCTGAACATCTCTTCCCTTGGTAAAACAATGAAACGGAATGCAGAGCACAGGATCTTCTACGTGTTCGTTCACAATAACCTGACGAGTTTTTGAGTAATCTGCGTTTGAATCTCGAAGTTCTTCCTTGCCTTTTAGTTCATACCTTTTCTTAATCAGAAAAGACTTCTTATCATCGATATTCAATAATGTCTTAGTAAGCACACGAACTTCTGCCTGTATTTCACCACCCAATTCAGACACGTGATAGGACTCTTTGCCGTCGACGGGTGCCTTTTGAATAGCATCTTCAATTAATTTACTAACCACAAGGTCATCTGCTTTCCATCTTACAAGGCTATCATCATCGTTTTCACCGGTTAGTGCATCAAAAAAGCTTGAACCATCAATAAAGTACGCCTTAGATTTAACATTGTGACTTTTCAGATCAAAAAGGATGTCAAAGTTATCACGCAGTGACTCACGTCTAGCTGATTTTGCGGACTCTCCCCGTGTATTAAATACAGCCACAAGATTGTCACGGAATGTTTTAGGAAGCATGCGTTGAATAATGTTAATATTCGTTGAAAAATCATTTCCTTTTTTTCGGTCAAAGTCACTTGGCTTAGATGCAAAAACTACCGCATGGATTTGGACATCTTTAAGCGCAAGTGCAATGGTCTTCATATGCTCATCATCTTTAAGCCCACCTTCCGTGTCCATAAAACCAGGCGTATCCCAAAGAACAACTCGATGTGATTTATTCTCGGAGGTATATTTATTTACTTTTTTAGTTTCACTTTTACCGCCACATTGAACCTGAACACCATAATTTTGGTATTCTGGAACGGTTACAGGATAAATCTTCTCGTTATGACAAAGTGGAATAATCACCTTAACAGGTCCCGAGGCATCAACTCCCATAATATGGTTATAAAAAATATTAATTAGACTAGATTTTCCCGTCCCAGTTTTCCCAATAACGACTATATTCACCTCTTTTTTTTGCTCACCCGAGGCATTTACGATACATGACACAATAAAAAACAAACTAATTTTAACAAAAAACATATTAACTCCCTGTATTTAATTGTTTTTTCTAACCAATATTCTCGAGCTCATCCTGCTGTCTCCCATCGGCATAAACAGAACCAAGGCGTCTTTGTCTTCAAAATTGATCTCCAGATTTAACGCATCCGTTTGTTCACCTGGACAATCATGAACTAAATCACATTCAAAATAGTAGACAATCTCTTCCTTTGAAAAATCCTTATCATGACCATGTTCAAATTTTTGCGCCATCAATTTTAAGCGCCCGCTTACAACCACAAAAGTCCCAGAAAGAAGAGCGTATAGACGCTCTGAGCTTGTCTTTTGACTTCTGATCTTCAGGCCACTCCATGTGCGGTTCAAATCAAATTTGAGGTAAAATCGCTCCATCTCGGATCCGCTTATCCAGGTCCCTTCTAATTTTTTCAAAAGTGCATCATCCAGTCCTTCCAAAATAAGAGGTTGCTCTACTTTAATTGACGTAAGCCTAGGGATATCCCTCGGCAGATTTTCATACTCATTAGTCAGAAGATATTGCAAACCAAAAGGATCCATCGGCCCATCTACCTTTCGCTTAATCTTGAATTTAGGGTCATCTTTGTGTTTTGGATCTTCTTGAGGTTTCGGTTCTTGGCCAGGAGGGTTACTAGGCCCACTGATTTGATCGTTTGGAACACCGCTGCCGCCCGAACACGCCAGCAATATGTTGATAAACACAGCCAAAAATATTTTTGTACACATATTAAAAACTTCTCCTACCGTAAAATCCAATCCATCGGTTTATTTCGATTTGTTGATACAACTCTCATAATCAGAAATACATCTGTCAATCGATCTGGGTAACCATCTGAAGCCATTTTCAAATCTTTTGCAATGGCATGAAGCGTAGTTCTATCAGTTACACTAAATTGAAACGCAGAGAACGGAGATAAACCTTTCGCTGTTTCTAAATCGGTCGTAATCTCATTTTTAACTCTTTCAATCGCACTAAGAATGCGCTCTCCAGAACCAATAAAGCCAAGTCTGATTCGGTGGCTTCTTAGATCTTCATTCGAAAGCATAAATTTTCTAGGCCCATTTTGCATCGGGAATACTTGTTCAGCGCCAACATTCATCTGAATAATTGCTGAAGGGTGCTGGGTCTGCAGATAATTAGCCTCTAAAACGTCATCAATACCAAATAGTAAAGCCATATCAATGATAACAGGTGCCTCTTGATGAAGACTCAAACTATTCTGAGAACCATTTTGATACAAATCGCTGAAACGCAACTGAAGTGCCCAATCTTCTGAACATTTTTCAGCTTGAAACAAACAATCCCAAAGCATCTTGGAGCGAGCATCTCGTATAACTGGTGTTATCTCTTTGTGAGCCTCACTTAAAATAATTCCGGGCCTTGGGATGCGAATCATAATAAATTCAGATGTCCTGCTGGCTATAGAATTCGTTTCACCTAGCCCCTTCAGCAGCTGTCTCGATAAATCCGTTACACTATCCGCCAGCGTCTCGACCGATAAGTGGTCATCTTGCCCAAATGCGTGAGTATAAGAATCAATCTTAGATATAAAGCTTAATCCATTTGGATAATACAGATTCAAAACAGGCGTGATAAATTTATTGGCATACCTGACAATATCCAAAATACTCTCATAAAGTGGAATATGCTCCACGGTTTTCACTAATCCATTGATTCGTGAAGAAACCCAACTTTGAGCATCGCCACCCAAAGTTATTTGTTCTTCAATTGAGTCTACTTCTAATTTTGTCGCAATAATTTGCCTACCAAGTTCCAGGATTCGTGCTTGACGAACAATTTTATCAGCCTCTTCGTTTAACCAGTGCAAGAACACGGTCCGCAATGTCGGATCTGACATAAAGTCCACAACTGAATCCATCTTAAGCTTTGAAAAGACCTTGGACTTAAGCGTTTCAATACGTAAACCCAAATCACCGCCCTCTTTTACCAACGCTCGACCTTGCAAAGAAAAATCTCTCAACTCACGTTTCATGGCTGAAATCAAATCATCCATGAGCGGACCAGACGGTTTCATCTGCTGAGACTGGACGGTCAACTTCCCTGGGCTAATCTCACCATTATTGCAATCGTTCACCACTAAGAACAGTTCGACATCTTCAGGTGCAACATAGGAACTTTGAGCTCCCAACATAAAAGCATCTATTGGTTCATAAAGCCTGGTGTTCTCGCGTGAGATAATAACAGCAATATAAGAACCTGCAGGAAATGCTGGATATGGAGTATCTCTCAATCTAATCCCAGCTTGAAAAGATGCTGTTGTTGAACTAAAATCCAAAGACTGTTTAAATTTACTTGTATCCGTCGACTCAGTTGTGCCTTCAGTGGTTTGAGATGAATAAGAATAACCCCCCAATCCACCTATACCACCACCAATAGCAGCACCGACTGGCCCTCCCGCCAAAAAACCCAACCCTGCACCCAAACCACTGGTTAGGCTCCGTGTATCAAGTCCAAAGCTATGCGTCGTACTCGATGTCTTGAAACGTGATTTTGTTTCGCGATCTTCCGAGCCAGATGTTGAAGACTGGCCTTGAGAAGCCTGTATTCGGAAACCTTCAGATCCAACTGATATGCCTGATACATCCTTTATCATTCCAGAACGCTTCAGCGCACACACGGGGGACCACTCTCCAGAAACACGAATATTAACAACCTCATTTTTCTGCAGCCTAATCGACTTATGAGAGAAAAAAGGCGAGTTACCAATCGGCGAAAAATCGGTTGCCATCTTTGCATCTGCCGGTGAAACATTAAATGAATCACTTTCAGCCGAAACCACCTTAAAAGTTTTTAATCCAGTGCTGTTCTTCAAAGAGTCATAATCAATGCTTGTTTCAAGTTTTTGACCTTTCTGCGTTGCCAACAAATCAGAAACCAGATTTTCTAGTTGGAGTTTTTTTTGTACAAGATTGGAAGACAATGACTGCATAGCCATCTTTTTGAGAATTTTGGAATCTTCGAAACTCTCTTTCTCTCTCCTATGCCCTGAAAATTGAGTGCTTCGACTGATTAATCTATCCAAAATTGAACTAAATTGATTACGGATTGCACGCAGGTCTCGTTCGGATAATGTAGCTCCGAGCGTATAATCCCATTCGAAAAACCGACTTGCATTAAAATTCAAATAAGCCTGCCGATATCTCTGAATCGTAAAGATACCTTCCGCCAACAAAGAGCTTTCGATCCGCAGTTTGGAAGTCTCGATTCGAATTCCACTCTTTCTGAGTAATTCCAATTTCGGAAATCCACCCACAGAAGTTGCTACAATTCCAGAATCCTGCAACGAAGCCAAAATCCTAAGAGCCTCCAACACTCCTGGACTTACTTCATAGAATTTCATGACTCCCGAAAACAGATCTTCAATCTGCAAGGCAACATCTAATTGAAGTAATTCATTTTTAAAAATCTTCGCAAATGCAAATAATAGTAGATCTGGCTTGCCCGAATTCTGAACAACTTCTAGAACTTGCTTCAAACTTTCTTCACTGGAATCTATAACTGACAAAGACTTTTTAAGTACGCTGTCCAGCGCTGCAACATCTCCAGTAGGTGCCAGCACACGCCGTAATAATAAAGCTTGCTGTATTTCACCAGCAGTTATTAGGGAAAGCCAAGAAGAGATATTTCTGAAATCCTGGCTATGAATTAGAAATTCTGCCAAGCGCTGTCGTGTTAACACATCAAAGCTCTTCGTCAGCAATTGAAGAGCTTTTTCAGTACTTCTCTCCTTAGGCTCAGTTAGCCGCATGAAACCTAAAACTCTTTTAGCCACACCAGCATCATCGGTTTCATATCCACCAAGTTCCTCATACAACGCCAGCATGCTTTCTATAAAATTTGCAGGGGTATTCTGAATTGTCTCAAAGATAAAATCCTGTTTGATCTCTACAAGTTCAAGCAGGGCCGATTTAGAATCTGATTTTAACAATCGCGCGATCTTTCTTCGTTGAGCATCTGAATATTGGTCATCTTCGCTCCAAGATTCTTTGGACATCAAGCTATTGTGCAGACCCTTCAACGCTTTCTCTGCAGAAAGGGGTCGGTTCTGACTTTTGAGCACTGATGCAAAAGCACGAATCCCGTTATCTTCAACTTGAGACTCAAGCCAGTCTTCTGCCTGAGAGTTACCACGGCGAGCAGCCCACTCTGCAAGTGAAAGCACAGACTTATGATTTGAACCCAATGATTCTTCCAAAAGTGATGACAATTCAAACAGCGAATTTGAGGAAATAAGAGCATGCGAAACCAAAGCAAGTGCCCGGTTGTACCAATATAAAGAACGATTTCTCTGCCCAAGAGCAAGCATGCACTCTTCTTGCCCCATGAGAGCCAAACTCTCGACATGGAATCTAGCGTCCTGCAGAGGAATACTATCAGTCAAAAGCCAACTGCTATAGTGTGAACACTTCGAAGCTTCACTCAGTTTGCTATTTTCCTTAATAGATTCAGACGCATAATAATGCCCCAGGGCAGACGCCATGGAAAACCACTTATTCGCATCTTGCTCTAAACCAGCCTGTCGATACAACACTCCCAATCGAAATTGTGCTTCCGAATTTCCTCTTTTGGCCTCGGTTTGATACATATAGTAGGCTTTTTTAAGCCAAGACTTTGAACGATAATCCATGGTTGGATTTTTTTCTTTCATCAATCCGTTTCGCAGTTCATCAAAGTATTTATTTTCAAAATACTCGCCGAGACTCTTCCAGTCATTATTTGCAAATCCATATCCAGACAAAAGAATTATGAAAACTAGTTTACGCATTTCTTATTCTGGCAATAGGAACATCTATCAAGAAACGCAACAACCCAACAACCTAAATCAGTCAACTGCCCGATAGCATTTCTCAAAACACATCAATTATAGTTTGGAATTGCGTGCAATAAGGCACGCAAAAATAAAGCCGGCCCCTCTTCGACCGGGAAGTTTTAGAGGGAATCCGGCAGCCTAACCAGGCCGAAGACACAACTAAATCTTCGGCCACAAATAGTCAACCT
Source organism: uncultured Myxococcaceae bacterium (assembly GCA_964635635.1). Classification (GTDB taxonomy): domain Bacteria; phylum Myxococcota; class UBA727; order UBA727; family JABDBI01; genus CAZWPE01. Next base: position 110,092 of record CAZWPE010000002.1, on the reverse strand, counting down.
CGAGGTTGACTGGGAGTTTTTATGGTCGAAGTAAAACTATCGAAGCGTGCAGAGCAGGTCCTATCCCTCATCCCCCGGCCCCTTCTCCACCGAGCGGAGAAGGGGAGCACAGGTGGGGAGTTCATGTTGTACCAATCCACCCTCTCCCAGCAGCTCGGTTGCTCGCGCTGGACGATCGGCAGAGCGATTAAGCGCCTCAAAGAGGCGGGGTTACTGGTTGAGATTGGCCGGGATCAACAAACGAGATGCAAAACCTACGCGTTGCAGGCCCCCTCTCCACTGGGTGGAGAGGGGTTAGGGCTGAGGTTTTCGGAGCTGGACCCCCGCTCGGTGGCCGGGGTGACAAGGCCTGGGGTGAGGTTTCCGATGGAAGCAACGCCCCAAGGCCAAGTTCAACTCGAAAATTATCGCCACTTATTTGAATGCAACCTCGGCAGTTGGCCCGATTGGGAAAAACACTACGCAAGTGTCACCTGGGAGCTCAAAGATGTGCACTGTATCCACAAACTATTCAGGCAAACTTTCGATCGATTGTATGAGATACGGGATGCATCTCATTGACAGGTAAAACCTGTTTAGATAGATTGTATTTTTTAAAAAAAAGATCACTAAAAATGACAAGATTAATCCTACTTTCCCTTATTCTTCTTCTTAGCTCTACGATCAACGCTGCGAATTATGTTGATAATCCAAATTTTGACATTACTTTTCCGAATTGCCCGAGTTGTCTAAAAGGTTTAAATGGGTGGCATATTAGTCCTTTCACGACAACTGTTTCATACAAAGAACGCATCCCGCAAGGATTGCTTCATTCTCAATATATTGAGTATTCATGGGAACATAAAAACTATGGCGGTATTCTGTATTTCGGACGCACCCCTACAGCAGGAATATTTTTTTATGCAATGAATGGAGTTCCTAAAGACATCCCTCTCTATTTCGCGATTGAAGTAGGCCATGCACAAGACGGACCAGTTCGTATTGAGGTTGAACTTCATGAAGTTTCTGGTGGTGGTGATGGTAGAGGAGGAAGAGTAGAAACCAGTATTTTATCACGCCAAACAGTAGAGATAAACAATAAAGAATCATGGCTAGTGATTGCATCTGACTATCCTGCCTATAAGAAACACGAAAACTGGCCACTGTTACTGGTTATCACTTTTCCTTATCGTTCAAGCAAGGTTCAACTTAACTATGCTCAAGTCGGGACAGATCCAAAAGCTCTAGGTGGCAGAGGAGCGAGAAAGAAAAACTTTGTTACCGACGGAGATCTATAGTATGTTTCGGTTTTATATTGGATTTATTTTATCATTCTGTTTAAATGCAAACTCAGCCGAAAACATTATCACTGAAAATGTCGGTGGTTTTATTGCTGGAACCATTGTTCACACTTTTACTGGCCCTGATACAATCCAAAATATCAAGGTGGGTGACCGCCTTCTTAGTTTCGATCTTGAAACAGGACGTATCGTTGAAAGCAAAGTAATAGATACTCACCAAGAACAAATCGATGAACTAGTCAGAATAGTTATTGCGGGCGAAGAATTTTACGTAAATCCAGAACATCGATTTTATGTAGCCAGCACACATGAATGGGTTGAAGCACATAATTTGCAACCTGGACTGCATGTCTTGCTCAATAAATCCGGTCAAACTTTGCTGATTGACAAGATTGAACCAATCCACGGGAAATCCATTATTTACGATCTAACCGTTGAGAATACTAAAAATTATTTTGTAGGGAACAACCAAATTTTGGTTCACAATTTTGCCTTCATTATACCTCTCTTTGTTTGGACTATTGGAGAAGGAATCGCCATACTCACAGCAGCAACATTAGGTGCATTGGCTACAACGGCCGCTATTTTTGCCATCAAGGAACTTTCTAGGTCAGATCCAGGTGATTTATCTAATTTAAGGCAAAGCTTCCGACCTAGAGACAGGGTCGATGCAGATCGAAGTCGTGGTTCCTATCCTGTTGACATATATATTAGAAGCAGAGGCAGTAAGCTGGAACCTGACCCAAGAGCTCAAGCAGATCATACAACATTTAGACCCGATAATTATGAAACGTGGCGTGATAAAGGTCAAGGTCGTCATCCAAATGATCCACATCAATGGGAGTCCACAAAGCGCTACCGAGGTACCGGGAAACCACATAATGGAGTTGAACCACCATACATCAATGAAGGTGGCAAAGGTAGATCAGCAAGACCTGATGAGTGTATGAGTAATTGTAACGGAGGGTGAATGGAATCTAATTACGAATGGTTGCAAAAGTGGTCCAAGGATACCTTTGAAGATGGTTCTTTGGAAATCTGCTTCACAGAGCATGATGCATGGCTTATTACCCTGCGCTTTAATAAACTTTCTGTTTTATACTGTCAGGGGTTTGCGGAATTCTATCCAAGAACAATGATTAACCATGGAGAATCCAACTGGATCCATGCTTCAATTCAGTATGATCCTCAGGCAAATGACATTTATCCAACAAGCTATTATGTCGAATGCAGTCCAAACAATCTCGACACGGGACTAGGGATTCTAAGACAATTTGTAACCAAGATGCAGAGCAAAAGACATGACTACATTATTTCTGAAGCCAAAAATTCACGTTAACACATCATTTATCCGTCTCAAAATTTTAGGTCTTACATACCTAATCTTGATGGCATGTGGCTCCGAAACCACCTCAAAAATTGATCCCTGCAGCACATATGTTAATGATCGTTGTGTCACACAAGTCGTGAATGAAAAAGGTTGTTACTTCACCAGGCAAGGAACGTGTGAAACAATAGCAGTTTGCGAGCAGGCCCAAACTAAAATCACTTGTTTGGCAAGCGGCTCACCACCAATCCCTTGTACTTGGGATGGATTCAGCTGTTATCAACACTAATATGACCCGGACCCCGGCTCGGTGGCCGGGGTGACAAGGCCTGGGGTGAGGCTGCTGGCAGCATTTCTAAATATAAGACGTGCTAAATTCAAAACAAAGGTACAATCAGGAGGAAAGCTACGTAAACGTTGGAAAGATAACGATGGTAAAATTTACGAATGGGATTATCAACATGGCACTGTTGAGCTTTATGATAAACGAGGTAAACATCTTGGTGAGTTTGATCCAGAAAGCGGAAATAGACTTAAACCCGCAGATGCAGCCCGAAGTGTGGAGCCATAATTATGCAAACACAGCTAGTTCGTTCCATCGAAGTGTTTGAAAAACAAAGCGATGAATTTGTATGTGAATACCCATTAGACACCGTCCATTTGGCGTTTTTGCAGGACCTATTTGGAGAACCTCGAACAGACTTGATGTTAGAGGGATACAAAATCAATGCAGCTCAAGCTCGAAAACTTGAACCGTTTATCAATGAAAAAATAGACACTGAGAAATATGACTGTTTTCTCACTTGCTATACTAGAACTGCCGACTGAAATGAGTACTCCCCAAGATGATTTCCAAATTTGAGTGAGATTTTGAATATGAAATTTTTGAAAATAGCAGCTAGCGTACTGATCCTTAGCTTGCTCAGTTGCGGCAGTGAAAGTGTTAGATTTCGACAGTTAGGAACGCTCGATGAAGAACGATCTCGGTGTTATAGTTTGTCGCTCCCAGGGGTATCCTCAGATGAAACGAAACAGCGTTGTGATTGGGTTGGACTAACCCATTCGAAAGCAATGCTTCAATTAGCAACACACCCCTCAGATGCCTGCTTAGAAATCCTACAGACAGTATTATACAGTTGCATGGTACAGGTTGGCGAGCGTCAGTTAGGTCAAGATGCTGCCAAAAAGCTAGGGGAGAACTGCAGTAATCATTACAATTCCCTTTTGGAGCAATCATGTGGTCGCTTCAGGTTCTAAGCTGAATCTATCTGGAAAGTATCACCCCTGTGACCGGTTTATACCCCTCGTTCAACATTCACAAACTATTCAGGCAAACTTTTGATCGGTTGTATGAGATACGGGATGCTTCGATGGCTACTACTTCTTTTTCGGAGAGCATTGCGTCAGGGGCTTATATTCCTCGTAATCAAACAGCGACAACCGGATTTCCTTTGGTTTGAAGGCGCAGTTTTGTTTCTTCTTTCCGATGGAACTCTCCATCTTGCCCGTTAAGAAATTGGCATCAATACGTGTTTTTGGATCTGTTCCAACTGTATCTTCGCTGGTAAATGTTTCACCTATGAGCACAAAGTCGTTCAGTTTCTTATCAAAACGCCACTTGAAGGTATCCGACCAATAATCTCTGGAACCACCCTGAAAGTTTAAAAAAAGAATGCCATTATTAATTTGAATATTTCCGACAGGACCTTGTGGATTGCCCTTGATTCCACCACATCCATGGCAATTCGCCTTTGGAGCAAAAACTACTCGTTTATATTTGTTTTCCCCATCGCCAAAATAAACTGAAATCGGGGCATGTCTTTCACCACTCTTCCAAGTTGTAGTGACATAGGACTGGCCTGCATTCCCGAATAACATACCGGAAACTTTCTCATACAGGTCTTCACATGCAAATCCATGTGAGCAGAAAAGTGCCAAGATCAGTAAGCAGAATTTATCAAATTTCATACAGTTTCCCCTTAACGTTCTTAGAGATCTTCATGCCACGCAAACCATTTGAGGAATTTAATATCCCCATTTGGTTTACCCCTAGCGTTCTTGAAGTAGTTAAACCATTTTTTTGCCAAATTGGCCACTTCTTGTGCTCTATCCAATCCATTAATAATTCGACGAGCATTAATCCAATCTGCCTTGCCATCAAAATAATCGGCCAACTTCTTTCCACTCCAATGAACACCATCTTTCTTTAGAGCACCCGTAAATACGCCATGAACCATACCATGAACAATAATCGTAGATGCGTGTCGTTTATCAACAGCCAAATCTGGATTATTCACAAGATCGACGCCTAGGATTTTTGAAAACTTTTCATAATTGGTTCGATGAGTAAGTTGGACATAACCTCGGCCATAATATGGTGCATAGGGACGTTTTTCGCCCCTAATTTCTTTCATATGTTTAAAATAGCCAGTTTCCCATTCAGCAGTTCCCAAAATGTAGCTCAACATCATGGGGTTATGTAGTCCATAAGACTCCGCTGCTTGCATAATGTGCACTTTCGCCTCCTCTCGAGGACTCAAAGTGTAATTATGAGCTAAAACATGAGGAGCAAGGCCCAAAATGAATGCTATCAATAAACCAAAACAACTCATCCGTTTCGCTTTCACACAAAGAACCCCTAAAAACAAGATGAGGAGATGCGCATCGCTGGAGTCTTGAATCAAATTTATCGCGGCAGCGATAAAGAGAAGCTAGCCCCGCGTGGAGCGATCGGCCTTTAGGCCGAGCGCGGAACGTGGGGTATATAAACCCACACCTCCCACACATGAGCCGCGGATGCGGCGATAGAGTTAACCCAAGACAAACCGCTCATCATATTTCACATCACAATTTCCGAGAAATTTCATATATTCCTCATCAAAAGTCATCGCCTTGTGATGCTGCTCTTGGTTTTTGATGTATTCACGTACTCTGTCAGCAGCTGAATAACTGACCGAGAATGATCCATAGCCTTCTTGCCATGCAAACTCTTTTGCATTCAGAAATGTTTGATGAATCCAAAGAGTCGAATGGGCTTTCATGTTTCCCACTTGGTGTGAAAATTTATCTAACCTACTTTGCTCAATCAAAAGATGAACATGATCTGGCATCCCTCCAATCTCCAATAAATGACCCCCATGATTTCTGACAATCCCACCTAAATAGGCATAGAGACGAGGCTGGATTTCTTCTGAAATCCATTTTTGCCGTTTTTTGGTAGACCAGATGAGATGGAACAGGTGTACTCTGAATGAATGCGTCACGGGTTATTTCCTGTCGCCGCATCCGCGGCTCATGGGCGGGAGGGGTGGATTTGTTTACCCCACGTTCCGCGCTCGGCCTAAAGGCCGCTCGCTCCACGCGGGGCTAGTCTCTCTTTATCGCTGCCGCGATAAAATTTATTCCCCAATTCAAACGCTGCTCGAAACGCCTGTTTCAACGCAATGTTGCATTTAACCCACCTCCATTGGTACCGTGTGGAAATGTTAGATAAAGCGTATTGGAAGAAAGTTTGGTTAGAACGTTGGTTGCCGAATATTCCGCCAGCACTCGCTGCTGTTTTAGCAAGTACGTTGCTTGCACCCATGGTGCATGAATATTTTGTTCAGAAAGAAAATATGAATAACGCCCGATTTGCGTTTTATACCCGATTCATCAACAATTTTGGGGAATTAAGAAAAGCGTCTAGAACACTTACTTTACAGTGCAAATCAGGAAGACCACAAAAAACCAGTGAAATCACTCTAAACATCCAAAACAAGTTCGAGAATTTATTCAATGATGCCTATGATGCAAAAAACTATTTTGGTCCAGATGCCGCAAAATCAATCGTAAAGTTTAGTGCATGGTTCTCAGGGACATCATTTGAGTGTTCAAATTCGCACGAGAATGATGTGAAACTGTTTAACTGGGAACATGAACTCTGGCAAAAACTATATCCACAGATATTTGGGAACGGTTGAATCAAACAATTGATGGAGGATTTCCATGACCAATACAGTAAGCCATCTTAGCCAATTTACGTCCAAACAATTTATTCATGATCGTCTTCATAATAACTCCTTATTTTAACTTTCTGAGGGCTGAAATTAACTTGGAAAACCAGCCCCGAACTTCGTAGATATAATCACCAAATTCGTGTTTGTGCAAGGCCTGTGTTTCAGCAAAAGCCGTTGCATAATCAAATCCCCCCTGGCCCCCCTTTTTCAAAGGGGGGTTAGAAGCAGGCTCATGGTCCACATAGTGACCAAAAATACGCTCACAATCTGACCGATATTCCCGCGTATGCAACACATGCGTATGCCAAACTTCATCTATATCTTCAGATGGCGGCAAGGTCTTGCCCGGGTTTTTAAGCAATAAAATCAAATAGTTACGATACTGCTGAATTGCTTCTTCAGCATGCGCACGGCTCCAACCCTCTCGGGCCACCAGAGCATCAAGCACATAGCTCAAATCAAGCGATTTAATGTCGTCTATTTGATTCACAGTGCATTAATATATAGTATTAATTTTTAAATGCAAGGGGGCTCAGAAAATCAATCCTTCCTGCGCCCCTTCTAGGGGCTTAGGATGCGGGGAACCTGCTAACCCCAGCCCTGCGGGCTGGGCTGTGGCACCTGTGCCCACATCCGTGGGCAAAAAACCAGGCATCGATTTGAATTGCTCCCTCGGACCCGGAGGGTCTATGGCTGCCACAGCCTGGCCACCAGTGGGCGCAGCGCGCACCGGTATTGCCGCGTATGTGGGTGGTGAGGTTTCCAAAGAAACACCTACAACACGGACCCCCACCCGATTTTGGCGAGCCAAAATCTCCCTCCCCCAGAGGGAGAGGGGACTAGGCCGCGTCTTTCATGAAGCAACCCACTGCATAACCAGCCGCAATGCCCTTCACCCAACCCGCAACAAACCAAGCAACTGCCAACATGAATGGAATTGGCATCCACAAGTAGGACATAGCTGCCCCAAATCCACTGATAGCACCTACCCAGCAACCAAATTTCCAACCCTGTGAGCAGTTTTTAGGCGTAATCATTCGTGCATAGAACATCACAAACAGGGCTGAAGCCACAATAAGTGCAATGATGCCATGAAGGTGATTCATCTCATCCACTGGGCGCCATAAGTGTGAAGTCTCACGATAAATGTCCATGAGCAAAACGCCATGAATCACCCAATCAAGAACAAACCACAAAGCAGCGACGACGATTGTAGATAATGCGATTTTTTTAAAGTTCATTTTATCTTTCTCCGACCAAAAACATATCCTGTTCATTTAAACAAACACAAGCATTCAACCATTTTGAGTGATCTCTCGATGTGGAATACATATCTTTTAAAATCTGTTACGTTTCATTATGTTACGATGTTTTTTTGCGGTTACATTTCTAGCAAATCTCGCTCAAGCACTGACTCCCCACCAGGAACTATGCCTTGCCATTCGGCAAAACAATGCGGAAGAAGTCCTCCAAATACTGAACATTCAAATGCAGACCGGCGGCTCTGATAATGTCTTTCGACTGGTCAATACTCAGGACTCAGAAGGACGAACTCCGCTGCACTGGACAAGAAATCCGTCGATTTTTAGTATTCTCATAAACCATGGAGCCAATCCAAACATTCTAGATAGACATGAAAGAACGCCATTATTTGTGATGTTTACAGGTGGCCATGGACCCATCAATCATTCTGCCATCCTCGAAGAGATAGGCTCACTAAGTTTCAGAATCACCGAAGAATACCGCACAAATCCAGAACTAGCCACATATCCATACTACTCAAATCTAATCTCTGCTTTTCGTGACAACCTCAACCCGATTTACGAAACTTTAAACAGTGAGTTCATGAAGGAGAAAGTCTACAATCTAATCCTGACTCTTATCCGATACCAAGGGATACTTCTAGATTCAAAAAATCAGATCCAATCCAGAAACAAGAGAATTCTTGATTGGATGGATGAGATTCAAGGCACAGCATCTCATACAAACCCATGGCATCTAAGACGCTTTGGAAGATCTACTTAAGAAGTTGACTAATCCGGTCAGCACGCTCTGGGCTATTGTCCCGAACCCATTGAATCTCTGGAACAATGCGGAGTTTTACTTCACGCCCAACCAATTGGCGCAAAGCCTTCTTTTCAGCCTCAAGGTATTCAATTGTATGCTTAATTTGAAGCTCAGAGCCAAAGAGTGAGTAAAACACTTTGGCCACGCTTAGATCGGGGCTCACTTCAACTTCCAAAATCGTCAGAAAAGCTGGTGTCTTCAAAAGCTTTGAAGACAAAACTTTTTGGATCTCAGAAGCTACGCGCTGCGGCCGAATTGACATTTAAGCGTGTGCTCCTTGCTCTACAACTGGGGTCTTTGCCTTAGGCTCATCTTTGATTGCCCCGTCCAACTTAGCTGCCACTTGCTTGAGCTCGTAGCATTCCAAAATATCACCCACTTCAACGTCTTCAAAGTGTTCAACACCAATACCGCACTCATAACCATGGGTGACTTCTTTGGCGTCATCTTTGAAGCGCTTGAGGCTAGCAATACTGCCTTCGTGCAACACTTTGTTGCCACGCTTGACACGGATCTTCGCAGAACGAACAATCTTGCCATCGAGCACATAAGAGCCTGCAATCTTGCCCAGCTTGTGAACAGGGAATACTGCGCGGACTTCAGCTTTACCCAAATAGCTTTCTTCGGTAATCGGAGCCAGGAGGCCTGCCATGGCAAGCTTCACTTCATCTAGCATGGCGTAAATCACACTATATGAGCGGACATCCACTTTCTCTTGAGCAGCCAAAGCCTGTGCTTTGTTGTCTGGCTTGGTGTTAAAGCCAATCACAATTGCTTTAGACGCCAATGCCAAGTTCACATCGTTCTCGGTAATCGTTCCAACGCCTGAGTGGACGATTTCTACAGTTACCATGCGAGTAGACAGGCCTTTGAGCGCTGCATTGAGAGCTTCCACAGAACCATAAGCGTCAGCTTTAACAATCAAACGCAGAGAATGCGTCTTGTCTTTTGGCGAGCTTTGCAGGAAGTTTTCCAAGGTCACCCGGGAAGACTTAAGCAGTTCTTGCTCCCGAATTTTCATCGCACGGTGATCAGCAATGGTTTTGGCTGCTTTGTCATCTTCAACAACATTGAACTTATCCCCAGCCATCGGAACACCCGAAAGACCAAGAACCTGAACCGCCATAGATGGTGTCGCAAGGTCAACGCGTTCTCCATTGGAGTCATACATGGCGCGAACACGGCCATAATACTCACCGGCAACAATGCAATCACCCTGTTTGAGCGTACCGCCCTGTGCCAAAACTGTAGCGACTGGACCACGGCCTTTATCGAGTTTAGCCTCAACCACCGCACCAATCGCTTGTTTGTCATAGTTGGCTTTGAGTTCCATCACTTCTGCGAGGGTCAAAAGACCATCGAGCAGTTCATCAAGACCCGTCTTCTTAAGCGCCGATACTTTGAATGCTTGGGTATCTCCACCCCATTCTTCAACCACAACCCCATGCTCTGAGAGTTGCTGAAGTACACGCTCTGGCTTGGCACTTGGCGCATCTATTTTGTTGATCGCAACCACCAAAGGCACTTTGGCTGCTTTGGCATGGTTGATCGCTTCAATTGTCTGAGGCATCACACCATCATCTGCAGCAACCACCAAAATCACGATATCTGTGACTTCTGCACCACGCGCACGCATTTCCGTAAAGGCTTCATGGCCCGGAGTATCCAAAAAGGTAATCAAGCCACGCGGCGTTTGGACCGTGTAAGCACCAATATGCTGAGTGATACCACCTGCTTCACCAGCAGCCACACGAGCTTTACGGATCGCATCAAGCACACTGGTCTTACCATGGTCAACGTGGCCCATGACAGTCACCACTGGAGGTCTAGCGGTCAGGTTTTCTTCTGAATCCTTAATTTCTTTGAGCAAGTCGGTTTCTTCAAAACCAACTTTTTTGACTTCATAGTCAAACTCGTTCGCAATAATTGCTGCAGTATCAGGATCAATTGCATGGTTAACAGTCACCATCATGCCCATACCCATCAATTTGGTCACCAACTGACCTGCCTTAACGGACATCTTATGAGCTAAATCATTGACGGTGATTGGCCCTGAAAGTTCCACCACACGCTTATGTGCTGCAGCTTGCGTAATCTGGGTCATTTTACCAGGCTTTTTCATGCCCTTTTTCTTTTTGCTGCCTTGTGCCCAAAGCTCATAACCACCCGAATCTCTTTCGCGACTCTTAGATTGATCAAAGCTGCTTTGGCCTTTCTTCTTGGCAGGTCTGAGGCCAGGTCTTGGAGCACCTGCGCCAGGACCAGGAGCACCCGCCCCAGGACCAGGAGCACCAATACGGATCTCCCGAACTTGACCAAAAGGACCACGACCTGGGCCACCCATTGGTGGACGTGGTCTGAAAGTTCTATTTTCACTCGCAAGACGGGCACGGATCGCATTAGGATCGATCACACGCACAACATTCTGCGCAGAAGGTGCAGCCGCTTGGGCAACAGGAGGGGCGACTACAACACTGGCTTGAGTGGTCGGAGTGGATACTACAGCAGCGGGCTGGATACGAGCCTCATGGGTGGCGACAACCATTGGCTCTCGAATAACTGGTTCAGAAGCTGCGCGTGGAGTTTCATTGATCTCAGGCACCGGTGTAGGCTCTGGCTCTGAAACATCCTGTGAAATTGTTTGCGAAGCTGCTTCTGGGGGCGTCAAGTCTTCTTGCCGACGTCGCAGCATTGTACGAGGTTTAGCAGAAGCTTCTGCCGGAGCTTGAAGCGCTGCCACCACTTGTTCTTCATCAATATTACTGGAGTGTGACTTGACGACGATACCTTTCGCAGAAAGCTTATTTAATAGCTCTTGATTGGAAAGGCCAAATCGTTTCGCCAATTCATGTACTCGTACTTTCGCCATTGGAGGTGCTTATACTCAAAATTGGCTTTTTGAAAGCCCCCCGGAAAGCTTTTCGGCGAATTGCTTGTTCAAAACAATTTGATTTTTGACAGATATAAGCTCCTCTGCCTGAAGCATGACCAGATGGATCGGGAGAAACCAAACCATCTGGTTCACGGAAAAAGCGTAGTAATTCGCTTACCGGCTTCACAGAGCGGCAAGCGATACACATACGACTATGCTGTGAGTGCGACTGCGGCATCGTATATTTCTTGGGCTTTTTCTGCCGAAAATCCAGTCACAGATGCAAGATGCGCTGAAGTATCCAAAACAACATCTGCTACATCCGTATAAAATGCATCTTCCATTACTTTCAGATCATCTGCCGAAAGCTTCAAAGCTGACAGATCAGATCTAACTGCTTCGAGAGAGAATAAATACTTCGCTTTCTGACGGCTCAGCGGGAGTCTTTCTTCAGCCATCACGCCACGTGCACTTTCCTGAATCGCAGCGATTTGATCTTCTCTCATCCCTGGCAAACCTTTCAAAAGTTCCGGATCCGCTTTGGCCACATCTTCAGCACGTTTAAAACCGTGGTTATAGAGTGTTTGGATCTGAAGTTCAGTCAAACCTTCAACTTGTGAGAGTGAGTACTGCGCTTCTTCACGATCTTTAGCAGCCTTGGATTCTGAAGTAATATCAATCTTCCAACCAGTCAATTCAGCAGCCAAACGAACATTCTGTCCACGGCGTCCAATTGCCAATGAAAGTTGGTCATCCGGAACAATGATCTGCATCGTATGTTCAGATTCATTGACCAACACGCGGGTAATTTCTGCCGGTGCCAAAGCATTGCAGACAAATCGTGCATCATCTTGCTCAAATGGCACAATATCAATCTTCTCACCCTTGAGTTCTTGAACCACAGCTTGAACACGGGCACCCTTCATACCAACGCAAGCACCCACTGGATCTACATCGGAGTCTTTAGAACGAACCGCTATCTTAGTTCTAAATCCTGCTTCACGCGAAGCAGCTTCAATCGTTACGGTACCTTCTGCGATTTCGGGAACTTCTTGTTCAAAAAGCTTCACCACCAAATTCGGGTGTGTACGGGATAAAATAATCTGGGAGCCCTTAGACTCTTCCAATACATCTAAAACATAGGCCACGATTCGGTCGCCCACACGGATGTTTTCTTTAACTACTTGTTCACGGGATGGGATAATTGCTTCGGCACGACCCAAATCAACGACAACATTGCCTTTTTCAAAGCGACGAACGATACCTGTTACCAATTCATCTTTACGATCTTTATATTCATCAAATACAAGGGAACGTTCAGCTTCGCGAACCTTTTGAACAATGATCTGCTTCGCATTTTGGGCAGCAATACGACCGAACTCATTGGAGTCCAATTTAATACCCAAATCTTCACCCAAGGCGTCTTCGGTCAATTCAGCATCTAGCTTCTTAGCAGCTTCAAAGGCGATTTCAGTGGCTGGATTTGTGACTTCTTTAACGATCTTTTTAAACTCATAAACTTCAACTTCACCAGATTCACGGTTATAGCGAGCTTCCAAGTCTGCAGAGGCGCCTAGATTTTTTCTGGCTGCACTCAACATGGCAGACTCAAGAGCACCAATAATCAGTTCCTGGCTGATGTTCTTTTCCTTGCCAACCTGCTCAATCACAGATTTCAAATCTAAGTTCTTTTCCATTCCTCTTATCTCCTAAAATTATAAATGACGTTTGAATTTTTAATCTCTGACCAACCGATCAAGCCGTCATGGCCTTCAACCTCAATCCCTCTCAGAGGATCAACAGATTTCAGCGTTCCACGAACACTCAGGCCAATTGCTTTGACTTTGATATTTTCACCAATAGCCTTCTCAAAATGGCTTTTCTTGGTGAGCGGACGATCTAGACCTGGACTTGAGATCTCAAGTTGATATGCGTTTTTAAACCAATTTTTGGAGTGATTCGCAACATCGAGAGTATCTGAAATCAAACGGGTCAAGTCCGCCAGTTCATCTAAGGACGAACGATCCATAAACAGACGTAGCTGGGGTTTAGCGCCCATCCCAGAAACTTGAATATCAATCAGCTCACACGCTGACAATTCCAAGACAGGCTCTAAGGCTTCAATGATTTGGGTTTCAATAACACCCAACGGTTTTAAGAAATTTTCTTTCATAAAAAAAACTTGGCCCAGCCCCCCTGGCTTTCAGATGAAAACCAGAGAGCCCGGTACCAAGTTGCTGGGCAAATATTTTGGTACCAGATTGCTTAGTAGCGCGATCTCTCGCCGCGACCACCACCGCCGCCGTAGCCACCGCGACCGCCGCGACCACCGCCGCCACCGCCACCGCCGCCGTAACCGCCACGGCCTTCTTCACGAGGGACCATTGGCTTAGCTTCGTTCACGGTGATCGGACGGCCTTCTAGACTAGAACCGTTCAGCTTTTGGATAGCTTGTTCTGCTTCATCGTCCGAGGACATTTCAACAAAACCGAATCCTTTGCTGCGACCGGAAGCGCGATCCATGATCACGCGAGCAGAATCAACGTTACCAAACGGTCTAAACGCATCTGCTAGCGTATCGTCTGTTGCCGAGAATGGCAGGTTTCCTACATATAACTTTTTACCCATAACACACCTCCAGGGAGCCGGGGACCGCTTCCGGAGGGTTAGGCACCATGCCTACGGACTCAATAGAAGCGTTCATCAAAAACGCATCCTAGCCCAGCAATACGGGGTTTGCAAGTCCCTAATGCACTTACAAATAGATTTTCGGAGCCTCCAGGCCAAGCCTGGTCCAAGGAAGCTCTCGCTGAATTTCAGCCCAGAGTTCAGGATCGGCAACACCGTGAGCAGGCAGCTCCGACAACAAACTCTTGTACAGTGCAACAACCTGACGCCTGACCGATTCAGCTCTACCTGCTCTAAAGTGCTGGTTTCGGATTAATCTGGCCATGCGAAAAGCCGCCCTGCGCCCCCAACGGCGATCTGGCCCATGCAAAGCCTTGGAGTAGAAATCCAAGGCTTTAGAGGACTGACCAAAACGCTCAAAATTTTCAGCTAAACGATAGCTCTGTTCTGGAGCCATAGCATTCAAAGCGCCTGTGAAAAAACAGGCGGTCAGAAAGCTATTCTTCTTCACCCGAAACCGTAACATCATAGGCACCCAGCGCTTCGAGCAGCTCTTCAAGCGCATCAACAGCATTGGCAGATTCAAGTGTAATGGTCACACGATTACTGCGCGATCTTGCTACAGGTGCATCTTCCCAGTTGGCTTCATCTTTCTCGATCACATATTCATCAGCAGCTACACCAAATTCTTCAAAAAAATCTGGTACATCCTCTTCATGCTCACCTTCCATGATCCAAGAAAACCAACTGTTCAAAGACTTCGCAGCCTGTTTGGCAGTCTCATCTGTGTCAAATGTGGCAATTAACTCAATTTCATCCATTGCATTCTCCGATTCGGGCATCAAAACACGCTGCAGCAAAAAAAATCAAGAGAGTGTCGCCCATTTTTCTTACACAGCCGAAAATCTATTTATGAAGTGGATCAATTTGTGGATAGATGCATTGCTGGGCCCTGAGACCTCATCCGCTTCGCGATGCGAAGCACCCTCTCCACTCGCGGAGAGGGCATTTGCTTATCTAGATCCGTTCGAAAATATGAACCCAAAGATCAAAGGTCCGGCACTTTATTTAAAGCCACAAGATATCGAGCAAACACTTGGCATGTGCGAAGTGCTACTCAATACATCAGGGATCGATGCGCTGGTAATTGATTCGTTTTTTTGGCTCCCTGGCACAACGCGTGAATTCGAACAAGGAATTCAAGTGCTCATGCGGGCAGCAAAAAGGGCTCAGAAAAAAATATGTTTTCTGGGCCCTTCCAATAAAATGCAGGATTTCGTTTTAGCGAACGTTAGACACAACGATCTGATCTCGTTCGAAACGCACGCGAACAACGCCACCCTTGTCAGTTCCTAGCGGAGAAAGTGGCAAGCGCAAGAATGGGCCACCAGCATGAATACGCTGAGCCTTGTACAAACGCTCCTGACCACTGGATGGAACCGAACGGCCACGAGTGCCTGGTCCATGGTTGGCTGCAATGTAAGCATCCAAGGTGTCTGTCTTCTTACCAGCAGCCTTGAGTTCTTTCACTGCTCTACGAAGAAGGGTAGCAATGTTTTTACGGCCCTTCAAGAGACGCTCAACCCCATCCATTCCTTCAATTAGATAAGCAATTTGAATATCTTTAAAAGATACGAAATCGCGCTTGTTTTTTGATTTCTCAGAATTCACTTTAAACCTCTTTTTTTTAATTTGGACTAAAACCATCCCTTAAATCTTTTAATAAGTCAATAGGGTCTTCTATGCCTACAGATAACCGAATTAAGCCATCTTCTATTCCTAGATTTTTTCTTATCTCTAACGGGATTGAAGCATGCGTCATCATAGCTGGTAAACCCACTAAACTCTCAACTCCTCCCAGACTTTCAGCGCACTTAAATAATCTTAAAGATTCAATAAAGTGTTGAGCCGCATCAAGTCCTCCTTTTATCACAAAAGACATCATTGCTCCGGGGTGTTTCATTTGTTTTTTAACCAGATCACCTTGGGGATAATAGACACGTTCAACCTGTGAGTGATTCTCCAGAAAATCTTTGATTTTTAGAGCATTAGCGCAATGTTTTTCCATACGAACGGCTAAAGTTTTAATCCCTCTAAGCACCAAAAAACAATCCATCGGTCCAGGCACAGCACCTACTGCATTTTGAATAAAAGCAAGCTGTTCAGCCAAGGCCTGATCGCGGGTAATTACAGCACCACCCACAACATCACTATGGCCACCTAAATACTTGGTCGTTGAGTGAATCACCAAGTCAGCTCCTAACTCCAAAGGCCTTTGCAAATATGGGGTTGCAAAGGTGTTATCAACCGCCAAGATCAGACCTGCTGCTTTTGTTTTTTGGGCAATAGCCTGAATATCAATCAACTTGAGCATTGGATTGGTTGGGGTTTCAATCCATACCAGCTTTGTGTTTTTCTGTATGACAGCATCTAAGTCCGAAGGATCTGTTAAATCCACAAAAGTTGTTTCGATACCAAGTCTATTAAAAACCTTGGCCATCAAGCGGCGTGTCCCACCATATAAATCATCGCCAGCGATTATGTGATCCCCCGCTGATAGACACATCAGCACACAGCTTGTAGCCGCACAGCCTGAGCTGAAGGCAAACCCATATTTTCCACTCTCAAGTTCGGCCAAGTTATGCTGCAAAGCATCACGCGTGGGGTTATGGGTGCGTGAGTATTCATAGCCTTTATGGATACCTGGCGAACTTTGAACATAGGTAGATGTCATATAAACAGGAGTCATAATGGCTCCCGTTTGGGGGTCAGGCTCTACCCCTGCATGAATACACTGAGTCGCAAAACCGTCGTGACTGTGTTGCATAAGTTTTACTTAGCAAATATTTCAAGTGAATCCAATCGGAAACCTCACCCACCTACGCCAAGGCTTCGGCGGGCAGGCCCCTAGCCGTCTACCACGAAGAACCTCACCCTTAATCCCTCTCCGCTCGGGGAGAGGGACAGTGCAACATGGAAGCTCCAAATTGGGAAAAAATAACCTATTCAATAATATGGAACCAAAATATGATGGTTATGCACGGGCCAAAGTTCTCAGAGAAAACTCTACACTAGCAGAGCAAGCCATGTGGGAAATTGTTCGTGATAAACGAATAGGCGGCTATAAATTTCGCCGGCAGCATCCATTCTATCGTTTCGTATTGGATTTCTATTGCAAGGAAAAATTATTGGCCATAGAAGTTGACGGTTCTGTTCACAATCGGGCCAATGGTAGAGCATATGACCAGGAGCGGGAACGAATTCTTAATAACCAAGGTATTCAAGTGATCCGATTTTCCAATTTAGAGGTCTTACAAAATCCTTTCAAGGTTGCACAATCAATCCTCAAATCGCTACATATGGCACTTCCCCTCTCCGTGAACGGAGAGGGGTTCGGGGTGAGGTTTTTAAAATGACGCTCAAACAACGCCTTGATATAGCCATGGTAGAACGCGGACTTGAAAGTACCCGTGCACGGGCACAAGCTCGTATTTTAGCTGGAGATGTTGTCGTCGGTGACCATAGAGTTGACAAGGCAGGATTTAAGGTCAGCTCAGAAGATTCTATCAGACTTAAAGATAACTCCATGCCTTATGTATCAAGAGGCGGGTTCAAGTTAGAGGCTGCTATTAAAGAATGGCCTGCACCCATTCAAAATGCCATTTGCATGGACATTGGTGCTTCGACAGGGGGCTTTACAGATGTTCTGCTCAAGGCTGGAGCGCGTTTAGTGTATGCAGTCGATGTTGGAACCAACCAACTCGCCTACTCTCTTCGCATCGATCCACGCGTGAAGGTCCATGAACAAACTCACATTCTCAAGGTCCCAGTTGGAACTTTTGAACCCAAACCAAGCATCGCAGTGATTGATGTTAGCTTCATCTCACTAACCAAAGTTTTGCCTGCTGTCCCTCAGCACCTGGCTCGGCCAGCTTGGATTTATGCTCTCATTAAACCCCAGTTTGAAGTTGGGAGAGAAAATCTAGATAAAGGCGGTATCGTCAAAGACACACGCGCTCGTGAAAAAGCACGTGATACTGTTTTAGAGTGCGCAAACGGTTTAGGACTTTTTCTGCAAGGCTGTATCGAAAGTCCTATTCGCGGAAGTGATGGGAATATCGAATATATCGCGTGTTTTCAAATTTAGGCCGGTCTCTTTCACTGGTGTAAGCTCACTGCGTCTAAAACTACGTGCAACTGGATCTTGTATTATTGCACTCTTGATACCAGACCCATCTTCATAAAACTCAATTCGGTAAGGCCTCACATAACCTTTTAAAAACAGCCGATCGCTCGATAGATTAAGTGTCAGATTAAGCGTCACACGACCTTCGATGAGTGACGCAATATGTTCAGGAAAGCCTTCTTGAACCAAAACTTGCTTTCCATAGTCGCGGCGTTTCAAAAACACCCATGGCCCTAAGGCATAGCCTGTGAATTTTTGCTTGCCCCCAGGCAGATCACGTTCCCCTGTAATGATGAAAGCAAATTGACGTAATGTAATGCGCTCACGATCCCAAATACTCTCATTAGGAGCGCTCATACGCTCCCAAGAACCCGATATCGGGAAAACAAAACTTAAAAGAGTTGCCACCACCAAAAAGGTCAGTATGATGAGTAAAAAAACCCACATGTCTAACCCAACTGTAGCAAACGATACACACTGGATGCAAGAGGCGCTTGAACTTGCCAAGCAGGCCCAGACCCTAGGCGAAGTACCCATTGGTGCAATCATCGTTTGCGATGGTCAAATCGTTGGTCGTGGCTATAATCGGCGCGAAATCGATCACGATCCGCTGGCACATGCTGAGCTACTGGCCATTCAAGAAGCTTCAAACACACTTGGCAGATGGCGCCTGACCGGCTGTACTTTATATGTGACTTTAGAACCCTGCCCTATGTGTGCAGGTGCCTTGGTTAACGCCCGAGTTGATAGAATCGTTTATGGAGCCAAAGACCTAAAGGCTGGTGCCATAGATTCACTCTTTGCCCTTGCCACAGATCCAAGGCTTAATCACCGCTGTCAAATAACCTCTGGCATTATGGAAAATGAGTGTTCAGCAATCTTAAAAGAATTTTTCCTAAAACTCCGAACCAAAGCAAATTAGAATGCCATATTGCTGTAAGCATATAAAGTAGCTAGCTAGCGCCATCATGAATCGTTCAAGCTATTTTTTCTCGATAACATTGAGTCTAATATCAGGCTTTATCTGGAGTTCAGGTAATTTAGTTCCTCTGACTCGTCCCCAAAATCAAGGCCCAGAACCCGCCCCTCATCTGCAAGCAAATGAGACATATATAACTGTCTTTAGACACGGCTATAGGGCTGATAGTTATGCGCAGGCTGAAGGTCAGCTCAACCATGACCCAGGGATCGCCCCTGCACACATGCAAACTCAGCTAGAGGATTCTATTGATGAGCTCATATGGCACAATATAAGACCAACAATCATCATTAGCTCTCCCTATCTACGTTCCGTGCAAACTGCGAGACGAATTCAAGCACGTCTCCATAGCGCCACAGGTGAGTTTGCTGCCATTTTTATCGATCGCCGTTTGGGTGAGTGGGCATATGCTGCATTTGGAAGATACCAACTTCCAATCAGCCCGGTTCGAAATCATGGACACTTCGATATCACTCCTGCTAACTGGAATGAAGCTGTACTCTCTGAAGAGATGTCCCTAGAATCAGGGATAGCATATACAAATCGAATTAATGGCGTATTGAATGAACTTGCTGGCAGGTATCTAAGGCCGCTGGTGGTTGGTCATTTGCACACAATTACCGCACTGTATCCAGAACAAGAACGTCCATCGATTAGCCAAGAAGGAGTACCACAAGGCTTCTTTGCAATCGGACGTTTAACGAACGATGAAACGCCTGTACTCACACTCGAACGCAGAATCTCACCACCTAAAAAGGCCCAATAAAAAAGTCCACCTTTCGGCGGACTTATCCCCTCTCCCCTTGCGGGAGAGGGTTAGGGTGAGGGGTAACTATTTGATGGTTACCTTAGCACCTTCAGCTTCAAGCTTAGCTTTCATGCTGTCTGCATCAGCTTTGCTTGCGCCTTGCTTCACCATCTTAGGTGCGCCATCTACCAAGTCTTTGGCTTCTTTAAGGCCCAAACCGGTCAATTCACGCACAACTTTGATGACCTGAATTTTCTTGTCGCCTGAAGCGGTCAGCTCGACATCGAATTCAGTTTTTTCAGCTGCTGCTGCAGGAGCTGCGCCACCTGCTGCTGGCATAGCCATCATCATTCCGCCGCCGGAAGCAGCCTTAACGCCCCACTTGTCTTCGAGCATTTTGACGAGCTCGGAAGCTTCCAAGATGCTGAGGGCTGATAGTTGTTCACCTAATGTTTCAATATTTGTTGCCATTTGTTCTTACTCCTTATCCTTCTCTACTTTTGCCTGAATTACACCAACCACATGCGATGCTGGGGCATTAACCTGAGCCAGCAATCTAGCCGGAACAGCCTGTAGAACACCCAACAACTGAGCACGCAATTCATCAAGACTTGGCAACTTGGCGAATGCTTTCACCGAAGCCAAATCCAATCTCTTTCCAGCGTTGTAACCAGCCTTAATCTCGAATTTTTCGAGACCTTCTTGGTACTTCACCAAAATCTTTGCTGGCGCTACTGCGTCTGAATCACTCCAAGCGATTGCAGTCGAGTCCTTAAAGTCTTCAAACAGTGCCTTTACAGGGGTACTGTCTGCAGCCAAACGGGCCAACTTGTTTTTAATTACTTTAAATCCAACGCCGCCTTCATGAAGCTTACGACGAAGTGTAGACACTTCTGCCGCATTGAGGCCTTCAACGCTGGTCAGAACGATACTTTCTGCGTTTCCAAATACGCCTTTTAGAAAGTCTATCTGCTGTTCTTTATCAGCTCTTTCCATTGCACATCTCCTATCAAACTCAAAAAACGATACGAGACGTGCTAGATACTTTTAAATATTTACACTGTCTCGGCAGGATATTTAAGCTCTTCTCAGCAAAGAGCCCCTACTGTCATTGACAAACGAACAAATTACTCAGCAACTGCCATTACCTGAGCCAGATCAAGCTTCACGCCTGGGCCCATGGTGCAAGAAACAGTGGCTTTCTTTACATACTGACCCTTCACGGAAGCTGGCTTCGCACGAAGAACAGCACCCAAAAGAGCTTTCAGGTTATCTTGCAAGTTGGTAGCGGAAAACGATGCGCGACCAAATGGTGCATGCAAGGTTCCAGTCTTATCAACTTTAAATTCAATCTTACCAGCTTTGACTTCTTTGACAGCCTTACCAACTTCAAGAGTCACGGTACCAACTTTAGGGTTTGGCATCAAACCACGTGGTCCGAGCACTTTACCCAATTTACCAACCACAGCCATCATGTCTGGGGAAGCAATGACTTTATCAAAAGCCATGAATCCACCTTCAATCTTTGCTGCCAAATCTTCAGCACCAACCACATCTGCGCCAGCTTCTTCAGCTTCTTTAGCCTTAGGACCTTTAGCGAAAACTGCAATACGAACAGTTTTACCGGTTCCATGTGGCAAAGCAACTGCTCCACGAACGTTCTGATCTGCATGCTTTGGGTCAACCCCTAAGTTCATAGCAATATCAACTGACTCATCAAACTTAGCTGTTTTGGTATCTTTTACCAGGGCACAGGCATCCGACAGGCCGTAACGCTTCCCAGCGTCTACTTTTTTGCTTGCTGCAACAAATTTCTTTCCAATTTTCGCCATAAATTAACCCACCACATCAATGCCCATTGAACGAGCCGTACCTGCAATAATCTTAATACCTGCCTCGACATCGTAGCAGTTCAAATCTGGAGCTTTGGTCTTAGCAATACCAGCCAGCTGATCGCGGGTGATCTTACCCACTTTCTCTTTACCTGGGTTTTTAGCCCCTGAACCTGGCTTGCCATCTGTCTTGAGACCAATCGCTTTCTTAATCAAAATCGACGCTGGAGGCGTTTTGGTTTCGAAGGTGAAGGACTTATCGGAGTAGGCTGTGATCACAACTGGGATCACCATCCCTGCTTGATCTTGGGTCCTTGCGTTGAACTCTTTGCAGAAGCCTGGGATGTTCAAACCATGCTGACCGAGCGCGGGGCCCACCGGCGGTGCGGGGGTCGCTTTCCCTGCTGGGATCTGCAACTTGATAAATGCATTAATCTTCTTTGCCATAAATCTTCCTTAAAGCCTTCATATGCAGACTTTTCAAATTACGCAATACGCTCCACCTGGGAGTAGTCCAATTCTACTGGGGTAGCGCGTCCAAAAATGGACACCAAGACTTTAAGCTTCTGCTTGTCTGCCTTGACTTCTTCCACATCTCCGTTGAAGTTTGCAAATGGACCCTCAGTGACTTTGACTTTGTCACCTTCCACAAATTCAACCTTGGCGCGAACTTTCGGGGTTCCATAAACCATGGCCCGCATGTTTTCCACTTCAGCAGGTCTCAATGGAACAGGTTTTTTGGTGTTACCCACAAATCCCGTTACTTTCGGGGTGTTACGGACTAAGTGACCTGTCTCATCCGAAAAGGCCATTTCTACTAGTATGTAGCTTGGCAAAACCTTACGGCTCTGAGACTTACGAACGCCAGATTTAATTTCTTCCACTACTTCAGTTGGAACCCAGATCTCACCAAACTGGTCCTGCATCCCGTACTGTTCAATGCGCTCTTCAAGGCTCTTTTTAGCCTTATTTTCAAAGCCGGAGTATGTGTGAACCACATACCATTTCAAATCTTTTTGTTCGGTCATATTTATCCTAAAAAGAAATCATTATGCGAGAGCCAGCCAAACAACGAGTCAAAAAACCCGAGTATCACTGCGGCCACCAAAGACACCACAATCACTGTAATGGTAGATCTGCGGGTCTCTGCCCCTGAGGGCCAAGCCACTTTATATAGCTCTAAAATACATTCTTCAATAAAATTACGCGCTCTTTGATTTAAAAAAGCCGCATAAATAGCGATCATGACCGCCAGACCCAGGCCTACCAGGTTGGATAAAAGGAAGTTTTGGCCTAAAAGCGGGGCATCAAAAACCCTTAGCCAGCCAAAAACTTCGCGAGTTGCAAGTGTAAGCACTGTCCCTACCAGCAGGGTAGACAGTACGTAAAACAGAAATACCCAGGTGCCTTTGGATCTCATATGAAAACTCCGGGGCAAATGGATAACACTACTGCCCTCAATTGTCCATAGCGTACCTGGCAAACCGCGAAGTATCTTTCAGGAAAAAACATGAATTCCTAGCCAAGTGCGATATAGTCTGTCCAAATGCGGATCAAGAAGTTGGAAATATTCGGCTTTAAGTCATTTGCCGATCGAGTCATGATTCATTTCGATGAAGGCGTGACTGGTATCGTTGGGCCAAATGGTTGCGGAAAGTCCAATGTCGTCGATGCACTGCGTTGGGTCATGGGCGAACAAAATGCCAAGCATTTGCGCGGCGATCAGATGCAAGACATCATTTTCGGCGGTTCACAGAACCGTGGTCCCATGGGTCTTGCCGAGGTTACTCTCACGCTTGAAAACGATGGCCAACTGATCCCACAGGACTATGCGCACTTTGATGAAATTGAAGTCACCCGTCGTTTATATCGAAACGGCGACTCTGAATATGAAATCAACAAACGCGCTTGTCGCTTGCGCGATATCACCGAATTCTTCTTGGGCACCGGCGTAGGAACAAAAGCGTACTCAATTATTGAACAAGGTCGCGTCTCAAGTTTGGTCCAAGCAAAACCTGAAGACCGAAGACAAATTATTGAAGAAGCCGCCGGTATTACCAAATACAAAATGCGCAAACTTGCTGCTGAACGCAAGATGGAAAGCACCCAGCAAAACCTACTGCGCATCCAAGACATCACGACTGAGGTCGAAAAACGACTTTCTTCTCTTGAAAAACAAGCTCAAAAAGCCAAACAACATAAAGAATTAATTACAGAGATTAAGCACCTCGAACTCCATGAGGCGACGAATCGCTTCTTTGAATTTAGCAACTTACAAAATTTCTTAAGCGCACAAAAAGCTAATACAGCAAACCTACTTGAGACTCACACACAAGAGATAAGCTCCCACGAAGCGGGCATTACTTCTCAGAAACAGACCCTCGAATCCAAAGAAGAGGCTCTTAGCATCACCCAAGGTTTGATTAATACAGTTGAAAATACGATTGCTCTAGCAAACCAAGATATTCAGTTTACCCAAACCACGCTGGCGTCCAAACAAAAACATGCCCGCCACATCAGTGACGAAACGGGTCGTCTGACTGGACGTCTCGCTGAACTCAACCGCGAGTCTGAATCTTTAGCCACTCAGCGCACAGACCTCGAATCTGGCAATACCAATGCACAGAGTATTTTACAGGCAGCTTCAGATAAAATGACTGCTGCAACCGCCAAGCGAGCAGAGCTTTACCGCGAGCAAAACCAAATCCAATCCAAAATCATGCAGGCTTCCCGTGAAGCCAGCAGTGCACAGGCTGAAATCACCTCTAAAACGAATGCCCGCGAACAAGCACGTCAACGCGAGCAAGCACTGCAGCAAGAAGCCAGTGTCCTGGAGTCACAGCGCTCCACGGGCGACACGCAAAAACAAACCCTCCAGGCAGACATAGAAGCTGCGAATACCTCCAAACACCACTTTGCATCGCAGATTGCTGACCTGCAAACACAGCTCAAAACCTGCGCAGCCGAATTAGACCTCAAAAATAAAGCTCAGCGTGAGTTTGCGAACCAGATCGCCTCCAAACAAGGCCGCCTCAGCGCACTACTTGAATCCCTCAAAGATCCCAAGCAGCCTGAACATGCAAAATACAGCCGTGCTGGCGAACATGTGGATATTCCTCAAACCTTTGAAAACTTGGTTGAGGACGCCTGCGCACAGCGTCTGGATGCTTATGTTCTGCCCGACCTAGACACAGGGTTTGAGCTCTCCAAGCAAGGCCGCATTCGTTTCGTAGCGAACAAGCAACCCTTCAAATTCGAGATTGTCTCCTCCAGAGCAGACGCGCTTAAAAAATGGGATAATGCCCGCGCAAACGATACTGTTCTGATTACCGAAGATGGTGAACTTTTTGATCTAGATCACTCCTGCGTGGCAGGTGAGCGTCAAAAAGGTGCGGGTATTTTGGCTAAAAAGCGTGAAATTGCTTCACTAGAGACTGAACTGGCAGACCTCGCAACCCAGGCTGAGTCTCTGGTAACAGAGATTGCTGATCTCACAACAAAGCAGGCTTCTATGCGCGAGCAGCTTGACCAGCTCAGCCGCGAACATCAAGCTGTTTCACTGAATTTGGCGCGCCTTGAAGAAGCTCTCAAAGCCAAAGATGCTGCAGACAAAAATCTCCAAAACCGTTTATCCAGCATTCAAGCTGAGCAAGAGCGGCTACGAAATAACCCCGCCTACTCCGATGAGCAGTTTAAATCTCTTGAAGAAAAATGGGCCCTGGCTTTAGATATTCACCAAAAACTTGAGCTAGATTTGAAAGCCCATCAAGAGGCCATGGCTCAGTTCGAAACTGAGTATCAAGCTCAAAGTGAAGCCTTCACCAAAACCCGTATTGATGCTGCTGGCAGCAAAGAACGCCTAGATCACATCTCACGTTCCCAGGCCCAGATTGAGCAAAATCTTAAAGACATCCGGGCTCAGATCGCGAATCTTGAACTACAATCCAAAGACCTTGCTGAAGATGAAATTGCTTTGGCAGCTCAAGAAAAAGTCGCCGTTCAAAAGATTATCCAAGCCGAAAAAGAGCTTTTGCAACTCAAAGTGAATCGTCAAAACGAATACCAATCGGTTCAAGATCAAAAAGAGCTTATTGCGAATTTAGAAGCTGCCATCAGCCAGCAACGCAAAAAAATCGAGACTCTTCACCAAGAAAACTCGAAGCTCCAACTTGAAATCCGTGAAACAGAGCTTGCTCTTGAAACACTTCATGAACGTCTGTTTGAAAAATACCGTGTTCGTCCCGCTGAAATTCTCACCGACTTCCATCACTTGGCGTTTGATGCAGATCATGTGAGTGAGTCAATCCGCACCCTCAGCCACCAACTTGAGCGCCTTGGACCTATTAATCAGGGCGCCATTGAAGAGTTTGAAGAGCTTCAGAAACGTTATGCCTTCTTAAGCTCCCAAAGTGGGGACTTGGCCAATGCATTGGGTCAGCTTGAAGCAGCGATTCAAAAAATTAACGAAACCACCAAACAGCGTTTTGAAGAAGCATTTAACGCCATCAACGACAAATTCTCGCAAGTCTTCCCTCGCCTATTTAGAGGCGGAAAAGCTTGGCTAGAGCTGACCAATCCTGAAGATATGCTGGGCACAGGCGTTGAGATCTTCGCTCAGCCCCCTGGCAAAAAGCTCGGGTCTATTGCTCTGATGAGCGGCGGTGAAAAAGCCCTGACGGCCACAAGCTTAATCTTCTCCATCTTCTTAATCAAGCCATCACCATTCTGTCTGCTAGACGAAGTCGATGCGCCATTAGATGAAGCAAACGTAGACCGATTTAGCCAAATGGTGGCTGAGATGTCCAAGATTTCACAGTTTATTGTGATTACGCACAACAAGCGAACCATGGAAAAAGCCGACCAGCTCTATGGAGTTACCATGGAGCAAGCCGGCATTTCTAAGACAGTCAATGTGAAGGTCAAAGAAAACACTGCCGTTGGGCCTGGTAGCCAGGAAGCGTTTTTGCAGTAGCTTTAGTCTTTCTTTTTGTCGTCAGAACCAGCACCTGCTTTATGAGCCTGGTACGTTTTAAGTTTTTTATACCCAACTATAATTACGAGGCCAGCCAAACTTGCAACCACAACATTTTCTGTCGATATATACTTTGACAGACCAGTGGCTTTGTAGGCCTTGTTCAATAGAGCACCCAGTTGGCTCGCATGCTCCAGGATTCCATTCAAGACAGAGCCAGCATCTTGGTGGCTTGCCATTTCAATAGGTTGAACATGTTCAGGGATCTCAGGCTGAGCTTCTTGAACAGACTCCAGAGCCTCTGGTGCAGGTTGGGCCTCAACATCATCTGCAAAAACAGCAAAAGAAGCCAAGAAAATTACCGGGAAGAGTCGTTTCATGATTAGTATTTCTCCTTATGCCGTCTTTATAGACGAGCAAAAGAGAAAAGCAACGCATACACGAAAAGCAATGTCGCCGTCTGTGGCAACAATTTTTCCAAACTGCTTTTTCGCATAAATAAAAACGCGACCAAAACCAAAAGACTACTAAAATAAGCTTTCAACCAAAAAGCAATCAAAGCAGGCATTAGCAAACAAAATAGATATTCCAGCTGGCCAAAGTTCTTGCCAAATCGGACCACCAAAGTTCTTTTGCCTGCTTTTTGATCTTGCTGGACATCACGAATATTATTCACTACCAAAATTGCGCAGGCCAAAAGACCTAATGCAATCCCAGTGATTGCTGGTTCAAACGCCCAGTGAAGTGTTTGCAAATAGTAAGTCCCCAACACTGCCACAGGCCCAAAAAATATGAGCACAAAAACTTCGCCGAGCCCAACATAAGCCAAAGCATAAGGCCCAGCTGTATAAATCACACCCGAAATCAAAGAGGCAATACCGATCAACACAATCGGCCAACCACCCCGAAGTGCCAACATGACACCCAACACAGCTGCAAACCCGAACACAGCTATAAATGCATATTTGACATGCTGAGGCGAAATTAACCCAGCTTGCGTCACTCGCACAGGGCCTACTCTTTCCAGCGTATCAGCACCTTTTTGATGATCAAAATAGTCATTACACAGATTAGTACCAATCTGAATCATCAACGCTGTTAACAACGTAATCAGGGCAATCAAAGCGTCAAACATGCCTTCTTGCCAAGCATAGGAACACCCCACCAAAACCGGCGCCACTGAAACCAGTAAAGTTTTTGGTCGCGTCGCCAAAACCCAGTTTTTCATGAGCAAGATGGCTCACATGCAGGATATAAAGGAAGTTCTAAAAACAACTCTTCACGAAGTAATTCCTGCAAATCTATTTCGTCTGGCTTCTCAAGCTCAGATTCGAAATCGAGCTTCATGGAAAC
The DNA here is from genome assembly GCA_964635635.1 of uncultured Myxococcaceae bacterium. GTDB lineage: Bacteria > Myxococcota > UBA727 > UBA727 > JABDBI01 > CAZWPE01. The sequence goes on along the minus strand of CAZWPE010000002.1, from coordinate 81,850 downwards.
TGTCATATCTTCCAGGCACCTGACACAGGGATGAGTTAGTGTGAAGTTGCCTGAACCAGTCACCATGACATCGCGATTCTTTCGTTCGAGCCTGAATGAAACCACAGATGGCTCAAGCGCCCTATAAAAGAGCTCTCGGCCCTCTTCAAAAAGCATCTCAGACAGCTTCTCTTTGGAGAATGTGTGCTGTTTTTCTAGACCAACTTCAGGGATATGTTCAAAACGTATTGGATTCAAAGTGGAGGTATTTTTTCCTTATGGCCCGAGATTGTCAATGCGGCGCAGGGCTGCTAGCTGAGAGCTATGATTGAATCACTATTTAATCAACTGCTCTCTCATACCCAAGACCCTCGTGTAAGCAATCAGCTGAGTGAAACCCCTGCCCGTTCAGCAAAAGCCTTCACGAACCTTTTAGCGGGATATCATACGAACCCCTATCAACTCCTTGTCAAAGCTAGACAACCCGCCAATTTCGAATACACTGGTTCTATCGAAATACCTGAGATTGCTTTTGTATCGTTCTGTGAACATACTTTCTTGCCATTCATGGGCACAGTCTCACTCAACTACCAGCCCGGACAATACTGGATCGATGCCATGACTTTAGAGTCGGTGATTCATGCCCATGCAAGAAGGCTCACGCTGCAGGAAGCTCTCACAGCTCAAATTTGGAACACCTGCTTTACTGCGTTAGAACCCAAATCACTTAAAATCAAAATGGAAGCCCGCCATGCTTGCATGAACGGCAAGCTCATGAGAACTGAAATAGGTACCTAACCCACAAACGCTATCAGTGCTGCAAACATCAAGCAATAAATACCAAATAACTTCCAGCGTCCTTGCTCAAGCCAACTAGAAAGCCAACGCAGAGCCAGCAAACCGGCCCCAAAACTCAAACACATCCCCAAAAGTCCTGGCGTTACATGATGCATCCAGTTCTCTTCGTGATGCTCGACGAGCCTCTTAAGTTCATGTAAAATCACTGGGGGAGTGACAGCAACCGCAAGGGCAAAACTAAAATCTTCCGCTCTCTGGCGTGAAACACCCAACACTAACCCTGTGGAGATTGTAGCACCTGATCTTGAAAAGCCTCTAATAGGCAAACAAAGTGCTTGAACCAAACCTATCCACAAAGCACTTCGCAGCGTTAGTTCGTGGTCACCCTCTTTTAACTTCTTCGCTGCAGAAATAAAGTCCGCAACAATAATAAAAATACCCACTGCAAACAGAGCACACGCAATCAGTCTTAAATTGCCAAATAACGTCTCAAGTTCAGCACCAATCAAATGCTCAATCCCAAACTTGAGCCCCAAGCCTACAAAGCCCGTCACAGCCGTTGCTGCAATCACCCATTTGAAAAAATCGAGGCTCAACGTAATCCAGCGCTTCCAGAAATACAAAAGCACAGCGAACATCGTTCCCGTGTGAAGCATTACTAATAAAAAGGTCATCTCTGGTGTCGTTGGGTCTATGCCCATGAGGCGCTCTGCCAAAATCACATGTGCCGAGCTCGAAACAGGCAAAAGTTCGGCAGCACCCTGCACAATAGCCAACAAAGCCACCTGAAGAAAAGTCAGTTCCATGGCTTATGGATAACACATATATAACCAAATTACCCTCTCCCTCTGGGGGAGGGTTCACTTCCTTTAATACGGACCCCCTCCCGATTTTGGCGAGCCAAAATCTCCCTCCCCCAGAGGGAGAGGGTAAATACAGTATAACTCCCTTGCCAATAACCACAGCTTACGGCATTTGAGGCTCACCAATGAATCCAGAAACTCCAGATTTTAAGCGCCTTCTGTTGGCCGTCTTTTTGATGACTGCATTGCTCATGGGCTATAACGCCTTATTTGCTCCAAAACCTGGCAGCAAACCAAAGCCTGTACAAACTGAACCTGTGGCCACTGCTCCAATTCAGCCACCAGCTCCAAGCAAAGCTCCTGAACCTGAGACTTCATTGCCGCTCATCACTCGAACGCTTCATGAACAAGGCTACGATGTGACCGTATCAAGTGAAGGCGCACAAATCACGAATTTGTCACTCACAGGGTATCAAGCTCCTATCGTGTTAACACCTCATTGGCTTGTTGAATCCAGAGATTCGTCATTGAATCTCTCAGGGAAAACTAGATTCAATCTGGTCAAATCTGATGCTCAAGAAGTGGTTTTCCAGAAAGTAACGCATGAAGGCATCTCGGTGACGAGACGCTACGATTTTGCTTCAAAGCCATTCGTGATTGGCCAAAGCGTTGAGTTCAAGAATCAGGGTTCTGCTCCGCAGGCACTTTCACTCAACTGGGTATTTGAAACACGCGAAGCAGCTATTTCCAAAGAAGAACAGCTGGCCGCTTCTTTTAGAATTGGCGACAAACACACAAGAATCCCCTTTGCTGACCTGGTCGAAAAAGCTCAAAGCTTCGCCGGCAGTCCACAGTATGTTGGCTTTGACCGCCGTTATTTTTTCATGAGCTTTGCCCCAAACAGCGATATTCAGTTTGAGTCGCTTACAGCCAAAACGGACACGATTGAAAAGGATAAGTCTCTGGAAATCAGTCTCCGAGCACCAACATTTATTCTGCAACCAGGCGCTTCGAAAATCTTCACTTTTGATGCCTATATCGGCCCCAAAGATTCTGCCCTACTCACAGAGGCTGGTCATGGGATCGTCGAAAATATCGACTACGGCTGGTTTGGTGTGTTGAGCCGGCCTTTGTTGTGGCTTTTGCTTAAAATTAACGGATTTGTGGGTAATCTCGGCATTGCTATCATTTTGCTCACGGTGTTTATCAAGCTGCTGACTTTCCCGCTAACGAACAAGTCTTTTAAAGCACAACAGCAAATGAAGAAGATTCAGCCCAAGCTGAAAGAGCTGCAAACCAAATACAGCCATGACAAGGCAATGCTTGCTCAACAGCAAATGGCTTTCTACAAAGAAGAGGGTATTAACCCCATGGCGGGCTGCTTGCCTATCTTGATTCAGATGCCGGTTTGGTTTGCCCTGTACCAAATGCTGGGCAACTCTGTAGAGCTTTTTGAACAGCCTTTCTATGGTTGGATTTCCAACTTGACCCAGCCAGACCCCTACTATGTCATGCCAATTTTGATGGGTGTCAGCATGCTTGCAAGCCAGTGGATCATGCCTCCAGCGATTGATGATTCTCAGCCTCAAATGAAATATGTCTTGTGGTTTATGCCCCTATTTTTGACTTTCATTATGCTGAACTTGCCAGCTGGGCTTTCGATCTATATGCTGGTCAATAACCTGCTTACCATTGCTCAGCAGGTGTATATCAAGCAACGTTATGAGGCTTAGTTCATGAGAAATTTTTATGGTCTAGATTCCGGAGATGGCGTAGGTAATCGCAAATCTCAAAAAGAAATTCAGATTCCTCATGATGGCATTGGAAATTACATCAGCAGCGAAGAACGTGCTTATGAAATCCCTGACAACCTAGGAAACTCGATTGATTCCGCCCCAACGCATCAGCTCAATAGCGCCTATCGTAAAAAGAGTGAGCAGGCTCCACATCAACGCATGGGTCGTTATATTATCGGTGGTGTTAACCCCGTGGTCGCAGGACTCAGCCATTTGATCCCCGTAGAGCAGCCTGCTCAACAAGCAGAAAAGCCTGCCGACAAACAAGACAAGAACGACAAACGTTTGAAGCGCCTGTTTGATTTTGACGATGAGGGCAATGCGGAATTTACTTTAACCAGCACGCCAGAAGAAAAGCGCGCTCAGGCTGAACTCGCCTTGCAAACCATTTTTGAAGCTGCCAGTTCTTCTGCCGACATCACTGTCACGCTTGATTCTGCTAACGATAAGCCTAGCGTCTTGGCCACGGTCAAATCAACGCTTTTCAAACCAGAAGAGCTGCCAACCGCAGCCCTCGGGTTTTTAGTCAACAAGATCGTGAATAAGATGCCGAATGATCGGATTAGGTTAGCACTGTCATCCACTTAATGAGCAAGCCTATCGAGTGCTCTTTGAGCATGGTCTGCACTAAACACTTCCATATTATAGTATATGCTGTTGTATTCCTCATTCTCAGCTTCCAAAACTTCTTTTTTAGTATTTTCCAGTGCCTTAGGCGCTTTAAACTCTTCTAAGCGATTGAAAATCACACTGCAACTACCCGAAAACCAACTGCCAAAACGCTCACAAATCTGCTGAACAACCAACTTAGCTCTTTCTAGGGCTTCGCTTTTCTGAGTCGTGTCTAAATGTGCATCCATGGTTCGGTGGGCATTCAACAACAAAGCAAGCTCGAGCTCTTCGCTAGGGATTTTAGTCTGCTGACCCTGTTTGAAGTGAATCCACATTTCCCAACGAGGTGTTGTCTCAGGCCAAGGAGTTGTCTCAGGCCAAGGGGTCTCACCCTGGGAATCAACATCATCCTTTTGTTTGACAGGCTCTTTAATCGGCTCTTCCGAAGAAGCTGAATCTTGATGTTCCCCAAAACCTGATGGGGTCTTTGGACAAGCTGCTAATGGGACCAAAAAAATTATCGTTAAGATTATTTTAAACATACATAAATATTAAAACAATATGCACTCAAAAATCAACACAACAAAATATAAATCTTGATTTATCCGATCATTATGGCAAACTTTGTGCGTGATATTTTCAGAAATAGATCTTTATTTTCAACTAGATGAGTCTGATGACAGCAATGCTCTAGCTGCTCGAGTAGCTGGGCATTTGGGTGTCGCCCTGGAAACTCTGCCACCCTTAGAAATCAAGCGCCGTGCAATAGATGCTAGGCATCAGAAAGTTCGTTTTTTGCTCACCATTGGACCTGTATCTGAAGACCCAATTGCCCCTGTATTTCAGTCACTTAAAACTTGCCAAGGCGAGCCCGTTTTGATTATTGGAGCTGGGCCTGCTGGGCTGTTTTGCGCTTATGAGCTCGCTCGGGCTGGTATCAGATCAATTGTATTTGAACGCGGTAAGAAAGTCCAGCCCAGGCGGCATGATCTCAAAGGCCTCAATCAACACGGAGTGGTGAATTCAGACAGCAACTATTGTTTTGGAGAAGGTGGTGCCGGGACTTACTCTGATGGCAAGCTTTATACCCGCTCACACAAACGCGGAGATGTGCGAGATGTGCTTCACATACTAGTCGCTCACGGCGCACCTGAAAATATTTTGGTCGATGCAAGACCGCATATCGGTTCAAACAAACTGCCCAAAGTTGTCACAGCTTTACGCGAGCATCTTGAGTCCGTCGGTGTGCAATTTGAATTTGAATCCCGCGTGGTGGATTTACACGTTGAATCTGGACGCGCCATTGGCGTGAAGCTGTCGGATGGTCGCGAATTTCCGGGTAGCAGCGTGGTAGTTGCGACAGGACACTCGGCACGCGATATCATCGATATTCTGGATAAGCGTGGCGCTCTGTTAGAAGACAAACCCTTTGCCATGGGTGTCCGCATTGAGCACCCACAGCCGCTAATTAATGAAATTCAATACGGCAAATTCGCGAATCACCCAAAGCTTCGCGCAGCCCCATACAAGTTAGCCTACACACCAGAAGACGGACGTGGAGCTTTTTCTTTTTGCATGTGCCCCGGGGGCTGGATTGTACCTGCCTCGACTCAACAAGGAGAGCTTGTGGTGAATGGCATGAGCCTCTCACGCAGAGACTCACCGTATGCCAACTCTGGACTAGTCGTTGCAGTTTCAGAGCCAGGTGGCTTTGAGTTACAACGCCGCATCGAAGAAGCAGCTTGGCAGGCCGGTGGTGGCGGTCTCATGGCACCTGCTATTCGAGTAGCTGATTTCGTTGCCGGACGTCTCTCGAACGATTTGCCAAACACAAGCTATCAGCCCGGCATCAAACCTGGCGATATGGATGCTGTCTTAAATGCCTCAGGACTTCCACTGGCATCAAGACTGAGAGAAGCCTTGCGTGTATTTAACCAAAAGATGCCTGGCTACGTTACAAACGAGGCTATTTTGGTTGGTGTTGAATCGAGAACTTCAAGTCCAGTTCGAGTTGTTCGAGATGCGAATACACTTCAAAGCCCTAGCCTAGCCAAACTATATCCCTGTGGAGAAGGCGCTGGCTACGCCGGTGGGATTGTTAGTGCTGCCATGGATGGTATGCATGTGGCCAGAGCCATTAGCGCTAACCGATAAGCCCCCTAATGGAGTGCAGCTCTTTGGGCTGCAAATTTATGCAAAATGCTGGCAATAAGTGTCTGATATGGCAGCCCTTCGTGAGCCGCAACTCGCTTAATCCGATTCAAATCAAACTGCGAGACCCTAATGTTGATTCGAGCATCTTTTTGCATAAAACTGCGAGCTGCCACACGCACTTGAGCGATTTCTTCAGACTGATCCTTTACTGGCTTCCACTCGCCTTTCTCTAAAGAATCAAACAACTCTTGCTCATCAGTGTCTAATTTTAACTTTTTCATATTAACCTCCCACCTTTCTTCATGTATTGAGCCGTCGCTTTTCTACTTGGAAAAATCGTTTTCAAAAAAATTGTATGTTCCGTTTTCACAAAAGGAACCCAGTACACATAACCATCTATATTGATCACAAAAACCTTCTGGTTTGAATATTTCTCCTGATTAGGATGCTCAATAACTTCCAACAGCTGATCTGAATCTAACAAAGCAATAATTTCATCGAAACCAATACCGCGCTCAGCCTTCAGTTTTGAACTTTTCTCTGGGTCGAATTCAATCTTTAACTCAGCACGCATGGTCTCATTATATGATATTGTGTGCCTTTTGTCAACGGACCAGCGTAAGCCCAAAACGAAGCATATTTCGAAAGTCCCGATAATCCAAAAGACCTTCGCCGTACCCGACAAAATATTGGGCGGTCAAAGAAAAATCGATATTGCCTTTAGATAACTGCGTCAGCGGATAGGTCAAATCAAGTTGAATACCGCCTCGATCGAAATGATTTCCAACACGTCCCATCATGGCCAATTGCAAACCATCTCGCCAACCTCCAAGGATTCTTAAGTCAACATAGCCCCGATATTCCGGCATATCTCGATTTAAATTCATCGGGTATAAGTACAAATACACCTTCGGTGCAAAGGTCACAAACCAAGTGTGGGATGAGCTTCCTATTGTGAAGATTGGTCGCAAATACAAAATATTCAGAGAGCGATGCTCTGGTTTTTTAAAGCCATTGGACTCGTGACCATATCCGCCCTGTAAACCTAAACCCCAGCCAGCAGGCATTTGAATACCGGGTATATCCTGAAAATAATAAAATACTTCCGGTCGGTAACTGGTATCTGCAAAAAATGAGTCATCAAAAGTGCTGACATCCATAAACCCTGTTTGCGAGTACCCAAAGTTGAATCCCGTCACCCATGGGTGTTTGCGTGCAATCGAACCTGCAATACTAAAAGGCATATATCGAAAACTAACTTGGAACTTAAGATGCGGGGTCACCCAACCACCCACAACATAATTGGGTTCATTAGGCGCAAAGTGATGCGCAAATTGTGAAAGTCCTGTGGATCCTGCAATCGCTCGGGGTTCATTCACCGAATGTGAGGCTAACTCGGGTTCATCGAGCGGGTGAAGTTCTGGAGCCTGCGACATCGCACCAAATGCCAGAACAGCCATCAATATAAAAACCATTCTGGTTATTTCATCTACCTAAGCAATTCGGCTATTTCGCGCCCATGAATTCCAAGTAGGTATAAAATTCTATCCAGCCCACCAGCGCTGATTGTTGTATCAGCCGCCTGCTTTAAGATTGGCTTTGCATGAAATGCGATCCCAAGTCCAGCCTTTGCAAGCATCAGTGCGTCGTTTGCACCATCGCCGATTGCAATCACCTGCTCCAATGGGATTTGCTTTGATTGTGCGATAATATCAAGCAAATCGGCTTTGCGATTGGCATCCACAATAGGCTCTAAAACACGCCCCGTAAGTTTGCCATCTTCGATTTCCAAGCGATTTGCATAAGCGAAATCAAGTCCAAGTTTATCACGGAAATGATTCGCCGCCTGTTCAAACCCCCCAGAAATAATTCCCATTTGGTACCCAAGACTTTTAAGTACTCGGACTAAATCTTCAGCGCCTGGAGTGAGTTTCAACTCAGCAACAACCGTATCAACCTGTGACACTGATAAACCCTTCAACAAGGCAACCCGCTTATTGAGACTATCGCCAAATTCCAACCCCTCAGACATCGCCTGGTGAGTAATCGCGCTCACCTCTTCAAATACGCCATTCGCACGTGCCAGCTCATCGATCACTTCGTTCTGGATTAATGTAGAATCCATATCCATCACAACCAGGCGTTTGTTGCGACGTGATAAGCTTTCACGTTGCAAAGCGATATCTACATTCCGCTCTGAGAGTTCTCTTAGCAAACCTTCTTTTAACGGAGCGGCATTTTCCTGCCGAATGGACAGTGCAATCTCCAGTGAAGACAAATCGCCATGACTCAAGCGTCGAATGTTTTCAATATTCGCTTCATGTGTCGCTAGTAATGTCGATATTTGACACATGGTTTCAGCCGTTACCGGCTCAGCCATGACAGTTAATACGTAACGTCTTTTATTGTTTTTCTCAGAGAGTTCGGGAACTACCCGGTCGCTCATTTCTTGGCCTAGCTTTCGCGCTTGAATTCGCAACTGTTCCAGAACTTTTTGGTTTTGATGCAAATCAACCAAAAGACAAAGTGTTAGTTGACCTTGAACCACAACCTGCTCAATGTCTTTAAGCTCAGCCCCAGATTTTGATAATGTCTCCGTAAGGGCCGATGTAATACCGGGCGCATCACGTCCCGTAATGGTAAGAAGATGGTTCATCAGTCAGAGGATTGTGCCACAATAATCTGAACAACTTCAACTTCCCAAATACCTTTTGGGCGATGAATCTCTACAATATCGCCAACTTTTTTTCCTAAGAGCGCTTGTGCAACCGGTGAGCGTTCAGATATTGCAGCATCGTAAAAATCGGTCTCACCCTCACCGACAATCATAAATCTCTTTGTTTCGCCTGTTTCATCTTGAACACCAACGGTGAGTCCAAAAGTCACCTGCCCAGTAGGTTGTTTTGCCGGGTCTAGAACCACAACATCTTTGAGCAGCATACCTAAGTACTGCAAACGCTTATCGATTTCACGAAGATGCTTCTTGCCATAAATATACTCCGCATTTTCGGAGCGATCTCCCTCTGCCGCAGCATTCGCGATACCCTTAACGACCTGTGGGCGCTTCGTGAACATGAGTTCTTCATACTCAGCTTTGAGTTTTCCATGTCCTTTGCGAGTTAATTTTTTGCGCATAGTCGTGCGCCCAAAACTATCATAACCACGCTAAAAACAACTAAACCCGCCAAACAATATTCAGGCGTTAAAATCTCCGTCACGCTACCAACAGGGGCTAAGCCTCCTGCAAATGCAGCCCGAAGTCCTGCAACCAACCATGCCACTGGATTTACTAGAACAATCCACTGCATCCATGGGGTATCTGGTGGGAACATGCCTCCAGAAACAATCCACATCGGAATCATCACAATTCCCATCAAAGCGTGATAGGCAGCACTCGAAGAGGTTCCCCAAGCGAAAACAAAACCCATGCCTCCCAAGGCAATTGCCCCAAGGGCCAAAAATCCAAACACCTGAAACCAGGCTGCTTCGCCGAGTGAAACACCCAAGGCCGCACCCACACCCACTATCAACAACGCCTGAAGCACGGCCACCGAAGCAACGCCCGAAATCTTGCCAAGGACCAATGCCCACCGACTTCCAGGAGCAACCAATACTGCCTGCATAAACCCAGATGCTTTGTCATCAATCAGCGTAATGGTTCCAAAAATAGCGGAGAACAGAACCACCATCGCAACCACACCCACGAAGAAAAAATCTTGGTAACCCAAAGATGTATTCTCGGCGACCCGAAAGCTCGGCATAAATCCGCCACCGATCACAATCCAGAACAGCAATGGCTGAGCAACAATTCCCATCAACCGAGAAGGCTCCTTGGTCATCTTGAGCCACTCGCGCACAAACAAGACAGCCATCATTCGCAAATTGCTCATTTCAACGACACCCCTGTCACTTTTAAGAAGGCGTCCGCCAAACTCGGTTGGCGAACTTCAACAATGGGCTCGCTCGGCACACGCTTTTTAAATTCAGCCGGTGTTTCCGAAAGCAATATTTTTCCTTCATGAATCAACAAAAGTCTATCGCAACGTTCTGCTTCTTCAGCTTTGTGCGTATTAATAATTGCTGTCACATGACGCTGGCGAAGCCCCCGCCAAAACAGCTCGGTAGCACCCAAATCGAGTCCCGTGGTTGGCTCATCCATCAGTACCAACTCAGGATTATGAACAAAAACACGGGCTAGTTCTAACTTGCGTTTCTGGCCACCAGACAATTTACCAACAGGCATGTTTAAATCAACGCCATCAACGTTCTTTGGAACCTCAGCTCCAGCATAAAGTTTTGCAAAAAGTGCCAGGTTTTCATGACCTGAAAGTTTTGGATCAAGACTAGCCTCTTGAAACACAACACCGAGCTTGTCTTTAGGGATATGACTGATCTGTCCAGACTGCATTGGCAGCAAACCACATAGCAGTTTAAGCAGCGTACTTTTACCCGCTCCATTAATGCCTAAAATCCCTAATATTTCACCTGATTGCACTTCAAAAGATATGCTTCGAAGAACAGGCTTTCTGGCGTAAGAAAACGCCAGTTCCTTCACATGAACTTGCATACCAGACCGTCGACCGCCAACAAGGCAAATAAAACTGTTTGATAAACCAGTGAAGCTCTAAAGAGCTTTCGCGCCCAGGCTTTGATGTCCTGAGTCCAAAATCCAAGTCCCGCTAAAACAACAAACCAAACCCCAAGCAAAGTGCTGACAAGCCCGTAAAATGCACCACCGACTTCTAGCCACCATATGGCCCCGGCATTAATCACCATCATCCCTGTCGTCAACAAACTTAATCCAATGGCCTTAGTGTCACCCAGCAGATCTGCGATTACAGGATAGCCAGCTTTCAGATATTCTTCTTTTCTAAAGATCCCAATCGCAATAAAATGCGGAAGCTGCCAAAAGAATGCGAGCCCAAAAAGCGAGAGTCCAACCGCATCAATTTGACCGGTCACTGCAGTATAGCCCATCAAAGCAGGCATAGCGCCTGGTACTGCACCCACAACCAATGCCCAAGTGCTTAGGCGTTTCATCGGGGTATAAACCAAAACATAGGCAAACAAAGATAGAACACCTAAAAGCAACGTCAGACTATTGGTTCCAAACCATAAAGCTGGCATAGCCAAAAAGGACGTCGCCGCTCCAATCCACAAAGCCCAATGTGGCTTTAAACGTCCGGCAGGCAATGGGCGGGTCTTGGTGCGCTCCATTAAACCGTCATAATCACGCTCGATATACATGTTGAATGCACTTGAACCCGAAACCAACAAGGCTATCCCGAGTAAAGCCAAGATCGCTTTGGGCCATGGTAAGACTGCTTCAGCTAAAAGCATGCATCCGCCAGCCACAATAATGGCCATGAGGGTAATGCGAGGCTTCGTCAGTGCAACAAGATCAATTGTCATGATTTACGTCTTTCTGCGTAACAAAGGATTATTCACCTGTCCACCGCGGTTGTTTTTTTAAAATGCCACGAAGGATCATTTCAGACCCTAACCATGCATGTGCTGTTGAGATGCATGAAGTCGATCCAAATCAAGCCCCTCTACTCCCGAATGCAGATGATTCAAGTTTTGGCTTCCCGCAAGATGATTTATGCATAGATCGCGCAGATGATGCCTATGAATTTTTACCAGAAATCAGGGAAACTGGATTTCGCGACTCAGCGCGAATATTCGTCGATAAATTAGCAGCTCAAAAAGACGAACTCAAGAAAACTGCTCTTGGAGCAGCCATTTCAGAGACTCCCGAAATTGTTCATCATCTTACAACACACTTACCAATTGTGGGGCCCATAATCTCAGCAGCGACAATGACGCAAGAGATTGATAGCTGGAAATGCACTTTTGACACACTGCAAGATTTTAAAAGCTTTAATCATCGGACTCCAAAAGAAAGCTATCTCAAACCAACACTCGAATACATTGTCGCTCAATTTGAAAATAAAAAATTCAAGCAAGAGATACTTCTATACGGAAAACTGGCTCAACTATCCGGGGGTATCACCACAACTTGTGGTTTGTTTACTGCCGGAGCAACTGTTATTCCAGGTTTAGCAATCAGCACCACAGGTTCATTGATTCGAATCAGTGTTAACATCCGTAGTGCAATCCGACATCAGATCAAAAAAAAGCAAAAAAAACTCTCTGTTGACCGTGAAGAACATGCAGCCAAATTATTCGCGCTCAGTGTTGAGTACATTAAACGAAAACGAAATGTTGACCTAATCGAATATCTCAACGATCCAGTCTATGAACGATATTCTCAGTCCACATCGTTCATTGAAGACATTAATTGCCTGCTCAGTCCTGAAGAACAAAAGTTTTCATCCATACTGTCTGCCTTAATTGTTCGTACTCTTAAAATAAAAGACTACCCAGACGTTAGAGATCCTAATCTTGAGAAACTTCCGGATTTCCTACGCCTGGGCCACTATGAAATATTCAACGCGCTGAAATCGTGACTATTTCTTCTTAGACTTCGAGGGATAAGCGGTATTGTAACGCTTAATAACTTCGTCGGTAATGTCCAAATTTGCCTGTGCAAACACGACTGTAGCATCAGTTTTGTTTAAGACCATCGAATAGCCTTCTTTTTGAGAAATATCGCGAACGATTGGATTCATCTTTTTGAGAATATCACCCATGACTTCTTGTTGCTTTTTGACAAACTCTTGTTGAGTTTCTTGGTAGACTTGTTGGGCCTCTGCATATTTGCTCTGAAATTCCATGGCCTTTTCCTGACGAGCTTTCTCCGTCAGCATAGATGCTTTGCTTTGTAAATTATCCTGAAGTTTTTTGAGCTCGTTCTGCTTTTTATCAAGCATATCTTGTTTCTTTTTGAACTCATCTTGAAGTTTTGCCTTAGCAGCTTGGCCATCAGCTACATCATTGAGAGCACGTTCCAGATCAACAACAGCAATCTTTACTTCAGCATGAACAAGCAAACTTAACCCGAAAGCAAACAGAACCAATAAACGCATCACAGACTCCTTTGTTAGAGGATACAGCTATCACACAATCGGTTTAGTGACAGTATGAATGTGAATCGTATTAGTCTTCTGAGAAGGCTTTAGGGGGACTTTGGTTAAAACAACGACAGTATCGCCGGATTTAGCAGAGCCACGTTGTTGAAGTCTGTCATTAATTTGAGCAAGCATCGTCTCAAAATCAACGGGTTCAGGAATAACCTCACTCTCTACACCCCAACTGAATATCAAACGCCGCTGGTCCGTTAAGTTAGAAACGAAGGCGACAAGGGGGACTTTGGGCCGGTAGCCACTGATTAACTTCGCAGTACTTCCAGAACTTGTGTAAATCGCAATCGCCTTTGCATGCAGTTCTTCGGCAGCACGAGTACCTGCTAAAGATGCAATGTTTTGATGTTGCTGACTGGAAGAAGTCGTGAGTTTAACATCATTTCGCCAATACATAAGCCAGTCTGAAGACTCTGTTTCTCGGATAATCTTGTCCATTGTTTGAGCTGCCTCAATCGGAAAATCTCCTGCAGCAGTCTCCGCTGAAAGCATGAGCATGTCCGCTCCATCCAACACTGCATTCGCAACGTCACTCGCCTCTGCACGCGTTGGCCTTGACTGAGTAATCATGGACTCCAGCATCTGAGTCGCAACAATCACCGTTTTGCCTTGTTCAATACCGCGGCTTACAATGCGTTTTTGGGCGACGGGAACTTGTTCCAGAGGCATTTCAACCCCCAAATCGCCACGAGCAACCATCACGCCATCGGATTCAGCAATAATATCGTCTAGATTTTCAAGGGCTTGTTGCTTTTCAATTTTAGCAAATACAAGCGGTCTACTTTTGGCATTCGCCAACTCTTTACGAAGCAAGCGCACATCTTCGGCTGAGCGCACAAAAGAAAGTGCTACCGCATCTACGCCTACTTGGGCACCAAAGTGAACATCTCTAATATCTTTATCCGTTAGACTTGATGTTGAGAGCCCGCCTGCAGGCACATTAATACCCTTGTTGTCTTTAAGCACACCTCCATAGACAACTTCACAGATAATTTCTCGTGCATTCTGGACTTCGAGACAGCGTACAGCCAGCTTGCCATCATCGAGCAAAATCATATCCCCAGGTTTAACATCTCTGGGCAAGTCTAAGTATTGCGTTGAGAATCGCTCTGCGGTTCCCAAAACATCGTCAACAGTAATAACGGTTTGAGCACCTGATTCCAGAGTCACAGCACCGCCTGTCATCTTTCGTGTGCGGATCTTGGGGCCCTGTAAGTCCTGCAAAACGCCCACCGGTTTTCCAAGACGTGCAGCCACAGAACGCACACGATTAATCACTGCCCGGTGGAGTTCCAAATCACCATGCGAAAAGTTAATCCGAGCAACATCCATGCCTGCTAAAATCAAGGCCTCTATCTCTGCTTCAGAAGAACTTGAGGGTCCTAAGGTGCATAACATCTTTGTTCGTCGCATTAAATTCACCGCACCTTACGCCAAATTGAAACATTCATACAAATCGCTAAAGCAGCAACCTGAATCAGCATTGAAGCGCCCCCATAGCTCACAAATGGCAATGGTACGCCTACTACCGGCAAGAGGCCAATCACCATACCCACATTAACCGTCATATGCCAAAAAACTACCGAGGCCGCTCCCACGGCGAGTAAACTTGCAAAACGATCTTGAGCCTTCGCTGCAATTTGAATCATGGAAAGCACTAGAGCTGCTAACAAAGCCAACACCAGAACTGCTCCAAGGAAACCCCATTCCTCTGCCAGAACAGAAAAAACAAAGTCTGTATGATTCTCAGGTAGAAATGAAAGCTGTGTCTGCGTTCCTTCCCCAAAGCCTTTACCTAAAAACTGCCCAGAACCTACAGCAATCATAGACTGCATTGCGTGATATCCCTTGCCCTTGATATCAGCTTCAGGATTAATAAAAGTATGAACCCGCTGCTTTTGGTAGTCCATCAGGACAAAATTCCAACCAACCAATGCAATACCAACCGCAAATAAGGCAGCTATAAAAAGCGATGATGCTCGCATACCTGCAAATAGCAACATCGTTGTCGGAATGGCTAAAACAATCATCGACGTTCCTAAATCTGGCTCCACCAGAATTAAGAGAAATGGCACCAAAACAACATCTCCCAACGAAACAATCTGGTAAAAATGAAAACCTTCCTTGCGCATTTGCTTTAAAGACAGTGCAACCCAAACCAGTCCAAGCACGATCCCAATACTCGCCGGCCAAATGTAAGCTGGAAATTTTTTAAGAACATAGAGACACACTGCCAACACTGCCAAGGGTCTAGAAATATTAAATGGCCTTATAAGATCCCTGAGTCGATACCCACCATACACTTCAAAATCTGTGCAGAATTTTGCCGTGGCCAATACGACTGCTATTTTAGCTAGCTCTGAGGGTTGAAGCCTCATAATGCCAATATCAATCCAGCGTTGAGAGCCTTTAACAACAACACCCACTACAAGCACAGCAAGCAGCAGTCCAACAACACCGACATAAAACGGGTAGGCTAAAAGTCCTAGAGTTCTTGTTTGAAAGAAACAAATTACAGCTGCCATTAAAGCAGCGATCCCCAACCAGACAAATTGGTAGATGAACAAGTTTGGCTGAGTGGCTTTAGCCGCTGAAGCTATATTCACAATACCAACCAGAGTTAGAATTAACGCAAGAGAAACCAGTGAGATAGGAAATCGAACCTTAAATGAGCTATTTTTGCTGCGCATAGCGACCTTTTCCCCTCACCTTCTCATACCAAGTTTTGATTACCTCAAGCACAACAGGCGCTGAAGCAGTCCCTCCAAAACCTCCATGTTCTGTCATGGCCACAACCACTATCTCTGGTTTATCTGCTGGGGCAAAACCCACGAACCAAGCATGATCACGGTGGGCATAGCTCACCGCATTAGGATCAATATGTTTCACAGATTTTGAGAGCCGAACTACCTGAGCTGTCCCTGTTTTACCACCAATTTTAATGCCCGACTCCCGAAGCCATTTTGAAAGCTCAGGCAAATCACCTCGATATAAAACACTATTAGCAGTTCCACCTGGCTCTAAAATATGTGCTAATCCTTCTTTGACTAATTGCAAACTTTCCTCGCTCTCTTTCAGGTGAGATGCCACGATAGGCTCTTTTTTTTGAATCAAATTATTGTGAACATCTCGTATTTCACGCACAAGTTGTGGCTTATAAAGTGTTCCTCCATTGACCAAAGCATCATAAGCAACTGCAAGCTGTAGCGGAGTTGTCGTTACATCACCTTGACCAATCGCACTGTTCACCACCAAGCCAGGAGAGTAATATCCAAGACGTTTTTGGTAGTAGGCTTTGTCCGGCATAATGCCAGGAATTTCCATGTCGAGCTCAACACCTGTTTTTCGACCAAACCCCAGAAGGCGTGCAGTTTCTGCCAATTTTTCAGGACCTAGTTCATAACCAAGGCTATAAAAAAAGACGTCACAAGATGTTTTAAGAGCATCTACGACATCGATGGTTCCATGTCCTTCTCGCTTGAAACATCGCCAGCTATTTCTCCCCAAATAGAAAGTTCCCCGGCACGTTTTATGATCTGTCTGCTTGAGCATGCCATGTTCAAACCCGGCAACCGCTGTAATGGCCTTAAAAGTACTACCAGGAGCATAATGTTCTTGAATCGCTTTATTGAGCCAAGGCTTCAATGGATCCGTCGTTAAGCGCTGAAATACTTTCCGGTTATTACGGCCGATAATTTCGTTCGGATCATATGCCGGGAAACTAGCCATAGCTAAAACAAATCCAGTTCCAGCCTCAAGCGCAACAACAGACCCAGCTTTACCAGAAAACGCCTTTTCTGCAGCTTTCTGTAACTCAATGTCCATCGATAAGATGAGATTATTTCCAGGGACTGATGGCTCTATGCGGTCATCACCCAACCAATCTTTTTCAATGGCCTCAGAGAATCTGCGCCCTTTGGCATCAACCACGGTGCGTTCATATCCATCTTCACCGCGCAGAGTTTTTTCATACATCAACTCAATCCCGCGGCGGCCAATGCGTTGTCCTTGGCGATAGTCAGGTTTCTTAATCAATTCGTTTGCAGAGATTTCATTCAGATACCCAAGCGCGTGGGCAGCCATTGGACCATTGATGTAGCGTCTCTTAACTGAATCAAAAATTATTAACCCCGGCATCAGTCCTAAAGAAATCGCAGACTCTAACCGTGCATAAGCATCATAGTCCAGGTCGCTCAAGAGCAACACGGGCTTATATTGCCCCAAGCCCTGAGATTTCTTTTCTGCAGATGCCCAGTACAAAGCCATTTCTTCTTCTGGAATCCCTAAAAGTTTACTCAACTCTCTGACAGAAACTTGTCTTGAGGGAAAATGCTCTGGATCTACATAAACAACACAATTCGACTCATATACACCAGGGATCCGTTGATTCTGCAACCAGGATGAGAACTGTCGACATTTCGAACCAGACAAGTTCCACAAGGCGAATTCTCCCTGTGCTTGGGTGAATTTTTTCTCTGCATCTTTAATCTGAATTCGTTTAAGCCCAAGAGCTAAACCCATTTTCTTTAAGGTGGCACTTGCTTCAGGAAAAAGAGAAAGCGTAATGTATAGGTCATGCGAAGGTCGGTTATCTGCCAGCGGAACACCCGCCTGATCTAAGATTAAACCTCGCGTATGACTAATGGGTCTTTCTTGAATGAAATTGCTTTCACTGCGAGTAAGATAATAATCTCCTCGGATAACCTGAAGATAAAAAAGTCTCAGCGTAAAAATAGCGAAGACCACCATCGGCGCAAAGCTAAATATCGCGAATCTTTTTTCTGAAAAATTCATAAAAAATCAATCCATTCGAATCAATCGAGTTGGTAAACAATAAAAGATCAACATACCGACCAGAGCATCCGCAAACGGACCCAACAACAAATTTGAAATCCCCCAATTACCCATTTGAGACAGCCAGAGCCTATAGATAAGAGAAGAACCTAACAGAAACGAAAGGATCAGCGGCGAATGCGGTTTTCCAAGCAGAGAGCTCAGCATCATACCGCTAAATCCAAAAATAACCATCCATACCAAATGCTGGCCAGCAACCCCACCTGTCATTGCATCCAACAACATTCCTAAAAATGGCAGCAAGAACAAGCCTGATAAAATATTCATGCAGAATATCACCAACACCAAGACAACTGGAGCTGCCAGAAAAAAACTAGAGTACGCATGAGTAAGAACAGACATACCATTCAACACAGCTTGATAAAAAAGAGTGAACAGCATCAACAAAAAGAAGGGTATCATTTTGCAACACTCACTTGAAGAAACTGAGAGACCATATCTTTTCGACGCCACAAACTTGTTTTTGAGTTTTGAGTCAAGACAAGCACTTCTTCCAATTTGTTAAAGTTGACAAAAGGCTCCACCTCAGCTTCCGTGTACAAACCTTGCTCATGACTTTTGACACGGCTAATTTTTCCAATCGGCATTCCCTCAGGGAATCGCGCTCCTACCCCTGAAGTGACAAGAATATCCCCAACTCGAACGTCGCCGAGTCTATCAAAGTTATGAACCTTGAGCCCCCGCATGATACCCTTTATTCTGGAACGTTCCACAACGACATCAATCGCACTAGATGCATCTGGCAATAGGAGGACTTCACTATTATACTTGCCTGTCAGTAAGACTTGGCCTACCGCACCCGCAGTATTGACAACGGCATCTCCTTTTTTGACACCTGCTTTAGAACCTCGATCAATTTGGATTACTCTTGTGAGCGGAATCCCTGTTTGACCAATTACCAGTGCGCCAATCACTCGAGGAGCATTAATGGTTGGAGAAAATGCCAGTAGTTCTTTTAAACGAGCGTTCTCCCGTTCAGATTCGGTTAACATAATCTCGAGCGTTCTCATTTTGGTACGCTCGGCTCGAAGTTCAAAGATTTCATCCTCTGATTTTTGACGAACAAATCGGCGCTCAAGGGCATCAGAAACCCCACCAAAAGCCCACAAAACTCCCTCTTGTAGGATGGATGATAAATCTAAAAATGTACCCCCAACCGCATCCGATAATTCAGGGGCTTTTTTTTGAACTTTTAAAAACACAAAAGGGAGCAGCAACAACATCACCACTCCCACAAGGGTTTTAATTTGAGAAAATCTCTTACCTGCCACCCGCACCTCTTATATCGTCAAAACCTGTTTCAATCGATCGAGTTCTTCCAAAACCTTACCAGCACCAAGAACAGTCCCACACAAGGGGTCTGAAGCAAGACACACAGGGACACCTGTTTCACGCTGCAACAATGTATCCAAGTTTCTTAACAAAGCGCCCCCTCCAGAAAGGATAATACCCCTATCTACAATGTCAGATGCAAGCTCAGGGGGGGTTCTTTCAAGGCTAACCCGCACGGCCTCAACAATTGCGGAGATAGGCTCAGCCATCGCTTCTCGGATTTCAGCACCACCGACTTCAATCGTTCTAGGGACTCCGGCAATAATATCTCTGCCCTTTACTTCCATGGTCCCCAAGTCCTCATCGGGAAAGGCAGAGCCCAAACGAATCTTAATCTGCTCTACTGTTCTTTCACCCACCAGCAAAGAATAATGTTTCTTAATATGGGCAGCGATCGCGTCATCTAAATTGTCACCACCAATACGGGTGGAGTGACTAAACACGATTCCCCCAAGGGAGATAACAGCAACTTCTGTTGTTCCACCGCCAATATCAACAATCATGTTACCAGACGGCTCGGTAATAGGCATTCCTGCACCAATCGCGGCAGCCATAGGCTCTTCAATCAAAAATACCTCTCCAGCATTTGCAGACTCGGCAGACTCTTTAACCGCACGTTTCTCAACTTCTGTAATACCCACCGGGACAGCGATTACGACCCTGGGCTTCAAAAAGGACATCCGCCCAAGCGCACGCTCTATAAATGCTCTAAGCATTTCTACGGTGGCATCAAAATCCGAGATTACACCCTTTTGAATAGGTCTAATCGCAGATATCATCCCAGGTGTTCGGCCAAGCATATCTTTTGCTTCGCGGCCAACAGCAACGATACGATTTTTTCCGACAATACGCTGATCAACAGCGACCACGCTGGGCTCATTGACAACGATTCCACGCCCCTGAAGAAACACCAAGGTATTGGAGGTACCTAAATCAATTGCAATATCGCTCGAAAACCAGTTAGGAAGAAAACGCGCCATAGTAATTTTGTACTAGCGCAGTTATAGAGAGTTTTAAACCGAAAAAGGAAGAAAAAATGCTCGATCTCATGCGAAAAAACTCAAACTCTTGGTTGATTGTACTCCTGTTCGGGGTCATTATCTTTGTGTTTGCCATCAATTTTGGCCCATGGGTTGGACAAACTGGCTCCGAACTTCCCTATGCTGCGACTGTCAATGGACATGTTATCACTTACCCTGAACTTCAGATGGCCTACACACAGCAGATCCGCATGATCCAAAGCAACACACCCGATTTTAATCCGGAAGGCCCTGTACAAGAAATGCTTAAAAAGGCTGTTCTGGAGCGCCTAATTTCGAAAACGCTCTTGGCTCAGCTCGCAGAGAGCGAGGGTCTCAGGGTTTCAGACCGCGAGCTTGCCGACTTTATTCGAACCAACTTATTTGGGGGTGAAAAGAAAATTGATCGTGCAGCTTATCAACGTGCAATTTATTCAAACTATCACTTAAGCGAAGCTCAGTTCGAAAGCCAGTTACGCAAAGATCTAGTAGCTGAACAAATGGGCAAGCTGATTGACGGAACCCTTCAAAGCGATGAGCCACGCGCCAAGTTTTTCCAGAACTATGTTGAGTTTTTGAAAAAAGGCGCCACCATCAAGAGTTCTGCATTACCCCAAGGGTAAGGATCTCTGCTCCCATGCTTCCAGCAAAAATACCCACTGGGTCTACAACTTAGCCTATGAAATAGGCGCTTTGAGACGCTAGCTTGGTCGCTGGCAATACATCCATAATTACATTAGGCCTCACCAAGCCCTGAGAGGCTTAAAGTTTTAAATATCTTGAACCAGGACAACAACTTGTAAAGTTCTATAAAAACAAGTAGAACACCTCTATGAATATCATCAAAAAAGAATGTTCTTTGATTAACATTCACAAGCCAAAAGGAACTATATCTGATTTTGCTTCTAATTTTGGCTTAAAATTAGTTGCAAAACCTAATGAATCATGGCCGGAATGCGATTTTGTTACCCAACAGGATAGAAATAGAGAAGCTTTTTTTACAGGGAAACAGGCACCTCCTGACATTAAACCTCTGTTTTTTTTATGCCAAATTAATCTAACAGAGGCTCCTTATGTCCCTGACAACCTTAAAGACATAGAAATTATCACCATATTCATCAACCCAAACTTCATCGATAGTTACCCTTATGTTGTCAGGGCTTATAAATCTTTAGATGGGCTTGTTCCTGTCTCTATACCTAAAGAGTGTACCTTTGAAGAAGGTTATCAAATCAGTTGGGAATTAGCCGAAGACGTACCAATGGAGGCTTACGAAGATGAATATTGCGATCTAGACGATTCCGATCAAGCCTATGAAGAATTTAAGAAACTAGAAAAATATCTTGAAAAAAACCATCGTAACCACAGTAAAATCGGTGGATATCCAACCACAATCCAAAATGAAATAGATTCAGATTTACAGATAAACTCCACCGATAAACTGGGACTCATGTTCGGGGATTTAGGAATTTTATACCTAAAAAGATTTAGAGATAATTTCAGCATTAAAATTCAGTACCATTGATATTAAACACACTTAAGCGAAGCTCAGTTCGAAAGCCAGCTGCGCAAAGATTTGGTAGCAGAACAAATGGGTAAGTTGGTTGATGGAACAACAGAGTCAGACGATAAACAGACTGTTTTGTCATCCCGGGCTTGACCCGGGATCCAGAAATATCTCATAAAGACTGAACCCCGGCTCGGAGGCCGGGGTGACAATCATCTTAAAGTAAGGATTTCAACCCCAGTTTCAGTTACCACCACTGTGTGCTCAAATTGAGCTGAAAGCTTGCGGTCTCCGGTGACCGCAGTCCAGTCATCATCCAGCAATTTGGTTTTCCAAGTTCCCTGGTTAATCATGGGCTCGATGGTAAAGCACATCCCCGGAATCATTCGGTCACCCTTACCGCGAGTTCCATAATGGTAGATTTGGGGGGCTGTATGAAACTTTTTGCCAATGCCGTGCCCAACGAAATCACGCACCACGCCATATCCAAATGACTCAGCGTATTCCTGGATTGCAGCACCAATGTCCCCGAGACGCTTGCCAGGGCCTACTTCTGCAATCCCAAGCTTTAGGCACTCTTCAGTCACTTCCACTAATTGGCGGGCAGCTTTTGAGGGTGTCCCTACGAAAAATGTCTTGGACGTGTCACCGTGATAGCCATCTAAAATTGGCGTCACATCGATATTAATAATATCGCCCTCTTTCAAAACCTGCCTAGAGTTTGGGATACCATGACACACAACTTCATTGACACTGGTACAAATAGACCTAGGGAATGGTGTGCAACCACCAGGAGCATAGTTCAAAGGAGCACTTCGAGCGCCATGTTCCCTGGTCCAGCGCTCTGCTTCATCATTCAATGCTTGAGTTGAAATACCCGGACGAACCATAGAGCCTAAATGCGTGAGCAGCTCAGCTGCAAGACGACCAGCCTTCCGCATTTTTTCAATCTCGCTGGCCGACAACAATGTAATAGCTTCTGAACTCATTGTATAAAAGACGCTCTCTTGGATATTTCAAAACACTGAGCCAGTTCTTGCTGAGTTAAAACCCCATTATCCAAAAGCAAGATAGACTCTTTGGCCATATCCGTATCCAGCAGATAAGGCCCGTCTGTGTTGATCGTAAACGGAATTTTGTGAGATTGGAAGGCCTTTAAGACTTGCTTTAATTCTGCCAGGTCTTTGACTGCACGCGTATAAAGATTGGAGGTTGGGCAGATCTCCAAAACCACTCCTGAATCCGCCAGCATTTTAAGGGCCTCTTCATCGTACGCAGCCTGGATTCCGTGACCAATTCGATTAGGCTTTAGATACTTCAGCGCCGCTTTAACCCCTGCAGCGCCAGTATGGGTCGTTTCACCTGTATGCAGTGTTGTTTTTAGGCCTGCTGCCCGAGCTCTTTCAAAAAGCTTTTCATAACGAGGAACGTCTTGAAGTGAAAGCTCAAGATTGTGACTTTCCGGACCCGCCAAATCTATGCCCAACACACCTCTGTGAGCATATTTAATTGCCTTTTCAACAATGATTTCATTGGTTGAATGGTCAAATTCACGCGCCAAACAGAATAACAAGCAAGCTTTGACACCATATTCTAGAACTGCGCGGTCCATTCCGCGCAGAGCAGCGTGGATGATATGATCTAAGTCTCGTTCACCCCCCAGATTACGTTTCATGGGGTTAAATCTGAGCTCAATATGTTCAACCCGAGACGAGCGATACTCTTTGCAAATAATCTCATAAACAGAACGCTCGATTGCTGCCGGGGAACTTTGAATCTTCTCGGTCCACTGATGCATGATTTTCAAATAATCATCTAAACTTTTAATGGAGCTCTGCTTAGCAGTAACTAAATCGACAAACTCCCAGTAGTTTTTAACCGGAAGTTTAAACCCTTGCTCATGGGCGATTCCGAATAAAACATGAGGGGCTACAGCCCCCCCAACATGGATATGAAGATCTACAAGAGTTTCAGGGAGTCTTGGGTCTAGGTGCATGAAGCACTTTAGACTAGTTTTCGATACTACTCAACAAGAGTGCTCCACCCAGGAGACCCATGTCTTTGAGAAAGCCTACCATTGGCATCATCATGTCTCCATTCATTATGCCGACAAAATGGATCGTAAACATTGTCAAAAGGAGAAAGATGGCCAGACCATAACAAGCCCATTTCACGTAGCGCTTCAACAGGATTGCAAGTGCGGCAGCAACCAAAGCTAGGCCAGTGAAATAAACCCAGAAAGTTGCATAAGGCAAGAATCCCGGGACTATTGAGGCCATAGCATCTGCCATCATCAAGTGGTTAACCCCGAAAATCAAAAATGGAACTGCAAAAAAAACACGTCCAAGAGTTAAAAGATGTTTGTTGTTCATAGTGCCTACCAGCTTAAGCTGGAGAGTCCCTATGTTTCAAGCAATGTGCCCTAAACGTTTTTGTTTGACCCGAACGTACTCAGCCGCCTGTGCTGGGATTTGTCCAATCTCAAGCTGCTGCCGCTTGGCCGCAATGCCAATATCAGCCAATGCCTTGATCTTAAGAGGATTATTGGTCAACAAACGAACAGAACGTATGCCCAGATGCTGAAGCATTTCAGCAGCTATTTCATAATTTCTAGCATCTATGGGTAAACCCAATGCTTGGTTAGCATCTACCGTGTCCAGCCCTTCTTCTTGCAAGGCATAGGCTTTGATTTTATTGCCAAGGCCAATCCCTCGGCCTTCTTGGCGCAAATACAAAACAACCCCTCTACCGGAACGCTGGACCTCGTCTAAAGCAGAATCTAACTGATGCTTGCAATCACATTTTTGAGAGCCAAAAACTTCACTGGTTAAGCATTCTGAATGGATTCGGCAGAGCACATCTTCACCTTCTTTCAGATCACCCTTCACCATGGCTACATGCTCTAACCCATTGGAATCCCGAAATATTAAACACTCAAAAGAACCATGAGAGGTCGGTAAAAGGGTTTTGGCATAAAAGGAAAGCCGCTTGACGGACCCTGTAGCCGTGTTTATTTTCTGAGTGAGAGGTTTTTTAGCAATGCCCATCTACGAATACCAGTGTACTTTCTGCAATTCTCAGGAAGAGGTCCTTCAAAAGGTCACCGATCCCGCTCCAGAGTCTTGTAGCGCATGTGGAGAGAAAATGGGAATGCAAAAAGTAATGAGTCATACAAGTTTCTCACTCAAAGGCGGTGGTTGGTACAAAGACTTGTATGCATCTTCTAAGCCCTCATGTGAAAAAGCTGGCTGCGGAACTGATAAAGCACCTTGTCAGCAAGCGTCATGAAAATTCATCCAGAAGCTTACATACATCCTCGTTCTGAAATCATTGGTGATGTTGAAATCGGTAAAGATTCAAGCATCTGGCCCATGGTTGTTTTGCGGGGTGATATGGGGAAAATCACCATTAGTGACTCTTGCTCGGTTCAAGATGGAACCGTTGTACACGCAACCAAGAACCTAAGCGAAACCTACGTGGGTAATCGCGTCACCATTGGGCATCGCGTGATTCTCCACGGCTGCACTGTTGAAGATGATTGTCTCATTGGTATGGGAGCAATCTTACTCGACAACTGCGTGATCGGGAGGGGCTCTCTCGTCGGTGCTGGTAGTCTTGTAACAGCTAATACCAAAATCCCACCTGGCTCTTTGGTGATGGGCTCACCCGCTAAAGTGATCAGACCTGTTAATGAACGAGAAACATCCATGATGGCTGCCAATTGGGCAACTTATGTGGAGCATATTAAATCTCTTTAACCACGCAACACAGCGTATCTGAGCATTCCGGGTTGTTTACCGAGTACAGGCAACGCCTGTTGTTCAGCAAATACGCCCACACAAAGACCCATTGTCTTTGAAACAGAACCTTCAACACACTTCATGGCTTGGTTAAAGCTTGCTCGATCTTGCTCTGACATATTTTTGTAAGCAACCTGTAAATATTCTCTCACCACTGGCAGTATCGCAAATGGAGCTTTAATAAGCATTGCAGCGTCGATCGAACGGCTTGAGCCCAATTTAAACCAGTAGCCCAAAATCACTTGCAGCTTTGCCTGGTTTCCTGAAATCAAATATTCACAATACGCATCAAATAACGATTTCATGGTTTCTCGGAGTTCAACGCGTGAGAATCGAGCGTAAACTCTTGATTCACTTCGAAGATGGTGAACCAAATCATTCACAAGCCGTTCTCTATTTTCTGTCAGGAGGCTATAGACCAGGATCATACTCCGTTCTATAGCAAACCCTGAGATGAATCGGTGCTCAAAAATTATCTTCGGCTTGATTGTTGCTTTGCCCATGGCATTTGGGCAGATGGGAATGCCGAATCAGCCTCCTGTGCCACATAAAAAGAAAAAGGCTGCCGAAATCAGAGACCCCTCTATTTCACGCGCCCTGCCCTCTGCAGCTCCATCACCCAAATTCATAGAAGCTCTCAAACGAGGTGGAGAACCTGGAGTTTTGAGGGCTGAAACTCCTAACTCCAATTTAATTTATGAAATTCGGATCACTGGAACTCAAAAAATTGAGCCTGAGGCAGTGCTCCCAGTCATTAAATCTGAACTAGGAAAAACATTAGATCCTGAAACTGTTGCTGAAGATATTAGACAAATTTTTAAAATGGGTCTTTTTACAGACATTCAGGTTGAGGAACAATCTGGACCCAATAACAGCATTGTTCTTACATATAACCTTAAAGAAAAAGCGACTCTCTATCAGATTCGGTTCGAAGGCAATGATGATATTTCTGTAGATGATCTGAAAGAAGTTGTTGACCTCAAACCCTATCAGATTGCAACACTCAGCCGAATTAAGGAAAACGCAGAAAAAATTCGGAAATTATACGTTGATAAGGGGTTCTTACTCGCCCATGTCGAGTATGAAGTTAAATCAACCACACCAAACGATATCAAAACAGAAGAAAAATCTAAGTCTCCTGATTTCGTTGATGTCATATTCCATATTGACGAAGAATCTAAAATCAAGGTCGAGCATATTACGATCCTGGGCAACAAACACATTTCGACTGATCAAATTAAAGAAATCATGCCCACCAAAGAGCGACATCCGCTGAGCTTTGTCACTCAGTGGGGGGTCTTCAACGAAGATATGTTGGAATATGACCGGCTCCTGATTGAGCAGCTTTACCAAGAACACGGATTTTTAAATGTACAAGTTGCTAAACCAAGAGCAAGTCTTTCACCCGATAAGAAGCGTATCTCTATCTATCTATCAATTATTGAAGGTCAATCTTACAAATTAGGTGATTTAGATTTCTCCGGTGAACTCTTAGAACACACTCGTGAACAACTTCGTAAAAAAATCGAACTCAAAGACGGGGATACCTTCAACAAAACACTCTTTGGGCAGAACCTATCTTCGATTCAGGAACTCTACCAAGACGAAGGTTACGCCTATGTGAATGTTATCCCCTTGAGTGAAATTCATGAAGAAGACCTCACGGTTGACTTGAAACTGGAGATTGAGCCTGGTCCATTAGTCCATTTTGGAAGATTTGATATCAAAGGAAATAACACAACCATTGATGAAGTCATTCGACGAGAACTTCGTGTTTATGAAGGTGAGCTTTATTCAGCATCCATGCTAAGGTTAAGCGAACAAAGACTTCACCAATTGGGTTACTTTGAAAACATCAGTTTCAAAACGAAGCCCAGCACAGATCCAGATATCATGGATGTTGAAATTGAAGTTCAGGAAAAACGTCTGGGTTCAATTCAGGTTGGTGGTGGGTATGGCACTGGTGGTGAAGGTTTCTTGTTTCAAGCCCAAATTAGCCAAAATAACTTATTTGGTCGTGGACAAGTCATCACAGGAACAGTCCAATGGTCTGCTTTCAGAAGAATCTTTGAACTTCAGTTCATTGACCCCTATATCGCTTATATTGGCAATGCGCCTCTATCATTCTCGATTAGAGCCTATGACACACAACGATTTTTCATGGACTACTACAGAGCAAGTTCAGGCGGAGAAATCAGTTTGGGCTACCCTGTAGGATTCTTCATGCGAGACATCTCAACCAAATGGTGGAAAAATGCATCTCCTGGATGGCGTCCTTATGTTCCAGATTTTGAAAACTTGAGATTTTACTTATCTTACACGGCTGAACGTGTTCGCATTGAAGACAGCATTGACGGTGTTAACTACTGGGGCTGGCACTTACATCAACCCAGATACACAACTTCTCTAAGACCTGTGTTGCAATTCGACCAACGAAACAATCGAATCTTCCCAACAGCTGGGTACTTCTTTGAATTCAGAACTGAATTTGCGAGCAGTTATTTAGGCTCTGTCTTGCTAGCTGATTTGGAAAATAAAATTGTCAAAGACAACCAGCCAACAGGAATTGACGCTGGTCTCAACTTCTTAAAACAAGATGCCACGACGAACAACTTTATTCGTTATGGTGGAAATTTTAGGATTTACTACAACTTTGATAAGTGGTTTTTTTGGAGAAATTGGGTTTTAAAACTCAACGTTGACATGGGTCTTTTGGACACAATGGGCGTTTCGCTCGTGTCTGAAAACTTCAGACTTGGGGGGGTTCAACTGGGTGCGGCCACGGGGCTTCGAGGTTATTTCTTTCAGTCCATTGGCCCCGTTGTGAATGTTGGCCAGCAGTACAGCACACAACCTGTTCGGCAGTTAATCATTGGTGGAAACAAGCAATTCTTACTTAACCTCGAACTCGAGTTTCCATTGGTTAAGCAGATGAATCTTTTTGGTGTTGGCTTTATCGATATGGGTAATGTGTATGGACCCGGTGAAGGATTCTTTCACATTGGCTCCGGCGATACCAAATCGAAGTATCCTGGCTACAGCGACCCACTGGGAACATTCTATGGCCTTGGACTTTTCAGTTCTGCGGGTTTTGGACTCAGATGGTTTAGTCCTATGGGTGCTTTGCGTTTCGAATGGGGATTCCCGCTTGTGCGAAGGCCGCATGGAAGCCCTGGTATTCCAGGCGGGGATTCAGCCATGCAGTTCCTATTCACGATTGGACAAAGTTTTTAAAACTCATCTCCCTAGTGGAGATGGGACGCGCAACACGAGGCACTTGTGCCAGATTTTTGCGACCAAGACAGGATTCCACCAGCCAGATTGGCCAAATTCGTAAAACCGCGTGCTTCAAAAATCTCGGCCATACGCTGGCTTCTGCCTCCGGAACGACACTGAAACACAATCTCAGTATCTTTAGGCAGCGTTTCAAGTTCTTCCCCTGGTATATCAAGCATGAGCTTAGCTCCCGGGATATTGCCTTCATTCCACTCTTCACGAGTTCGGACATCAATCAGCAAAAATTTACTACCGGAAGATTGCTTGGCTTTAAGGTCATCGCACGTAATTTGTTTAATCATGCAAGCATTATTGCTTCATGACTTGATACGGGTCAAGCGCATCCCTCAAACCATCACCAAAGAAGTTAAAACATGACACCGTCACTAAAATCATAAATCCCGGCCAAAAGGCTAAGCTTGGGTCGCTTTTGATGTACTCAACGGCGTTGTTCAGCATATTACCCCAAGAACTAACGGGTGGTTGAACACCAAGTCCTAGAAAACTTAAAGATGCCTCATATAAAATATTGCCACCTACTTCGAGAGTCGCTGCGACAATAATTGGCGCTAGAGCGTTTGGAAAAATATGAACCAGAAGCATACGAAGATCTGAAGCTCCCAGCGAACGTGCCGCTGTCACAAATTCCATGCTCTTAAGTTGCAAAGCTGCTGCACGAGCAAGACGCGCCACCGTCATCCATCCAAAGAAAACAATAATCAAAATAAGCTTAACGACCGAAGCAAAGTTGCCCGAGGTCCAGCTGCTGGCTCCAAACATGGCTTCCAAATCAATCGCAGAAAAAACGATCATGAGTGGCAATACTGGAATTGACAACATTGCATCGGTAAAGCGCATCAAGATGCTATCCAGCCAACCTCCGTAATATCCCGCCAGCAATCCAATCACCGAACCAATAATCGCTGAAGTCACTGCCGAGATCACACCAACCGCAAGTGAAATTTGTCCGCCGTATAAAAGACGCGTGAAAACATCTTGACCCAGCTCATTGGTGCCCATCAAATGTGGCCAGCCAGAGCCCTGATTCACCAAATCCAGACTCGCCATGTCATGGGAAACATGCAGAAAACTTTCGATAACACCCGCAGCCACGGATAATAAAGTAAGCACCAGCAAAATCCACGCCGAATAAAACGCGAGCTTGTGCTTTTTAAACCGTCTCCAAACCAGTGCAGAAAAGGTCTCTGTCATGATTTTCTCATTCTTGGGTCAACCAAAATGTACAACCAATCGGCAAGCAAGTTACCCAACATCACTAAAAAGGCCGATATCAAAAACACCACAATCGCCACATAATAGTCACTGCTTGCAATTGCGTCGTACTCTAAACGCCCAATCCCGGGCCACGAAAATACAGTCTCTGTCAGCACCGCTCCACCAAAAAGTGCGGGGACTGACAACGCTAAAATGGTCACGATGGGAATCAGTGCATTACGCAAAGCATGTTTCAAAACCACCCAACGTTCGGACAAACCCTTCGCACGAGCAGTTCGAATATAGTCAGCCGGCAACACTTCCAACATCGATGCGCGCATATATCGAAGCCAGCGACCCACATAGGCAATCGACAAGACTGAGACAGGTAAAATTGCATGCTCCAGGCGATCCAAAAACTGAATCCAAAGACCTTGTCGTCCAATGCCCGGAGTTTCAATACCACCTGCCGGAAGCCACTGAAGTTGTTCGGAAAACCAGTACATCATCATGATTCCGAACCAAAAAACAGGCATTGAGATGCCAACAAAGGCTAGGAAATTCAAAACATAGTCGAGCCATGAATACTGCCTGTATGCACTCCAGATTCCAAGCGGCAAAGCGATTAGGAGCGACAGCAATATCGCAGGAATCATGAGGGCCAATGTATTAGCAATACGGCTTTTTAGAAGTCCCCACACGGGGCGTTTGTATGTATTTGAAAAACCCATCGCAGCGGTATCGCCTATTAACACAAACATGAATCCACGATTAAATAGAGACCTATTCGGAACCGGATCCTGCTCAACCGAAAACGCGCCTTTGGCTTCTAAACCAGTTTTGTTTCGAACGCTGAAAACAACTGCCTTCTGACCCATGGCATGCTCTGGCCACCGATAAACACCCGACGCGTCAATCTTCCCCGGACCACTTTCAAGTTTATAAGTCAGTCCCTTCGTATCTCCCATCACATAGTGTGACAAATCGACTGAAAAATTGTCAGCATTCTCAACAACCTGCTCTGGGATCGGAACAATCCAAAATGGAGATGGTTTAGATTTCTGAACAACCCGAGAGCCTACTGACTCGAGACCAGCCTCATTTTTAGCAATAATCCACTCACGGCCACTGCTAATAAATCCCCCCTCCCCCCCTTTTTCAAAGGGGGGTATTTCTCCCCAACTGGATGGGATTTCCGGTGCGCGCATGGGTTCATAATACCCCCACATCCAACGTGCATATTGCACATACCAAGGCTTATCGAGGCCCTTAAGCTTTTTAAGCCGAATCACATCTTCAGCTTTGATCCGCGGATTGCTGGTAATCAATAAATCGACCGGATTACCAGGCATTTTAAGCATCAACGCAAAAAGAAAGACACTCAGCACAGCGAGAATAGCAAACATCTGCGCTAGCCTAAGGCCCAAGTGCTTCATGATTTAAAGCTCCAATCTTTTGCATTCCAGGTCACTGGTTGTAAAATACCCGTCGGCTTCCAATTTTGGAAACCTTTCTTGGTCACACTCACTTCAACTCTAAAGTATAGAGGCAACGACGGAAGTTCCTCTGCCAGTACAGCCTCTAATTTCTGACCTATCTTGGCACGCTTAGCAGCGTCCAATTCCTGCGACCCAGCTTTGATCAGAGCATCTGCCTCGGCGTTGCAGAATCCAGATATGTTCTGACCCAAAAAGTGATTTGATTCGCGGGGGATATTATCACAACGCCAGATTGTGTCTGACATCATGACTGGATCCTTCACCCAAGAAAACAGTGCCATGTGAGGGAATTTGCGTTTATGAACTGTCTCACTGAAAAAAACCTTGGCTGGCTGATTTCGGATCTCAACATCTATCCCAATACTCCGCCAAGAAGACTGTAAAAGCTGTTCAACCCGTTCTCGTGATTTGTTGCCCGAAGTTGTCATCAGGATAAATTTTAATGGCTGGCCATTTTTTTGGCGGGTTTCACCCGGACTCGGCCGCTTCCAGCCAGCCTC
The DNA here is from genome assembly GCA_964635635.1 of uncultured Myxococcaceae bacterium. GTDB lineage: Bacteria > Myxococcota > UBA727 > UBA727 > JABDBI01 > CAZWPE01. Next base: position 49,663 of record CAZWPE010000002.1, on the reverse strand, counting down.
CTCAAGCAAAGCTTCTGCTTTGGCTGAGTTAAACTCATATTTTCGGACATTGGGGTTGTAGTAAGGAGATTTTTCGGGCTCACTTGCATGCGCAGATGGCTGCCTGCCTTTAAAAAGCAACTTGGTAATACCATCTTGATTATAACCATAGGCAAGCGCTTGGCGTACACGTTTATCTTTCAAGATTGGGTTATCTAAATTGAAATCAATATGCTCCCAGACCAAACCAGGGGTGTAATAGAAGTTAAATCGATCCTTGAAGCGCCGCTCAAATTGCATGGCTTGATCTAAATCCATACCAACAGGAGAAATTGCATCGATATCGCCTGCAACCAAATTTGACTCAAGTGTGTTTGTTTGGGGGATAATGCGCCAGACAATCTCTTTGACTTTTGGCTTCAGCCAACCTTTAGCATAAGCATTCACCTCAGCGCGGATATACTCACCCGGTGACCACTCTGTAATGGTATATGCCCCAGCCAGCATGGGTGTTTGAGCAAATGGGCTTTTTTTAAGACGCTCAGGATTTAACTGGTATAGCGGGCCTAAAATATGAACCGGTAATGCCTCATGATTTCGGTAATTGGCATAATAGGCATAAGGCTCCTTCCAAGTTACCACCAGGGTCTTTTTGTCCACCCCAATGCTTTCCATTCGCTCAATTTTTTCAACACCGGTCCGGTCAATCACTTCTTGAGTTGGATCTTTATGAATTTCATAATTTAGGACAAAGTCATCTGCGATCAGCGGTTTGCCGTCTGGCCAAAAAAGGTCTTCCCTAATATGCCAGACTGTCTGCATCTTTTTCTGACCATTTTCCGTATAAAGTCTTAACCCACCATTTTTAACGGTTGGGATTTCTTTTGCAGCCCAAGGAACAAGATTCCACCCTTCATCGAAAATTGTCAGAGTGTAATTCCCAACACGCATTACCTCTTCGGAAACCATCATTTCCTTGAATGGCACAAACAACGAATCTGGTTCCTGAGAAAGGCCTATGGTGATGGTATCGGGGCTAGCCAGTTGCTCCCGTATTTGATGCCCTTTCGGCTTGCAACTAACTCCTGAAATTAGTGAGATGATGAAACATAGAAAAACCCAGTTGCGCGAGTAAAACATCGAGGCTAAACCATACTGAAGGAGAATATTCCATGTCAACTAAAACGATCGTGCAGATCTGGGTCGTTGTTTTTGCGCTATTCATGTCGGGATGCAAGCCTAAGCTTATCTCTAATTCGAGCGTAAAAGACACCAAAGATAACCGCGCTGTTGCTGCGTTCATGGATACTTACCGAAGTGCCGTGGTTGCCCGTTCAGTTCCCGATATTATGAATCTGGTCAGCCCCGATTTTCATGAAACCAATGGCACCCCCGATGCATCCGATGACTACAGTTATGATCAGCTTCAGCAGAAGCTTGAAAAGACTTTTGCACGGGTCAAAGAAATAACGCTGCGCATCCATATTCAGAACATCTACAAGAAGGGCGACAAAATTGACGTCTTCTACTTCTACAACCAACACAGCTTGGTTGATCTTCCCGCTGGTGAGCAGTGGATGGCTGTCAACGATGTCAACCGCCTAGTCCTCAAAATGAAGGGCAGCAGCATCAAAGATGGCTTTGAGATTGTAAGCGGGCTTTAAATCGAAATCAGCTCTTTCAGTGCGAATTTTGCAAGTTCGAACCAATGCACTCCAGTCACTGTTTTAATCAACTTCATCTTGGGCGTCAGTGTCCAAACTGATGCGTTGGCAGCCACCCAGCTGGCGAGCTTTGCTGGGTCTAATTTAGCCTGGTCACCCAATGAAATGATTACTTTGCCAGGCGAGAATTCCAAAGCGAGCAATGCCATCTGACGCATCATGTTCTTGAGAATCATCACCTGAACCAGGGCATGCACCTCATCTGGAACACCACCAAAACGGGCCTGTAGATCGTCAATGATTTCATACAGTGCAGCATCATTCGAAGCTGTTGCTAACCGCTGATAGATACCCATTCTTTCTGACAAATCAGAGATATAGTTTTCAGGAATCAAAGCAGCGACCGGTGCGAGAACATCTGGGTCTGGCGCATCATGATTTCCACCACCCTTAAGATTCTCCACGGCCTCTTTAAGCAACTCAGAGTACAAATCATACCCGACAGCAGCCACATGACCATGCTGGCTCTTGCCTAATAAATCCCCTGCTCCTCGTAGTTCTAAATCATGCTGAGCGATTCTAAAACCAGCTCCAAGTTCACTAAAGCGCTGCAAGATTTCTAAGCGCTTTCGAGCAATCGGGGTAAGACCTTCTTCGCTGCTTGGAATCACCAAATACGCAAAAGCTCGCTCTTTGCTACGGCCAATACGGCCTCGGAGCTGATAAAGTTGCGAGAGTCCAAAATCATCCGCATGGTCTACAAACATCGTGTTTGCTGTGGATACGTCAATTCCTGTCTCAATAATCGTTGTGCAGACAAGAACATTAAACTCATGCTTCATAAATCGAATCATGGTTTCTTCAAGCGCATGCTCGTTCATCTGACCATGAGCCACTTCGATGCGTGCTTCAGGAACAATACTTCGCAGATAATCCGCCTTGCCATAAATCGTATCGACTCGATTATGAACAAAGTAAACCTGCCCGCCACGCTGTATCTCGCGCAAAATATTCTCGCGGATCACTTCATCTTCAAATCGGATCAAAGACGTTCGGATTGCACGCCTATCCACTGGTGGAGTTTCAATCACACTCAAATCACGGATCCCAAAGAAACCCATCTGTAAAGTTCTAGGGATTGGCGTCGCAGACAAAGTTAAAATATCTGTGTGAGTTCTGAGTTTCTTGAGATGCTCTTTGTCTTTGATGCCGAATCGCTGCTCTTCATCCACAATCACAAGCCCCAAGTTTTTGAAGCCAACGTCTTCAGATAAAATACGATGCGTTCCAATTAAAATATCCACCTGACCAGATTTGGCCTGGGCAATAATCTCACGTACTTGAGATGGCTTTTGAAAACGCGAAACCACCTCAACACGAGCACCCGAATTCTTAAAACGCTCTGCGAAAGTAATCCCATGCTGCTGAGCCAAAATCGTCGTTGGAGCCAACACAGCCACCTGGCGGCCGCTCAAAACTGCGAGCATGGCTGCTCGCATCGCAACCTCAGTCTTACCATAACCAACATCACCGCAAATCAGGCGATCCATCGGCTTGTCTTTTTGCATGTCAGCCAAAACTTCATCGATGGCCTTTTGCTGATCCGGTGTTGTCTCGAACGGGAACTCTGCCTCAAACTCTGCGAACTGCTCTGCTGGTGCTTTGAAAAGCGGCCGTTTCACCAACTCACGTTTGGCATACAGATTAAGCAGGTCCTGCGCCATGGCCAGGACAGCTTCTTGGACCTTCTTCTTACGAGTTTGCCAACCTTGGCCGCCAAGTTTATCAAGTTTAGGCGCTGAGCCTTCGGCACCTGAATAGGGCTGTATTTGATTAATGCGGTGAACAGGCAAATAAAGTTTGTCATCACCTGCATAGGTTAAGAGCAAGTAATCTTGTTCAATGCCCCGAACATTTAACCTCGTTAAGCCTTTGAACAGGCCAATACCGTGGTCAACGTGGACAATGGCATCACCTGGCTCCAAATCAGCCAGCGTTGTTTTGAATCCACCTTTCTTGCTAACTTCGCGCTTAACTCTGGGGCCGAAGACGTCATCTGGTGAGAATATTGCCAGGCCAAGTTTTTCAAAGACTCCACTCTGCGCAGGCGGTTCTGGTTTTGCGACAAAAGTATAGGCATGAATCGAGCTTTGGAAACTAAACGCTGTGAAAAAGCTAACTGCGGTGCTTAAATGCCTCACTTGAACTCCGTGAGGTTCTAACAACTCTTTATAACGGTGCACTCCCTCGGTGCCTGCAACTGGCAAAAAAACTGTGATATTTTGTTGGTGAAGGGCGTGGATTTGGGTGGCGAGCTGTAAAATCCCCCCCAGCCCACCTTTTTCAAAGGGGGGTATCTCTTCCCCCTTGAGCAAAGGGGGATTGAGGGGGATTTTGTCGAGCAAGAATACACTTGGCTCAAAACACAACTCACCAGCTACCAAGGCCTTCTTATAATGCTCTTCCCAGTCTGTTCGCCACAAAAGCGCGGTGCTTTCAAAACCCTCTGGGTCCTCATAAATCCAAGCGTCCTTCTCAACCAACTCGTTCACAGAGCCAAGTTGTTCATAGAAAGCAGGCAACAAACTTTCGATACCAAAAAATGCAATCTTATTGCTTAAGTCAGCAAGCTTTGCTTTGAGCTTAACCGTAGGGTATTCAACCTCGTCAGCCAGATCTCGCAAGCGCTGTATGGCCCGAGTGATACACTCATCGCTTAAGATAATATCGCGCACTAACCCAAACTGCGCATCTTCTAAATCTCTGACCTTCTTGCCTGTACCAATATCGAACTCATAGAGTCGCTCGACTTCATCGCCAAACAAATCCACACGAACTGGGTTTAGATTTCCAGGCCAGAAATAATCGACGATGCTGCCGCGCACCGAAAACGTTCCCGGGTCTTCGACCTGATTGACTCGTGTGTATCCAGCACGCACAAGACGGGCGATTAGGTCCTCTCTGGGGAATTCACCGCCCTGAGAGATGAACTGCAATTCATCCTGCAAAATGCTTGTCGGCAAAATGCGCGTCACCAGCATCTCTGGGCAGGTCACTAAAACACGATATCTCTCACCCGCAGCCAGCTTTTGCAAAATCGCCAGCTGATCCATCTTCCAAACCGGATCTGGGGATGTTGCTTGATATGGCGTATTTTCGTCCGGCAACAACAACAACGCTTGATTTGATTCAGCGCCGAGCAAAAAGCGCACATCGCGCATCACAAGCTCTGCATGAGCAGCATTCTTCGCCACCAAAACAGTGGGACGTGTGAAACTAGATTGTACGGCCTGGTGGGCTAGCTGCATATAGGATTTATGCCAGAGTTTTTAGTTAGTTCCAGTGAGTTTACCTGTTTTCGAAAAATGTTCTAACGAATCTATCAATCCCAATGCCTTGGCAGTACCTATTTTTCTCAGCGCATGCGATAATGATTCTAGTATCTGCGATGGAATCACATTCGGCTTATCATTAAGATTGAATGGCAAGGTCCATTCACTGTCATCAACAGGAACAGTTATCTCGCCTTGCTTCCTGGAACGTGCACCAATCATCAGAAAAGATCTCCAACCCTGACTGGGTCCAAAAATTACCATAAAACGTCCGACTGACTGTGATGAACTTGCAACAACAAGTTGTTCACTGGAGTCTCGAGCAGTTTTCATAAATGCTAGATTTTGATACGCTACTCGAGAAAAATATGCCGCTGAAAGAACGGCTGCAGGCAAAGTAGCAATGCAGATTGTTCCCAGCACACAAACAGGGAGTAAAAAGCCTGTAGCGCCGGCCATACCTGTAGCAACCAAAACACACCGATTGTATGCCTTTCGACATGTCTCACCGGCTTCTGAAGCTCGCATGAGTTCAATCGTTGCCCGACTCAAACCATTTTTAGCGAAAAGCAAATGATCATATAAAAGCTGAGCCTGAGCGGAATCTAAACTTAAAGATGCGTCTTGTTGAATCCCGGAGGATAGAATCACTTCGGCCTCTTCTATCTCGTGTTTGCTCAACTGAACAGCTGCAGCGGCATTCCAATTTGCATTGTTCAAGTCATCAAAAGGATTATTATCTTCAGCCCGAACTGTTGCTGTCGCCCACAATAATCCCGCTTCAGTTATCTGTACCAAAGAACAACCAAAACAGACAAATGCCATCCCTGGATATGAGTTCACTAAGTTTAAACCCATCCCCAAAGTTGTAAGCCCATTAATTGTTGCCGGCGTCCATAAAGCCACTTGTTTGCTTATGGAAAGCACGTTTCTTATGGGTAGTGGTACCGGAAAATCTTCAGGCAGAGGACCCTTATCGAAATCAGAGGTAACATATCCAACCAAACTGGAAGGAACTTTAATTAGTGGAGCCAACCAACTTCCCGCTGCAAAATTTGCTACTGCAGAAGCAGCTGTGACTAACGAGGAAGCCCTGTGAACCAAAGGTGCTATTTGTTTATTAAAAACATGATGTGATGTCTGAGCGAAATCATGACGTTTTTCGTTCCATTCTTGTCTTGCATCCTGAATACGCACAGGAAGCTGCCTGAAGTTATTTACTAGCCTTGCTGAAGTCATCGACAAATCAGCCGCCAAAAATAAGTTATCTACAGATTTCAAAGCCCAAGCATAATCAGCATCACACTTGTGCCAACTAGAGTCTTCGATATCTAAGCAGGGGTTCAAAGGAGGCACAATCCAATCAGCCACATAATCTACGACAGGCTGTACCTGAGTCAAAGCAACAGTCATGGCTAACTCTGCCGGAATTCGAGCAGGTTCAAAAATATTCGGTAAAATTGCAAACCCATAAGCGGCTATTTCACCCAAACGTCGTTGGCATCCTGTCCCTAAAGAAACCAAACGTTCCACGTCCGTTAGGATTGAAGCACTCGTAGCCAACAACCCACCTATGTGACTCAAGCTTCCAGGCCGATATGCAGAAATCCTCCTTGAAAGCAGCACTCCGGTAGCAACTCCACAAGACTTTTTGATAATTTCACGCCCAGCTTCTAAAATTATTTTAGATCTATAAGGGGCCTCCTGTTCAGTCTGTCCGAAAGACAACGAAGCCGCGCTCAGCAAAATCAAAACAAATTTAATCCAATTCATATCCCCTGAATATTGAATGGATTTATCCTGAGCAATATGGGTCTCTGCTACGGCGCCAGAAGGTGGGACGTCTTTCTAATATAGACGTTCTTTTATCCGGCAGAAGAAATATATCAGAAAAATCAACTAGTTGTCTTGTTTTACCGCCTTAAAACAAGGGGTTGAATTTATTAATTCTTAATGTATTGTTATTTTGTGATATTAAGCATTTTTAAACTGGCGTCTTTTTATTTCCTGTTTTTAGCTCAGTTTGGTTTTGCGAACCAAACAAAGGCTGATTTTGGGTATATTAATTTTGTGCAAGAAACAGCCTTGCATGACAAGGCAGCTCAGGGCGCAGGTTTTGCTTATGAATACATTATGCCAACGGCTTCATCCGTAGGAGTTTCTTATGTCCTCCGGTCTGCTCAGACGTATATCCCTGCTGTTCCTGCTCTCAATTGCATCGCTGGAATTTGTCATATTGCAAACCTTGTTGATTCTTTAGAGCAGATGCTTTCGCTATACACGGGTCATGAGCCTAAAATCGCTTATGTTAATCAATACAACCCTGTCAATTTACCTTACGCTTTTGCGAACTCTCAACTCGAGCAAGCCAAAAATAATTTAATGCCCGAAGGAAGTTTTAAAGAAAACTTTGACGCAGGTCGTGCAGAAGCAAAGACTTATAGCAAAATTTGGAATGGCATTCGGGCTGGTTCTTCTTTGTGGAATCTATGGCAATTGGTTAAAGACTGGTATCAATTTCATCCAGAAGACAAAAATCCTGAAAATCAAGCATCAGGAAAACTCAAGCTTCACTTAGCTTTAAGAGGTGGCGGTAATTCGGAAGATGAAGATGATGCATTCTATGTAAAAAGAGAACTTCCTGCAGGTCGAGGTGGATTCGGACGAGGCTCTCTCACGGGTAGAGGTCGAGGAAATCAAGCAAACTCTGCGACAGCAGCTGCAGGTGGCGGCTCTTCATCTGCCTCTTCTTCGCCTACCCTTTTGGAGCTGATGAGCGAGTCTGAAATTGATTGGGAACAAATCCGAAAAGCTGTTGAATCTGGTCAAGATCCAAATACTAGATTCCCGAAAGGAAGTGCTTTTGCTGGATTTACTTTGATTCAATCCATTGTTGTATCAACAGAAGTTTCTTTAAATGACATCGAGATGTTTAAATTTCTTCTAGACAGAGCAACGTTTGAAGATTTAAGACAGAAGCTTTCTGAAGACAGCGCTTTTTCCGATATTAACCTAATGCAAGCTCTTGTCATACAACAAGAAGTCTCTGAAAATCATGCCAAGATTCTTGAGATGATGCTTGATAAGGAAACATCAAAAGACTTGAATCAGAAGTTCCCTGAAAACCATCTTTTTGCCGGCTTAACCTTGATACAAGCTCTTGCCATATCAGGAGGGAATTCTCCAAATCATTTAAAAATATTCGAAGTACTGCTAAATAACGATACACCAAAAGCTTTGAATCAGACGTTCCCTAAAAGCTCTCCTATGTTTGGCCGAACTTTGATGCAGTCTCTTATTGTGTCAGACAAACCTTCTAAAAATCGTGTTAAAATGTTTGAGTTACTAGTGGATAAGGCAACATCAAAAGATTTAAATCAGAAGTTTCCAAAAGGCGATATTTTTTATAATCACACCTTAACACAGGCTCTTGTTTTACTGGCCAATATCTCCGATAACCATATTGAGATGTTTAAAATAATACTAAATAAATTAGAACCAGAATATTTAAATCCAAAATACCCAGAGAAACACACTTTTCAAGGATTCACCTTGATGGAGTACCTGAAAATCTATCAAAGAGACCCCGGGATTCTAAAGATTCTGAAGTTACTGGAAGAGAGAATAGCCAAATCGCCAGGCATAACAAATCAAAAATCATCCGCAACAGCTGCTACAGGTGGCATGCTGAAGCTATTGGAACATAAAATGGCTGAACTCTCAGCAGCAGCTAAACGCGCGCAAAAGAACTCGGATGATAGAGCTCAGCTCGAACGTGAATGGTTTCTTGGAGTAGAGCGGATCGAACACGCAGAAGTAGATGCAATGAATGCACTAGAAATCCAAGAATCCGAATTAAACAATCAAGTAAGGCAACAATTAGACAAACAGGTCCAAGAGCGAAAATCCATAGAAAAAGATTACCTGGAAAAAATTTCTTCTATTAAATCCGATGAAGATTCTGAACTAAGCGGGATCTTGAACTCAAAAGAATACCAGTCTTATCAAAAATTTAAAAAAATATATCAAGAATTCTTCTTAAAAGGAATACATAATGTTGAGTCATTTTTTGAATCCAAGATAAGCGAAAGAGAAGACGTCATTAAGCAACGTGACTTTAAACCAATTCAGCAAGATCTAAGTCGAATGAACTCTGAAAAACAAAAAAAGCTCAAGGCTATACGAGAAAAGTTTTCTGAAACAGAAACTGAAGAACGCAGCTCTATAGCCGCAGCACAAGAAGAAGCCTTTAAATCGATCCGTATTTTAGAAAAAAAATCGCACAAACAACAAGCTGTCTCTGCCCAGCAAACGCAGGACCGCATTTCACTCTTAACGGAATGGGCAGGGGCACATAAAAAACTTCGGACTTTGTACAAAGAAGAGTTTGAAGAAGTTAGAAGAATCGAGCTAGAAAAAGCTGAAGAGATTTGGCAAGAATATGTTGAAGGTCTATTGAAAGAGTTAGAAGGCTCGCAAGAAGAAGAACTCGTTACCCTTCAACTGCCTCCTCCTCAAACTCAAATCCAAACAGCAAGTGCTGCAACTGCAGCAAGTATGCCAAACGCAGGACAAAATGATGGCGAGAAAATTTACATCAATTGGAAACACATCTTTGAAGGACATACTGGCTCACTAATGCAAAGTGCAAAATCGATTTTCCTTCCAAGATATAATAAGAAAGATGAATTGAAGAAAATCATGCTGAGCACACTTGAACACGGCAAACCAGTGAATACTGATGGTGATAAAGTTGCTTTCGAACTTGATTTAAACCACGGGGTAGGCTTCACGCGTGGCTTTCAAACTTCAATCCTCACGATTGTGGTGCTCTACAAGCAAGGCAAGCCAATTATTATAACAGCATATCCAGGACAAGCATTTCATAGTGATGCCAATTGATCTTTAAATTTCAAAGCGATACGGTCATCAACCTATGCCCGGCACCCTACGCATCACTGGTGGCGAACTCGTTCGCCAACGTTTTGAAGTCCCAGAAGAAGCGGATCAACATTTGGTCCGACCAACCAGCGACCGAGTACGAGAAGCCATCTTCTCTGCCCTTGGACACCGCATTTTAGACGCGCATGTCTTAGATCTTTTTGCCGGCAGTGGAGCGTCTAGTTTTGAAAGCCTTTCCCGTGGTGCTCAATCAGCCATCTGCGTAGAAAAAAGCCGTAGCACGGCAGCTTGTATTAAACGCAACATTGCGAAGCTGAAACTTGAAAACAAGTGCTCAGTTCGCGAAGGAGACGCCACACAGCCTCCTTCTGGTACTTTCGATATTATTTTTGTGGACCCACCCTATAAACTCAAACTAGATGATACATTCTGGCAAAAGCTTCAAAAACATATGGCTACGGAAGCTGTTATTGTCTTCAGGTGTGGCAAGCAATCAGACTTTTCACTCCCAGCAGGATTCGAAATCATCCGGGAGAAAACTTACGGCGGAACTTGGGTCGCGTTTATAAGCCTTGCTTCTTGATATACTTGAGTTGAATCTCTTTTTCGGCCTCTTCAGCAAAGTTTCTGGCTAGCTGAAGTTTGTAGTTCTTTTTGAGGGCAGCCTTTACCGGCCCAGGAGGCAAAACCAGTTTCTCTGTTTTTGGTTTAGGCCCACTTAGCGCACTCAAAGAGAACACAGCGCTCAAAATTAAAATTTTCATGCAATTAGAACACCTGACACGACTTACAGATTCCATAAAGCTCCATTCGATGCTTTGTGAGTCTAAAACCATGCTGGCCAGCAATCACTTCTTGCAACGCCTCAATCTGAGGATGCGTAAATTCTTCAATATGGCGGCACTGTTCACAGATAAGATGATCATGATGATTATCTGGATCCATCTCAATCTCGAATAACGCTTGAGAGTCTGAAAAATAGTGTGCTTTAACCAGACCTTGATCTTGAAGCATTTTCAAAGTTCGATAAATCGTCGCTAGACCTATCTTAGGTTCGGTCTTACGAACAGTCTCCAGCAAAGCCTCTGCACTCACATGTGACTTTTGTTCCAACAAAGCCTCAATAATCACCTCCCTGGCACGGGTGATTTTGAAGCCAAAATTATCAAAGAAAGAGATTTCTGAGTTCAACGGACAACCTATAACCCGCCAGTGCAAGGCGCTCTTTAACAATTTTCTGACCCTGGTCGACATAGTCTTTTGAAACCAACGTATTCTCAAGGATACTGTAGACATATTTTTGAGCTGCAAAATAACTTTCTTTTGACCAGTCTTCAAAACTACCATCGAGTTTAAGTTTATTTTTGGGATATTCTTTCTGAATTCGTTTAGAAAGCTCTTCAGTTTTATCTGCGTTTAATCCCTCCAGCATCCCTAGACCACCATCCCAAAAATGATGAAGAGTTTCTGTTTTATCGCCAATCTTGACATCGAATTTATTTCCCCCCATATCACCCTTTGGATGACTTTCCGTCACCCTGGAAATGCAATGCAAGGGCTGATGGATATCTCCAATCAAATGAACCAGATTCGCCCTAAAAACCTGGACAATGGCTTCTTGACGAGGTTTATTTTTTCTGGCGAGTGCCCTTCTAGACTCACCCAAAGCCCAAACGATATTGTTATTTTTTTCAACAAGGTTGATCGGTTTTACAACAGGTTCAACAACCCAAGGGTAGTCAATATAGTGCCAACCAGACAAAGCATTAGAAATATCACGATACTCATCAGGTTCTGAAGACATTGCGACCCAATCGCCCATCTTGGAGCTGATTTTTTTGCGCTCAACATCCGTAAACTGATCTAAGGCAATCAAAGCGACTATTTTATGGCCTACAGCATTCCAGGCAAATACTTGCCAGGAAAACAAGAGCGCCGTGAGTAACTTCATACCCGCTCCCAGGTGAAATCAGGCTCTGAACGCCCAAAGTGACCATAAGAAGCTGTCTGCTCATAGATAGGCCTTAACAAATCCAGATGCTTAATCAGGCCTGCAGGCGTTAGTGGGAACTCTGCAATCACCTGCTTCGAAAGCTGGACATCTGACACCTTGCCTGTGCCAAAGCTATCCACCATCACACTCACAGGTTCTGCCACACCTATTGCATAAGCGATTTGAACTTCACACTTCTTGGCAAGTCCACGCGCAACAAGAGATTTTGCAATATAACGAGCCATGTAAGCGGCAGAGCGATCTACTTTAGAAGGATCTTTACCCGAGAATGCACCACCGCCATGGCGTCCCATTCCACCATAGGTATCTACAATAATTTTTCGACCAGTCACGCCTGTATCGCCCATTGGACCACCGATGAGAAACCTGCCTGTTGGGTTTACATGAAATTTAATACCCGGCAGTCTAAGTTCTGGAGGAATAACTTTTTTAATCACTTCCTCAACAAGCGCTTCTCGCAGCTGGGTGGTCGAAACGTCTGGGGTATGCTGACTCGATAAAACCACAGTATCCACACCAACCGGAGTGTCATTTTCATATTTGATGGTCACTTGGGCTTTACCATCTGGACGCAAGAAATTCAAAATACCTTCATGACGAACCTGTGCTAAGCGATGGGTCAATCGGTGAGACAACGCGATTGGCATCGGCATCAGTTCTGGTGTCTCATTGCAAGCATATCCAAACATCATGCCCTGGTCACCAGCGCCCTGCTCTTTCTCAGAGTCAGCATCTACTCCCATGGCGATGTCAGGAGACTGGCCTTCAATCGCCACCAGAACCCCACAGCTATGTCCATCAAATCCTGCGTCTGAAGAGGTGTAACCAATCTTGGTAATTGTTCTTCGAACAACGGCTGGGACATCCACCCATGCCTTGGTTCGAACTTCACCCGCCACGATGCAAACCCCTGTCTTGAACAAAGTTTCAACTGCACAACGCGAATGCTTGTCCTGGGCAATCATCGCATCCAAGATAGCATCAGATACCTGATCCGCCATTTTATCCGGGTGGCCTTCAGTAACAGACTCGCTCGTAAACAAGAAAGAAGTTTCGGTCATGATTGGCTCAATATCAAGAACCCGTGATATTGTAAAACACCTATGAGTACTCTGGATTCTGCAATTGAGCTCTTTATCCCTGAATTACCCATTTGCACCTGGATGATGGACAAGTCACTACAGGTTATGCGCTCTGCTGGAGGAGCCCTTAAGAACTCTACAAAACCATTGTGGGACTCACCAACACTCATACAAGCTGCGAAACAAACGCTGGATGGAGCGGCTGTGTCTTTTTCAATGGATTGGGAAGGGTTTTCATACGAAGTTATGCTTAAGCCTTTAGAGAATGGCGTTGCAGGATTCGCATTGGATGTCACAGAGCGAAAGATTCTTGAGATTCAGCGCGCTCAGAGCCAAGGCGCACTCTCATTGGGACGACTCGTGGGCGGGATTGCACATGATTTTAACAATCTTCTCACAGTCACCATGAACTATACCGAGTTGTTGGAAGACGATCTTAAAGGAGTTCCAGCAGCGAAGAAAAAAATAGACGCTATTGCGAATTGCACACAACGTGCGGTTTCACTCACCAGCCAGTTACTGACCTACAGTCGGTCACAGACATTTAAAGAACAACCCATTCAACTCAACATGCTTTTAAACAGCGCACTTCATATGTTAGAGCGTGTATTGGGCGAAGATATTGAACTGAAAGTTACACTTGCCAATAAGTTAGGCCTTGTCCACGCTGACCCTTATCAGTTGTTACACGTTGTAATGACTTTGGCTGAATCAGCGAGGGAATCCATCACAAATTCCGGAACACTCAGTATCTCCACAAAACAAAATAACGGCCATGTTTCATTGGTGATTGAAGATACGGGCCGAGGATTTGACAAAGAAACTTTAAGTCAACTATTCACGCCTGGCGAGAAAAATGACATGAGATTTCCTGCAATTTCAGGAATCATCAAAGCTCTCAAAGGAGATATTCAAGTTGAAAGCAAGCCCGGTTCCGGCACCAAGTTCACCATCTCGTTCCCAACAGATGAACAACCGGCTTTAACAGAGCCGGAAAAAGTCACCTCTCTTGGAACAAGTTCTCAAACAGTTCTTGTCGTTGAGGACGAAGAAATCGTCCGACAGGTGACCTGCGATATTATTCGAAGCGATGGCTATAATGTTATTGAAGCAACAAACGCACTGAGCGCTTTAGAGCTCTGTGAGCAATCCCCAAACATTGACCTTGTACTGACAGACCTTGTCATGCCAAAAATGAATGGGCCCGAATTTATCAAAAAGCTATCTTCGAAATTCCCTAAAATCGGTGTTGTATTCATGTCTGGCTACAACAGCGATGCAGCATTTGGGAAAGGACTTTTGCAAGAAAACGCTTCATTCATCCAAAAGCCATTTATGCCTAAAGCGCTTCTTAAAATTGTCAAAGACACACTGGGTGGTCAATCTGTCACCAGGGAGTCTTGATTCAACTTCGATGCTACTATAGGCAAGTACCATGAAAGTAACTGCCTATTTTGTGTTCATCTCTTTCATTTCAATTTCAACCCTTGCCGCCTCATCTGGAAAAGTCCCGGTATCCGCAAAATCGGCTCAAGTTCAATCCTCAGGAGGCACTGCAATTTGGGCAAATCCAACTGTTTGGATTTTTGGCGCCATCGCTGCACTATCAATTTGGCGAATCTGGCAAGAACATAGCACGAAGGCTGAGACCTCTGGTTGCTCGCAAGAATCCAATAAGCCATCAATTAGCCAAAGCTCTTCTGGTGAATGGATTGATGCCGATGCTGAACCCGATACTCAGTAATCACCTAAATCACCCCCTGGTAGACAAGGCAAAAGCGTGATTAACCACGCCTGATGTCTCACAAACTAGGCTTTTGGTCTGTATTTGCAATTGTTATCAGCGCTCAGATTGGGTCAGGCATTTTTATGCTGCCAGCACCCTTGGCTCCGTTTGGAATGTATGGTCTAGCTGGTTGGATAATTTCCAGTTTCGGTGCCATTGCACTCGCTATAGTGTTTGCACGTCTTTGTGGCTTACTGCCCAAGACCGGCGGCCCTCATGTCTATGCACTTGAAGCCTTTGGACCGACTGTCGGATTCTTTACAGGTTGGACCTATTGGGTCGTCTCCTGGATTAGTACCACAGCAGTAGTAGTTGCCAGTGTGGGCTATTTAGATCCACTGTTTGGACCGTTTTCACCTGAAACAACTCTATTCCTACAACTCGCCTTGTTGTTTGGTCTGACTGCTCTCAACTGTCTGGGAGTTTATGCTTCTGGAATGACAGAATTTGTTCTGACTGTTCTCAAGTTTATTCCCCTCATCATTTTGCCTGCATTAGCATTAGCTTACTTTAACGCTGATAACATCTCGATGTCTTACGAGGCCTCAAATATGCCAATGGGTAACATATTAGGACATGTGGTGTTATTGACTCTATGGGGGTTTATCGGCCTAGAAACTGCCACCACCCCAGCAGGTTCTATCGAAAACCCATCTAAAACCATTCCTAGAGCAATCGTTCTAGGAACACTCACTGTTGCTGCAATTTACATATTCAACAGCATTGGCATCTTAGGGGCACTCCCTGGAACCAGTTTAGCTCAGTCGAAAGCACCTTACGCAGATATGACGCAGCATCTATTTGGCGGGAACTGGTATCTTTTGATTTCACTCATTGCTTCCATATTGTGTTTAGGAACCCTGAACGCATGGATACTTTCAAGTGGTCAAATTGCACTCGGCCTAGCCGGTGATAAATTGCTACCAAAATTTTTTGGTAAAACCAATAAACACGAAGCCCCCTATATTGCACTTCTCATCAGCGCTTTCGGCACTGCGCCGCTGCTAATCTTAACAACTCACAGCAATCTTGCAGCGCAGATTACAATGATTATTGATTTTTCAGTCACTGCATTTTTATTCGTCTATGCAATTTGTTGCTTGGCATTGTTTAAGATGCAAAGAGCATGGATTAGCCTTGTCGCACTTGCATTTTGTGGGTGGATTCTGTCAGAGACCACCCTCACAACCTTGGCAACCGCTAGCTTGTTTGTCGTTAGCGGGTTCCTTGTTAGGATATTCTACAAACCCGAATCTCACCAGAATCAAGCATCTTAGCTTGTCCTTCGCCGCTTTCGACTTCTCGTGCCCCAATCACGATCACTTCTTTGCAACGCATGCGATCAGCGCGGCGCATTTGAGCTTTAACACTCTTAGTTTTGTGTTCGAAGTCAATCCACAGGCCCTTTAAGCGCCACGCCTGAGCAAGTTCAAACACTTTTGACTTACCCAAATCGTCTGCATACACAAGGCTGAAGTCTGGTCTAGACTCTGGCAATTTAAAACTATTTTCTTCCAGCAACAAAACTAAGCGCTCAACACCTGCTGCAAAACCAAACGCTGGAGTTGAAGACCCACCTAGCTCAGCCACCAAGTTGTCATATCGACCACCGGCAGCAACGGTATTTTGAGCTCCAAGACCGGACTCCGCGACAAACTCAAATACTGTTCGAGTGTAATAATCCAAACCTCTCACCAAACGACTCGAAACCTTAAACTCGATACCCAGTTGTTTGAGACCAGATTTCACTTGTTCAAAGTGCAGTTTCGAATCCTCACCTAGGAACTCAAGAATGCTTGGGGCCTTGTCTGCCAATGCAGAACAGTTTGGATTTTTGCAGTCAAGTAACCTTAAAACGTTTTGGGTTAAACGTCGTTGGCAATCAGCACAAAGCTGCGATGTTAAGGGTGTGTAATAATCACGCAAGGCTTGCAAATAACCAGCCCGTTCGTCTGGCTGACCGAGGCTATTAATCAAAAGCGTCAGTTCACCAAGCTGCAACGATGACAGCCAGGTATGAAGCATCGCAAGAACTTCGACATCTGCTGTAGGCTCTGAAACACCTAAAAACTCAGCACCAATTTGGGAAAATTCACGCAAACGACCTCTTTGAGGACGTTCACGTCTGAACATAGAACCCACATAGTAAACTTTGGCTTCTTGGTCTGTTGAAACTTTGTGATGCTCAACCAAGGCACGAACAACACCCGCAGTCCCTTCTGGGCGCATGCAGATTTTTGTCCCATCACGGTCTTCAAGAGCGTACATTTCTTTTGTGACAATGTCAGAGCTCTCACCCACGCTACGGAGAAAAAGGCTTAATTCCTCAAGAACAGGTGTTTGGATTTCAGAAAATCCAAATCGCTCAAAAGTTTCGCTCGCTTTACCAATTACATAACGTCTCAGACGTAGTTCATCTGAGAATAAGTCATTCATGCCTTTCATAGCTGAGGACTATATCATAATTGAAATATTAGGCCACTGGCGGATTGTTCCCTTGGAGAGGTAATCCTATGGCAGATCTTCGTTCCGGATTTTTGGTTTTTTTGATTGCTCTACCGCTTTGCCTAGGGATTGCTATGGCCAGCGGATTCCCCCCGATGGCAGGCCTGATTACGGCAATTGTTGGAGGTATTATCCCAACAATTCTGGGTGGATCGCCTCTGACAATTAAAGGCCCCGCAGCAGGTTTAATCGTTATCATTCTAGGTGCTGTCCAAGAATTGGGTTACGAAAAATGTCTAGCAGTCGGTGTGATGGCAGCCCTGATTCAAATCATCTTCTCAAGATTGGGAGCAGGGAAAATTGCCAGATATGTTCCTGTCCCTGTTGTCGAAGGTATGCTCGCTGCTATTGGCATTATTATTATCGCCAAGCAGCTCCATATTATGCTTGGCGTATTGCCTAGTAGCAAAACTCCCCTTCAGCTTCTCGCCGAAGTTCCACACAGCATCGCTAACAGTAATCCGGAAATCCTAGCCATTGGCATGGTAACGCTCATGACAGTATGGTTTTACCCGCTACTCCCAAGCTCTATCCTTAAAAAAATCCCCCCTGCCCTCACATCACTTTTGTTTGTTTTGCCCTTGGCGATGTACTGGCACTTAGATCTAGACCATTTTTATTGGTTCGAGGGACAACGATTCGAAGTTGGGCCCCAATTTCTCGTCACGCTTCCTGCAAATTTTCTAAGTTCAATTACGCTTCCAGACTTCAGCGCTTTAGGTAATCCAATCGCTTGGAAATACATCATCATGCTTGCTCTAATTGGAAGCCTTGAGTCCCTTCTCACGGTCATGGCTGTCGATAAAAAAGCCAGTTTAGACCGAGATTTATTTGCAGTCGGTGTCGCGAACTTTTGTTCTAGCATGATTGGCGGTCTCCCCATGATCTCAGAAGTTGTTAGGAGTAAAGCTAACATCGATGCTGGCGCCCAAAGTAGGTTTTCAAATTTCTATCATGGCATATTCATATTGGTAGCTGTCACACTATTGACACCGGTCATTCATTTGATCCCACTATCAGCACTCGCTGCATTGCTGATTATTACAGGCCTCAGGCTTGCATCTCCCAAAGCGTTCGCTCATATGTATAGCCTTGGAGTCCCAACATTGATTGTATTCTTGACAACGCTTTTGATTACACTCAAAGTGGACCTGTTGATTGGGGTACTCTCAGGATTGATAATCAAATCAGTCCTCGATTATACTCCCTATGCTGTAAGGCCAATTCCAGCAGAAGCCAGCTATGAAGACGAAGCTTAAAGAAGCTCTTGAATCCATCAGCCAGCGCCTGCCAGGGCAAGCGCCGATGAAGGATTTTATTCACATTAATATTCTCTATGCATTTCAACATCTACATTTTGAAGATGCATTGCGTGAAGCTTCTAAATTTTACCGCGAACCGATTACAGCCCCAGTCCATCAGACCTTGTTTCGCATTACAGCTAATTACCTAGATCAAGGGATTGGAACATGGACGTTTCCTACACTTAAAGTAAGCTACTGGGAGTCCTTACATGAGCTCCAACGTGCGTCTTGGCTGCCAATTGCACCTTATGCGAAACGAAAGCGTGTTTTAGGTTGGCTTCAACAAGATCCCCTTGCAGTCATAGAAAAAATCTTAAATCAATTTAATCTCGATCAGAAACATATTGAAACCACACTCATGGCACATCCTGGCTGGTCCGGAATGGTCAATCAACTCGAAAAAAATCCCCATTATTTATTAAAGCCAAGGCCCATCAAGTTAATTGAATTTCTAGCATTCAAACTCATCCTAGAATCTGAGTACGGTTTTAAGGACTTGCCCCAGCAGGCACATCCTCCATCCGAAATACCAATCAATCAAAAAACGAATGAAAAGGCATATTACGACGGTGTTATTGACCAAATTGTTCTTCGAAAAAACAGCGTTAACTCAGAAAATACACCCGAGATTCAGGCAATATTTTGCATCGATGATCGTGAGTGTTCTTTCAGAAGGCACTGGGAAGCTTTAGAATCTGGCCTAGAAACCCTCTCAACTGCTGGTTACTTTGGCATTGATATGATGTTTCAGTCTCTCAATGATTCATCTCCTCGAAAACTTGCACCCGCCCCATTAAGTGTTCACCGTCATGTCCATGAGCGCCCTCATCCAGAACATTTAACAGATTATGATTCACAAAAGAGAAAGCAACTTAGAATGGCCACTATCTCTGAGCGCCTCAGACATTGGCTTGGTTTTGTCCTTACTCGTAAAGAATTTATTGAGGTCCCCACAGAACTTGACTTAAGTCACTACTCACTCGATGACATGGCACATCGGGTGTTCAGCGTTTTAAATCAAATGGGCATGCGCTACTTCGCAAGCACCGTAATTATTACTGCCCATGGTTCAAGCAGTGTCAATAATCCTTACTTTGCTGCTTATGGATGCGGTGCTTGCTCAGGAAATCCTGGTGCTCCGAATGCGAGAGCGTTTTCACAAATGGCGAATATCCCTGAAGTCAGACAACGCGTTGAAAGATTGGGTTTAACGATTCCACCAAGAACTCGTTTCTATCCCGCTTATCACGATACATGCACGGATGATTTCATCTTTTTAGAAACGAATCCATTAAGCAACTCACAGATGGAGAATTTGGATCTAGCAAGAGCCCAAAACGCACAGGAAAGATGCAGCATGTTTGAGGTTGTTCCTATGAATATTGCTCCTGCCGATGCACTCAAAGAGGTAAGACATCGCTCCAGAGCTTTGTTTGAACCCAGACCCGAGTTAGGTCATGCAAAAAATGCGCTGTGCATTGTAGGCCCCAGGTATCTAACCAATGGACTTTCACTCGAAAGAAGGGCTTTCTTGAACTCCTACGAACCAGGTTTAGATCCAAACGGCGAAATCCTAGACTCAGTTCTGAGTGCAGCAGTCCCAGTGTGTGCCGGGATTAACCTAGATTATTATTTCTCCAAATTCTGTCCATGGGTCTATGGCTCTGGAACAAAACTTTCCCACAACATCGCAGCACTTCTGGGCGTCTATAACGGAGTAGATGACGACCTAAGAACTGGATTGCCCGTCCAGATGACAGAAATGCATGACTTGATTCGATTATGTGTCATCGTATTTCAAAAACACGATGTTGTGCAAAGCGTTCTTGAAAAAAACCCGGCCATCCATCAATGGGTTCAAAACAAATGGATTGCGATGGCCAGCATTGATCCCACTAACTGGGAGGTACAGTGGTTATCATAGAACAACTTCTCTACTTGAGTTTCACAGCACCCGTTGCTGTAGCAATCATACTCGCACTTAAATCTATCTCTCGTAAGAAACCTGACGAACAATTGATTGCCAGTATTGCTCAAATTGGATTTGGAATTTATTTAATAGCGACGCTTATTCTAGCGCTACAATTTGCTCAACATAATGGTAATCAAATTCGATTCGGGAGTTTACTCGTTGATTGGACTGGCATCATTTTACTCATGCTGATTGCCTTCACAGCGAATATTATCATCTATTTTTCGCGAAGATATTTGCACCGAGATCCCGGGTATCGTCGATTTTTTATGATTTTATCAATTTTTGCAGCAGGAATGACAATCATTGCCACAGCGGGCAATTTTGTTCTTCTTTTTGCAGGTTGGGAATTTGTGGGTCTATCATCATTTTTACTGATTGCATTCTACTGGCATCGACCTTCAGCTATTGAAAGCGCAAACAGAGCTTTTTACGTGTATCGATTTTGCGATGTTGGGCTCCTAGCGAGTGCACTTATCTCAGAACTCATTTGGCATGATCATGAAATGTTTACACATCAATGGTCGTCAGTTCCACTGATCGAGCAATGGGCCATTAGCCTTGTGATTATGCTTCCTGTCATTGGGAAATCAGCCCAGTTTCCATTTTGCTACTGGCTTCCCAAGGCCATGGAAGGCCCAACACCCTCGAGCGCAATTTTTTATGGTGCTCTCTCGGTCCATGCAGGTGTTTTTTTGCTGCTCCGCGTCTATCCAATTTGGCATAGCACGCTTGGATTCCCATGGATTGTAGGTGGCATTGGACTGTCAACCTTCGTGGTTTGTTCTCTATCAGGACGCGTACAATCCAATATTAAGGGACAGATTGGGTATGCATCGATTGCACAAGTAGGTGTCATGCTCATTGAGCTTGCCTTAGGATTCCCGAAACTTGCGATGGCCCATATGGTTTTTAATGCCATTCTGCGCTGCTTTCAGCTTTTATATTCTCCATCTGTTCAGGCTGACCAGCTTCATATTCATCATGCTCTCGAAGGCAAAAGCATTAAAACTTGGAACCCACGAAGCACCGCACTATACATCTTTGGACTTAATGAGGGCTACTTAGAAACTTTGATTCTCGCAGTCACCTCACCTGTTCGATACCTCAGTCAGAAAGCATATGCGCTACGTTGGTGGTTGCCATTGGTATTCTTCCCATTGGCATATATTAATCCATCTTGGCTCCTGATTCCGAGTTTTATTTGGTGTCTGAGAACACTTTCGCCGAACTCTCGTCTTCAACAAAACATCAATTGGTCGTTGCTTTCGAATCTTTGTGTCGCATTTGCCCTGTGGCCTAGTAATCAATATTTTTACATATCAGGGCTCTTGGTCTCATGGCTATTCGCCTTTGAAAGCCTTCAGGTGATTAAAAGACAAGTCTCCATAAGCTTTGCCAGATTCCCATTTGCCAGTTCAATCACCTTAATTGGAGTACTAGGCATACTTGGATTTCCGATATCGCTCACTTTTCTCGGTGAAGATATGCTAATCCAAGCTGCTCTAAGTCAGGGCATGCTTTTTTTGATCGCCTTTAATATTATCTTTGTGATTAATGGCATCGCCTTGATGCGCTCATACTCCAGAACATTCTGGGGACAACGAGATGATGAAGCCACACCTGGCGATGATTTAAGCACATTTGGAGTTTCTTGGCGCATCAGCGCCTATATGCTCTCAATGCTAACTCTAAGCTTTATCTACCCCACTTAGGAGTTGGTGCCATCAAGCTTCCAATTAGGCTAAAGTGAATACGGCCGTCTGACTCCTCTGCAGCCTTAATATCAGGGCTGAGCTCAAGCAGCATGGCGATTTTGGGGTTGGCTTTTTGGAACTCGGATTTTAGCCTGAACCAACCATTACCCTTAAGCGGACTAAACAAGACGTTATCAGACAGCTCGATATCAGCATTGATATGAGCCTCAACATCGCCGCCTGCAAGTTTGAGATCTTTGATATTAGCTTTGCCTTTCGCAAATGAGCCTTTTCCTGAGAATGCTCCTAATTTAATCTCTGGAATCGTCATCGTACCCCCGAAGCTTCCAGGAATAGGCATCGGCCCTGGACCCATCGAAAGGTTCTTAAAATCAAGGTTCAGATTACCAGAGCCATCTTTGGCTGGATTTGCCCCAAGATTTAAGTCCACATTAACATTCATCAAGCCAGTCATTTTAAGACCACCTTCAGCACCAGGTTCAGCAATCTTTGCCAAATTGATTTTTGAAATATCCAGATTCAGCGCCGAGAGTCCACCCTTTGGATTCATGGTTACAAAACCACTGGCACGGCCATCATAGACATGGGTGTCAAAAATAATTTTTGGGTAACCTTTAAGTGTACTCCAGATTCCAAAACGTAGCTTCAGCTCGGCAAGCTTGAATGACTGATTCTGCATATGGAATTCCATTTCGCTCATGGACACACCGGACAAACGCCACAAAGACAAATGCCCGATATGAACACTGGAACCAGGACCCATTCCAGAGGCCATTTGTGTTTCAAGCATTGGCCTTAAGGCATCTGCGGGAAACGTCAAATAGAACGAGACAACAAATGCAAAGAAAAAGAACGCAATATATAGAAGCTTTTTCACGTCAGCTAGCCTTCCAAGTTGAAATCGTCATTTGAGCATCTAACAAATCCGGCTGATCAAAACGAGTTTTGACTTGAAGTTTTGTCACTTTCACCAAGCCTTTATCTGAACTATTTTCAATGTTTTCTAAGAACGCACTCAGACGATCGGTTGAGAGTTGCTTTAAATTAACCACAACACTGACTTGGACCATGTCTGAATTCATCATGGGTTCTTTACGTTCATTCAAGTCATTCACTTCAAGTTCAAGACGAGTTGCCACATTTTGGATTACTGAGAATAAAGCCGTTTTATTCATCTCAATCTCTCGTTCCCGAGCAACCTGTTCAGCTTTGACTTGTTGGTATTGCACACCGATTCGATCAATCTCTTTGAGATCTCGTTCCAGTTTTTGGATTTCTTTGTGACGGGAGTTAAGTGAGCTAATGCATAGCCCTAAAATCAAAATGACCAAAAAACCAAGGCCGCCACCCAGGCCCATGAGGGTTTTCTTCTTATCTTGGTCGTTAAGCGCTTGAAACTTATCTACCCAAACTTCTAGACGACTCATGATGCACTCCCGCAATCAATATCCATCGACACCTGGAAACTCACCCCTGACTGAGACTGTCTGGCTGGTCCTTTCTCAACCTTCTTAAAGCAGCGTCCTTTTGAAAGGGCTGATACTACTGAATCAACAGATTCAAAATCTGTCACATCACCCGACATACGAACTCCATCATTGCCGATATCAAGGCTAGTCACTTTTAACTTCATATCAGTTGGCAAGTCTTTAGCGATTTCTAAATAGATATCCGTAGCACTCATATCGGGGATTGCATCTTGCTTGCCCTGAGCAATAGCTTTTTTCATCGCCGACAAACAGCTCTTAGATTTTGTGTCGCCCATCACCTGGGCACATACTTTAGCTTCTGAGGCCCTCAAGTCATCAATGCGTGACCCTAAAAAATAACGCCTCGCACCATAGTTGACGGTCAATAGAACTAAAACGACTGCAGCCCAAATCCCGAAAGTTTTCGTTCTTTCTGTGGCAAATTTCATCTCAGATTTGAACGCAAATTCACCAATGCGTAGATTGAAGCGGTTGAGTTTTTCTGTTCGAGTTTGACCGATCAAAGCGTAGCTAGCCGCTATTGCAAAGGTCGGGGACAATCCGAGTGGTTGAAGAGCTGTGACGGGAACCCCCATCACTCGTGATAGCTCTGGTTCAATTTCTGGAGTTAATGCGCCAGAACCAACTAAAAATATTTTATCTACAGGCTTCTCAAAAGCAATTAGCGTTTGACGCAACTCCCTCAAAACGGACGCTGCATCGGACTTCAATACCGAACGCGCAAGCAATAGGTGCTTATCTGTTCCCAAACACCAGCTGGTGCTTTCGTCTCCGATATCCACAATCATCGCTGTTGCCGGTTCTGTGAGCTCACGTTTCATGAGTTCATAAAGCGCTGCTGCCCTTAAGGTAATAATCTGAGGGTTGATGCCTACTGAGGTCAAGCGCTCAAGAAGACCCCCTATCGCAGATTTCTTGGCGAAGGCTGCAGAAATTTTTTGTTGAGGGTCTGTTTTTTCTGTTTGCAGAAACCAAGATACTTCAAGATCCTCTATCTCCAGCGGCAATTGTGCATCGAGCAAGCCACCCAAAATAGCCGCTATTTTTTTGGTATTTGAAAATGGAACATCCAGTGAACGGACTTGGGCATCTGCGCCAGCAAGACCTGTAACCTGTACATCTCCACCCAGCAGGCCGGCTTCTTTTAAAGACGCGAGTGCTTCTTCTGAATAGGGAACCTCATGAGTTCTTAGAACTTCAGAGCCTTCAAGGTGCACTACTTTGATGTATCGATTCCCAATATCGAGCCCAATTGTCTTTTTTGCCATACTCACTGACCTCTAAAATAGAACCGCTGTAGCCCGCTTTTATCGACACGAACCACCAAACTCATACTTCTTGCCACGCTACCCACTGTTGCTTCACTCTTTAACGTAAAATACTTGGATCCTACTCCCAACGCATCCTGACAATCTTTCTTATTAACTGATAACCCAGTTCCAGTCAAAAATTTCACAAATCCGCTAGCACTCACCGAACTCATCGGCCCTGCTCCTGAACCCTTGTATTCAAACCATTTTTTAACCACACCCTCTATCCAACTTTGATTTGCCAGTAATGGGTCCTGATCATTTTGAGCACAAAATCTAACCAACGCTCCAATCACAGGTTCCTTCGCTGATAAAATGTTAATTTTACTGCCATCGCCATAAATCGTCATCGCAGGCCCAAAAGTTTGCAAGTGTCTATCTGTGAATCCATGCACTAGATTCAATTCGTCCAAACTGTCCAAATAAGCATTTTTAGGCAAAACACCCTTATCCATAAGATACAACTCTTGCTCAGAACCCCCAAAGGGCGTTCCCCAAGCCTAGCCAATCGCATTTTGGTCGATACGAACTTGGTCTGTATCCACATAGTCAAAAATATTGGCTAAGAGTTCTAAGCGCGGCACTTTTTTGAATAGATAATTATATTTGGTTGGAGCCATCAATGACATAAGGAGTTTTTTGGTTCGAAACTTTTCAGGTCCCTGTCCGTAGGGCCACTTCTTCAAAGAAATCTTACTTTCTTCATCAGTAATTTTTAATCCGAATGTTCCTTCAAACGCACCGAAGCCTCCTTCTGGGGGTATAAAAATCCCATCTGTCCCATGAGTTTTGGCTTCTTTTTCCTGCATGATTTTTTCAAGTTTCGCTTTTTCTTCCTCTTTACGTTTTTTGACCGCTTCACTCACATCGATACCAAATGTCGTAGCCAGATCTCCCGAAATCAACCCAGAAAAAAGATTACTATCAATGGGTAACATCTCCCAAACCGTCGGTTTTGGCAAAGGAACTCCAATCTCTGCAAAACATGTAAAATAAAATTGAATCTCACTTTGAATAACTAAAAACAATTGGCCTAGATTAAGTCCACTTTGGGCAAGTGCTTCGGCCTTCAAAGCATCTCTCTGTCTCAAAGCAACCTGGTAGCTTGAAGTTTGGTCTACAAGTAAGTCTGTCACAACAGCAGAAATAACTGCCAACGAAGCGACTACCATCAACAGTGCCATTCCCCGAAGTCTCATTGTGATTTCACCAAAAAGATGGGTTCAGTTAACCAAATTTCACTTTCTGTAGTTACCTTCACCAACTCATCATCTTTCTCTTTAAAGGTTAATTCAATCTGAACACGTTGAGGCAGCTTAACATCAGCAATAGTTCTTCCCTGGGTCTTCCACTCACTATCCCAAGCACTCGTTGCAGCATTCCAGTATTTTAATTCTAGCTTATGAACGTCCGGACAAACCAATCGCTCTTTCCCTGTAGTAAAGAGTTCTTTGCCGGGGTTGGCTTTTTCTTGGCGCATGAGATTTCCATCTTTCACAAAATAGCTAATTTCACGTTCGCCGCTTTCTTTAGCATCAAGACGGTGCTGTAATCCTCCAAATGCCACATATGAAATCCTGTCTTTCTCGCCTTTAAACTGTGTATCCACTACGAGACTGACGGGATTTCGGTTGTTACTTACATAGGCCATCGTCAATTCGCCAGCCATTCTAGCAAGTGCTTGGCGCATCAAGTTGTTGCGATTGGATATTCTCTGAGCTCTATCACTTACATCAAGAGAAGACTCTAGACTTGAAAATAAAATAACGCCCATCAGGCCCAAAAGCGCAGCTGCGATCAAAATTTCGAGCAGAGAAAAGCCCTTGAGGTTTTTGGGCATTATTGTGTTTCCCCTTTATCTTTAGCAGCCTCAGGACATTGAGCTCCAATCATGTTTGGCGCAACAGATAACATTGTTGCCATCTCCGTTAATGGCTTTTCATTCACGATGTGTGTGACAACCTTAAGCTCTTCATCAACCCCCTGTTCATTCCAACGAACAATTAAAACCAATTCTCGAATCGAATCACCCAGCGTTGTAGAAACTAATCCAAAAAATGGCGCAAGCATATTGGCACTGAAATCCATCCCCATTTTATCTGGGCCTTTGGCTTGTGCTTTCATCGCCTTGTTGATCATTTCTTGACTTGGGGCTGGCATATTAAATCTCACGCCATGACATTCCCATTTGTAGTCTTTTTGACCTTCTTCCTCGAAACTACCCTCAGCGTTGTAATCGTTAATCGCAAAACCTTTTTTGATTAAATCATATTTGCAATCGATAAGTTTTTTACGTGCAAGCTGAGTGGCAATACTCAACGCCCGCCCTTTGGCAGCCAATTTCATAGAGCGCGTTTGGGCATCAAATAGATACATCAAAGCCATGCCCATAATGGCCATGGCAATCATGACTTCTAATAATGAAAATCCTCTACTTCGTCTCAATTGGCAACTCACTATCTTCGAGCGTCACAGTCCCCGTCAAAGGTTCAACGACTAAATCATAGAGCCGCGTACCCTCAGGGTTGTCAGACAAAACAATTTGGGCTTCCTCGGTGTAACCATCGGGGAAAAAGTAAAGAGCTGCTTGACCCTTAGTAACACGCTCGGTCATCCGGTCAGTCCAAATGCTCTTGAAATAAACATCCTCTGGAAGTGTTTTCTTTTCACCAACCTCATCTTCGACCGCCTTAAAATCTGGTGATTTTAAAGTTTCAGCCAGTTCTTTGTCCCGTTCTTTCTCCTCACGCTCTTTTTCTTCATCTTCCTGCGCTTGAAGCCGAACTGTATCGGCAGATTCTTCGACCCAATATTGCTTTGCGTCTAAATCAAACACAATACGAACGGTCTTTCCAGACAGAGACGCACGTGAGTATGCCCCTCGAATCAGGCCAACCATCTGATTGGCTGTTTTTTTCAAATCACCATGCGTCAGCGAATTAAATGACGGTATTGCAATCAGGGTAAAAATACCCACCAAGAGCAATACAATCATGATTTCCAGAAGCGAGAAGCCCCTAGTCTTCCCAGTTGCCAATATCATCTTCCGTTTCCGGCAAACCATCTTCACCATTTGACATCACATCACAACTCTTTGGATTGTGAACACCCGGGCAAACAAAGCGATACTCGTTGCCATAAGGATCTACTGGCGCTTTTTCAATATCACCATTCTTGACCAAATCATCCCAAGTCGCTGCAGCTTTGCGGCGTTCAGCTTTGTAGAGCATGAGTTTCTGAGCAAGCCCATTGGCCTCGGTGCGAGCAGCACTTTTCTTGCCTTTTTCAAGCTGTCCAAATACTGCCACAGCAATACCTGAAACAATCAAACCGATCAAAATCATCACAATCATGATTTCGATCAATGAAAACCCCTTCAAACCATTTTTCATATAAGCCTCTCCTTTTATTTAGTAAGCTCACTCATTTGCATGATTGGTGTCAAGATTGCAAATACAATAAAACCCACTGAACCACCCATGACCGCTATCATAATTGGCTCAAGCAAACTGGTCAGAGTGGCTACCCGAATAGCAACCTGCTGCTCATAAGCTGTTGCGATACGGGTGAGCATATTCTCAAGCTGGCCTGACTTCTCACCAATGGCAATCATATGTGTTACCATCGGCGGGAAACAATTGGCGCGTTTTAATGGTGTTGCAATATCTTCACCTTCACGTACTGCGTCTCGGACTGCATCGATCGCTTTTTCCAACACATCATTCGCCACAATATTTCTCACAATCTGAAGGCTGTTTAAAAGTGGTACACCACTGGCTAGCAATGTGGAGAGCGTGCGAGAGAACCGGGCGACAGATACAAGCTGAATAATCTGCCCAAATACAGGCATATTCATGGTGAATCTATCCCACTTAGCCCGGCCATTTGGCGTCTTTTTCCAACGCACAAAAGCATAGGCCCCACCTGCGAACAGAGCGAGCAGCAACCACCAGTATCCTGCAAGAAAATTACTGGAACCAATCAACATCCGGGTCATCAAAGGCAACTTAATCTTCGCACGCAAAAAGACTTGAGAAATACGTGGCACAACCGTAGTCAACATGATGATCATGATCAGTGCAGACATAAGAGCCATGACCGCAGGGTAAGCCAGCGCGCTTAAAACCTTACTCTTAAGCTGTGCCTGACTTTCCATTAAATCTGCCAAACGCTCTAAAACAACTTCAAGCGAGCCTGAAGACTCGCCAGCACGAACCATGTTCACATAAATATTGCTAAATATCTTATGTTTCTCAAGCGCATCTGCAAGTGAAGAACCCTCATTCACCGCTGAACGAACTTCAGAAAAAACACGCTTGAGTTTTTCGTTTTCAATTTGGTCAAGCAGAGCATTCAGAGATTCCACCATGGGAACTCCTGATTGCAATAAGACTGCCATCTGTCTTGTTGTTGAAGCAATATCGCTTGTTTTAATACGCCCGAACAGAGACTCAAGACGGAACTGCTTGGCGAGTAAACCTTTCGAGCCGGCTCCCACGGGCGCACCTGAACTGCCTTCATAGACATCAGTGGCCAAGATGCCTTCTCGGCGCAGCATCATTCGAAGCGCTTTCACGCTATCCGCATCACGGATACCCTTAACCGCTTTGCCTTTGGAATCGAAGCCTTTGTACTCAAATATTGGCATAGAGGCCCTAGTCTACCATTAAGTTTTCTTCACGTGTAACACGGCTCACTTCTGAAAGCGTGGTAATGCCAGCCAAAACCTTGGCTGCGCCATCTTCTCGAAGAGTGACCATACCTTGTTCCCGGGCTTTATTTTTGATGGTATTGGAATCTGCATTCGCCAAAATCAGCTGGCGAATGTTTTCATCCACCAACATGAGTTCGAAAATACCCATACGACCTTGATAGCCAGTATTTTGGCAGTGCTCGCAACCCTTGCCGCGCCAAAGCTTTTTCACTGTCTTTGGGTCTAACCCAATCTCAGCCATTTCACTCGGTGCTGGCGTGTATTCTTCTTTGCAGTCTGGACAAATCGTTCGCACCAAACGCTGAGCCAATACAGCCATCAATGAGCTTGCCACTAAAAATGGCTCTACGCCCATATCCACCAAACGCGTCACAGCACCCGGTGCATCGTTTGTATGAACAGTTGAGAACACCAAGTGACCCGTCAAAGAAGCCTGAATCGCAATCTCAGCTGTGGTCTTATCGCGGATTTCACCCACCATGATCACATCTGGATCCTGGCGCAAGAAGGCCCTAAGACCGTTCGAGAAGGTTAAATCGATTTTAGTATTAACCTGAACCTGCCCAATACCTGGTAATTGATATTCAACGGGATCTTCAATCGTTAGAATGTTTAGATCTGGCTTGTTAATCTTGGACAAACAAGCATAAAGCGTCGAAGTTTTGCCGGAACCCGTCGGACCTGAAACCAAGAATATTCCATGGCTACTGGTGATAATTTGATCAATCGCCTTGAGATTTTTATCCGCAAAGCCAATCTCTTCCAAACTACGCAAAACACTCGAACGGTCGAGCAGACGCATGACGATTCGTTCACCGTAACTGGTTGGAACACTGGAAACACGAACGTCAAAATCTTTACCAGCAACTTTAAGACGAATACGACCATCCTGAGGCAATCGCTTTTCAGCAATATTCAGGCCCGCCATAATTTTCAAACGTGAAATGATCGAATTTTGGAATCGCTTAGGCGGCTTAATGATCTCATAGAGAATACCATCAATTCTAAAGCGAACCACCAACTCCCGTTCAAAAGGTTCAACGTGAATATCGCTGGCTCTATCTTTAACAGCCTGACTGATCAGCGAATTCACGAGCCGAATAATTGGCGCTTCATCGTCCCCTTCAACATCCAACAAATCAACGACTTCGTCTTCTAAAACGCCTTTAAGTCCTTCTGTCTCTGAGGACTCTTCAAGTTCCGCAACAGCAGTTTCAGCCTGGCGTATCAAACGATCGTAAGCCTTATTAATCGAGCCCACAATCAACTCAGGCGCTGCAACCTCTAAATCAAGCTCTTTTCCATATAAAAGCCTAAGTTCATCGAAAGTCGCCATATCATAAGGGTCGAAACAAGCTAAACGGATATGATCTTGCGGGGTAAGCGCAATCGGCAGAACACGATTTTGTTTAGCAAAAGTAATTGGAATTGGGCGCAAGATTTCTGGATCAATTTGCTCAACATCTATCACAGACAACAAAGGCAAATCTGCCTGGGCAGAAAGAGCCTGAGCAAGCTGAGCGCTTGAAATAATCTTAGATGACACGAGTAAGTCACCTAAACGCCCACCTTTTTCTGTTTGCACACGCAGCAGAGCGTGAAGCGTTTCTTGCTTGATATCAAACAAGACCCGAACAACTTCGCCTAGAGGTTTTCCCCAAAGTCCATTACTCGTGGCCATAATTACTCGCCCACCGCCATTGGTGCTGGTTCAGGAGCCGGCATTGGAGGTTGGTCAACAATGGTAATCTCGGTTGGTTCCATTGGTGTTGGACCGGTTGTATTTTCAGAAGAAGCTCCACCGATCTGGACTGATTCATCCAGGGTTTGAACCTTATGTCTTTCGAAATCTTCATGATCTGGCTGCTTAAACAGCACTTCTCCCGGCAAACCCGGACCACCATTTTCCGTCTTCTGCATTTCTTTGCCAACTTCGTCCATCAAAGAGGTCAGGGGACCTTTTTTCTTGTCGTAGTCAACATAAGGGTCAAACTTCGAAATGCGATCACCAAAGTACATTTTACCAAACTCTTCGCGCTCTTTCATTTTGCGTTCATGAATCTTACGCAAATCATTCTCATCTCGGACAGCATAAGGGGTCAATACCAACATAAGATTCGTTTTTGATTTTTCCTTCTTAGTAGATTTGAAGAGATGACCCAACAGTGGAATGTCCCCTAACCATGGCACCTTCGACTCCACCAAAGAAACTTTGTCTGTTATCAAACCACCCAATACAATCGTTTGTTGATCTTTGGCAGATACAGTTGTTTTTGCCGTCTTGGTTGTAAACTTTGGCTGTGGAGGCTGACCCGCAACCACCGTAACCTCACCAGCAAGATCACTAATATCCTGCTCAATCTCCATCCTAATCAAATTGTCTTCATTAATATGAGGCGTAATACCAATCTTAAGTTTCGGCTCCTGCATGGTAATATTCTGAACAGGAATCAAACCTGCAGCGGAACCACCTCCCAGTCCGGCAGTTGATATTCCACTGACAGTAGGGATACGTTGCCCAACCGACATTTCTGCTTTCTCATTGTTCAATGTCATCAAGGATGGAGTCGATAGGATATCAACGTTGTTATAGTTCTGAACCAAACCTAGAATAGCCCCAACTCCTGGGACTGTTACTTCTCCACCATTAAACTTTAATTTTTGTCCAGCACCCACAAAACCCAAAGTACTTAAAAATGGCTGCAAACCTGCAGCTGCTTGAGCTTGAGAAGTAGAACCCGCGGTAGAAATAATACTTCCGAACGCCTTTTGAGCCAGATCCTTACCTCCAGGCGTAGCAGCAATCATTGTGTTGTCACCAGGCAATGGAATCCCACCAAAAGCCCCTAGATTGATATCCTTCGTATCCGTTAACGACACTTCCAGGATCGCAGCTTCCATATAAACCTGCGCACGACGTTGATCGAGTTTTGCAATCACGCGGGTAATCGCTTTATAGTCACGCGGACTAGCTACAATCACCAACGAGTTCGTCGCTTCATCGGCACTGATTTTGATTTCACCTTCGAAAACTTCTTCCTTACCAAACTGACCCGGAGCACGACTCGAGTTTGATTTTACACCCTGAAGCAGAGTTTGAAGCGTAGAGGCTAGCTTCTTAGAATCACCATTCTTAAGATGATAAACATAGATTTCACCTTTTGAAGACGCGCCACTCGAAGGAACATCGAGAACATCAATCATTTCTTTGATTTTGTCGAATGCTCTATCCGATGAAATGACAATCAATTTATTCGTACGCTCATCAGCGATCATTTTTTGAAGGCTATAAGAGTTCTGACCACCACGAGGAGGTGGGCCGAAATCATCATACGGATTTCTTGGACGAGACTGATCTTTGCCTCCCGAGAAAATATCATCAAGTTTTGATTTGATTTGAACAGCATCAGCGTGAACCAAATCAACAATATGGATTCGATTTCCTGCACCTGATATATCAACTTTACCCAGGATGCTCATCACTCGACGGATATTGCTGGAGCCATCGGTGATCACCAAGAAGGTTTCACCAACAACAATCACATCCCCAACACGACTAATCAGGCCTTTTACCAATGACTGCCCAACATCCTTTGTAAGATGTTTCAAGTCATAAAGATACGTCACCATACCTTCGTCGTTAGGCAAAACGCCTTTTTCATCAACAACTGCAATCGGCTGCCTCGGTGAATCGGCACGCTTAATAATCTTGTAATAATCACCTGTCTTGAACAAACTCAGGTCATTAGCCTCAAGAGTAGACTGAAATGCTTGCCAAGCTTGTTCGACAGTAATTGGGGTTCGACTGATAATTGAAATCTCTTGTGCTGGTTTGACACCGCTCGCAATAATAAAATTGCGGCAGGTCATCCGACTGATTTGGTCAACCAAATCTGAAAGCCTGGCTTTTTCAAGATTCCATGGAAACTTTCCTCTTGGTTTCACACACTTCACCGGTACAACTTTAGCGATATCGTTGTTCATCTTCGGTCTTATCGAAGAAGACGGACCTGAAGGAGATGGGGGTGGCTGCATATCGCCATGAAGGGGCGCCAAAGGCAAATCATCCTCGGGCAAAGGAATCGGAGGTGGCTGCTGAGCAGACAAAGCAGCACTAAAGAGAATTATTCCTGCAACAGGTGATAGTTTTTTTATCATTGTAGACGACCCGAAATAGAAACATCTGAGGTTTTAGAAACCCCATCGCGTTTATAGTCAATGTTTAACTGTTTAGCAGTAGAACGCATTTGATACAACTCTAACGCTTTGTCTGGGCTATTGATTTCATAGCCGTTTATCTTGGTAATAATATCTCCATCCTGCAATCCAACCTTCGTATAAATTGAATCTGGGACAACATTGAGCAACTTAAATCCAATGGACTTTCCATTTTCATCAAAAGCAGGAACAATTCGTGCCTGCGTTGCTATTGCAGAAAGGTTACCCATGGTCGAATCGAAATCCTTGGCATCAATTTCATACTTATTAGCCCCAATCTTTCGAAGCGTGGAACCTGCAGAACCTGAAGCAATAGGCTCAATCATACGGCGGCTCGGTGGTTGTGGCACAAAACCTTCTTGAAGAGGCAAGTATTCATAACGGCGGTCTCGCTCGTTATAAATAATCACTCGCTGTTCTTCAATCCGTTTAATCACCGCAAAACCCATTAAACGATTACAGGGAACCAGGGGTTCATTCACGGATGGACCAATAATTTCCGCAAAGAGTGGGTCTACAGCCATACCATTATTGGGACAGTCATTGATAGAATAGCTCCTAGGCTCTCCCCCGCTTTCAATTGTTGCTAGACTATACATAGGATTCAAAAAAACAGCCGTAGCGATCAAGCGTGCACCAATGCTCGACAATGATGCTTCTTCCCAATTTCCAGACTCGCCCTCGCCTTCAGCAACTTCCAAAAGAGAAATTCTTTCACGTTTACCGCCGAAAATATTTCTGTCAGACGCCGCAGCAAAATTTCTATGCTTCGGGCCATGATCGATAACAGGATGAGGCAATTGTTTTGCAGAATCTTGCCCACTCAAAGAACGACTAATCTTGTTTCCGAGCCACAAATTAATGGTGCTCGCCGTCAAATAGGCGCAAACTGCCAAAAACGCTAGACGCGCCATCCAGAATTTTCCTTGAGGTCGCCACTTCATGGTGGGGTATTTTCTAAGCTTATGCCGAGCAAAAGTCCAGATTTAATTCTAAGAAGATTTTACAGGCATATCGATGCCATCAAACTCACCGAGAACAAATTTTCGCCAACCAGCTTTGGCAATCATGACAGCGTTGTCAGTGCAGTGTTTCTTCTGGGGCAAATAAATTTCAAAGCCATCACCCTGAAGTTTCTCTGCTTCGAATCTCAACCTTGAATTCGCAGCAACACCACCCCCAATCACCAGCTTATTGGTTCCAACACGTTCAAGGGCAAGTCTTGCCTTTGCAAGCAGTGTCTGAGCAATCTCACGTTGGAGACTGGCACAAAAGTCTGGCAACTCCACAGGAGCCTTCTCAATCATTAACTTTGCAGCAGTTTTCAAGCCCGAAAACGAATACTCCAGTGAATCTCGAGACCGAAATGCGCGTGGGAATTCATATTTCGTATCATCACCTGACTGCGCCAACCGATCAACCTCTTTACCTGCAGGGTATTCAAGTCCCAACAAACGTCCAATTTTGTCAAACGCTTCCCCCGCAGCATCATCGCGCGTCTGCCCTAAAAGTGAGATCTCAAATTTTTCATTCACAAGGTAAAGAGCCGTGTGTCCACCCGACACGATCAATCCAACAAAAGGTGGCTCCGGAAATTCGGCTTCGCCAAGTCCAGCCAATAAGTGTCCTTCAATATGGTGAACACCTATTATTTTTGCGCCAACACCTTGCGCAAAACCTTTGGCGAACTGAACTCCAACCAACAAGGATCCAATAAGACCCGGTCGGTTGGTCACCGCAACTGCTTTAATCTCAGCAGGTTTGACCTTGGCCTCTGCAAACGCAGCAGCACACAACTCAGAAATCTTGGTCAAATGCAAACGGGACGCCAGTTCAGGAACTACGCCTCCAAACTCAGCATGGGGTTCTATCTGTGAATAAATTAAATCTGCGCGGACCTTGCCATCCAAATCAAGGATAGCAACCGCGCAGTCATCGCAACTAGATTCAATTCCGAGGATCAAGCCAAAACTTCGACGCTTCCGCCTTTTTCAGCTACTTTAGCTTTTGCGCTTTCAGAAGCTGCATGAACCTTAAAGTTCAAGGCTTTGTCCAAAGAACCTGTGCCAAGCAACTTCACCTTGCAACGCATATTTGGTGCAAGACCCATCGCAACAAGACCTGGCAGATCAACTGTTGCACCAGCCTCAAAGTGCTTCGAGAGAACACTCAAGTTAACTGGGTGGAAGTCTTTACGGAAAGGATAGTTCGAGAAACCACGTTTTGGTACACGACGCATGAAAGGGTTCTGACCACCTTCAAAACCGATTCGAACATTACCACTTTTACGAGCCTTTTGACCCTTGTGACCACGACCCGAAGTCTTACCATGCCCGCTGCTTTCGCCACGGCCGAGACGTTTACGATTCTTGGTAGCACCGATCGGAGCCACTAGATTGTGAAGACCTAAGAATTCCATGCCGTTTTACATTCCAGGATTTGCCAGGGTTGTCAATACCAATGGATTGCTCAGAAATCACTCTTTTGGGGTGCTTGGTACTGCTCCCACTTGGCGCATTTCCTATTTACAGTGGATTCCAAATGCTGGGGGCTTCCACCCTGCTGAAAGTAAATAGATAGTACCACCAATGCAATATCAATACACTCGCCCAATACACCATCTGGCCCATGAGATTTATGCTGGCTTCCAGAAGCATTTTCATGGATCAAGACTTCCTGAGCCAACTCACCTACTTCTTCTTGAAGTTTAACCATGCGCTGCAACAGGGTTTTAGGCTCTTGTTTAGAAAGTTTTGCGATTAATTCGTAATTCATAACCCGAAACCAATAACTCTTTTAAGCGATATAATCCATATGAAAACAGGAGCACTCACCGCACATCGTCATCAACGCAACGCTAGCAGCGCACATCACGCAGCTCGAGAGAGAGAACGTGATAAAAAAGAATATTTTGAATGTGGAAATGCGTTTGTGGATTTTTTCACAAAGCTGTTCTGCTGCTGCGCTTCATCTGATGATTCATTTGATAATAAGCCAAACCCCAAATTAAAAAACCCTCCCCATAGATAGGGAGGGTTTTGTTGTTCCAGCACAAGCTGGGGCGACAAATTATCGCTTCGAGTATTGGTAACGCTTACGTGCGCCAGAGCGACCGTATTTCTTACGTTCAACCATACGAGAGTCACGAGTCAAGAAGCCACCCTTCTTCAGAATGCCTCTGTAACCACCGGAATCCACTTCGCTCAAGGCGCGGGAAATCCCGTGACGTACAGCATCAGCCTGACCAGACAAACCACCACCGGCTACAGTGGCATCTACATCCCACTTGTCCATGGTTTCGCTGGCTTCAAATGGCTGTTTCACCATCATCTGAAGCACTTCACGAGCAAAGTAGTTGCTAATCGCACGGCCATTAACCGTTATAACGCCTGAACCGGGCTTGATCCAAACCCTAGCAGAAGCGACTTTTCGACGACCAGTTGCATAAAATCGAATATTTGACATAAATTAGGCCACCTTCTTGGGTTGTTGAGCTGCGTGTGGGTGTTCTGAGCCCGAGTAAACTTTAAGCTTTGCAAGCATCTGTCTACCCAAAGGACCCTTGGGGAGCATGCCTTTCACAGCTGAAAGCATCATGCGCTCTGGATGACGGTCACGTTGTGCAGTTGGTGTAATTGCACGCGCACCACCTGGAAACCCGGTGTAATGCCAGTACAGTTTGTCTTGTTCTTTTTTACCGGTAAATTTAGCTTTGTCGGCGTTGACCACCACCACAAAATCACCTGTGTCCAAGTGCGGGGTGAAGATTGCCTTGTGTTTGCCTCTAAGAATAGAAGCTACTTTGGTTGCCAACCGGCCAACCACTGCGTCTGTGGCATCGACGATGAACCACTCACGCGTGATGTCTTTTTCTGAGATACTAGTCGTCTTCATTTTTTTTCCTATGCATGATCGCCATGCAAATTGCGGAGAAAGCAATTGGACCATCCAATTACTTTCCTCATGTTTTTCTGTGCAGCAAAATGCCGGCCTAAGCGGGTTTTGTCAAGCCCGGACCTCACCCCTAACCCCTCTCCATACATGGAGAGGGGCAGTGCCACTAAAATGTCATGTTTAATTGAAGATATCTGCCTTCATTAGGCAGACGCCCTCTCCACTTGGTGGAGAGGGTGCTTCGCGACTTGTCTAGCGAAGCGGGTGAGGAACTAGAAGTTCCAGTATGCGCCAAGGCCGAAATCCATGCCCCAGCTGTCTTTGTTGTCAAAGTTAGCCATACGTGGCTTAACTTGGAGTACCAATTTGGTAGCACCAATGTCAATCGCCGTACCAACAGCTACGTTGAAACCCAATGCGCTCTTCCAGATGCCTGTATCAGGAGCTTTAAAAGTTTGTCCAAGTTCCAAAGCTGGAGCTACATACACAGTAGCAGCATCTTTGAATACTACACCCAATGGGATAGCAATGTTCATCGGGATAAAGCTGTTCCACTCACCTTTGCTCTTATATGCAGAGTATGCAGAATCAGCAGCACCTGGCATTTGATCGGTATAACCATAACCCACTTGGTACTGAAGACCAGCATAGAACATATCACTTACCATAGCCATATAGCGAACCATGAAGTCAGCACCAAACATAGCACCTAAGTCTTTCAAGGTCGAACCGGTAGGAGCACTATTACCAAGGCCATAAGGCGAGAAAATACCACCATGGATACCCAAACCAACATCCAAGCCCATACCTACGTTATAAATCAAGGCAAGGTTCAACTGAGCATTGTGAAGTGCAAACTCATTTTTCAAACCACTCTTGAACATTGAGCTCATATCAGCACCTACGTAAAAACGCAGTGGCTCATCTTCGCTCATAGGGGTTGGGATAAAGTTAGTTGGGGTCGCAAGCTGAGCAAATGTAGGCAAGGCCACAACGCTCAACGAAAGCGCCAACAAAAGTTTCTGAATCTTTTTCATAAATACGCTTCTCCTATAGGCATTGGGATGCCTTTATAGAAAGGTATCCCAATATCAAACTTAAATTCAAGCTACTTTTGATTTAAAAATCAAACGAGCCGCCAGTATACATATCTAAACCCCAGCTATTGGCATTATTAAAGTTAGCTATTCTGGGTTTAAGCTGAATAACTACTTTACAGTAACCCATGTTGAATGCCACACCAGTTGCTACGTTCATACCCACTGCACTCTTCCAGATGCCTGTGTCTGGGCTGCTTGGTAGCTCGGCAGCTGTTGGGAAAGCGGTTGATGTGTTGGTCTGGTTACCTGTCTGACCGAGTTCAACTGCTGGAAACAGGTACAAATCCAAGGACTTATTGAACTGCCAACCAAATACCAAACCTGCATTCACCGGAATAAAGCTGTTAGCCACACCTTGGCTTGTATAGGGTGCAAACCAAGGTTTGCGCGTAAATGAGTTATCTGCGCTATTTCCAATACCAGGAGCCGTGTCTGAATAGGTATAGCCAACTTGAGCTTGAGCACCCATATAGAATGAGTCAGTTACAAATTTCATGTAGCGAGCCATCAAATCCAGACCAATCATCATACCGTATCGAGTTGCGCCCCTAGGAAATCCAGCTGTCCCGGTTTTGTCATCCCCAAAGAACATACTGTAGGGTGACTGAAGACCACCGTGAATCCCGAAACCCATATCGAAACCAGCTGCAATCTGTTTAATAACTGCAAGTTCAAGTTGAAGATTCATCAGCCCTACTTGGCCATTTTTTAAGAAAGTCCCAGGGTAAGCACTCTCACCTCCGCTAAATACGTTCGCATTATCCAAGGCCATGTAGAGCCGCATAGGGGCCTCTGCATTCATTGGCGTCGGCACAAAAACAGTAGGTGTTGAATTCTGCAAAGCCATAGTGGGCAATGCAAGTACAGCAAAAATTAGGGCTATGTGTCTCATAGCCAATATTGGTAACCCATGCTCTCAGATCGATTCAAGCAAACAGCACAATTAATATTGCCTCACTGGCACAACTTGGCTTAGCATGGGCCACTTATGTCCGAATTTTCCTACATTGCAGTCGCAGGCAACATTGCCTCTGGAAAAACCACACTCGTCAAAAAACTTTCCGAAAGTCATGGACTCACCCCATTTTACGAGGCGAATGCCCTAAACCCATATCTGACTGATTTTTATGACAACATGAATCAGTGGGCATTCCATTCTCAAACTTTCTTTTTGATCCAAAAATTTAAAATCCACCAACGCATCGAGAAATCTGAAAAAACTGGTCTATTAGATCGTACGCTTTATGAAGATGCAGAAATTTTTGCCAAACAACTTTTCATGACAGGCAAAATGACTCGACGCGATTACAACTTGTATCGTGAGTTTTATCTTGCACTGAAACAGGCCCTCAAACCACCCAAACTCATGATCTACCTCAAAACACCTCTGGAAACACTTCAAGAGCGCATTAAATTAAGAGGCAGACCTGAAGAACAAAATATCCCTCTTGAGTACCTCGCCGGACTCCAAGGGCTCTATGAAGAATGGATTCACAGTTACAAAGACAGCGAGCTCAAAGTGATTGAACCGGGTTGCAGCTCAGAAAATAACATCTTAGTTCATCCGAACTTATGATGAAAAAAATCATTCTGTTGGTTCTTATTTCGGGATTCTCTTTTGCAGGCGTTATTATGCCAACGTTTAAATTAGATGGCGAAAAACATTGGGCCCATTATGGTGAACAAAATTATCATCCGGCTGATAGCTTTGGTATGATGCATCAGCTGAATTTCTGGTCAGAAAATCAACTGCCTCAAACACAGCTTAACCAAGCTTTGCAAGCGGTAATGTCAAAGAAGGGAAAAGACAGTGGCACCGTGACTGGACTGGGCAAAACAACTCAGCTTTTGCACGCTTCTGCCGGCTTCGATGACCAGTCAGCTTCCCTATTATATATTGTCGATGGCTCTAATTATAGAGTTGTAGGTATTCAGCGCCATATTCCTGTCAAAAAGTGCCAAGAACCAAAATATGAATTGGTTGCATGGGATGAGCGTTTCAGCAGAGATTAAGGTGAAACAATTCTAAGCGAGGGAAAGTAACTTCGGTACGGACCCTTATCGCGAGTAACCAATACCATCAGTCCAGACTGGATCCCGGGTCGTTGCCCGGGATGACAGATTATCTGCCGGATGACACTTATTTACGGCTTCTAGCGCCGGTCAGCGGAGCTTCGCCAGGGCGGATCTCTAACTGCCAAAGCCGATTTAATTTGACTTCGATGAAACCGAAACTGGCATAAAATATCGCCTGATTCCCTCGGCCCATGGGAGGATTTCTACACCTTCAACACTACGATGA
Source organism: uncultured Myxococcaceae bacterium (assembly GCA_964635635.1). Lineage (GTDB taxonomy): Bacteria > Myxococcota > UBA727 > UBA727 > JABDBI01 > CAZWPE01. The sequence goes on along the minus strand of CAZWPE010000002.1, from coordinate 8,377 downwards.
CGTCGCTCATTTGAAAAGCACAAGGCAATGCTACCTGGAAGTTCTTTTGAAAACCCACGAACTGCACTCAACTGGGTGTCATCGACCAATTCGCTGCTCTTAATTTCGATGAGCAACAGGGGTAATCCAGGCCTCTCAACCACCAGATCCACTTCTGCTCCATCCTTTGTGATGAGATACGACATCCGATAATCCGGGAAAAATGTCTGTATAAGTTTATAGCATTCCAAAATTACAAAATGCTCAAATGCATCTCCGTAGGCACTCGTTTGTGGAACCAATTCAACCTGCAACACACGAGCCAATGCCCTACAAACACCAGTATCGAAGAAATAAAACTTCGGTGTCTGACCTAAGCGTTTCCTGAATAAATTTTGAAAAGGTTCTAATATGAATCCTACCAACGTATCTTCAAGAATAGAAAAATACGATGCTACCGTTTTATGATCAACTCCAACATCCCGGCCAATATTGGACATATTGTGGTCTCTTTGAAAATTTATCTTCTTCTTCTGGCTCGAGAAGATTAATCCAAAGTGTTGATTCGGATTTAAACAAATACCTTAGCCAGGTGCTCTTCCCTGTACCTCTGGCTCCAAATAAGAAAAAGCTATGATTTTTCGGTAGATTAACGTGTCTCGGGAACATGCTCCCAGATTGTACGCCAATTTGGGAACATAGTCTAGTAATGTGTCATATGACAAAACAAAAAAGCACCCTTTCGGGTGCTTTCTTTTTTGTTAACCCAGCGGAGGCTGGGGTCCAGACTGGATCTCGGGTCGTTTGCCCGGGATGACAGTTACTTACGGCTTCTAGCGCCGGTCAGCGGAGCTTCGCCAGGGCGAACTTCGATCTGAATCATGTGGTGAACTTTTTCAACCATGCCACGAATAGCTGGGTTGTCACGCAGAATGCGCTCATCACCAATACGCTTCAGGCCTAGACCTTCCAAAACCAATCGCTGAGCTTTTGGCTTGCCTGCATGGCCTCTAAGTTGTTTTACCCAAATATGTGTTTTCATGCCACACCTCGACGTTGTTCAATTTGCTCTGCTGTACGAAGAGCCAACAAGCCCTGCATGGTAGCCTTCACCACGTTGTGCGGGTTCTTGCTGCCCAAAGACTTGGTTAAAATGTCGTGCACACCCGCAGATTCAAGCACAGCACGAACCGTTGCACCCGCGATACAACCTGTACCTTCGGAAGCTGGACGGAGCAACACTTTGCCTGCGCCAAAAACACCGGTAATAGGATGCGGAATCGTTGGCCCAGCCAAAGACACACGCTTGACACTCTTACGAGCTTGGTCTGTACCTTTACGAATTGCTTCGGGTACTTCACCAGCCTTACCGAGGCCAACGCCTACACGACCTTTACCGTCACCCACGACGACCAGAGCGCTAAATGAAAACCTTCTACCGCCCTTTACCACCTTAGCCACACGGCCAACGTGAACCACGCGTTCGACTAGGTCCGACTGTTCTTCATGACTTGCCTGAGCCATTCTTTCTCCCATACTTCAATTCCTTAAAACTGTAGACCAGCTTCACGGGCTCCGGTTGCTACCGCGGCCACACGACCTCGGTATCTAAAGCCATTTCGATCAAACACAACTGTTTCAACGCCTTTGGTTTTGAGTCTTTGACCCAACAAAGTTCCTACAGCCTGAGCAGCACTGACTTTCTTTTGGCCCTTAATATCGGACTTCAAGTCTTTATCTACAGTGCTTGCAGCAGCCAGAGTCACGCCAGCCGCATCATCAATCGCTTGCACATAAATGTGCTTGGCGCTTTTGAATACGCTGAGACGTGGGCAGGCAGCGTTGCCTTCTACTTTCTTTCGAACTCTGATCTTACGACGCTGATGCAGAGCTTGTTTTACATTCATCTTACTCATAATTACTTACCTGCCGACTTGCCTTCTTTACGCTTAATAACTTCAGTCGAGTACCGAATACCTTTACCCTTATATGGCTCAGGTGGTCTGAATGAACGAATCTTTGCAGCCGTTTCACCCAAAACTTCCTTATTAGGACTCTCAAGCTTAATCGATGTACGGTTCGCATCTGTGGTAGCAGTAACTTCTGCTGGGAGCTTAAAAATCACAGGATGTGAAAACCCAAGTGACATGTGTAGCTCTCTGCCTTTAGCTTCTGCACGATAACCAACGCCAGTGATCGCCAAGTCTTTCACAAATCCGTGACTAACACCATGAATCATGTTGTTTACCAAAGTTCTGGACAAACCATGCAAAGAACGCGACTCATTTGAGTCATCTTTGCGAGCAACAATCAGCTGAGCGCCTTCTTGTTTGACGGAGATCAGCGGATGCAAATCCCGTGCGAGCTTGCCCTTAGGGCCTTCTACTTTTACCGAGGTTCCTGAAATGGCAACTTTAACCTTTTCTGGAACTTCAATTGGCTGCTTTCCAATACGAGACATTTTACACCTACCAAACCGTACAAATTACTTCGCCACCGATGCCTTGCTTCTTAGCATCAACCCCTGTCATCACCCCTCTTGAGGTAGAGACAATCGCAACACCAAGACCACCGCGAACCGAGGGGATCTCTGCCTTACCAGCATAAACCCGAAGACCTGGTTTGCTTACACGGGACAAGCCTTCAATAACTGGCTCGCCTGCGGCATCATACTTAAGCTTCACAACGATATCTGATTCATCGGAACCAAAGTCATGAATAAATCCACGTTGCTTCAAAATTCCCAATACGCGTTCAGTCATACGAGACGACCTCAAACGTACTTCTGCGTGACGCACCATCAGGGCGTTACGAATTCGAGCAAGAAAATCACTAATCGGATCTGTCATCATAATCTTTTTTACTTCCTAAAGGGAACACCCAAATGTTTCAAGAGGGCTTTACCCTGTGCATCATTCTGAGCTTTAGTCACCAAACACACATTCAAGCCACGAATTTTATCAACCTTGTCGTAGTTGATTTCTGGGAAAATGATGTGTTCTTTAATACCAATAGAGCAGTTGCCGCTGCCGTCAAACTTGCTGTTGATACCTCTAAAGTCTCTTACACGAGGCAAAGCGATATTTACAAATCTGTCCAAAAACTCCCACATACGTTCACGGCGGAGAGTCACGGAAACACCAATCGGAAGACCTTGACGCAACTTGAAGTTAGCGATCGCCTTCTTTGCTTTTGTAATGACTGGTTTTTGACCGGTGATCAGCTCTAGAGCTTCTCTGCCAGCATCAATAGCCTTTGGATTCGCAACAGCTTCACCAAGACCCATATTCAACACAATCTTTTCCAATCGCGGGATCTGCATTTTATTTTTGAGTTCAAGCTCAGACATCAACTTAGATGCCAGCTCCTTCTCATAATATTTCTTTAAACGAGCCATACTACTCTACCCTCATCACGTTCGAGATATGAATAGTCCCGAAATCGTTAACAATTCCACCTTCTGGGTGTGCTTTAGATTTTTGAGGCTTAATGTGACGCTTAATGGGCTTCACATTTTCGATCTTTACGCGCAAAGCGCTGCGATCAACTTCCAAAATCTTACCGGTCTCACCTTTGTTCGAGCCGGTAATCACTTTTACCATATCACCTTTTTTGATGCTAAGTTTCATTAGAGCACCTCCGGTGCGAGCGATACAATCTTCATAAAATTCTTACCGCGCAATTCACGTGCGACAGGTCCAAAAATACGAGTTCCTACTGGCTCGTCATCTTTGTTGACCAACACAGCTGCACCTTTATCAAAGCGAATATAGGTACCATCTGCACGCGCGATTTCTTTAGCAGTACGAACCACAACAGCGCGAACCACAGCACCTTTCTTCACTTTAGAAGTAGGGCTTGCTTCTTTAACGCTACCCACAAACACATCGCCAATAGAGGCATAACGTCTGTGTGAACCGCCGAGTACTTTGATACACATGACTTTCTTAGCGCCACTGTTATCTGCAACTTCCAATACGGATTGAGTTTGAATCATTTTAAGCCTCCACCTTTTGGACGACTTCTTTCAGGCGCCATTTTTTGGTCTTGGAAACCGGAGCAGATTCAATAATGCTAACAACATCGCCAACTTGGCAAACGTTCTTTTCATCATGAGCATGATAGGAATCCGCACGCTTCAAAAACTTATGATACTTAGGGTGACGCACGGTACGAGTCACTTCAACCGTAATGGTCTTTGCCATTTTAGTGCTGGTAACCACACCCTGCATAATGCGTTTATGCCTATCCATTGTTCTGCCTCTTCAAAGTCAAAAGTCTTGCCAAATCACGACGAGTCTTTCGAATCATCGCTGTATTTGTGAGCTTGCCGCATCGCTGATCAAAGCGCATGTCTAACAGCTGCTTCCTCAATGCGTGCTCTTCTTTATTAAAATCTTCCCGTGTCATAAATTATAGCTCCGTCGATGCCGTAATTACGCGTGTAGAAAATGGCAGTTTTGAAGCGGCCAATTCCATTGCCCTTTTACCTACCTCATCCGTAACGCCTTCCATTTCATATAAAATACGCCCCGGCTTTACGACCGCTACGTAACCTTCCACGCCACCTTTACCTTTACCCATTCGGACTTCAGCAGGTTTCTTGGTAACTGGCTTGTCTGGGAATACCCGAATCCAAACCTTACCACCACGCTTCACGTGACGTGTTAGCGCAATACGAGCTGCTTCAATCTGACGCGCAGTCAACCAACCGCGGCCGGTGCACAAAAGACCAATGGTCCCAAAAGCCAAGTCACTTCCACCTTTGGCATTGCCACAGGTGCGACCTTTGTGCTGCTTTCGAAATTTAGTTCTCGCTGGAGACAACATGACTTTCTAATCCTTATTTGCGTGCACCCGGAAGCACTTCGCCTTTAAATAACCAAACTTTACATCCGATTTGCCCATAGGTCGTATGTGCTTCGGAAAACCCATAATCAATATCTGCACGGAGTGTGTGCAAAGGCACTCGGCCCTCACGATACCACTCACGGCGAGACATTTCAGCTCCACCCAAACGGCCAGAAACAGCGACTCGGATACCCTTGACGCCAAACTTCTGAGCGGTCTGCATCACCTTTTTCATGGCGCGTCTGAAAGCAACACGTCTTTCAAGCTGCTGAGCCACGTTTTCAGAGATCAACTGTGCATCGGCCTCTGGCTTCCTGACTTCATGAATATTCAAAAACACTTCTGATTTTGACTTCTTTTGAAGTTCATTCTTGAGCTGCTCAATTCCTACACCTTTTTTCCCAATAATCAATCCGGGACGGGCAGCATGAACACTTACTTTGCACTTGTTGGCAGCGCGCTCAATCTCAACCTTGCTGATACCAGCTGATTTATACTGTGCATTCACCAGCTTACGCATATCCATGTCTTCTTTGAGCCATGCTGCATAACCGGCTTCGCCGTACCATTTAGAATCCCAGGTCTTGTTGACCCCAAGTCTAAAACCAATTGGACTTACTTTCTGGCCCATACTTACTTCACATCCCTTGTCGAAAGACGAACATCAATATGCGTAGACTGCTTGCGGATTGGCGTCGCACGTCCTTGCGCTCTTGGCATAAAACGATGGGCGATCGGACCCTTGTGAACCTGAATCTCTTCCACCACCAAACTATCCGCATCAAAACCACGCTGAGCAGCTGTTGATGCAGCAGACTTCAACAAAGCACGCATTGGCTCTGCAGCGAAACGAGCTTGAAAGGCAAGAGCGGCATAAGCGTCACTCACCAAACGACCACGAATCATGTTTGCCAAAACCCGAGCCTTACGAGCACTGGTTTTAAGATTTTTCAGGGAAGCCTTACCAACCTCTAGAGATCTGGCTTCTTTCCTGGCTTGCGCTTTTTTCTTTTCTTTGGTTGCCATACTAAACTACTCCCCCTTCTTCACTTTTTTGTCAGTCGGGTGGGTAACGAAATGACGGGTAGGCGCAAACTCACCGAGCTTATGACCAACCATGTTGTCCGTTACAAAAACTGGGATAAATTTCTTACCATTGTGAACCGCCAAGGTTCTACCAATGAATTCTGGGGTGATCGTTGAACGACGCGACCAAGTCTTGACCACTTGGCGAGCGTTACCAGCAGCCTCACCGACCATCTTCTTCCACAAATGTGCGTCCACAAAAGGACCTTTTTTCAGTGACCGTGCCATTGTTACTTCCTACGCTTAATGATCATGTTATTTGTACGCTTGTTCTTACGGGTTCTATAGCCCTTGGTTGGCTGACCCCATGGAGACACTGGGTGTCTACCACCGGAAGTACGGCCTTCACCACCACCATGTGGATGGTCAACAGGGTTCATCGAAACACCGCGGTTGTGAGGTCTGTGACCCAACCATCTTGCACGACCCGCCTTACCCAGACGAATCAGTTCGTGTTCAACGTTACCAACCTGACCAATCGTTGCCACGCAATCAACATTCACCTTACGGGATTCACCAGAAGGAAGTCTGACGTTTGCATACTCACCCTCACGAGCCATCAATTGAGCAACACCACCAGCCGAGCGCACCATCTGTGCACCTTTTCCTGGGCGGAGCTCAATGTTGTGAATCTCTGTACCAATTGGTATATTCTTGAGTGGCAGACAGTTTCCTGGTTTAATGTCTGCCGTTTGGCTTGCAACAACGCGATCACCAACCGAAAGACCTACCGGAGCCAAAATGTAGCTCTTCACGCCATCTGCATAATGCAACAAGGCAAGACGGGCACTACGGTTTGGGTCATATTCCAAAGCTGAGACAACAGCTGGAACGCCGATTTTGCTTCTATTAAATTCGATATCTCTAAGCTTACGCTTATGAGCACCACCACGAAAACGTACGGTGATACGGCCTGTGCTGCCGTGACCTGAGATCGCGCTTGCACCTTTGGTCAAACGCTTTTCAGGCTTCTTTTTTGAAAGGTCTGAGAAATCAAAACCAGTCGTTAGCCGTCGAGCTGCGCTCGTAGGCTTATAATTCTTTATAGCCACTTTTCCATCCTTCTAGCCATAGTTACGCTTCTCAATACAGATCAGCGTATTGTCGGCTAAAATCGTTAATTTTGTCCTTCTGGCAGGCTAGCCTGCTGAAAAATACCAAATGCATCTACATCAGAATCAGCGCTAAGCGTCAATACGGCTTTCTTCCAATTGGAGGTCTTGCCCATACTTTTGCCCATGCGCTTCGTCTTGCCACGGTAAACGGCTGTATTCACAGCTTCTACCTTCACTCCAAAAAGCTTCTCAGCAGCAGATTTGATCTGCTGTTTGTTGGCTTTCGGGAGCACTTCCAAACAGATCTGTCGGCCAGTTTCTTTAAGGCTTACAGATTTTTCACTCAAAAGAGGTCTTCTTAAAATATCGTATTGCGTAATCATGAAATGCGCTCCTGCAAAGCCGCTACAGCCTTTTGTGTCATGGCCAAATGCGGATAGTGCAAAATGTCATAGACGTTTAGACCAGCTTCTTCGATATACTTGGCTTTAGCCATATTGCGCATCGATTTCATCAATACACCATTGGCCACATCCACCACCAAAGCCTTCTCTGTGCCCAAGGTTTTAAGAACCGAGGCAGCAGCCTTTGTCTTTGGCTCAGACATGTTAAAGTCTTGAAGCACGCGCAACGAACCTTCTTTCACACGAGCACTCAAAGCAACCGCCAAAGCTGCACGACGCTTGGCTTTAGGCATTGCATAGGAGTAGTCTCTTGGCTTTGGAGCGAACGCCACACCACCACCAATTTGGTGAGGGTTTTTAAGCGAACCCTGACGAGCCTGACCACTGCCCTTTTGCTTGAATGGCTTCTTGGTGGTTCCATGAACCTCTGCTTTGGTCAAAGCAGATTGGGTACCTGCTCTACGGCAAGCACGCTGCCAGTGCACCACTTCAGACAAGATGGCTTTACGAATCGGAGCGCCGAAAAGATCTGGATTCAGATCCATCGTTCCCACTTTTTCGTTTTTAAGATTAATTACATCTACGGTTAACATTAGCTTTTCAACTCCACATCGACACCTGCCGACAGATCGAGCTTCATCAAGGCATCCAGAGTTGCCTGGGTCGGCCCCAAGATTTCAAGTACGCGTTTATGAGTACGGGTCTCAAACTGTTCGCGAGACTTTTTGTCAATAAACGGACTTCTCAAAACGGTGTAACGAGTAATCTTGGAAGGCAGCGGAATGGGGCCAACGATCTTGGCTCCAGTTCTGCGTGCAGTTCCAACAATTTCCTCAGCCGACTGATCCAGCAGTTTGTGGTCATAGGCTTTCAAACGAATACGAATCTTATTGGCCGACATCTATTACTCCAAAATCTCTGAAACAACACCAGCGCCTACAGTATGACCACCTTCACGGATAGCAAAGCGAAGTTCTTTGTCCATCGCGATCGGGGTAATCA